>DAIDAG010000063.1 GCA_027310725.1 Sideroxydans sp. | reverse complement strand
GGATAGAGCATCACCATGGTACCCAGGTATTGGATAGCCAATGGCACGGTAGCGAAATCCGTCGACGAGAGTTGAGCTCCCACCAGAGCCGACGATGAGAGCACAAGACTGATCGTGGTCATCACCGCCGCCTGGGAGAGTGCCAGCAGAAAGATGTTGCGGTTCATACCCTTGGCGTCGACGGTTCGTAGAATTGCGTTAGCCCCTTCTCATCAACGACCCGGGTAAAGGACGGATTACCAATAACAGTTATTTCGTGACGGATTTCCATCCGTTCGGCATCGCCATTGTCGCCCGGGACCATGACTGCAATTCCATGATACGGGAGGAGACGGGAGCCCAGCTTGTATTCCGGATACAGACGAAGGCCCAATACCGGGATTTTCTTCGCGTGGATTGTCGCCCGAATGGCGTTCGGGAAATGATGTTTTTCCCAGTTGGTATCAGCGGCCGCCGCCTTCAAGGCCCGGTACTCTGCAAGCGCCAGGGTGGCACTGTCATCGAGGTGTGCCAGAGAAATACCAGAATCGGCACAGAACAGAGCCGCCAATTGCTCGTAGGAGAATCCCATACGCCGAGAATTGAGCGTCGCGCGCATACTGGCGTGCCAGCGCTGGTACTCATCTGCAAGCAGATCATGCGACAGCGGATCAGACAGGAACTTTGCACGCCAAATCTCGAAGCGATTATGGAAGAACTGGTTGTAATTGGAAAGATAGTCGGAAATGTCGTGAATCTTGATGGTGTCAGCTATCTGCAGTTCTTCGGTCCGCTGACGCAGTTGAATCAGATAGTTCTGCGCCTCTACTGACGTAACTCCCAGCGGCAGCGCATAGAAGGTGCTATCGCTGATCACATGCAAGATTGCTCCGGGTGGGTAGATGCTCGCGATATGGCGGGCAATATTGTCCATATGGAGCAGCGATACGTCATCTGCTGCGGTCACTTCGGTGGGCTGCACCCGCTTGGTCGGATTGCTGATCACGCAGAACGCCAAGATCAGGATTTCAATCGGAGCACCTTTCTCACAAGCATCCGTGACCATCTGACGCCACTGGTCGCATTCACGGAATTTCTTTCGCGAATTAAACTGGAAAGCATTGTGGTTCAGAAGTTCGATGATCCGCGATGGCAGGTCAAGCGCTTTGGTTCGCTCCAAGAACGCATCCATGTCGAAATGCTGTGAGATGCTGAGGCGCCGAATCCTGGCATCGTCACCGGGTCCATAGGTTCGCTGCGGTTGCCATTGCGAGCGTGGGTCGTTCTTCGGCCAGATAAATTCGTGCCCGATCTGGGACCGAGAAATGATCTCCCCGCTTAACCCAGCCGGAAGTTGCTGATTGGCGGCGGGAACAGACGCAGACAGCGATGCGGACATCAACATGATTTTCTCCTTGTGTTGTGAGTGGTGCCATTGACATGTTGCATGGATGGGTTAGAGTACAAAAGACATAGTTCCCTCGTTTTCTGCCATGACGCGTAAGTTGGTTTTTGCCGTTTTTTCCGATTTTCAGTTGCTGGATGTGGCAGGTCCAATCGCCGCGTTCGAGATGGCCAACCGGATGGAGGCAAGGGCGTATGAGCTGACTTTGGCCAGTCATGCGGGGGGAGCGGTGAAGAGTTCGTCCGGTACCACGCTGCTGACCATACCCTTCGCCCAAGTGCTTGATGCAGACACCGTGATCGCTGTGGGAGGTGAAGGGGTGGTCGAAGCCGCTGCCTGCGCGGAGATGCTCACCTTCATCCGCGATCTCTCACAGAAAGCGCGACGCATGGCGAGCGTCTGTTCGGGTGCCTATCTGCTTGCCTCGGCCGGTTTGCTGAATGGAAGGAAGGCAACAACGCACTGGCAGCGTAGCGCCGACTTCAGACGCCGCTTTCCCGACGTGTCCCTTGATGAAGACCGAATCTATGTCAATGACGGCCATATCTGGACCTCAGCAGGGATCAGTGCCGGCATCGATCTTTCCTTGGCCCTAATCGCTGATGACCTGGGAGAGAAGATCGCTCGTCAGGTCGCCCACCAACTCGTGGTGTATTACCGTCGCCCTGGCGGGCAATCCCAGTATTCGGCGTTATTGGAAATGGGCATGGCAGACGGTCGCTTCGCCGGCCTGCTCGATTACATCCGCAGCAATCTGGATAAATCGCTGAAGGTTGGCGATCTCGCGGACCATGCGTGCATGAGTCCAAGGCATTTTGCCCGATGCTTCACTTCTGAAGTCGGCACAACTCCAGCCCGAGCCGTCGAACGATTAAGAGTAGAGGCAGCGAGCGCCGCTTTGGAAAGCGGTAATGGCTCGGTACAGGTTGTGGCACGCCAATGTGGCTTCACAGACGTGGAACGAATGCGGCGCGCCTTTATCCGCCTCAAAGGGATCCCACCTTCAGCCGTGAAACGACATTTCCGCTAGAACAGCATCCGATTGCGGACTACGTTCATCCCGACAGGATGGCGCGCCCGAAGAGAAAAACTTCCTCTATAGAAACAACATCAGACTGAAATACTGGAAACCGAAATGTCCGCAATGCCGAACATCAGACAATATGTTTGTCGGATGAAATCTTGGTTATTATATTTTGAGCTTTACCGGCACTCCTTGAGGCAAGATGCTAATTGCAATCTCTCATCTTGCAACAGCAATTTGATCAGCTTCTCTTCATCCTGCGTATTCCGGATATTCTGATCAGGCAATCCAACGGCATGAGCACCCAGTCCAATCCTGCTGCGCAGGCGGAAACCACTGAGTATATCCAAGACGTAATGCCCCTGATTTACTGATTAGTAAAATACATGCAAGTGGTCGTGAATCGGCCAAAACGAAAGTCTCCTGTGAGTCGCCGGCTTGTCGGCTCCGTACACCTTAGCCGACCTTAGGGACACCGTACTGTCCGCCGGCGCCTAGTTAGAGCCGCAATTCACGCCGCGCTCGCCCAAGCTGCGAACGATGCGCACGCTGTACATGCTTGGCACCAATGCTTCCCGCCCGGGCCTGTTTGATTTTACGGGTATCCGGATTTTCTGGTGGGCGGAAGAAATTGAAAGACTAAGATTCCCATTCATCAATCTGGGCTATCAGGGTGGGTAGGTCTGTCCCGAGGATGGCTTCACGATTCTGGAGCTTGGTTTCGTACTCATCCTGGAATGATCCAACTAGCGAGAAATAACCGGCCATATTGACCTCATCGAACTTTTGTCTCTTTCTGACACGAACTTTGTCTTGGATGAGGACGCGTTTTTGCAGCATGTCTGTGTAAAGGACTTTCGCTCGCAATCGCTCAAAAGTGTAACTGCGTATTACGATATACCCGCCGGATCTTTGCGTTGAAGCTTTCAGTGAAAGCATTGGTGACGCGCTCATCGTCAAAATAATTCAAGATGTATGGCTTCCAATTCCGGAACGCTGTCATCACAGACCGGAATGGCTTGGCCAGATCTGGCGGGATACTCTGTTCCCAGTTCAGATATTCGGCTAATTCCAGAAAGTGAAAACCCCCGGCATCATAGATGCGCGGGGGTTGAGTTGATGACAGAACTATGCCGCCAACGGCAACAAGTCCTTAGCGTTTTCTAGCGGCCAGTATCCATTGGCTTTAGCGTCGAGAATCGTTACTTCCGCGATTCCATTTGCTGCATAGCCAATATTTACATTCCAACCGTAAGAAACATCCTTAACGATCTTTTCCTTAGAAAACTCGATATGAAGGATGTCATCTTGATCTTCGTACTGGATTCTCATGTTTCGTCCTCCAATTCCCAATTGATCATGACTGTTTTAATTACAACTGCTTCTTGTTCAACGACAGCAGCGCAAATCAAGTTGTCAGACCGTCCATCAATATGCTTGAACACCCACAAATCTATAGCATTCCGATGCTTAATCTCGCCCTCTTCGATTACTCGTTCAAGCGTTGCATCATCGATCTGCCGTTTCTCCATGCTTGTTCGAGCATGGTGAGTAATCCAAACATTTTTACCGAACCGTTGGCTAAAAAAGTCAGCCATTTCCACCCCCACCTCGTTCATAGTAACAAAATTTCCTCATGTATGCCTCCTTAGACAAATAGGGAACCAACCAGTCCAAAACAGGAATAGTTGGATTATATGGTGCGGTGGTTTGCTCCGATTGAAACCTTAATTCCAGTTTATAGCGATATGGGATTTCAGGTTGGTTTGATATGCCAATAACGCATGGCAACGATCTTCCTCAAGAAGAGGAAAAATCCGGGATGATAAAAACGCTCACGGTTCTGCTCGAAAAGCTCAAGCGGGAACGTTCTCTCTGGACGGACTGCTTGATTTAGGTACTGCAGATGCCCGAAGGCTGGTTTGGAATGCTGCGTAACTTTTGTGCCCACGCAGCGCTAGCATGTCAAATACTACACTCGCTCCGTTGTGAAATCAATGAACCCTTCCCATCCACCGGAGAATCCGGAGAGTAAAATTTCCATCACCCTCCAGCACCCACCTCAAACCCACCAGAAAATCCGGATACCCGATTTTACTAACGCCCGGCCGCACCCCGATAGCAGACGCACTATGCATGCACTACAACGTCACCAAACTGATATTCCAGAGCTGGAAGTTCAGAGAGGCTTGCTGCATGACCCTCGAAGTACAGATTCAAAGCCTCTTGAAGGTTAGAAATGGCCTCCTCCTTCGTATCCCCCTCGCTTGCCACATCAACATCTAGGCAACGTGCAACGAAAGCTCGATCCTC
This sequence comes from Sideroxydans sp., assembly GCA_027310725.1. Lineage (GTDB taxonomy): Bacteria > Pseudomonadota > Gammaproteobacteria > Burkholderiales > Gallionellaceae > Sideroxyarcus. Next base: position 23,836 of record DAIDAG010000063.1, on the reverse strand, counting down.
GGCAAATAGAACGTATTTCAAACTGCGATTCATGCTTCCCTTATTTTGTTTTTGGCTCGAAGAGTGTAGCGCATATTCTCTTGAAAAAACGACAGGAGGAATGGGGCAGCGGTGCGAGCATAATCACTCAAGAATCTGTCCAGTCAGGAAGCTGATAACGGTCACCCATATCACCGCATTTAAACGACGACATGGCCGAACAGTCGACTATCGCCATATCAGCGTGCTACTCGTAGAAGCAACTGGTTGCAAGTTCTTTTGCTCATGATCAGAAGAATCAGTGATCAAATTAAAGCGGAACGCCTGATCAACTCCTATCGGAACAAGTGCTCATGAGTATCCGGAATATGCATCATCCGTCCTGCCTTCGATTAAGGACAAGTGCCTGTCTGCGAATCGATTCCATTCCTCCACTGTTTGGATATTCAGTGGCTTTACACCTGTCAAATTGCAGAGCCGCTCAATGTCCTTTGCGTGCAGCCTCAGTTGATTTCCGTGTCGAAGCATATTCAAGGTCCGGTAATGTGGTTTATTTGCTTGGATTGCTCAGGCTATTTCCATGACATGTAGCGATACATCACCCGCATCTGCCACCAATAATTCAATTTCCGCTATCTTGGTATCCTGACGAGAACAATCAATGGCGCAAAATATCCGACCATACTGCGCCACACGAACCGACGCATCCTCCTCCTGGTTTCAGACTTCACTCTGCACCTCCTATATAATCAACGCGAATAACTAAAAAAATTCGTCTGTCAGCCTTGGTGCCCGACGAAGTCCGAACCCGGAACAGCCATGACCCACAACGAAATCATCCAGAACCTCTCCCAGTCCTTTCCTCAATTCCCCCTTAAGGACATCGACCTGACCGTCCGCGTGATACTAGACAAGCTATCGCACACCTTGGCCCAAGGGGGCAGGGTAGAGATCCGTGGCTTCGGCAGTTTTGCCCTGAATCACCGCCCACCCCGCAAAGGGCGCAATCCGAAGACCGGTGCCACCGTCATGATCCCGGCCAAATACGTTCCTCATTTCAAGCCTGGCAAAGAACTGCGCGAGCGCGTCGATTACCGGTAAGCCTCAATGCACCCCACCGGCTGCTTCGGTGCAGAGCAGGGCATAGATCAACTTGGCTTCCTGGTGGAACAGCAGATCAAATTCCTGATTGACCGGGTGCGCCTGGCAGACCGCGAGCGGCAGCAAGGCCTTGCCGCAGAGTTTCTGGCTATGCAGGCGAGTCATGCGAATCGCCATCAATGCATCCATCGCTTTGAAATCCACCACTTCGCATGATTTGTCATCGGCAATGCCGAATACCGCAAAATGTTCATCATCGCGGCGATCGAGTTTCAAGCCGATTTTCCGGCTAATTTCCTGCTTCGTCTCCTTGCTCAAGTAGTCCGGCTTCTGGGTACGCAGGTTGTGCATGAAGACCAGCTCCACTTCCAGTATGCGCATATCCGGATACTTGTCGGAGAGGGAATGGGCCTCCGCCTTCAGCCCGGTCAGGAAAGCCTCGTGGTCATTGGCGATGATCCAGGCATGGTGGAAACGCAGCGTTCCTTCACAGGTGAGGCGGAAACCGAGGAAATAGCAGTCATCGATTGAAATGTCCTTCGTCGGTTTCTGCCGCGCATCGAAGATGACTTTGCAGCTACCGGAATGCTCGTAGCGTAATGCCGGTGCCGTACTCATTTCGTATCACCATCCATATCGCCGGCAGCTTCGGGCGTTTCAGGCGGTTCCAGGCAGATTGCCATAAGTTCGTCATATCTGGCGATCAGCTTCTTTAGCGCCTCCAGCTCCTTTTCATCGGCCTCGGTAAACATCCTTGGACGCATCAGTACGCCCAGCAGGCGATATTCGATGGCAGTACGCCCCGATCTGACCATTTCACATAGCTCAGTCCTAGTGACCATGGTGATCCTCCCGCTGCAGATGCCGCACCGTGAGCCGTACCGAGAACGGCACCAGCAGCACGCAAACAACTTCCCAGGCAATCAGGAACCACTGATGCGGGGTCCAGGGCTGGTCTGGCATAGGCATGGAAACAACCAGCTGATGCTCCGGGATCCTGGCCGTGCCTTCTCCAATCATGATGCGGCCGCCATCGTCCAGCAAATTGGGGCGAAAGCCGAGTTGCACCCGGCAGGTATCGGCTTCAGGCTGCGGCAGCGGGGCGATGCCGAGCTGGCGCAGATGCGCGCATCCCTCCCGGTTCAGGATCAATACCGACTGCCTGTACTCGAACTGGCCGAGGAGATGGGAAGTGGAGGCCAGCAGGGCCACCACGGACGAGAACACAAATGTGATCAGGGCGTATTCCACAAAGAGGCGCCATGCCTTGCGCGACCTGCTCCGGGTATTGCGGTTGATGACGGGTTTGCTGTTTTGCATCGAATGCTCCTTTCGGTTGAGAGGAACAAGTTAGCAAATCAGCCCCATTCTCCGAAACGCAATTTGCAGACGAGACGTGATTTTGAGCAGCGCCGTCCGTCTTGGACAGGGGGCGTCCCGAGACATGCGAAACCGCTTCGGGATTTTGTCGATTTTGGTAGATTGGTCGGTTCAGACGCAAGTAAACGGCAAAGAGGGCATATCATTTTGCCAGTTTAGAATTGGCTGATATGAGTTTCATTTTTTCTTGATAAACAAGTCGCTTACTTCAGCTTTCAGTACTGCGGCGATTTTGAGCAGCACCAGAACGGACGGATTGCTGACACCCCGCTCAATCTGGGAGATATAAGTACGATCAAGTCCAGCTTCAAGAGCCAGCGCTTCTTGAGACAAGCCCTGCACAAGGCGCAACGCCTTCACATTGTCCCCCAATACCCTGCAGACCTGAGCCATGCGCTTTTCCATAAATGCAACAATGAGCGCATCGGGATTGACAGTCCACGGAATATATTCTACAAATACGCTTGATATTTGAGGCGTAGGCGCCTACGGTCAGGAAAATGATGGCCAATGAAATATTGGCCGTTTGAGAGAACAAAAATATCTGTATCGCAGGGTATACAAACAGAAAGGATCGCTTACATGAGTCAGTTTGACCCGCTACCAGGACCGGATGAAGAACTGCCATTGGAACATGAGCCAACGCTATTGGACGAACACGATGCCGAACTCAACTACGCCAACGCTGTTTTATGGGTCTCACTGACGAAAGCCACGCCAAGTCAAGAATCTGCCAAGGACTACGTTATACAAGGGGAAAAGCGATGCGCCGATATCATCCGGGCGCGAAGTCAGAAGTTGAAAACTGCGCTTCTGCACCTAAGCGAGTGTTCAAGCAAAAGGAGGAATGGTTGAAGGAAGGTATTTCATAATATGAAATATTTGTATTCGCACCACCAATCTTTGATTAGGCGATAGGAAGTCAGATGCAATTTGAGAATGGAAATCTAATATTGGATGATGCGGAAAGAAGTCTACTATCAGCTGTTTCGATGAAGGAAATCAAAGTGGAGTACCCGGCGGCATATTTTGTAGGATCACTGGTTGAAATGAAGGCTGAGGCCGAACTATACATAAGGCAAATCGGACTCAAGCAAGATCAAGACAGACGTGACGTCCTAAGAATTGAAATCATTCTCCTGCTAATCGAGACGCTCGATTGCCTAGCTCAAAAAGGCTATGAAGCCGCAGAAGTGGCGGGGAACCCAATACGATGGCAATAGGATTGAGCTAGGGCCGGATTTAAGGGAGGGCACCACGTGATTTACGTTGTTTTTCAGGTTCGGCAAGCAATTCCGTCATGGGTACACCCAGCGCGCATGCAATACGTTCAATGTTGCCAATAGATATGTTTCTTTCACCACGTTCAACAGAACTGACGTAGTTCGGATGAAGTCCGGCACCTTCAGCCACATTTTCCTGCGTAAGGTTCTTCGCTAGCCGCAGGCGCTTCATATTGCTTGCGAAAAGCAATTGAGCACCACTCTTTTGAGTTTGTTTCTGCATGCCACCAGTGTTGACGACCGGCACACCAGAAACCACACACGTTGAGTTTGGTTTTTAGTATTGGTTGTTGTAGAGTAACACTTTAAGTTTAGTTGGATTACGAGAGATTTCGCTATAAGGATAAGCGCTATTGGAGAGGAGCGTTGTTGCCGCACAGGCCCATGTCGAGATCAACACAATTGTCCTTTGGGATTTACGCAAATTCGCCATACTTCATATAGCAACACAAAACACGCACAGCAGTAGTTTGAACATCGAAATTAATTGAAAGGTACAAATATGAAAAGAAAAAGACTCTTGGTGGCGGTATGCCTGATTTGCATAGCCGGGTCATCTAGTGGCGAAACTGTCCAGAGTTATTGCGACACCATGGCTAGCAATGCGCTGAAGATGTACAGCGATCTTACCTCAAGTCAATTTAGAAGCGGGGAGGTGACCTACAATCAGCTTACTGAAAACTACCGCAGACAAACTTCACTGTTTGGCTCAAATTTGAACCTCGAACTGTTGAATCAGATCAATGCGCAAAAAGACGAGGTATCTGAGCAAGACGTCATTAACTGGATTTACAAGCGCTGCGAATCTGACTATGACAATTACCAGCGCTGGTGGCGAGCCAACAGTAGAGGGCGCCCATCAGATATCTTGGCTCCGGCATTTTAATAATCCAAACAAGCCTGCCATCAGCTCCAGCCCCGCTGCATCTGAAAGAAGGTGGACCGATAAACAACTCCCCTAATCATCAAGCTTAACGGCTATGCAAGCGCTTGCATATTCCGAAATCACTGGTTAGTGACCCCGCCCTGAAGGGTAAAGCTCTGAAAAATAGAATTATTGAAAGGATATGAGTATGAAGCTAGTCAAATTCATTGTAGCAGCCGTTTTACTAATTAGTGCGGCAAGTGCGTGGGCTGATGATGCCGAGCCTGCCGGACAGCAATATCATGTAAGCATGCTGCAACCCAAAATATTGGCTGGTGCAGACGTAAAAATATCGCCGGCGGACTATCCAAACGGAGTGTTTGTGCGGGTAAAAGAAATGTTTGGCGAGCGCCCGGTTAGCGCATCGATCTTTGCGGAAAAGCTGCAAAAACTCGGATTTAAAATCGCAGGCAAGGCGGAAAATGCCGATGCTGTCTTTCTGATTCGCAGTTCGACCATTAATTTTAAGGAAATCGATCAGAATGCCGATGGTTTTAATGCGCGTAGAGCGGATGTCATCGCTGGCACGGTAGGCGCTGCAATTGCAACTGGTGGATTGAGTTTGTTGGCCACCGATTGGTCTGCCTTTGGAGACGCGAGGCCAATTTATACAGATATGGTTGTATTCATCGAAAACCCCAAGCATAGCAGCTCAATTGAAACTTCATTGAATGGCGCCATAAAGACGGATGCAGCAAATGCAAAAGTCACCCGCGTTGAATTTGAGCTATTTTCTGACGAATGGTTGAAAGAGCACGTTATTGATCTCGCAGGCAGCAGAGATGGATCAGTTACAAGCTACAACACTAAATAGTATTGGGTTTGTCTACGTGCGCAATGACCGGAAAAAACTGCTTGCGCCAGATTAAGTGTAGCCAGTTTGAAGTTATGAAAAGCGCATGCTTTGGAAGCAACGCCGCGATCCTCGATTCAGACTGTTACCTCCGCGCGGATGACCCGACCTGGGTGTGTCCGCCCGTATCGGTTGGGGGGGCACTCTAAGGATGTGCTTCAATTGTCCTCCTCGCGTGCAAAACTCGCATTCACCTTAAAGCCATTCTTGAATACGCTAAGCCAAATCGAGGTAACGAATAGTGCACGGTTAAGAGTTTGCTGATAGCCCAACTCGTGCGAAGCGCTAGCCCGCAAGATTAGTCCGACCCGATTTTCTGCGTTAAGTTTTGAAGCGCTAAGCGGCAGCCGGTCTCTTCTGTATACGGAAAGACCACGCGTACCAAGCCAGCTTTGTGTTAACTCCCACTGTGCGGGATTGTTTTCAATTTGATCATTAGGGATATGCACCTCAAAATTGTCTGATGGAATACCAATGGTTTTCATGCAGGCCAGCAACCGCTCCAGATCATTGCGTTTGTTGATGAGCAGGCAACTTGAGCTAGGATGGAACGAGTTTGCCCAAATTCGCGCGACATCACCAAGCTCATCGACCGATAGATTTGCCTGATCCATTCTTTCCAGGAAGGCGCGGACGCGCCTGGATTCCTTATCAAGCGTATCTTGTCGTGCCCCCTTGTTGAATATCCAGAAATCATCTGGGGCTCTAGCAGGGATGGAGAATGCGGCATAGCCCGTCTCCTCCTGAATGGCTGATGCAGACAGCAAGACCGAGACAACCTGTCCATCTGAGATCAAGAAGCGTTCCGCCAGTCCATCTATCGAATCGCGCATCGTGGCGATCGCAAGCAAACGATCAATGTCTGAAGGCGTGAGAGAAGACTGTGCTGGGATAGTCATGTTGAGCTCGGGAGCATCCTGCTCGGAGAATAGATTGAGCGTTGGCGCTGGTATGCCAGACTTGCGCGTGAAGTGCTCCAATAGGAACACCAGAGAGGCATCCGTGGCGTAGCGCGATCGGAGCTGTCGGATGTTCGCATACGATGTCTGGCACGCGTAGGCGAGGGTCTTGTCATCAATACCGGGCGGTTCCCTTTCTATCCATTCTTTCAGCAAAACGTCAGCCAGATGAATATAGTGGCGATGGGTGATATCCGGAGACCCGTGCCCCATGTACATGGCCATGGCATATAAGCCACGGCGTGATACTCGTGCATCACCAATCAAGATGGATCGAACGGCCTGAGGCGTCATTTCACCCCATAGCGCGTTGTATAGTTGGCCGACAAACCCCAATGGAGTCTTGTCGAAGAACATTGCCAGATAGAGACGCGTTGCGCAGGTATGTCGCAGATGGCGCAGCCGGGTTTCGGGTTCCCCGGTTACTTTCCGCAGAACCTCAACGACAGCGCTCACGCAGGTGCTGCGATTGGCGACGCATCGCTTCGACTCCACATCCGAGAATAAGGCTGCCAGATGATCCCCGTCCGCAAACGTTTCGATGTGAGACAGCCATTGTTTGACCAAATCGTGCTCTGCCTTACTCAATGCTCCGAGTAGGGGCAGTTGGCGCACGCCATTGCTGGACTTGGTCTCCCCGTAGATGCTATTTCGAATATAAACGATCATTTCGCCATCAAGAAAGATGATGTCAGAAATGGTCAGGCGGAAAATCTCACCGGCGCGAAGTCCAAAACGATAAGCAAAAAACAGGATTACCGCGCGTAGCAACTGATCGCGGCTTGGAAACGTTTGATCAGGCAGAAGGGTTTCAAGCGCTTTGTAGTATTCGGGGAGTGAAACGATGCCGGCATCTACCACATCTGCTTCAAGTGAGTCGTCATCGACGATTTCGCTCCAGTCCAATTTCGGCATCGCATAGCTGTACACCAGAAACGCGTGGAATTCCTTGAGGCGGCCAGCTACGTAACCGCGATTCTCGCAGGAGACTACCTCCAACACATTGCGATAGATTTCCTCTACTGCAACGTCGGATTGAGATAAAAAATCGACATCATAGGCCAATGCATTCAATTTCTCGCCAATGGATCGCGCATACGCCGCAACTGTGCTCGCGCGCACATCAGGGGTTGTGGATGTCCCACTGCGGGATAGGTGGAGTATCCAGGCTGCGACCAACTGCAAAATCGGTGGAATGTTGCTTTTGCCTTTCTTCAAGTAGGAGGGGATTTTTGTTTCGATGCTTTTCTTCCGGGCGTTGGATCTGGCAAGGGCATCTCCAGACTTCGATCCAGATGATTTCCCTAAGCATCGCGTAAGGTCTGACCAACATTGTTTGGCTTGTTTGTAGTCAATAGCCGCCTGTTCCGGCCTGTGTATTGGCTGAATGTCATCAATGTAAGCGACGAAATCGGGGGCACGTAAATGTGGTTGTAAAGTGCCACGCTTGTCGGACACAAATCGTAACCAGTTGGAGAGGGGAATCGACGCACAGGCATATTCGCCCTCGGCGTAGGCGCGGACGGAACCCGGCAAGCGGAATCTCCAGTATGACTGTGCAAGACTGGCTAAATGGTCAAGCAAAATGCGGGGTTCGCGCTTCGAAGGAGGCTTCTTGGGGTAGGGGGCTTTGATAATGTCAAGGATTTTGATCAGATAGTCATTTATCTTTTCGGCCGATGGCATGGCGGAGCCAGCACTAACCAGCTTTGAGTAGCCGACGACCAATGGCCACGAGACGTTATCTGGGAACCATCTGCGTATTGGAGCCGCTGGGCCGCGAGAGACGTCGACAAACACTCGGTCACCATGCCGACAAATGCGATCGCGAAATCCCTTCGCTACCACTTCAAGGAATTGCGGCGACGTTTGTGCGCCAAATATGCACGACGAAATTAGTATCTCAGCGAGGCGCACTTCGGGCATCGGGGGATGGCCTGACTGTGATGACAGGTAGGCAAGGAACCGTTCACTAATTCCTTTGAATTGAGCTGCTTCTTTGGACGATTCGATGCTGAAACATGCAGGCTCACTACTGATCAACGCAAGTCGGCCTGGAATCTTTACCTGGTATCCCTTACGTCTCAGGGAGATAAGGTGTCTTCGAAAAAGCGAGAGTCGAATCAACACCCGGCCATCGTCGGAATATTCGCTCAGAAGTTTGTCTTGCATGGAATCAATAAGGCTATCCGGAATATCTCTTGATGAGTCCACGGGCAGCGCGCTTTCTATCAGTGAGATGATCATGGTTGCATCTTTACGCCACACAGCTTCGCGGCTTGCAGTTCGAGCGTGAGGGCCGAAGAGCAGGGTCGACTGGAGGTCCTTGGACTTTGGCGAGGGAGGTATGATTGGATACCTGCTAGGGGCGCCAATCCCCTTAATTGCCTTCCAACCTTGTTCTACGAGATAGTTTTGCAGAAGGGGCACAATTGTTTTGCCAATACCCTGAGGACTGAGAACGGATCTCCCTGAGAATGGATAACAACCAGCTTCAACGTGACCAAGTTGTGCGTCAATGAATTCACTGGGACACTTGTTCGTGTGTAGCCACGTTGAAAGTAGATGTCGGTTTGTGTTTAACGGCAGCTCCCACTTGTCTCCCAGCATGGATTGAAGTGTCGCTGGTTGAATACGTATCCATTTCAAGTCTCCATCACGTTCCTCCAGAAAAAAGAACAGAGGAATTGGGTGCCGGAAATTAGGTTCAGTAACCGCCCAAATCTGATTTGCCAAGGCCGGATATGAGCCTCTCAATAGCCGAGAAAGGCTGCGAAGGTGAGAGAGATAATGTTCAAACTGTGAAACCGCGAGCGGCGGCAGCCACGCTAAACGAGTTGCATGGGTGGAGCTAACCACCTTTTCCTCGATCAACAGCGTCTTATCCGTCAGGTCGAAGCAATGCAAATCGAAATATGGATCGCTCACTGCCCGGTGACCCGATGCGAAGTTCAGCATCTGATGTGTATAAAGGGCCATGGAATTGTGCGACTCGGATAGAGAGTTGCCATCTGCGGATGCGGAGTTGGCAAAGCCCTGCTGCAACTCACGGATGAATTTCTTGATATACGGCTCTTGCGGCGTAAGTTGACTGCCAACAGCGAATTCAAACTGAGAGGACGTGGTCATGCATCTCCTCCAAGTACGATTGCGACTGCCGCCGCGTAAATGCTTTCCAGCCTTTCTTTCGAGTATGTCGTGTAGTACACCCCGGAAGGAGGCATATCAGTGGGCAGAGATGAAAGGATATGAGTGGCCACGGGGTCGTTGGCCACTCGCATGATCTCTTTGGATAACACGTTTCGAATACGCCCTGGAAGCAGTCGAAAGCTACGAGTTCGGTGATTTTCGAGAAAAGACCTTACTGCCTGCTCTGCTCGTTCGTTATCCAAATTCAGGCAAGCTCCAATGGTCGACTGAGCCTTAATCCGGGCTACTTTGGAGTCGACAAGACCGAGTTCTGTAGCTAGCGTCGGAAATGGACTGGGCAGTGCAAGCGCAACCGATGGCGAATGGTTGTGAAGATAGTTTTTCTGTCCTGATTTCGGCACAAATGAATGAGGTGGAGCAATAATGTTGCGAATGTAAATCGGTCCGGCCACTATCGTGCTTCGGTTGCTTTGATTGGGGCCTAGACCAAAATGTAGTATCTCTTCAATCGTCTGTCCTGTTGTTAGCAAGAGCCAAACGATAAACGCTCCGTGCTTCTCTGATTGGAGAGCTCCTTGTCTTTCCGAGCTGGTCAAGAGAGCGGCCCGCACAGCCTTTATCTCGAAAGCATTCACGCAATCCCATTGCCAAGGGAGCCGCTGGTTGTCCATGGCGGTGCGGTAGTTGGAATAACGAACATCCAAGGATTGAACAGCATGGAGCGGAGTCGGTTGGTCGGAAGGAGTCTCTGGCTGTGGAATAACGTGAATTGCTCTGGGTGCTAGACCTTCAGCATTCGAATCGGAATCTGGCGTTTGCCTTCTAAAATAGGCGAATGCGGGGTGCCTTGGTCGCTTGTCTCTTGAGGGAAGTGATTCACGCTCTGATGGTGGCTGTGCAATTACTGAAGTGCGAATTCGTTGCTCATAGTGTTGCTCTTCAGGGGCGGCATCCTCTTGCGGATGATTAGGGCTGCTTGTATTTCCACAAGAGGAGCGGTCCAAGATGTATCTGAGTGTACGGATGAATACAAACCGATCCGGCACATAGCGGTATAGGCTTTGGTAGCCCTCATTTTTTTGCACATTTTTTGAGTTATCCAAGAATAGTTCTTTCCACTGAGTGAACGACGAACTCGGCCAGGCAGGCAGCATTTGCTTTGCGATTGGGTCGTAAACCGAGGATTTGGAGGTGAGACAACTCAAAATCTGCTTGGAGGAAATTAGCTCGCTGGAATCGTGATATTTTCGCCAACGTTTATTTTGGATAAGGTTCTCGTGGTAAAACCTGTAATGCGCGATGAGCAAAAGGGCTTTGGCGGGAAGGAGTCCGGAAGAAACTAACTTCGTCGGGTCCGCGGTCAAACAGCAGGCAAAGGGGTATCGCTTGGAATGGACATCCTTGAGTTCAAAAGTCAGACGTTTACTTGCCGGAACACCTGACGCATTAATAATGTACCGTGCTGCTTTGATTGTCGAGTCCCAAACTGTCCATACACTTGAGTTCTCTTGATCGAATCCTTCGACAATGGGAAGGATCGACTCGACGGCTTGCAGAAGGAAGTCCAGTTGGTCAATTGGATATAGGCGGACTCCGAGTACAAGTAGGATATCCTCAAAGCGCTCAACGGCAGATATGTCGTCGGAAAACCGAGACGGGAGTCTTGCCTTTATTTCGTCTAAGGAGACCAAGGGTCATTGGCTGGTCAATAATCAGATATAAATATTGTGACACTGATAGGTGTGAAATGCAAAAATCGGGACAAAACGAGCTTATGCGTCACATTCGGTTATATTATTATACTTTGCAATAAAAGCTTAAATAGTTGATGGTGTTAATTAATGTCATTTTGGCGGCAAAAAAGACCTATCAATATACGATTAGTTTCTTTGGTTTCCGAAGCCAGTCGTGGGTTCGACTCCCGCCGAGCGCACCAATTCCATGTTTTACCGCGTCTAACGCAATACACGAAGCCCGCTAAACTCCAATCAGTTAGCGGGTTTTTTGTTTAATCCCGTCTTTTCCTGTCTATTGCAATCGGGGGTACATTGGGGGCACAATTCGACCAGTTATGCCCCCAGTGCGAAATTTATGCCCCCAGTGAGGTGATGCGATGAAATTGAGCGATCAAGCGGTGAAAAAAGCGAAGCCGGATGCCAAGTCATACAAAATGGCTGACGGTGGCGGAATGTATCTTGAGGTGATGCCTAGCGGCTCAAAATATTGGCGGCTCAAATATCGTGTTGCCGGAAAGGAAAAGCGCCTTGCTTTGGGCGTCTATCCTGATGTGAGTTTGAAAGATGCACGGGCTCGCCGCGATGAAGCGCGCAAGGTGTTAGCCAATGATGGCGATCCGGGCGCGGTGAAAAAGGCACAAAAACGGCAAGCCAAGATTGCAGCGGCTAACTCATTCGAGAAAATCGCCCGCGAGTACCACGCGCTGAAGGCCCCCATGTGGTCTGATCATCACGCTACAGACTGGATCAACACGCTAGAGCGCGAGGCATTTCCAAAGTTTGGGCATTGCCCGCTTGCTGAGATTGAAACTCCCGACATTCTGGACATACTGCGCGCACTTGAAGCGCGGGGCACGTTTGAAATTAGGGCAAGGGTATTGCAACGGGTGCGAGCCGTGTTTTCGTTCGCCATAGGCAGCGGACGGGCACGATTCAATCCGGCAGCGGGTATCGGGCGAGAAGTATTAGCACCCATTCCAAAGGTGAAACACATGCCCGCATTAGAAGCGAGCGAAATGCCGCAATTCCTGCGCGCCCTTGCGGAATACCAGCAACGCGCCAAGTCTAGCCCTATCGTGTTTGCTGCCACCCGCTTGCTGATGCTGACGTTTGTTCGCACAGGTGAAGTGCGCGGGGCACAATGGGGCGAATTCGATTTAGATGTTGCCCTTTGGGTGATTCCTGCCGAACGTATGAAAGCCCGCCAGCCGCACACCGTGCCATTGTCACGGCAGGCAGTGGAAGTAATCAGGGCATTGCAGCCGCTTACAGGCCACTTGCCCGCGTTATTTCCTAACCGGAATGGTGAAGGTGCGGTAATCAGCGAAAACACAGTGCTGAAAGTTATAGAAAATATTGGCTACAAAGGCCGCATGACCGGGCACGGCTTCCGATCTGTTGCTTCTACCTACCTCAACAATCTGGGCACGATCCGCCCCGACATGATTGAGGCGCAATTGGCGCACGGTGATAAAGACCAAGTGCGCGCTGCATACAATCGGGCGGACTACATGGAATATCGCAAGGCCATGATGCAATTCTGGGCGGACACACTGGACAAGATGGAGAAGTGCGGCAAGCTGCCCAAGTGGGCGGACTATGAGCCGCATGGGGCCAACTATCGAGCGGCAGAAGTGATACCTATGTGCGCATAATTTAGGTTGTCTGCGACTAACTTGGCGGGGTAAATGAGGAGGCGTTTTGAAAAAGGTCAAAATTAAGCTGAATATGAACCAGTTGAATTTAAAACAGATTGGAAATACGACTCAGGAGTTGCGGCAGAAGATTAGGGCTGAAATCGAAAAATTAGATAGTGAAGAAAAGCATTCTGAGCCACTGATTTCCGCATGGGCTGACCTATTAACATCAACTGATAGCATTCATTCAGAATTTCAAGCTTGGGAAACCGAGGCCAATGCGTTATTTCAAGCCGCAGAAAATTTGCAATTTGGAAATATCAACCTGTTAGAAGCATACATACGAAGTAATCCATCCAGCGCAGGAGCAATTGCTTTGTTGCTGTTTGTGGTTCGGAATAAATTCAAATCGGATTCCGCTAGTGAACGCGCAAAATCACCAAGAAAGAAAAAGAACAAGATTGCAGCTTTTGAATTGTGGCGCGCTTGGCAAGAAAATCCTGACGCCTACAAAAACAAACAAGCATTCGTTAATCGAGTAGTGAACAATGCGAAACCGGGGGATGTCCCTATCAGTTCAAATACGGCGCGATCTTGGTTTGATGAATTTAGGGTTAAGGAAACTAGCAGCCCAATATGGGAAAAAATACATGGAAAAAGTTATCCGGTGAATGAATCTAATGCAAGGTTGGAACTCAAGTCGATGAAGAAATAATCTCTAAGTACCATTACCTTGCTGTTTGTACAAATAGCATTGGTAATGCAATATTTTCGTTCTCATAAAAATCCGATAATGCGTACATAGAAACACCGGCACTGGGCTGGTTGTAGATAACTTTTGCGGAGATAAAATGATGACGAACTCAATGCAACAAACTCCACAATATCCTATGCAGTTTTACCGACTGCCGCACCTAAAACAACAATTAGGCGTGTCCGGCTCAAGCATCTGGGCATGGGTTAAAAAAGGAACCTTCCCGAAGCCGATCAAATTATCCGAAAACTGTACAGCATGGAGTGCAGCGGACGTGGATGCATGGGCACAATCTCGCATTTCCGGTAGTCATAATAGAGGAGGGGTGTGAATTATGCATATCAGAACCTCAAATAGAAGAAAGGCGACCAAGAATGGTTTTTCTTTAAACGCGAAAGGAGGAGCTATTTATCACTACACCAGCACCGATGACGAAATCGCGGAATTTCGCAAATTGGAAATGACTGAGATAGCGCCAGAAAAAATCGGAGCAGTAGAAAGCGATCTAAAACCGTCGATTACTTGTAGTAGCTCTATCCTCGTGCCGCGACTCAACGTGCCCTTGGCGATGGTGCAGATAACTTGTGCATGTGACATTAAGCCCGAACCGATCCGTTGGTTATGGAAAGGGTGGCTAGCGCGTGGGAAATTTCACATTTTCGCCGGGCAAGCAGGAACTGGTAAGACGACAATCGCAATTGCTATCGGCGCAACGATAAGTACAGGTGGATATTTTCCAGATGGTACACAAGCACCAGTTGGTAATGTGCTGATTTGGTCGGGGGAGGATAGTGCGAAAGATACACTCGTTCCGAAATTGATTGCTGCTGGTGCGAACATGACAAAGGTACATTTTATTGGTGATGTGCGGCATGGCGATGACCTTCGTAGCTTCGACCCAGCTACCGACATTCATGCCATGATGAGCGCTGCCGCTCACATCGGTGATGTTTCCCTTCTGATCGTTGACCCCGTCGTAAATGCAGTCGCGGGTGATAGTCACAAAAACGGCGAGGTGCGACGCGCTTTGCAGCCATTGGTTGATTTTGGTGAAAGGATGGATTGTGCCGTGCTAGGCATATCTCACTTCTCCAAAGGCACTGGAGGCAAAGAACCAATGGAAAGAGTAACTGGCTCACTTGCATTTGCCGCACTTGCGCGTGTCGTTTTGGCAACCGCCAAGATCAATGGGAGCGGTAATTCTAAGCGAATATTTTGTAGAGCAAAAAGCAATATTGGCATAGACAGTGGCGGCTTTGAATATGATTTGAACCAGAAAGAAATTGACGGGCACAAAGGTGTACTTGCCAGCTATTCGGTTTGGGGGCAAGCAGTTGAAGGTTCGGCGCGTGAACTACTGGCAGAATGCGAACCCAATAGCGATGGTGTGGAATCAGCAGGAGCAGAACAATTTTTGCGTGAAATGCTGGCCAGCGGGCCTAAGCAGCAAAAAGAAATTGAGAGTGAAGGCACTGGTCAAGGTTTTTCAATGGCGACCCTGCGAAGGACAAAAAAACGGCTAGGCATCGTATCCAATAAAGATGGCATGAAAGGTGTTTGGTTTTGGAGTTTGCCAGACGGAGTAACAGAAGATGTTCACAAAGATGCCGAAGATGCTCAACAAAAAGCTGTGAACCCCTTCGGAAAATTGAGCACCTTCGGGATGATTGCAAGTAGCATTGATTCGTGAGGAAGGTAGTTAATTCGTCAATGAAAAAGATATTTTTTCCGTTCTTGCGGTGATGTATCACAATTGAGAATAGTTAAGAAAATCTTCTGCAAAGCAAATGGAGCACATTAACAATTCACTATGTATGGGACACAATTTGCATACTCACGTTTGAAATGCATTCACAGACGATGGCGGTAGTAACTTTCAATTGTCTCAAGGAAGGTGCGTTCATGGCTTCCAATGCAATTAATTGCTCTTCTTAACCCTGTATGTTTTCTGAATTGTTATCTCAGTTATTGCGGTTTGGTAGTGATTCATGAAGTCAACAACATCAATCCCAAGCACCTCAGCCAGTTCAATAAATTCTGTGAAGTCTAGGCGACGTTCTCCGCGTTCATATTTCGAAATGAAGCTTTGCGGCTTACCCAATTGATCAGCAATCTGAACTTGCGTTAACCCAGACTTTTCTCTTGCCGACACAAGGAGGTTGCGAAAAATATGATAGTGATGACTGTGTAGCGAACTGGACATGTGCCCAGCCTAATAACCTGTTGCAGGTTATCCCAAAACAGGATACTGTCCGCACGAGTTTTTAGCTCGAAGGAAAGTCACTGCTGATTAAGGCTGCAACAATATTAAATCCTACACTGGGGGGTGCGTTCCTTCGAATCAACCAGCGGAGAAAATTATCATGTTACTCCAACTGACTTTGCGAAAATATTCGGAGTTGACTATTGGCCTCGTTGCGATCACTGCCATGATTCTAGTCGGCTGCGGTGGTGGCGGTGGCAGTTCGACGCCCGCGCCAGTGATTGACCCCAACTTGACTGTGCCTGTTCAGGCTGCAATTGCTTCCTTTGTCAATAATGGAATCAATAAGTCATATTCGCTTACGGGTTGGGTTAATAATTCAACCGCCAACAACCCAGTGCCCAATACACCAATCACTGGTTCCGGTAGCTTTACAATAGGCCCAGCCACTAGTGGACCAATCGCTAGTGGACCCCTCATTGGTACGGTGGTATTACAATCAGTTGGGGTGATGACTGGGTCCTTATCAAGTACTTCTTATGTTTATTACAGCACTAGTAACTATACGATATTGGCGACATTAGCATCAGGCTCCAGCAACGCTATCTACTATACGCCGTATGCCTATCCAACGACTGTCAAAGCTGGAGATACAGGTTCACTTGGCAGTGGGAATGATGGGTTTGCTCTGGGGCAGTCAGTAACTTCCGTCTATAGTGTAGCTAGTGATAGCGCTAACAGTTTGCTGGTAACTATTACCGATACTTTAATATCTTTTGGGGGCGGGAGTACCGTAACCCAAACTATTTATCGAATAACCACGTCTGGAAATATGACCCTCGTGTCCGAAACGCAAACTAGTAGTTCCCTTGGTACCGTATACCAAGTTCTAACCTTCACTTTTGCATGATTGCTTCGGGCTTGTCGCGTTTGCAAGCTCGCGAACATTATTAAAAATCGCCAAGCATTTGCCGCCGATACTTTTGAGGAATGAAGCGATGCCAAGGTCATTACCACTAAATCTCGTCTTAGCTTGGTCTCTGCTATTTTGTTTCCTGCTTGCCCATGAGTATCATGAAAGGCAATCAAAGCGATCCTTACAATTTGCATCAACTCATCTTCTGAAAGCGGTTGAGATTTCCGGGTTGCTAGGTTTTTTTACAGGCCTAGTCATACTGATCTACTATTTTATTGTTGTCGCTTGGTACTGGCCAATTGTGCTTTTCGTAGGTGGGTCAATATTTGGTGCAATGATGATGGGTATGCTTAGCAGTCTTATAGGCGAGGAGAGCTTAAGTAAGAGAGCATTTATCGGATGGCCGCTATCGGCGCTTTGGGCAATTTCGATAATCCATGAACTCAAGTAGGTGCCATGTCTAACGCCGAATAAATGGAGCAAGGTGAAGATTAATGCAGCATTGGGCAGATTATCTAGCTTCGTTGGTGATTGCATCCGCTCGCAAGCAGGAGACGGATGCAGCCTGTGAGCATCCACGAATTGCTTCGTTGAGAAGAGACGTAACGGTATTGGAAGCATCTGATGAACAAAAGTTGTCGCTGCTTCAATCAATTGAGGTATTTCGCGAGAAATTCACTGCTGGTCGTCAAGTCGCTCACCTCTGGAGCCACCATCGCGATGGGTCAGAAAAGTATGATGAAGTGAGTGACCTAGATTTGCTATTGCATTATTTACCCGGCATGGCTTTAGAAATATCCCTGTATAAGATTTCAAAAAAATACTACAACCCAGATGCAGACCGTTTTGATTAACAATTGGGGGCATAATTGGGGGCATATCTCAAAATCAAATTGAGCAAACTAAACAGAGACAAGGCTTAAAGCAATCAATGTGAATGACGCCGAGGCACCAATTAGTGTTAAAAGTGGGCACTTGATGCAAGTTGCCCACTTTTATTTTCTGCATCGTTTCCACTGACGCCTCACAGTTTCCACTGAAGAAAAAACTGGTCAACGCCTCCAAAATATCCCATTGATAACAGTGCTAGTGAAGAAGCCCGTGACATGGTGGCCGGATTGACATGTTCCAAAATTCGCTGCTCATCATGACGCACTCCCCGGATCGCCTGGAAGAAAATGCAAGACGAATTCATGCATACCTGGTTTACAGGCAGCTTGTGTATCCGGAATATTTGTTCTTATTGAACAGCAAGTTAACTGGTCGACCGGGTTGCAGCGGCACTAATGCAAGGATTCATCGTCTTAGCGTTACTGCGACGCAGTTCACCGTTAAACGGTGGATAATCAAACGAGATCAAGTGAGAGCCTAATATCATTATGAAATTCAACGACGACATATCACTGCGTGCGGTGCTTCACTTATCCGCACTTCCCTGGGTTGATTCGAGCCAGCCCGGCATCCAGAGCAGACTGTTGGAAGACCGTGCCGATGAAGTTTTGCGCTTCACATCAATCGTAAGGTACGGGGCGAATACGCCCCCTGAGACTCATATCCATCCACTGGGGCAGGAAATCCTGGTTCTCGACGGCGTCTATGAGGATGATGCGGGGAGCTATGGCGCGGGAACCTACATCAAGAATCCGCCGGGTTCGTCGCACACGGCTCGCTCAAGCTCAGGCTGCACCCTGTTCGTTAAAAATAACTATCTCGCCCCGGAGGACAATCAGCGGACCATTGTCGATACCCGAAATGCCGACTGGTTTGAGGGGCTCGTCACCGGGCTGACGGTGCTGCCACTTGCCGAGTTTGGTACAAGACATGCCGCCCTGGTACGCTGGGCGCCGAAAACGAAGTTCAATCCACACCGCCATTATGGTGGTGAGGAGATCCTGGTGCTGGAAGGTGTTTTCGAGGATGAGTTCGGTCGATATCCTGCCGGAACCTGGATACGCAGTCCCCACATGAGCGCCCACCGCCCCTTTAGCGTCGATGGTTGCCTGATACTGGTCATGACGGGCCACTTGCTCGATTGAATGACATCGGCTGCAAGGCAATATCAAAAAGGCCCCAATTGCAGATGAATCAACCGAATCCACATACGAGACCGTCATGAATAAAATTATCGAATCGAACAGCATGCAGTTCAATTTCGACAACAGCTACCAGCGCGAGATGGATGGTTTCTATGTGCCATCCCAGGCCGAGCCGGCACCAGCGCCTCGCTGGATCAAGTTCAATCGGGCACTGGCCGAGGAACTTGGGCTAAGCGCGGAAGAGATGGACACGCAGGAGGGAGCGGAGATCTTTGCCGGGAATATCCTGCCGCCGGGTGCGGTTCCGATCGCACAGGCATATGCCGGACACCAGTTCGGCAACTTTGCGCCCCAGCTTGGCGACGGCCGGGCGCTCCTGCTCGGCGAGGTGATCGACCGAATGGGGATGCGGCGGGATATCCAATTGAAAGGATCGGGGCGTACTCCCTTTTCGCGCAGCGGCGACGGCAAGGCCGCGATAGGACCGATGCTGCGCGAATACCTGATGGGCGAAGCCATGTACCATCTCGGCATTCCCTCCACGCGCGCACTGGCAGTTGTTGCCACAGGGGAGTTCGTGTATCGCGAAAGTGCATTGCCGGGGGCGGTCCTGACCCGCGTTGCGGCAAGCCACATTCGTATCGGAACCTTTGAATATTTCGCCTCGCGAAATGCAGTTGAATCCGTACGCAGGCTTGCGGACTACACGATCAGGCGCCATTACCCGGAATTGATCGGCAAGCCTTATATCGAGTTCGTGCGAGGAGTGGTTGCGCGGCAGGCCGAGCTTGTTGCGAGGTGGATGTGTGTAGGTTTCATCCATGGCGTAATGAACACCGACAACATGTTGCTTTCCGGCGAGACCATAGACTATGGGCCTTGCGCATTCCTGGAGCATTACGACCCGGCGACGGTGTTCAGCTCGATAGACCACAGGGGACGGTACGCCTTCGGAAACCAGCCCGCGATCGCACAATGGAACCTGGCGCGATTTGCCGAAACATTGCTACCCCTGCTGGACGAAGATAGCGAACGACCCGTTCAGTTGGCGACAGATGCGATCAAGTTGTTTTCAGACCGATACGAAAATGCCTGGCTTGCGATGATGCGACGCAAGCTTGGTCTTGAACTCGCCGAAGCGGGCGATGCGAAGCTGGCACAGGAATTCATGGATGCGATGCAAGCCGGGCAAGCCGATTTCATTCTGGCGTGGCGCTATCTTGCGGATGCAGCGGAATCCGATCCCGCGCCCCTGCGGAGCGTGTTTCGCGGCAATATCGCAAAGCTCGACGAATGGCTTCCGCGCTGGCAGAGCCGACTGGCCTTGGAGAAAAGAACGGCTGCGGGGATCGCCGCGGACATGCGGCGGGTGAATCCCTATGTCATTCCCCGTAACCACCTTGTCGAACAAGCACTCGAGGCCGCCACCAGCAATGGCGACCTTGCCCCGTTCAACCGGCTGCTGGAGATCTTGCGTGATCCCTATACCGGACGCGAGGAGGCTTCCATGTATGCGGAGCCGGCCTCGCCCGAACAGACCGCTAACCACCGCACGTTCTGCGGCACTTGAACTTTCCGGAATGCCCGACCGGCTGTCCACATCAATGCATGGACTTCATCCTGGGCTCCTTTTCCCTTGAGAAGGGGAAGCCGCGCCATGTCTGAAGGACAACATCACTTTTGCCCGGCACACGATCGCGTTGCCGTCTTCCTCAACCATGGGCGTTTCCTTAACTAATTGGCCTCTTTCCAGCCGCCACCCAGCGCCTTCAGCAGGCTTACTGCCGATTGAAACTGGCCCCCGCGTATCTGGGACTGGACGCGCAAGGCAGACAACTGGTTTTGCTGCACCGTGGCAAGGGTCAGGGCATTGTCCAGCCCTTCCTGGTAGCGCAGTAAAGTGATCTCATAGGCCTTGTTCTGGTCACGCACTGCCTCGTCCTGCTTTTGCCTGGCTGACTCAAGGCCTTGCAGATTGCCCAGTGCATCCTGTGTTTCCTGTATTGCGACCAGTACGGCTTGCCGGTAATTGGAGACTGCGGCGACATAGCCCGCCTGCGCAAAATCGACCCCTGCGCCGATTCTTCCACCGTCGAACAGGGTCTGGCTGGCCTGCACGCCGACGGACCACACCAATGAAGGTGCCGAAACCAGATTGGACAGGGTGTTCGACTCGTAGCCTCCGAGTGCCGGCGCCAAGATCAACGACGGAAAATAGGCCGCCTTGGCCACGCCGATCTGGGCATTGGCCGCCGCCATCGCACGTTCTGCCGAGGCGATATCGGGCCGCCGCTCAAGCAGGTTTGCCGGCAGCCCGACGGGGATCGCCGGGGTCAGGGCCGGAAGCGCACCTGCAGTGATGTTGAAGCTCGCGGCCGGAACACCCGTCAGCGTCGCCAGCGTGTCTTCAGTCTGTTTGCGCTGATTCTTCAGCAATTCGAGTTGTGCCTTGCTCGACGAGACCAGCGCGTTCTGGAAGGCCACATCGTTCTCCGCAGCCGCACCGAAATCGTGGCGTATGCGGGTCAAATCGAGCACCTTTTCCTGCAATGCTATCGAGTCGGAGACGAGACCGATCTCTTCGTCGAGCTGGCGCACTTGAAAATAGGCCGATGCGACCTGGGCGGTCAGCACCAGGCGCACGTTTTCCTGGTCGGCAGCCGCCTGTTCGGCGCTGGCGCGGGCACTCTCGATATCCCTGCGCACCCGCCCCAGCCAGTCGACCTCATAACTGACGGTGAGGTTCGGCCTGAAGTCGTTCTGTATCGTACTGGTGTTGGGTACGTTGTAAGCAAACAGCGGCCGGTTCGCCGACGTGCGGGTGCGTGACGCGTCCGCATTCAGTGCGACAGTCGGGAACATGGCGGCGGCATGTGCATTGCTTTGTGCAAGCGCCTGGTCGAGGCGCGCCACCGACGCTTTCAGGCCCGGGTTGTCCCTGAGGCAATTGCTTTCAAGTTCGTCGAGCTGCTTGTCGCCGAAGCTCTTCCACCATTCCTTCTTGGGAACGGCGTCGGCAGGATTGGCAGGCTGCCACTCGGTCCCGGTCTTCCAGCCGGCGGGCATGTCGGTTACCGCCGGGCGTTTGTAGTCGGGGCCGATAGACGCACAAGCCGCACACAGCAACGGCAGACCGGCGAGCAGCATGAGGGGGCGCATGGCGGTCAAATTCCTTTGGCGGTTTCGGCGGCGATCGCGACCGACTGTCCGTCGCTGATCGAGTCGGGAGGATTCATGACCACCTTATCGTCGGGCTTCACGCCAGCCTTGATCTCTACATCGTGACCGTAGTCGGTACCCACGGTCACGACCTGCAACCTGACCTTGCCGTCCGGCTGAACGACCGCGACCCGTGTACCCGCAGAGTTGTACAACAAAGCATTGGTCGGCAGGATCAATCCTCCGTTCGATTTCAGCGTGAGTGCGACGTCCACATACGCACCGGGCAAGAGGTTGTGGTCGGCATTTTGCACCTGTATTTCGACCTGCAAGGTCCGCGTCGCCGGATCGAGCGCGCCCGCGGTTCGCACGATCCGTCCCTTGACCGGCCTGTCGACAGCTTCCGGCCGGAGAATATCCACGCTGTCGCCAACGCGTATCCGGTCGGCCCGGTATTGTGGGACATAGACATAGAGACGCAGCTTGTCGATCTGCGCGACAGCGAACATCGTCTGCCCCTTGCCGCCGTTGCCGGCATTCATCAGGTCTCCGTTGTCGATTTCGCGCTTCGTCACGATGCCATCGAAGGGGGCGAGCACATTGCTGAAGCTCTGCTGGTCGCGCAGACGCTTGAGCGCGGCCTCGGTCTGCTGGTATGCGGCGGTCTTTTCGTCATACTCCTGCTGCGAGACCGCATCGTGCTCGCGCAACTTGCCCCACCGCTCGTAAGCGATCTTTGCGAGTTCGAAATTCGCCTTGGCCTCATCGACCTGCTTGTTGATATCGGGGATATCGAGTGTCGCCAGCAAGTCGCCTTTTTTCACTGGCTGGCCGATGTCCTTGAACCACTGCCTGACATATCCGCTGGTGCGCGCATAGATCTGCGCCTCGTAGATGCCCTGCAAGGCACTGGGCAAGGTCAGCTTCGGTTCATAGCCTCCGGCGCTCGGCTGAACGACGTGCACCTGGAGGATGGCATTTTCGGCGGCCCGCGTCGCCAGCAACTCCGCGTTGGCCCGGCGCACGAGCAATGCCCAGCCCAGACCCAGCAACAGCAGAGCGACAATGGCCACAGTCGCCCAACGGGCGGTGCGGACGACTTGATGCCGGCTGCTCTCCTGTGCAGCTCCGTACAGATGGAATTCCGGCAAACCCTGATGCGAATGTCGCTGATCGGTCATGATGTGTGTCCTATGCAGAAGCGGGTGTGGTGGTGGGTGCGCCATCGTCCTGATTGCGCGCTTTTCGCGCAGCAAGCCATTGGTGGAAAGCAGCAAAGACGGCAGGAACGAAAAGCAGCGTCGAAACAGTCGCAAACAGCAAGCCGCCTATCACGGCGCGGCCGGGCGGCGCATTCTGCTCCGAGCCTTCGCCGATACCGATCGCCATCGGAATCATGCCGAGTATCATCGCCAGGGCCGTCATCAAGACCGGGCGCAGCCGCGTGGCGCCGGCCTCAAGGGCTGCCGAGAGCGGCGGAAGACCGGCATCCAGCCGCTGCCGGGCGAACGCCACAACCAGAATGCTGTTGGCGGTCGCCACGCCCATCGTCATGATCGCGCCTGTCAGCGCCGGCACGCTCAGATCCGTTCCGGTCAATATCAGCATCCAGGCGATACCGGCCAGGGCGGCGGGCAGCGCCGAAATGATGATCAACGGATCGATCCAGGACTGGAAGTTGACGACGATGAGCAGATAGACCAGGACGATGGCGCCGATGATCCCCAAACCCAGGCCGATATAGGAAGACTGCATGGTCTGCACC
>DAIDAG010000056.1 GCA_027310725.1 Sideroxydans sp. | reverse complement strand
GACATCCGCGGCGAGCCAGCGGATGTATGCTTCCTGAAGAATATCCTCGGCATCCGCGCGCGAGCCCAGCATGCGGTAGGCAATTCCGGTGAGCCGTGAGCGGTATTGGTGGAAGATCTCGGGCGATGGGTTCATTTTTTCCCTGTCGGCATATTGGCGCCAATCTATAGACGTTGGGCAAGCTGAGTTGTGACAGGATTCCTCTGGTGTGAGTCATTGACGGTTCGAATTTTCCGTTATAAGAGCATTAAAAGGAAAGTTCTGAGCTTTCAGGGGTGAACTTGGAGAAACCAGATCAGACTTGCAATAAGGTAGCAGCCGTCCTACAGTAATTGTCTCTGACTAATGACCAGAACAAACGGACAAACAAATATGACAAACATCGCATCCGTGCTGAAGGAAGAAATTGTACGTCTGGCACGCAAAGAGATACGCACTGAAATAACTGGGCTCAAAAAGGCGTCGGTGCAATACCGATCAGAGATAGCTGCATTGAAGCGACGTGTCGTGACACTGGAACAGCAACTGTCTCGCCTAGGAAAGATGACCACAAAGAGTGATGAGGTAAAGGCAGAGCCCAATGCTGAAACAAAAGTACGGTTTGTGGCAAAAGGGTTTAAGACACTGAGGCACCGACTCGGTTTGACTGCTGGTGAAATGGCAAAGCTGCTTGGAGTATCGGCCCAATCGATTTATAGCTGGGAGACTGGAAATTCCAATCCACGCAAGCAGCAATTGGCAAAGATCGCAATGCTGCGAGGGATGGGCAAACGTGAGGTCAGTGCCATTTTGGAAAGAATAGCCGCTTAAGCTTTAAATTTCATCTTTGTTATCGAGAAGTAGAAATGACTGACGACTATCAAAGGCCATTGCACTCCCCCCGTGCACAATCTCTGGCCCGAGATGGGAAGACGGTGCAAAAGAAATATATGAAGACGGCGAAGGTGGCTGGCTCCTGGAGGTGATTGATGAGCATGGAAGCTCAACCGTATGGAATGATTCATTCCCGAGCGATACCAGCGCACTGGATGAAGCCCTGAAAACCATTGAAGAGGAGGGCAAGAATCATTGATTGGCGATCCCTCTGATTCGACACTATCTCCACAAGAACCCAATTCACTGCAAATGATGGCACCACTCTCCGAAGAAGAGATGGATGAACTAGATAGCTTCTTGCTGTCGGACGCCGCATCAGATGAAACCATGATGCTCGATTGCCTTGATGGATATCTAACTGCAATCGTCTCAGGCCCCGTAATGCTCAAGCCTAGTGAATGGCTACCGAAAGTATGGGAACCGACAACAAGAGATGAGTCGACATTTGATACGTTAGCACAGGCTGACCGAATTACAGGCCTGATCATGCGGCATTTGAACGGCATCATCTGGAGCCTGCAACGGGACCCTGACGCATTCGAGCCGGTATTCGATACTGCCGTCTATCCTGACGATCCTCAGGAATACAGCGATGGTGAGATGTGGACATACGGGTACATGACCGGCATTGAGCTCCAAACAAATAACTGGAATGTATTTTTTGATGAGCCGAATAGCGCAGTTGTGCTACGACCGATTTATTTGCTTGGAGCAGAAGAAGTTACTCCAAAAGATGAGGCACTCACAGAAACACCTGTACAGCGAGAGGAATTATCCAATCAGATTCCAGCCTGCGTTGCCTGGATCTACCGGTTTTGGCAACCCTATCGCCGGGCAGTGGCGGAGCGAAGTATCGCCACCAGTTTTCAGCGCGAGATTCCAAGGTAAGGCGAAACGATCCTTGCCCGTGCGGGAGTGGGAAGAAATTCAAGAAGTGTTGTGGTGCGTCAACGGTGCTGCATTAGCCAGGAATTGAGAAAGTAAACTAGCTGACTAGTGGTACGTTAAGGTGTAGTTGCCCAGACCTGTCCTTTGACAGGCATTGTCCGATGT
This sequence comes from Sideroxydans sp., assembly GCA_027310725.1. Taxonomy (GTDB): domain Bacteria; phylum Pseudomonadota; class Gammaproteobacteria; order Burkholderiales; family Gallionellaceae; genus Sideroxyarcus. Next base: position 12,978 of record DAIDAG010000056.1, on the reverse strand, counting down.
TCGGCGAGGCTGTGTAAAAACAAAAAATCATCGATTTTTCGGGGGTGTAAAACCTTCACCGACCTCAAACGAATCGATTGTAGAGCGTTCTAGTGAGTCGACTTCGCCGACACCACTTTCAGTCCGACGTTTTTACACAACCTCCGGCCATAGGAGACGCTGGGGATTTCCTGAATAGGATGCCGATCTAGCTTTCAGGAAGGTCCGGTTCTGTGTTTTGCGAGTTCACACTTCTAACCCAAACTTGACATTGACCTATGTGAATTGGTTGCCAGTCAGCCGACGTTCAAAAAGGACAGATGCCTAGACATAAGTTCTGCCAATCAAATCGATTTTCTCAAGTTGTCTCTATTGCTTAGTAACTCTCTGCAACAACTCAATTGATGCTTCAACCTCAGCTTGTCTAACCGCAATACTTTCGATGTTGCACCCAACAGGAATTCCCTTTTGATCAGCGAAATGTTTCAACTCAAGCCAACATTGTTCGGAAAACTCGACAGACTGCTGGAGAATGTCCTTTGCATGCGTTAACTCATTCTCTAGCCACCTCGGAATACTGATTCCCAACCATCTCATAAATTGAAGTGTTTTGAGAGAACCGCAGGGAGTAAGCGTAAATATTATTGGAACAAGTGGAACGTTGTGTTCCTGACCATAGTAATAGTAGTCAGACAAGAAACTTTTGGACGCGTTTAGGTCCCAAACTCCTTGGGACACGAAAAATGAACACCCCCGAAATATTTTGTCGAATACTCTTACGTGCTCATTACCCTTAGAAAGATGTCTTTCCGGAATCGTAACGCCACCCATCAGAAGATCGCGATTAATTTCCCTTTTCAATTTATACGCTTCGATGAGAGAGATGGTAACCTCTTGGGAATTTGACGACGCCCCGACAAGAACTGTTAGGTTATTTTCTGGAGATGCCTCTGCAAGAAAGCGAGATAGTTCGGATTTGCTATATTTTCCGACAGACCGGTAAATGACTTTTGGAATGCACAGTGCAGACAAATAATTATTACTGTACAAAAATGGATCAATCGTCTCGATGAAAGGAAATGGCCGCTCCTCTGGCGTCCTCGATTTCTCGTCGTGGATGTCATAAAGGATCAAACCGTCAATCTTGAGAGATTGGAGTCTTTGCACTTGTCTCAAAGAAATTTCCTCAACCTTTTCAGGTGGCGTTTCCCTTTTTGGAGGAACCATTCCATACAGCACGATCCCATTTTCTCTATTTCTAATCTTGTCGAAGAGCATTCCTATTAAGTCTCATATAAGTAAATGAGTGTTGGCGTGGGGCGCCGATTACCTAATACCTTAACCCAAATTGAAACGAAGCTGTACTTCAAGTTATCAAATTGCCCGCCGGAAAGCTGAGGTCTCTTGAATGAAATGGACACGGATATCTTTCGGTTAGCAAACACGTCGAAGGTACGAATCGCCGCGCAAGCTACTCCAGCAAGAATTGTCGGTCAACAAACTGTTCGGCCCAAGCACACCTGTAGCCAACCGAAAATTCGGGAGTATTTCCTGACTGCAGACTATGTGCGACCAGCGCTGTACTGAAATATATTGCCGCACTTATCGGCCCATCAATTGAAAAATTCCCGAGCAAAGGTCTAGACCTTTCCAAAAAAGATATAGGCCAAATTGCATATATCCATTTTTTTTGTTCTCAGTTATATTCCCGCGTCGCTAAAAGGGGGATGATTCCGCGCCGCTTTGCGTTGAATTATTGATTGCCAGTTGTTTGGTAAGGAACGATGCATATAGCAGCTTCAAATAGCCATTACATTTCAACGTTCACCATCGCTTTCATTGTGGCTATGACCTGTCTCGCGGGTACGTGCCGCGCAGCAGTAGAAACAACAGACACCGAAGAATTGCGCAACCGCACCAGGCAAGAAGCATTGGAACGCGAGAAGCAACTGAAAGCGCCCAGCGTCAACCTGCAAGGTGAAGTCCCAAAAGTTGGACCCTTGCAACTTCCTGCCGAGACCCCCTGTTTTACCGTCAACACATTTGTGCTGGAAGTACCCAGCCAGCTTTCTCCTTCCGCACATCGTTACGGGGCAAGCGCCTCATTGTTTGACACTTTTCATTTTGCGCAAAAATTTCTGGAGCAATACTCGGGACAATGCATCGGGCGCGAGGGGATCAACCTCCTGGTGAAAGGCGTAACAGCGAAAATTCTTGAGCGCGGATACTCGACTACGCGGGTCGGCATACCGGAGCAGGACATGTTGACCGGCACACTCAAATTGACGCTGGTTCCTGGAATCATCCATGAATTGCGATTCGCGGATCCAAAAACTGCCGGAACCTGGAAGAACGCCTTCCCGACCTCAGCGGGAAAGCTGCTTAACCTGCGCGACCTTGAACAGGGCCTGGAGCAGATGAAGCGCGCAACGAGCCAGGATGTGGACATGCAGATTGTTCCCGCCGGAGGCCTGGGTGAGAGCGATGTCATTATTTCGGTCAAACGCAGCAAGCCATGGAAAGTGATGGCCAGTCTGGACGACAGCGGGGCAAAAGGCACCGGCAAGACGCAGGCCGGATTGCAAGTCGGATGGGACAATCTTCTTGGTTTGAACGATTTGCTCAATATCGGTACCAGCACCGATGCGGATCGCAACAACTACATGCGCGGAACGCAAGGCAACAATATTTCCTATTCGATACCGTTCGGATACTGGACCAGTACCGTATCCGCGAGCGAGTACATGTATCACCAGCGCATCATGGGGGCTGTCCAAAGTTTTCTGTCCAGCGGCAAAGTGCAGAATCTGGAAGCGAAAGTAAACTACCTCTTCCATCGCGATCAATACAGCAAAAGCAGCCTGCAATTCCGCACCGCCAGACTTTTCAGTCATGCCTACGTCGACAACACCGAAGTCATGGTTCAAAAGCGCGACATTACGTTTGCCGAAATTGCATTGATACACAAACACAACATCGGACAGGGGCAAATCGATACCACGCTTGCCTATCAAAAGGGAACGCCATGGTTTGGCGCACAGGTCGATCCTGCCGGCCTGGGCGCAACCAGTCCGCACTATCTCTATACGCTTGAAACGTTGAATGTCGCACTGAACGTGCCATTCCAACTGAACGATCGCGTATTCGGTTTCAGTTCCACGTTCAGTGCGCAAAACAGCAACAGCGCACTGTATGCCACCCAATGGTTCTCAATGGGCAACCGCTGGACAGTACGCGGCTTCGATGGCGAATATCCGATGAGTGCCGAAAAGGGATTCTTTTTGCGCAACGAGATCAGCATACCCATTACCGATATCGCGCAATCCGCCTACGTCGGCCTCGACTTCGGCAAGGTGTATGGCGACAACACAGCCACACTTCTGGGAGATAAATTGGCGGGATTCGTCACAGGACTCAGAGGCAGCCTGATGCAGGGCCTGATGTATGAAGTATTTGCAGGGATCGCGCTATACAAGCCGAAACAATATCCAACCGATCAACCTGCGGCAGGCTTTAGTTTGATCTATCAAATTTAACACGGCAAACATGAACCAACGGTAACGACGAAATCTGAGAGGTCACCCATGCGCACACACGATCAAGCGAATATTGAACAGAACCTGAACGGCAATGCGCTGGTTCGACAGTCGCCCTTGCGTCGCACGGTTGCCTGGCTCACCCTCGTCGCTTATATTGGACAACCGATGATCGTCACGGCTCATGTGATTGCCGACCAGGCTGCCGCTGCGAGCAAGCGCCCCGTCATCGATACCACCGCCAACGGAATACCTTTGGTGCAGATCGCCACACCCAATGCCGCCGGTGTCTCGCACAATCAATATACCCAATTCAACGTCGACCCTGCCGGGTTGATACTCAACAACAGCTCAACCACTGTTCTCACCCAACAAGCCGGCTATGTTGCGGGCAACCAGAATCTGACCAACGGTGCCGCCAGCGTCATCCTGAATGAAGTGACCAGCACCAGCCGAAGTCAATTGAACGGTTACATCGAAGTGGCAGGACAACAAGCTCAAGTGATCGTCGCCAACCCTAACGGCATCACCTGCAACGGCTGCGGCTTCATCAATACCAGCCGCGGCGTACTTACTACCGGCACGCCAGTTTTGGGTACAAGCGGCGGTCTCGATTCACTCCGCGTGACGGGCGGAGACATCCAGATCGGTGCGGCGGGATTGAATGCAGGCAATATCAGCCAGCTCGACCTTATTGCACGCAGCGTCCAGGTCAACGGCCAACTCTGGGCGAACAATCTCAACGTCGTTACCGGCGCCAACCTCGCCAACTACAACAACTTGGGTGTGCAGATCATTGCGGGCGATGCCAACAAACCCACCGTCGGTATCGACGTCGCCCTGCTCGGCGGTATGTATGCCAACAAGATTCGTTTGGTCGGTACTGAAGCCGGCGTCGGTGTGAACAGTCTGGGCAATCTCTCGGCACAGGCAGGCGATTTCAGTCTCGACAACCAAGGACAGATCACCTTGGGCGGCCGTACGACTGCCAACGGCAACCTGACAGTCAACAGCAATACCGGCATCGCCAACACCGGCACACTTTATAGCCAGCAAGCCGCACAGCTCACCAGCACAGGCAGCATCACCAACAGCGGATTGTTAACCGCTCAGGGCAACCTCACTCTCAATGCGAACAGTCTTAACTCCACCGGCATACTGGGTGCGGGCATTGACGCCAATGGCAACGCCACACAGAACGGCAACCTCGGCATCACCACCCAGAACCAGACCGTCGCCACGGGAACCAATGTTGCAGGCAGCAGCATGAGTATTGCTGCGACGGACATTAACCTTGCCAACAGCAAAACGAGTGCAGGGAGCAATATTAACCTCAACGCCACGGCAGGCAACATCGACCTGGCCAGCGCAAAAACACAATCGCTCGCAGGTAGCATCGTAATGAACGCCACGGGTTCAGTCACCAACGACCTGGGAACACTCAATGGCGTAACGATTAGCAGCACCTCCGCAGGTTTCAGCAATGCGGGCGGCAACGCTTACGCCAGCGGAAATTTGGGGCTCAACAGCAGCGGTGTTATCACTAATAGTGGCGCGTTATTGGCCCTGGGCAACCTTACCGTCAATGCCAACAGCCTCAACTCCACCGGCATACTGGGCGCAGGCATTGACGCCAACGGCAACGCCACACAAAACGGCAGCCTCGGCATCACCACCCAGAACCAGACCGTTGCCACGGGCACCAATGTGGCAGGCGGCAGCATGAGCATCGCCTCCACCGACATCAGCCTTGCCAACAGCAAAACGAGTGCAGGAAGCGATATCAACCTCAACGCCAGTGCAGGAAACATTGACCTGACCAGTTCCAAAACACAATCGGTGGCGGGAAACATTGCATTGAATGCCTCGGGCTCAGTCATCAACGACTTGGGAACACTCAACGGCGCAAAGATTACCAGCACCTCGGCCGGTTTCAGCAATACGAGTGGCAATGTCTATGCCAGCGGGGATTTGGGAATCAACAGCAGTGGTGCTATCTCTAACAGTGGTGCGTTATTGGCCCAAGGCAACTTTACCCTCAATGCGAACAGCCTCAACTCCACCGGCATACTGGGCGCAGGCATTGACGTCAATGGCAACGCCACACAGAACGGCAACCTCGGTGTCACTACCCAGAACCAGACCGTTGCCACGGGCACCAACGTTGCAGGCGGCAGCATGAGCATCGCCGCCACCGACATCAGCCTTGCCAACAGCAAAACGAGTGCGGGGAGCAATATCAACCTCAACGCCGGTGCAGGCAACATTGACCTCACCAGTTCCAAGACACAATCCGTTGCGGGAAACATTGCATTGACTGCCTCGGGAGCGGTGAACAACACCTCGGGTTTGCTCTTTGGAACACAGGTCGCGAGTAATGCAGCAAGCTTCAACAATACCCATGGCATCCTGGGTGCTAACGGCAATATCAGCCTGACCGCGAACAATATCGACAACACCAACGGCCAAATCGGCAATACGCTTAACAGTGCGGGAAACATCACCCTTACCACCCCGGGCAATCTCACCAACACCGGCGGACAGATCGGAAGTGACCAGGACCTGTTAATCACCGCCAATACCATCCTCGGTAATGGACGAGTTATTGGCGGGCGCGATGCCAATATCAGCCTGCAAGGCAACTATATCAATGCTTCAGGGAATGTATTCCAGGCTAATCGCGACCTGACCTTCGGTACCACCGGCACACTCACCAACCAAACCTCCCTTGAAGCGGTAGGCAACCTCACCGTCAACGCTGCGGGCATCGACAATCAGGCAGGCGCACAGATCAACTCCGACCACACCACCCTGAACACCGGAACAGGCGACATTGCCAATGCCGGACGTATCGAGGGCAATATCGTCGACACGTACAGCAACAACTTCAACAACACGGCAACGGTGATCGGGAACGTTGTCAACATCAATGCCAACAACATCAGCAACCTGAATGCGGCGGCCATCATCGCCGCCACGCAGAGCGTAAACCTCATCGTTACCAGGGCGCTTGTCAATCAGGACGGTGCCAACATCTTCAGCCTCGGCGACATTAATATCGGGTCGAATAGCGTCATCGATCCAATGACAGGCTATGTGACGGGTAATGCCGTCAGTGTCACCAACCGCTCCGCCACGATAGACGCGACAAACGATTTGCGGATCAGCGCTGCCACGATCACCAACGAACGCACAGTGGTGGGGTTGGAGTGGGGTCCATCGTGGACGGGTACGCCTGTTGTGGGGACACCGGGGTACAACGCGCTGGGTACGCCAAGTTACACTCCAACTTATGCCGATCAACACTTAACGGCTGCCACCACCCCTGCCGCCCAGTTTTTATCTGGTGCCAACATGTTCTTTGGCGGCGGTGTGTTGAACAACACCTACAGCAACGTCATCGCGGGCGGAACGTTGGTTGCTCAGATGGCGGTCAATAACAATGGGCCTGCGTTGCTTGAAAGCACTACCCTGAGCGGACAGTACAATGACTATTCGGTCGTCTATGTGCCGCAATCAGGCACTTGCGGATACTTTAGCTACAACTGTGTTCCAGCACATGTCGCCTACATTCCTGTCACGACGCCCTACAATCCCGCGCCGACTTACGTCCCGATATCGGGCCTGAATTACACCCAGCTGGCATCGTCGCCGTATGCATATCTGGCCGCCAATGGCAGTCAGCCCGTTGCTATCAATGCGGCAACAGCCACGGCGAATACGACAAGCGCTCCTACTCCGGGTTCAAACAACGTTTCCAGCCCCCAAAAAACCCAGCCAGTCGCCGCAGTAGCCGGAGCGGCATCCACAAATCCAGCGCTGCCTGCGCTGACTGTTCCCACCAGCGGCCTGTACACCATCCACAGCCAACCGGGACAGCCTTACCTGGTGGTGACCGACCCGCGCTTTACCAGCTACGCCAACTTTGTCTCCAGCGACTACATGCTGAGCCGCTTGTCGCTCAATCCGCAGCAAATGCAAATGCGCTTGGGCGACGGTTTCTACGAACAGCAACTGGTGACGCAGCAGATCACCGCCGGCACGGGCCGTATGTATGTTAACGGCTACACCGATGCCCAATCGGAATTCATCGCACTGATGAATTCGGGCATCGATGCCGCCAAGGATTTCAACCTCACGGTTGGTGTTGCACTGACGACCGCCCAGATCAATTCTCTCAAGCATGACATTGTGTGGATGGTGGATCGCAGCGTGACCTTGCCGAACGGCACGACCGAACACGTACTGGCCCCACAGGTCTATTTGTCCAGCGTGCAGGAAGCAGACCTCAAACCGAGCGGCGCATTGATCTCGGCGAACGTGATTAACATCAACGGTAATGTCAACAACAGCGGCACCATCCGCGCCAACACTGCGCTCTCCATCAATGCGAACGACATCACCAATCAGGGCGGTACGATCAGCAGCGGTGGTAGTGCCATCCTGGTAGCCAGCAACGACATCCTCAACCTCTCCGGCAACATCAGCGGCGCCGACGTCAGCCTGACAGCCGGGCGCGACATTACCAATGCGCTCACCAGCCAGAACGTTACCCGCACGTTTGGCAATGGCGTGATGAACGGCACCGAACTCAATTCGGCAGCCGGTATCAATGCCACCGGTTCCCTTAATATGAATGCGGGTAAAGACGTCTCCATTGTCGGCGCCGCAGTCAACGCGGGCGGCGATGCCACGATCAATGCAGGGCGTAATCTCACCGTGGGCGTGCTCACCGCAACCAATTCATCTACCGCGAATCAGTACGGCGCTTACGCCACCAATATCACGCAACACACCAGCAGCATCCAGACGGGAGGCAACCTCAATCTGGCTTCCGGTAGCGACATGCACCTCACCTCAGCCGCGCTTAATGTCGGCAAAGATGCCACTTTGATGTCTGGCGGCGACCTGACAATCGACGCCAGCAAAAACAGCACGTCCTCCGGTTACAACACAGGTTCTGCAATAGGGCGTTTCAATGATGAAACCGTTCTCGGCTCCACACTGAATGCAGGAGGCAATGTCACCCTTGTTGCTACCCAGTTGAATACAGCTGCCACAACACAAGCAAGCGGCGGCAGTTCAACCGGGCGTACCGATGGCAAGGGCAACATCACCTTGCAAAGCACCGACATCACCAGCAAGACCGGCGCGCTTACCGTGGCGGCCGATGCCAACGTCAACATCGGCGTGACTGCAGAAAATCACAACTCTTACACCGAGTCGCATGCTACAGGGAGTGGCTTGTTCACAACCACCACACTTGATGTGCGTAGCGAAAGCTGGCGCACCGACAACATTGGCAGCAACCTCTCCGGCAACAGTGTCAGCATTACCAGCGGCAAGAACATCGGGGTTGTCGGCAGCACCGCCAGCGCCATGCACGACATCAACGTTGCTGCGATGGGTGATGTCAATATCACTGCTGCCACCAACACCTATGGCTCGGACAGCTACCGCCACGAAACCACCACCGGTCTGCAGTTCAGTAGTGGCGGCAACCCGTTCAGCCTCACCGACAGCGGCCCCGACATCACCACCCAGGCCCGCATCGACGGCACCAAACAAAGCTACAACCGCAGCAGCCTCACCAGCACCGGCGGCAACATCAACGTCGTTGCAGGCGGCAATCTGGTCGCACTCGGCACCGACCTTGCCGCCAAAACAGGCAACCTGGCGTTGACCGCAGGCGGCACTGTCGCCCTGCTGGCCGGCCAGGACACCCTGAACCAGAGCAGCAGCACCCTGATCGTCACCAACCCCAACGCCTTCACCAAACAGCACCACACCATCACGGATACCTCCAGCAGCGTCGACTACCAGGGCAGCACCGCCCAAGCCAACAACATCAACGTCAACAGCGGGGCCGACACCGTATTGCAGGCAGCCCAGGTTACCTCGGGCGCAGGCGGCATCAACATAGATGCTGCGGGTGACCTCAAACTACTGGCCGCTACCAACAGCAATAGCAGCACCCACACCGAGACCCTGTCCACAGACGGAATGGGCATCAAGGCTGACGGAACGCCCGCCGACCTGGCAACACGCCGGATAAACAACAAGGCTGAAAGCCAGACCCAAACCAATCAGGTTACCAGTCTCGTCAGCGCAGGTGACATCACCACCCATTCCGGCGGCGACACCCTGATACAGGCCAGCACACTCAATGCACAAGGGGCCATCGCCCTTTCTGCAACCGGCTATGCGGCAACAACCAATGCAGACGGCAGCACCAACGCGGGCCGCGACGGCAAGATCACCTTCGCTGCGGTGAAGGACAATACGTACACCAACGTCACCAACAGCAACAACTCGTTTGCCTGGCAGAATGCCAACGGTGGCGGCAACTACGTCGAGACACCCAAGCTCGCCAACATCAGCACAGGCCCTTCGACCGGGCTCAGGACAGGCAAGGGATTGAGTGTGAATGCCAAAGGCGGAGTCGCCATCGACATCCCGACCGTACCCGCCACCCCCGCTTCTGCCCCGCAGACCGATGCCAAAGGCAACATCATCCCGCCCGTAGCATTGACCGCCGAACAACAAGCAGCCCAACGCCAGGCCGACTTCAACAAGGCCATCCAGAACCTGTCCAGCCAACCCGGACAAGCGTGGATCGGCCAACTGGCGAACGATCCCAAGGTGCAGGTGCAGTGGAACCAGGTGCAGACGGCTGCGCAGCACTGGAATTATGCGCATGATGGGTTGACGCAGGAGGCGGTGGTGGTAATTGCGATTGCGGTTGCCTATTTCACGGCGGGTGCGGGCAGTTCAATGGTGGGAACCACAAGCGCAGTAGAAGGTGGTGCCGCAGGCGCGACAGCAACAACAATTGGCGGAACAACACTGGCGACTACCGCTACGACAGCGGCGGGTGCTACGGTTACGGAGTACACAGTGGCAGGTGCGGTCATCAATGCGGGCTTTACCGCGCTGGCCAGCGAGGCTGCCGTCTCCTTCGCCAACAACAAAGGCGATATCGGCAAGACCCTGAACGACATGGGGCAGAGCCAGAACGTGCGCAACGTCGTTGCGGCTATGCTGACCGCCGGGGTGGGAGCGGATTATTTGAAAACGTATAACCTCGAAAGCTTCGCTGCGAAAACGCTGACTGGATGTATCACGAGCGACATGACCGGAAGCGGATGTCAGAAAGGCGCAACCACGGCGGCTATCATGGCAGGATCGGAATGGGCTAATAATGCAATGCGGAATTCCATGATTGACGATTCCAAAAGATTCAAAGGGGTTAAAGATGCCAACGATCCGTCCGGTAAGATATATAACAACGTTACCGGGCAGGGTAGTGCGGGCATCAATGGTTCTGGTGATCGGCTTGCGGGTACGCGCATTGACGTGGGAGCATTGGGCGAGTTTGGAACCATGACACCACCCACTGTCGACAACCCACTTTGGACGTTTTCAGGAAAAATCAATCCGGATAATGGGAAGGCGTTTATGTTATCGGAAGCGATCGCAGCACAAACTGGTTTGACTGGCGGTTCTCAAGCACTTTCACAAACCTTTGCAAATATTTCGGTTGCGCCGGGTAGCTTCCTGGATAGACTGGATGAATCCTTTGCCGGTCCGCACGACTATTTTGGCGGCGTGGTCTGGAATGGTTATGACGCATTGGGGAATGCAAACGTCAATCAACCCTCCTGGATCAGGAATGGTATGGCCATCGTCGATATTCCTCTGGTGACACCGCTGGTAATACCGACCTTTCTACAGCAGATCAACCTTGACCCTGTGACGTTGAACAACACTGTTCATAATGGGACGCATTAAACATGAACCGATACTCCATTTGCAAACTTTGCCCGGTCTTATTGCTGGTCTTGCTATTGGTTTCATGCAAGACCATCCCGGATTGGGATAAGGAAATAATCGATAACCCGGTTGAAGATGGACGTTGCCCGGATTTATCTGGACGGTTTAATTACGAACATATCAAGTGGAAGAATATAAGAGAATGGGATCCGATACTTGAGGAAGACCTGCCCGACAATCTACCAGCCGATCGGGCGGTTCCCAAGGACTACAAACCAGGTTTCGTAAAAAGAGGCGCGGAGCTTATTCCCATACCTTTCCCTGCCCCTGGTGATTTTTATCCGGGGCACTACGGATCAATAGCCATCTACAATAAAATTCACAAGGGGAAAATTGGTGCGTATCCGGGCACGGTTATAGTCACACTGACGCGCTTAGACCAGATTGGGCGTAAGTACCACGTCCGGGTCGATTGGGATAAGGAAGGGCTGCTTGGAGAATACGACTTCAAGTTCAATGATATGTGGGTCTGCTCCGGCAACAAGTTTATCCGGGTAGCGAAGAGCACGCTGTACGAACGTCCCGATTCTGATGAAATCGATCCCAAGGACTATCGCAGAATTTACGTGTTGCCAAATGGAAATATCCGGATAGACAGAAAGCATACCTACATTTACAGGCCAGACAAAAGCCATTTCGCGAGGTCCTACGTAAGCCTTGTGTTTGCGAAATCTCACTAGGGAAGGCCCGAACTGCGTCAAGTATGTCAGACACATCTAAGTGGATGCACATTGCACCTGGAGGTGTCAGATGAATCGATAATTAAAAGAATTAAAAGGCTCAGACCACAGTTATCCGCAACATAAGCTTTGTTGATAAAAGTGCCTCGGCATGAGTGCTGTTCCAGACGTGCCTTACACACTATATTAATGATTTTAAATTCAAAGGAAATATCGCATTAGATTGGATTTGCATTCCTATTGTTTTACCTGTTCGTTTTTTTAACTTTAAGGAAATCAATATGAAAAAAGTTCTTACCGTCGCATTACTGTCCGCTGTGTTTGCTGCGCCTGCATTTGCTGCAGACAATGGGTTTTATGTCGGTGCCAATCTGGGCCAGGCTACGGCTTCCGGTAATCTTGTTAGCGGGCTGACCACATCGCATTCCGATACCGCTATGAGCATCTTGGGTGGCTACCAAGTTAACAAGAACTTCGCCGCTGAAGTGCAATATATAGATATGGGTAAGCTTACTCAAGGTAGCGCAACCGCGAAGACTTCCGGTATTGCGGCCACTGCAGTGGGAATTCTACCGATCAACGAGATGTTTTCTCTATTTGGCAAATTGGGAGTCTCCAATACCAGCGTGAAAGCAACCAACCCGTTTCTTGATGCGACAGACAGTAAAACCGCAGTCACTTTTGGGGTGGGCGGTCAGTACAACATCAACAGCTCTTTGGGTATTCGTGCTGGTTATGATAGGTATACCGTGGGGCAGGCAACGCCAAATGGAACTGATGGTACTTACACCGTCATCTCTGCTGGTGTGGTGGCCTTCCCCCGAAAAATAGTCTTCCAAGAGTGGCGTAATATTAACGTTACTTTTGAAAGGAAAGAAGATGAAGACTATACCGAAGCGGGAATACACACCCGAATTTAGGGAGTTGGCAGTCAAACGTGTCCAGGCAGG
>DAIDAG010000024.1 GCA_027310725.1 Sideroxydans sp. | reverse complement strand
TTACTCGTTGTGCTCATTCCCTTCAACGCAAAAGGAAGAACCGGAAAAGAACTACGGGGCGGACATTTCAACACTGGTGCGCATGATCGAGGCCGGGGAACTGTGAACCAAAATCAATCACAAGTTCCGGATACCCAAAATCAAAAAGTCTCTGTAGCAAACAATCCGTTCATAGAATTTCCCCCTTGAAGACGCCCGTCTTTACTGGCCTGCAGGCCAACGTGAATATCGAAATAAATTATTGAACCGGAATGGCGCGACGGCGACTGAAGCTGAATCATTAAACCCGGGTCTTGCTTGAAGGCGCTTTGCTGCAAATCTTCGGCGCAGCAGATGGAGGTCAATGCAGGATTGTTGGTGTGGGAGGGAAAGTAATTCGAGCATACCCCTTTAGTTCTATAGCCCGTTTCTGACGATGGCATGCTTCTCGGCGATAGATATTCATCCTGTTGATTATTTGCGTGTATTTATAGAATTTAGCCGCCAGAGCAAGAGGTTTGCAATCAATGCCACGCGGTATTCCCAGCTCAAGCCTGCGTCTGGAAAGGCTATTTCCAGCGCCAAATCAGAATTTTCCTAGGCCATTATCAGATTCAACTGAAATACATACCGGATGTTTGCGGGCAATATGCACACATCGCATCACCAACAGCATTCACGAAGCGAATTGATATAGCACACTAGTAGATTGATCACACGAATGCAATCATTAATTGAAAGGAAATTTGAAATGAACGATATTTTGGACACCAGCGCATTGAGATTGGTACATGAAGAAAAACTCAAGGATCTTATTAAGCAACAAGGAAAGCTGAAAGAACTTGAAGCGGAATTGAACAGGATCAATGCGAAGATCAACAAGAAGGAAGAATTGACAAGCGATGACACGAAGTTCATCGGAAACCTGGGCTGGTTGGCGGCGCTGTCTGTAAGCATCGCGACCATTGCCGCCAGCTTGTAATCGTACACAATCAATCAAATCGAAAGCTTTAGGAGACCATCATGAACGACAAGATCATCAACAGTGAAGACAAGGCAGATATCCAGTTCCAATCGGTTTTGGGCTGGCTCGCGGCAGCCGCGGTGTCCATCGCTGCTTTGGCCAGCTTTGCTTGACTCAAGCAGTTCTGGAAAGTAAGACAAGAGTGTCGATCCAATTAAATTAGGGGTACAAAATGAAACTCATATACCAAGAAGCAGCCAAGTACGTCCGTTGGGTCGTGGCCGCTATTGCGACATTGATAGTTGCACTCCCGGCACTTTTGGCAAGCGTTGACTAGACTGCATCAATAAAGAAACGAATGTCCCGAGGCTCTGCCGTATTGGCAAGCCCGAAATAATTTGAAACCAGAAACGCTAACACGCGACGAGGAAATTTATGTCTAAAAATATGGTTGTACTAACTAGTTTTTTGCTGGCTGCTATCGCTGCTCCCGCTTTTGCGCATGATGCCGAATATGCCAAAGAGTGCTCTAAAGAAGGTGCGAAGATATCCAATCCACATAAAAGAGATGCATTCTTGAAGTCATGCTTGAAGAGAATCGACATGACAGCTTTTCAATTTAGTGAAAAAGCGGAGCAATGCGATCAGAACGCAAAAAACATGAAGCTGAACGGAAAGAAGAAAGATGAGTATTTGAAGCACTGCTATTTGGAAGATGACACTCATCCCAATCCGAAACAAACACCGCATCCGAAAATGTAATTTGTTATTTGTCTTTTTAGTTATTGATTCTGCACTATGAAGCAATACCGTTCGCGTTGGGCCTGTCGAAATCCATTCATCTCTACACAAGCTCAAGGCGAACGGGCTTCAAACCTCAATTGAATAAGATTGTCGCTAACAATCGATTCAAGATATCCCCAACGATCTTTCAATAATCTCAAACACATCCCGCGACAGTCCTTCGTGACTGCGTAGTATTTCCAGCGCGGCACGCGCATGTGCCTGGCGCGTGGCATCGAACCTGCGCCAGCGGTCGAAACAGCGTGCCAGGCGCGCCGCGACCTGGGGATTGATGCCGTCGAGCTTGCGCGTTTGTTCGGCCAGGAAGCGGTAGCCGCTGCCGTCGGCGGCGTGGAAGCGCACATGGTTGCTGCCGAAAGCGCGCAGCAGGGCGTAGACCTTGTTCGGGTTGCGCAGGTCGAAGGCGGGATGTGCGACCAGCCGTTCGACTTCCGCCAGCGTGCCGGGACGGCGGCTGGTTGCCTGCACCTGCAGCCATTTGTCGATCACCAGCGCCTCGTCTTTCCAGCGTTCATAGAACGCAGCCATCGCCTGCACGCGTTCTTCGCCTTCGCTCTGTGCCAGCACGCTCAACGCGGCGAACTGATCGGCCATGTTGTCCGCGGTATCGAACTGTTTCTTCGCCAGTGCGCGCGTCTCTGCGCTGTCCGTTTCGCACAGATAGCCAAGACATACATTGCGCAAGGCGCGGCGGGCGGCATCCTGTGGATCGGGCCGATAGATGCCGATTGGCGCAAGCGCGTCATAGCAGGCCTTGAATTCCGCACCGAGTTGTTCTGCAAGGTGGCGGCGCAGGCCGTTGCGGGCGGCGTGCAGGGCATCGGGATCGACAACGTCCAACTGTTCGGCCAGCGTTGCCTCGCCAGGCAGTGTCAGCGCTTCGGCGGCGAAGGCCGGGTCGGTGGCGGATTCGGCCAGCACACGCGCTGCAGCTTTGGCGAAGTCGGCCGACCAGCTTGGCTTACGGCCAGCGCTGATGGCAGCAGTGGCGGCAATGATCAATTGATTGGCCAGTCGCTGGCCGGCTTCACAGCGATTGAATGGATCGCTGTCATGCGCCAGCAAGTGGGCGAGTTCTGCTGCCGAATAATCGAACTCGAGCACAACCGGTGCCGAGAAATCGCGCAGCAGCGAGGGCACGGGTGCAACAGCTACGCTATCAAAGACGAATTCCTGCGATGCGGTTTGCAGCGACAACACGCGCTCGGTGCTCGCGTTGCTATCGCCGGCCAGATGCAAGGGCAGATCCTCGCCGGTCGGGCCGACCAGCCCAACGGTGACGGGAATATGGAACGGCTGTTTCTCTGGCTGGCCGGGCGTGGCGGCACAGGACTGGCTCAAGCGCAACACGTAGCGTTGCTTTGCCGCATCGTAGCTGCCGGTGGCGCGCACGCGCGGCAAACCGGCCTGGTCGTACCAGCGCATGAACTGCTTCAGGTCAACGCCGGACGCATCGGCCATGGCGGCGACAAAGTCGTCGCAAGTCACGGCCTGGCCATCGTGACGCTTGAAGTAAAGGTCCATGCCGCGCCGGAAGGCGGGCTTGCCGATCAGGGTCTGGATCATGCGCACCACCTCGGCGCCTTTTTGATAGACCGTGGCGGTGTAGAAGTTGTTGATCTCGATATACGACGCAGGCCGCACCGGATGCACCATCGGACCGTTGTCTTCGGGGAACTGCGAGGCGCGCAGGCCGCGCACTTCGCGAATGCGCGCCACGGAGCGGTTATGCACATCGGCGCCAAACTGCTGGTCGCGGAAGACGGTCAGTCCTTCCTTGAGCGAGAGCTGGAACCAGTCGCGGCAGGTCACGCGGTTGCCGGTCCAGTTGTGGAAATACTCATGCGCCACCACGCGGTCGATGTTTTCGTAATCGACATCGGTGGCAACGTCCGGCCGGGCCAGCACATACTTGGTGTTGAAGATGTTCAGTCCCTTGTTCTCCATCGCCCCCATGTTGAAGTCGCCAACCGCCACGATCATGTAGATGTCGAGATCGCATTCCAGACCGAACGTCTGCTCGTCCCATTGCATCGCCTTCTTGAGTGCGGACATGGCGTGTTCGCATTGGTCGAGCTTGCCGTGCTCGACGTAGATCGCCAGCTTGACGTTGCGGCCCGACATCGTGCGGTAGCTGTCGCTCAGCATATCGAGCTTGGCGGCCACCACCGCGAACAGGTAACAGGGCTTGGGGAAGGGGTCTTGCCACCTGGCCCAGTGACGGCCGCCCGCTTCTTCGCCGCTGGCCACCGGATTGCCGTTGGCCAGCAATTGCGGCAACGCCGCCTTGTCTGCATGCAGCGTGACGGTGTAGCGCGACATGACATCCGGCCTGTCCTGGAACCAGGTGATGCGGCGAAAGCCCTGCGCTTCGCACTGGGTGAAATAGCCATTGGCCGAGCGGTAGAGACCGGAAAGGCGCGTATTGCCATCGGGGTGGATGCGCGTCCGCGTCTCCAGGCGGAAGGCATCGGGAACATCGGGCAGCGTCAACTGGTCCGGGCTCAAACGGTAACGATCGGGGGCTAGTTCAACACCGTCGAGGCTGATGCCAAGCAATTCCAGTTCTTCGCCGTCCAGCACCAACGGGGCATCAGGCGTGTTTGCCGCGGGATTGCGGCGTAGCGCCAAGTGCGCTGTCACAATGGCTTCGCCGCTGCGGAAATCGATGTCGACATCAACAGTGTCGATCAGGAAGGGAGGCGGGGTGTAGTCGGCCAGCAGAATGGTGTGGGGAGTGTGTTGAGTCATGATGGGTTTACTTTACGGGAATAGGCGTAGTGTGACAGGAAAGGCAGGGGCAAGCCATCCTGGGCGAGCTGCAGCAGGGAATATTGCACTCCGTCACGCGGCATCAATTCAGGGATTGTCATGAGACCATTAAAAGACTATATTCGGTTCGAGTAATTCAAGGGATGAAATCATGCGCTCAACCAACATCAAACCCATTAGCTACCTCAAGGCCAATGCTGCCGAAGTGTTAAAAGAACTGGCCGAAAAGCGCGAGCCTTACCTGATCACCCAAAACGGCGAGGCCAGGGCCGTCATGCAAGACATCGCTTCCTATGAAAACACCCAGGAAACGCTGGCATTGCTCAAGATACTGGCGCTGGGCAACCAGGAGATCGAAGCAGGCAAAGTCACCCCGGTGGCCGAGGTGGTGCGTCGTCTTAAGGCCAAAAATAATCCTTCCGTTCGTGGTGCACCCGCAAGGGGTAGGCCGTGACTGTAAGGGGCATGTGCCCCAACAGCACACGCACAGCCTGTCGAACCATGAAGGGAATTCGTTCAATATGACTTTCAAAGTCTTGCTTACACAAGGTGCAGAGCGTGATCTAGAGAGCATCTACGACCACATCGCCGAGCACGACAGCCAGAAAAACGCAGACCACGTGCTGGATAAATTGCTGGAAGTCGTGGCAACATTGTCCGCATTCCCCGAGCGCGGCACCCACCCAAAAGAACTCATCGCACTGGGCATCCGCGAATATCGCCAGGTGCATTTCAAACCCTGGCGCCTCATCTATCGGGTGACCGGCAAACAGGTATTCATCTACATCATTGCCGACGGACGGCGCGACATGCAGGCTCTGTTGTCGCGCAGGATGCTGGGCGTATAGCCAGCCTGGAGTCGAGAGGTCTATATATTCTTGCTGGTGGTAAAGAGCTGCCGTGGCTGATAGATTGCGCGGGCTTAAACGGCGCCTGGAAGGGGGCGATGGGGCGGGTGGAAAAATATTGCGAACCCGACCCCATTAATTCCGACGGGTGGAACATTAAAACCTGGACATGGTGCTGGCTCTGGGCTTCCGTGTGCTACGCCATGTGCGCGATACCGGAATGCAGCTTGATGGTATTCATCGCATACCGGATGCGATTGCGGCATAGTGAATGTTGCAGTGCAAGCCCCCACGGTGCCGTACGGACTGGTGATTCCCTGGCGATGCTTGCGGCTGTCGTGAATACGAGAGGTTCCAAAGGGTTTGTGTAGAATATATATTGCATTAATGTGCATATATAGTTTATTAGTTCGAATAAATATTGCCAAAATCCGTATTTTATGTAGAATGCGCGCATTGATTAATGCGAGGCGGATTACACGGCATGGAACATTTCTCCATAATTCAAAGTCTTTGTCGTATTGGCTTGGGGGCAAATGAGCCGGCCTTCCGGAGGCAGGTTGAACGCCTACAGGAGTCGCTTTTGGCTTCAGGAGCAGAGAAGGAGGCGGTTGTGCTTGCGCGTCTGCTCGCAACATCGGATAAGGGATCGGAGTTGCGTCCAAGCAAGTTGTCATTGTCGGGAGGCATGTTCAGGGGGGAGCGGTTGAATGAAAAGACTCCCCCTCCTGTAGATAAAGAAACTGGAGCGCCGTTGGCTGAAATCCGATTCCCAATGGACGCGGATACTCCATTGCCTATTTTGGGATTTGAGCTACAGAAGGCATTAGAGTCGCTAGTAATGGAATGGTCGAATCTTGATGCGCTCGGAGCTATGGAGGTGCATCCAGCTACTTCATGTTTAGTCTATGGCCTCCCCGGTACTGGAAAAACTCAAATAGCAATTGCAATCGCAAATAGATTAAATCTGCCTCTTGTAATTGCGCGTCTTGATGGGTTGATTAGTTCTTTTCTTGGCACGACGGCTAGGAACATCGCGAATCTCTTCCACTTTGCGAACAGATATCAGTGCATCCTTCTTTTGGATGAGTTTGATGCTGTTGCAAAAATCCGGGATGACCCCCATGAAGTTGGCGAAATTAAGCGGGTGGTGAATACACTGCTTCAGAGTCTTGACGCGCGAGCTCGCATTGGTTTGACTTTGGCGATTACAAATCACGAAAACTTATTGGACAAAGCTATCTGGCGCAGATTTGAAGTGCGTATTTTTATTCCGTTGCCCGAAACGCAGTCCCGCGAAAAAATTATTTCGCAATATTTCCCGCCACTAAGGCTCTCGGATGTTCAACTGGGCCTGGTAAGTTGGCTTACTGAAGGATTTAGCGGAGCTGATATTGAAACCATGTCTCGCAACGTTAAGAGATATATGGCCTTAAACCCCCAAGAAGAATTTCTTGC
Organism: Sideroxydans sp.; assembly: GCA_027310725.1. GTDB lineage: Bacteria > Pseudomonadota > Gammaproteobacteria > Burkholderiales > Gallionellaceae > Sideroxyarcus. The sequence goes on along the minus strand of DAIDAG010000024.1, from coordinate 7,271 downwards.
CGCACTTAGGTCGTATGTATTAACCAATGCAGGACAGGGGGCGCGGGAACATCAAAAATTAATATTGAGCGATCAGCATGAATTAGCTCGCGCCCTCTATAAAGAAGATGCACGAGTATTTAATCAAGCAAATTTGGCCTCACTGTTTGGTAAGACTCAGCCCACAATTGCGCGCTGGCTAAAAGCAGATTAACTACTGTTCTGGAGAGGGGGCACATGAAAAACAATCCAATTCAAATTGTCATCAATTCGTCAGACTATGTAACCCCCCAAGAAGTAAATGCAGGCGGAAGCAACCACGATTTTTATGAGGGCGAAGATGATGCGTTTTGGGCGCATAAGCAGAAGCTCGTAAAACAATTATCTTCAATAAAAACATCACTAGCTCGTTCTGGTTATTCAAGTGGGGCTTATGTGAGAGTGACTTTACGTGAAGATGCGCTCGCAAAAAGCCATCGCCCAACATCTGCACTCTTCAAACATCAAACCATAACGATGGTGGGAGCTGGTGCACTTGGGGAACTCTATTTTGAGGTGACGCCAAGTCAAATTGATTGGCTTGCGACCAGGGTTGAAGAAGCGGAACCGACCACGAATTTAAAGGAAGTGGTAAACAAGAAAAGTGGTGAGGTTAAGCTTGTTGCTAATCCATCTCGCTTAAGAAGTGAAGTTGGAGCTGTTGATGAGTTGGTTCTGCCAACATCCAGTGAGAAAAGGTCGTTCGATGTTAATTCTGCTATTGAATGGCTTTCTCAACCCGTGACTGGTGGAGCGTATTTTGTTGAGTTATTTGCCTTTCCTGTTGGACGGGATGAAATGGCAAGCGCATCAAGCGTACAGCAAGCGTTAATTACTTCGTTTTCTGAGGGGTTGCGTACTCTTGATGATTCAATCGAAGTTGGTTTCGTTTCTCGCTCAGGGCGATATAACAGCCGAATGATGTCAATTCGCATATGTAACGGCGGAGTGTTTTCTTGGCCAAAAGGTCGACAAAACAGCAGCACATCAGGTGAGAGGAATAATCAAAGAGGCAAATTTAGCCCGGAGAAGAATCGACACCAATCGCTACTCGCGTTCTTAGATCAGCACCCATTGGTGCGGCGAATACATCTACCGCCTGTTATTGAGAAAAGCGCTGATCCAATTTCAGCGGCAATTGGCAATATTGGAATCCCTCCTTCGAAAACGCCCGGTTCAACATATCCAATGATTGGTGTTATTGACGGCGGAGTGTCTGATTTCTTGAACACCTGGAAAATTGGGTCATGGGACAATCTTGCTACTGTGCATAAATCCCTCAGTCATGGGACTTTCATTGCTGGATTGATGTGCGGCGGGCGCTCGTTTGGAAATAGTAGTGACGTGGCGCGTGAGTTAGATGGATGCGGTATCTTTGATATTTCGATTTTCCCTGACGATGTATCAGGTGTGTTTGAATCGTACTATCCCAATGGGGCGCCCGATTTCTTCGATGAAATTGAAAATGCGGTAAGCAAGGCTGTTGGAGACCATGGGATTAGAGTTTTCAACTTAAGCATTAACTTGATGACACCAGTCGCGGAAGATGACTATAGCCCTTGGGCCGAACGTCTAGATGAAATAGCTAGATTGCATCAAGTTATTTTCGTAGTTTCTGCTGGAAATCTGCGAGGGAAACACCGCCCGACAATGCCCAATAATCCAGCGGGGATTCTTTCAACCATTGCGTCTTTCCCATACGATGACACTATTCTTCAGCCGGCAGAAAGCGTATCGGCACTCTCGGTTGGAGCACTTAATGTACCCAACGTAATTCCGCATGTGTCGGAAACACCTACAAATTACACTCGCCGCGGCCCAGGTCTTAGAGTGGGGGTTAAGCCAGACTTGGCGCATTTTGGAGGGAGTGTTCCAACAACGCAGACGCAACATCACGGGCTAATTTCAATTGACCCAAGCGGCCAACAAGTTACAGGCATGGGAACTAGTTATGCGGCGCCGCTTGTGGCCAAATCTTTAGCGGCTCTCGCATCTAGTATTCAAGGGAGCGTGAGTAAAGAAACGTTAACGGCTCTTCTTATTCACCATGCCGCTATTCCTAAGCCGCTTTCCCATAATTCGCTCTCATCAGTTGCGCGCCAATTCGTTGGGTTTGGTGTGCCGTCTTCCTCCGATGACATGCTACTTACTGAAGATAATGCAATCTCATTGGTTTTCAACGGAGTGCTGACTCATCGCAAAGAGCTTAACTTTGAATTTACTTGGCCGCAATGTCTGGTCGAACAGTCAACTGGAAAATGTCGTGGTTATGCATGGATGACTCTTGTATATAGCCCGCCGCTGAATCGAGCGTACGGTGCTGAGTTCGTCAGGGTCAACCTGGATGCACATTTGCAGCAATTGCAGACAAAGGGAGGCTGGAAGGGGCAGCTTCAGCAAGCTTACATGCCCAAAAATACAAATACCCCAGCGTTCGAGCAAGAATTAATTGCGCAAGGTTTGAAATGGTGGCCGGTGAAACAATACAGGAAAAAATCAGCTCGCGGAGTTGGAAAATCTTCAAATTGGCGAGTACAAATTAATGCCTTATCAAGAGACGGCGAAAAAATTCCGAAAGAAGGGGTGCCATTTTCAGTGGTGCTAACCATAAGTGATCCAGTACAGAATGAGGCAGTCTTTGGGCAATTCCGGCAATGGCTCTTGGCAAATAGCGTAAATTGCGCTGACATTCGTACTGCTGCACGCATATTGCCGAGATCATAAGTTGCTTTTTGATAAAAGTTCTCCATTGTGGAAACATGATTCCGAAAGTTGTCTTGTGTCGAGCGTATTTGTTTTCATAAGACATTCAACTTTGGCATAATCCGCCCCTCGTAAATTTCACCCATAGCCCTCTGCAATTTGAGGGCTTTTTAATCTAGTAAATCACTCAATGCTTCCTTCAATCGAACAACGCCTTGCCGCCGAGATCGCGGCCAAACCTGCTCAAATCGCTGCTGCCATTGCCTTGCTGGACGAAGGGGCGACGGTGCCTTTTATCTCGCGCTATCGCAAAGAGGCGACGGGTGGGCTGGACGATACGCAGCTGCGTTTGCTGGAAGACCGGCTGCGTTATCTGCGCGAGCTGGAAGAACGCCGCGAGGCCATCATTGCCTCCATCACCGAGCAGGGCAAGATGACGCCGGAGTTGTTGAAGGCGGTCTCGCTCGCCACTGACAAGACGCATCTGGAAGATCTGTATCTGCCCTACAAGCCGAAGCGCCGCACCAAGGCGCAGATCGCGCTGGAGGCGGGGCTGGAGCCGTTGGCGGATTCGTTGCTGGCGAATCCGACGCTGAATCCGGAAGAGGAGGCGGCCAAGTATCTGCGCGATCCTTTCACCAGCGAGGCGGGCGATGCCAACCCCGGCGTGGCGGATGCCAAGGCGGCGCTGGATGGCGCGCGGCAGATATTGATGGAGCGCTTTGCCGAAGATGCAGTTTTGCTGCAATCGCTGCGCGAATATGTGCAGGAGCACGGCGTGGTGCAATCCAAGGTGCTGGAAGGCAAGAACGACGCGGCAGAGAAGTATGCCGACTATTTCGATTATTCCGAATCCATCAACACCATTCCTTCGCACCGCGCGCTGGCGATCTTGCGCGGACGGCGCGAAGAGATGCTGGATGTGCAGCTGCGCCTGGATAGCGAAGAAGAGAAGCCGACCTGGGCCTCGCCGCACAACCCGTGCGAGATGCGCATCGCCAGCCGCTTCGGCATCAAGGGTATGAACCGCCCGGCCGACCGCTGGCTGATGGATACCGCGCGCTGGACCTGGCGCGTGAAGAGCTTCATGCACCTGGAATCGGAACTGATGGGCGCGCTGCGCAGCAAGGCCGAAACCGAGGCCATCAACGTGTTCGCACGCAACCTGAAAGCGCTGCTGCTGGCCGCACCCGCCGGGCCGCGCGTGACCATAGGGCTGGACCCCGGCATCCGCACTGGAGTGAAAGTGGCGGTGGTGGACGAGACCGGCAAGGTGGTGGATACCGCCACCATCTATCCGCACCAGCCAAGGAACGATTGGGATGGTTCGCTGCATACGCTGTCGCAGCTGGCGAAGAAGCATAGGGTGACGTTGATTGCGATTGGGAATGGGACGGCTTCAAGAGAGACGGATAAGTTGGCGCATGAGTTGATTAAGTTGTGCGGGAGCGCCGACGCTTCATCAGGCCGTCATTCCGGCGAAGGCCGGAATCCAGCGATCAAGACAGGCTGCGAAGCAGACAAAACCAAAGACGTTGTCCCCCTTGCAGGGGGAGCTGTTAATCAACTGGATTCCGGCCTTCGCCGGAATGACGGGCTTCCTAATTCCGGGTTGAAGATGACCAGCATCGTCGTGTCCGAAGCGGGCGCGTCGGTGTATTCCGCCTCCGAATTCGCCTCCAAGGAATTGCCGGAGCTGGATGTGTCGCTGCGCGGCGCGGTGTCCATCGCACGCCGTCTGCAAGATCCGCTGGCCGAGCTGGTGAAGATCGATCCTAAGTCGATTGGCGTGGGCCAATACCAGCACGACGTGAGCCAGTTCCAGTTGGCGCGTTCGCTGGATGCGGTGGTGGAAGATTGCGTCAACGCCGTGGGCGTGGATGTGAACACGGCTTCGGTGCCTTTGCTGGCGCGCGTTTCCGGCCTCTCCAGCAGCGTGGCGCAGGCCATCGTGAACCAGCGCGACCTGAAAGGAAAATTCAACAGCCGTGCCGAACTGCGCGAAGTGCCGCGCCTCGGCGACAAGACCTTTGAACAGGCGGCAGGCTTTTTGCGCATCATGGGCGGCAACGACCCACTCGACGCCTCCGCGGTTCACCCCGAATCGTATCCGCTGGTGCAGCGCATCCTGGCCGACATCAAGCAGGACATCAAAGCCGTGATCGGCAACAGCAATCTGCTGAAGTCGCTCAGTCCTTCCAAATATCAGGACGAGAAGTTCGGCATCCCCACCATCAGCGATATTTTGAAAGAGCTGGAAAAGCCCGGCCGCGACCCGCGCCCCGAGTTCGTGGCCGCGGTATTCAAGGAAGGCGTGGAAGCATTGTCCGACCTGAAGCCGGACATGATCCTGGAAGGCGTGGTCACCAATGTGGCCGCGTTCGGCGCGTTCGTGGATATCGGCGTGCATCAGGATGGGCTGGTGCATATCTCGGCGTTGTCGAATAACTTCGTCAAGGACCCGCACACCGTGGTGAAGGCCGGGCAGATCGTCAAGGTGAAGGTGCTGGAAGTGGACGAGAAGCGGAAGCGCATTGCACTGACGATGCGGTTGACGGATGCGGCAGGGCAGGCGGGCGGCAAGCCGGAAGGCCAGCGCGAGCAACGGGATAATCGCGGGCAAGGGAAACCTGCAGGTGGCAAGCCAGCAAACCGTGCACCGGCGCAACCTGCGATGGGTGGGGCGATGGCGGCGGCGTTTGCGAAACTGAAAGGTTAAAGAAAATCCGTTCGCCCAGAGCCTGTCGAAGGGTGAATGCCCCTAGAGGTGGTTTTCCTCAAGATTCAGCAGTGAGAGGGGTGTCCATCGGTCTGAGCGCCGTTCCTTCCTTCGACCAGCTCAGGACGAACGGGGTTGGGGGCTGCGGTGTTTCTAGAATTGAAGGGTTGATAAATAAAAAAGCCATTCGCCGTTAAGTAGTGACTTAGCACTGGGGTATCGTGCTTAGTCACTACTTAGTAGTTCCATCAGAGCCTGTCGAAGGGTGAATGCCCATGGGGGATGTTCCTCAAGATTCTGCGGCGAGCTGAATGTCCATCGGTCCAAGCGCCGTTCAACCCTTCGACAGGCTCAGGGCGAACGGGATTGGCGGGTTCCTTGGTTCACTAAAACTGGTTCGTGGTGTACCCGCAAGAGGTAGCCTTGGCTGTAAAGGGTATTCGCCCCAACAGCACACGCTCAGCCTGCCAAACCATCCTGTCATTGGACATAACCAATGACTTGCCCAGCGTATTTGGCAGGGTTAGTCAGATGGCGAGTAGTTCCATCAGGGCAAGTCGAATGGGCGGGATAAGCGGGGTTGGAGGTCAGGGTTTTGTAAAACGGGGGCGGTTAGTAGCCCGGAAGATCAGCAGTCCGATGTGGCGCCGGGCCGTTTTAGCCGTTTGAACGTTATCGTCGGTGCCGGATCTACATTCAGGTAGTCGCTGGTCACGTCCAGTTCCGCAACGATGCGGTTGTCATTGGACCATTTGCGCCACGCGGCCTCGCCGACGCGGGATTTGTCAGGCAGTCCAATCAGGGTGTAAGTCTTGCCGCTGAGCGTTTTGACGGTCATGGCGACCGGATCGAACTCTTGAATGGCGCTTGTTGAGATACCAAAGCTGCCGGTGGCGTTCTGTCCACAAACGTGGCGGGTGCGGATATCCTCCGGCGACACGGCCTCCATCACACACCAGCGGTGCAACAAGTTTGTCGAATTGGGCGGTATCGTGTTTGACAACATTGCTAAGTCGATCGGGCCTGGATAACAAGTGACGCCGAAGATACCGCCTCCGCCAAGACGGGTCAATACAATCGTGAAGTCATGGAGTTACAGCGTGGGGCCCATCCAAAGGGGGTGAGCGTGATGGCGGAGGCATTCTTGAAGCTGAAGGGTGAATCGGAAAATAAATGAATAGACATACAAATTGGTCAGGCATAGGATGTGTCTATGTTTCCCGATTCAAATCTATTCGCCGCTGCTCTCCGGGAGACCTGTAGTCAGCAATGTGCGGAGTTTTTCTAAGGCGGCTTCAGAAATGCAATTCAGTTTACTTAATCCGGCATGGTGGGGATATGTCCTGTTCACCCTGGCCTTCACCCACATCACCATTGCCGCAGTCACGATCTTTCTGCACAGGCACCAGTCGCACCATTCGCTGGAACTGCACCCGATCACCAGTCATTTTTTCCGTTTCTGGCTATGGCTCACGACAGGTATCGTCACCAAGGAATGGGTGGCGATACACCGCAAACATCACGTCAAGGTGGAAACGCCGGAGGATCCGCACAGCCCCAATGTGTATGGCATCCGCAGCGTGTTGCTGGGCGGCTATGAGTTGTATCGCAAGGAAGCCGGTAATGCCGCCACCCTGGAAACCTACGGGAACGGAACACCGGACGACTGGATCGAGCGCAATCTCTACGCGAAGCGCCACAGCCTGGGCATAACGATCATGCTGTTCATGGATGTGATCCTGTTCGGCCCGATCGGCATCACGATCTGGGCGGTGCAGATGCTGTGGATCCCGTTCTTTGCGGCCGGCGTCATCAACGGCGTCGGGCACTT
>DAIDAG010000017.1 GCA_027310725.1 Sideroxydans sp. | reverse complement strand
CGGAACTATTTTCGCACAGTCCCGTCTGACTCTCCGAGTAGCGAAAGCTGCTTCCCGTTTCTCCTCCCTGAGCGGGCGTCTTTACCCTGTAAAGACTTTTGATGCCCCTGACCTCCCCCTTTGGTTCAGGGGCGTTTTTTTGTCTGCAATATCCAAATGTTGTTTCTATACGGCTTGGCTATCTGATGGGTGACCAGTTGCAGCAAACCAGCCAGCAATCACTGCTTCTGCTTCATCCGTGCCCAGTTTTTTCAGACTGGAAAACAATTGGGCTGTGCACTGCGGAAAATGTTCCTGCAAAAACTCTCTGACATCGCGCAATGTCTGTGTGGATTGCTGGCGGCTCAGTTTGTCCGACTTTGTGAGCAGGATATGGATGGGTTTCCCGGTAGGGACAAACCAGCCCAGCATGCCTTGGTCGCGCTCGGTCAGCGGATGCCGCGCATCCATGATGACTACCAAGCCGCACAACTCATCGCGGGTTTGCAGGTACTCGCTCAACAATGCTTCCCAATGCGCCTGAACGTCAGGCGGCACTTTGGCGTAACCGTAACCGGGCAGATCGACCAGAAATCTGTTTTCGCCAAGAGAAAAATAATTGAGATGTTGTGTACGTCCAGGTGTCTTGCTGGTGTAGGCAAGACGCGTGTGGTTGGCCAGCGTATTGATGGCGCTCGACTTGCCGGCGTTGGAACGCCCGACGAACGCCACTTCCTTGCCGCCATGCCACGGCAAGTCCTTCATGTGATTGACGGTGGTAAAGAACTCCGCTTGTGAGAAAAGTCCCATTATTTCCAGGCCGCGAAGATCTTGTCTGCTGCCGCGACGGTCACCGCGATATCGGCATCGGTGTGAGCAGCAGAAACGAAACCTGCCTCGAAAGCGGACGGCGCAAGGTAGTGGCCCGCGTCCAGCATGGCATGGAAGAAACGGTTGAACGCTTCCTTATCGCAGGCCATCACTTCGGCATAGCTGGTCGGCACGGTCTTGCTGAAATACAAACCGAACATGCCGCCAACCGATTGGGCACAGAATGGAACGCCATACTTCCTGGCAGCTGCACTCAAACCTTCGGTAAGTTGCCTGGCCAGTTGCGACAGGTGTTCGTAGAAGCCTGGTGCCTGAACCAGCTTGAGCGTAGCAAGACCGGCTGCCACTGCCACCGGATTGCCGGACAGCGTACCTGCCTGGTATACAGGGCCCAGCGGTGCAAGACATTGCATGATGTCGCGGCGTCCGCCAAATGCGGCAGCGGGCAATCCGCCTCCCATCACTTTGCCCAGCGTGACCAAGTCGGGCTTGATGCCGTAATAGCCTTGCGCGCCCTGCAGGCTGACGCGGAAGCCGGTCATCACTTCATCCAGGATCAACACTGCGCCGTATTTGGTGCACAGGGTGCGCAGTGCATCGAGAAATTCGCGCTTGGGGGCAATCAGATTCATGTTCCCCGCGACCGGTTCGACGATCACCGCAGCGATCTCCTTGCCCATTTCGGCGAACGCCTTTTCCAGTCCGGCTGCATCGTTGTAATCCAGTACGGTGGTCAGCGCGGCAATTTCGGCAGGCACGCCGGAAGAACTGGGTTGGCCGAATGTCAGCGCCCCGGAGCCCGCCTTGACCAGCAGGCCATCGGAGTGGCCGTGGTAACAGCCTTCGAACTTGACGATGCGCGAACGCCCGGTGAAACCGCGTGCCAGACGGATCGCCGTCATGGTGGCTTCTGTGCCGGAGCTGACCAGACGCACCATTTCCAGGCTAGGCAGAAGCTTGCACAGCAATTCGGCCATCTCGAGTTCGCTCGCGGTCGGTGCGCCGAAACCCAGGCCCCGGGCCGCTGCATCCTGCACTGCTTTTACCACTTCAGGATGGCAATGTCCGGCGATCATCGGCCCCCAGGAACCGACATAATCGGTATATTTTTTTTCGTCCGCGTCCCATACGTAGGCGCCCTGGCCGCGCTGGAAGAACAGCGGCGTGCCGCCCACAGAACGGAAAGCGCGCACCGGCGAATTCACGCCGCCGGGGATGCGTAGTTGGGATTGCTCGAAAAGAGATTCGTTTTTGGAAGTCATGGGATTGTGAGAAGTCATTGCTTATGTCCTGCTGAAAAGTGTTGAAAATCCATGTGCGGCAAGTTCGATATCCGGTGCGTCAAACAGTGCGGTGATCACCGCCAACGCGTCTGCACCGGCATCGATCAAGGCTGAACCGTTAATCTGCGTGATACCTCCGATAGCGACAATGGGCACGCTTAGCATGTCGCGAGCCGTTCGCAATAACGCCACATCCGCTTTGACCGCCCCGGGTTTGACGTTCGAAGAAAAGAACGCGCCAAACGCCACATAATCCGCTCCTTGATGCACTGCTTCCTGCGCAAGCGAGGCGCGATTATAGCAAGACACACCAATGATCTTTGAACTGCCTAACAGCGCGCGTGCAGCCGCCACGCTGCCGTCCGCGCCGCCCAGATGCACGCCGTCAGCATCCACCTGCGCTGCGAGCTGCGCGTCGTCATTCACAATGAAGGTGATTTTGAATTCGCGGGTCAGTTGCCGCAGGGCCCGGGCTTGAGCCTGCTTCAGCGCCGTATCGGCTATCTTGTTGCGGTATTGCAGTACCCGTGCGCCGCCTTGCAACGCCGGACGGACGCTCCGCAACAACTCATTCGTATCTGAGATATCCGGCGTAACGGCGTACAGGCCGCTGATGGTTTGCTGCGGGTTCAAACCGTTCTCCGATCAGAGCCCCTCACCTGTGCGCGTGTTGTTGGGGCTTTAGCCCCATACAACCACGGCCAGCCCCTCGCGGGTGCAATCCTCTGGGCAAGACAACTCGCCATTCGACTAAGCTGGCAAAAGCGCCAGCTCGGCGCTGGTTATCCCGCTTGCGGGAAAGGAAGCAAACGAGAGCTCCTTGCATGAGCCGATTCTGTTCCTAGTGCCGGGTTTCGCTTTCATCTTCTGCGTCTTCGTCTCGCGCCCAGAACAGGCGATCCGGAATATGTTGACCCATGCCAGGGCGGAAGCCGTATTTCAACGCTTCCCAAGTGTATTCCTGCGCCTCATGCACGGCGTCTTCCATGGACAATCCATTCGCCAGCAGCGCCGCGATCGCCGCTGCCAGGGTGCAGCCGGAACCGTGATAGATGCCGGGCAATCGCGGCCAGCTGTCGCTGCGTACCAGGCCGCGCTCGCCATAGAGGTTGTTGACCACCTTGGGCGTATGCTCGTGGGTGCCGGTGATCAGCACATATTCGCAGCCCAGCCGCAAGATACGCTTGGCGCACTCCGACAGTTCGGGATCGTCCCCTTCATTTTCCTCATCAACGATCAGGCGGCGCGCTTCCATGCTGTTTGGCGTCAGGATGGTCGTCTGCGGTAACAGCAGCTCGCGCAGCGCATCCAGCATGTCTTCGTTGGCGAGTTCGTCGCCGCGACCGGAAGCCAGCACCGGATCGAACACCAGCGGAATATCGGGATAATCCGAGATGATCTCGGCGATGACAGCGATGTTTTCCACGCTGCCGAGCAGTCCGATCTTGAACGCCGCGACGGGCATGTCTTCCAGCACTGTACGCGCCTGATCCGCCACCCAATCGGAATCCACCGGCTGCACATCATCCACGCCGCTGGTGTCCTGCACAGTGATGGCAGTGACTACAGACAGCGGGTGACAGCCCATGCTGGCGATGGTCAGAATGTCGGCCTGCATACCAGCCCCGCAACTGGGGTCGGTGGCGGCGAAGGTGAGAACGATGGGTGGAATGTCAGACATGATGGGACGCCGACTGGCTTGGATATGGTGAAGCGTGATTCTAACCGAAACCGGACTTATGCGCGCCCGCTCAGCAGCCTTGTGATGCTGGCGAATTCCGCCACCCCCAGATTCTCGGCACGCAACTGCGCATCGATGCCGAGTTGCGCGAAGTCGGCTTCGCCAAGACGGCTTTTGAGCGTGTTGCGCAAGGTCTTGCGCCGCTGCCCGAAGGCCGCAGACACGACTTTGGCGAACAGGGCTTCGTCTTTCACAGTGATCTTCTCTGCGGGTATCGGAATCATGCGCACGATGGCGGAATCGACCTTGGGTGCAGGGCGGAACGATTCCGGCGGAACATCGATCAGTTTTTCCATATAGAAGCGGTATTGCAGCATCACCGACAGCCGTCCGTATTCCGGCGTCGAAGGTGCGGCGACCATACGTTCCACCACCTCGTTCTGGAGCATGAAATGCATATCGGTAATGCGCGCCGCGTAGTCGGAAAAATGGAACAGCAGCGGCGAAGAGATGTTGTACGGCAGGTTGCCGACGATACGCAAGGGTGCAGGAAGCCCGGCGAAATCGAATTTCAATGCATCGCCTTCGTGGATAACGATCTTGTCCTGCGGATAATCTGTTTTCAGGCGAGCGATGATATCGCGGTCGATCTCTACCACATGCAGTGTATTCAACTGCTTCAACAGCGGTCTTGTCAGTGCGCCAAGCCCGGGGCCGATCTCCACCATGTTGTCGTCGGCATTGGGGCGGATCGCACGGATGATGTCGGCGATGATCTGTTCGTCGACCAGGAAGTTCTGGCCAAACTTCTTTTTGGCTTTATGCGCGCTCATTGTGCGCCATTTCCGAAGCGACCCTGATCGCTTCCAGCAGGCTACCCGTTTCAGCTTTGCCCGTGCCAGCCAACTCCAATGCGGTGCCGTGATCGACCGAGGTGCGGATAAAAGGCAGTCCCAGTGTGATGTTCACCCCTCCGCCGAAGCTGGCGTGCTTGAGCACGGGCAGTCCCTGGTCGTGATACATCGTCAGTACCGCATCGCACTCCTGCAATCGGTGTTGGGCAAACAGGGTGTCGGCAGGCAAAGGTGCGCTGACATTCATGCCTTCGGCACGCAGCTTGTTCAAAACAGGGATCATGACATCAATCTCTTCGCGTCCGAGGTATCCGTCTTCTCCGGCATGAGGATTGAGTCCCGCGACCAGGATGCGAGGTTGAGCGATGGCAAATCGGAATTGCAGATCGTGCTGCAGGATGCGCAGCACACTTTCCAGCAATGGCGCCGTGATGGCATCCGCCACTTCCCGCAACGGCAGGTGCGTTGTCACCAGCGCAACACGCATGCCCCCGCCGACCAGCATCATCACCACTTGCGGGGTGTGAGACTGTTCGGCAAGAAATTCCGTGTGTCCGGTGAAGGGGAAGCCTGCATCGTTGATGACACTCTTGTGCACGGGTGCGGTGACCACGCCGGAAAATTCACCCGACATGCAGCCCTGCACAGCACGGCGCAGGGTTTCCAGCACATAAGCGCTGTTTGCCGGATCGAGCTTTCCGGCCTGGGCGGAGCGAGCCAGGGGAACATGCAACACACTTAGTTTGCCTGATACGAGGGGCTGGTCCGCAATATAGTCATGCAGCAGAAGGTCGATGCCAAGTTCTGCAGCGCGCTGTTGCAACAGTATCTTGTCGGCGACCACCACCAGCGGTTGCTCGTGTCGCGCCAGTTGCACGCAGAGATCGGGGCCGATTCCGGCGGGTTCGCCTGCGGTGATGGCGAGCGGTCGTTGCATTACTTGGAGTCGTTGTGATACTCGACAAAAGCGCGGTCTCGCAACTGGCGTAGCCAATCCTGATACGCCTCATCCGACTTGAAAGTGCGGATGGCATTGCGCGCGCGCAGACGTTTCTGTTCAACGCTTACATCGGTATTGCGACGCCCGAGTACCTGGATCAGGTGCCAGCCGAAACCCGTTTGCACCAGGCCGCTGACCTGGCCGACTTTCAGTGCATCCATTGCGCTTTCGAACTCGGGAACGGTTTCGCCGGGGGACAGCCAGCCCAAGTCGCCGCCCTGGGAGGCGCTGCCGTCGTCGGAATGCAATCGCGCTTCCTCGGCAAAATCGGCTCCCTTGTCGATGCGCTGCTTGATTTCCTGCAAACGTAACTTCGCTTCGTTCTCGGAAACCAGCTCACTGGTCTTGATGAGAATGTGTCGGGCATGCGTTTGCGTGACAACGACGGCTGCATCCTTGTTGCGCCGGTCCAGCAGTTTGATGATATGGAAACCGCTCGGACTGCGCAGCACATCGCTTACATCTCCCGGCTTCATCTTGAGCAAAGCATCGGCGAACATGGGCGGCAAGCGATCAGCCGGGCGCCAGCCGAGTTCTCCGCCCTTCAGGGCATCCTGGGCATCGGAATAGCCGGCAGCAACCTGTGCGAACGATGCGCCGCCGCGCAGCTTGGCGAGCGCCTGCTCTGCACGGCCGCGATAGTTCTGAATCTTGTCCGCACTGGCTTGTTCCGGAACGACTACCAGAATGTGGGCGAGCAACAGTTCGTCGCCCTTCCCTTCCTGGCGCTCCTGGTTGCTCAGGTAATTGTCAACGTCGTTTTCGCTGATGACCAGCTTGCTGTCGACTTCTCTTTCGCGCAGGCGCACAGAGATGATTTCGTTGCGTATCTCTTCGCGGAACTCCTTGAAATCGGTGCCGTCCTGTTCCAGCTTGGCGCGGAAGGCGGCAACCGTGGCAAACTTGTTTTGTTGCGCGATGCGCAGGATGGTTTTATCCAGTTGAGCGTCGTCGATGCGCAGACCGCTTTCCTTGGCAAATTGTGCCAGCAACATCTCGGTGATCATGCGTTCGAGAACCTGCCTTTCAAGCACGCTCTTGTCGGGCAGCGCCGTCTTCTGGCTTTGCAACATCTTTGACACACTGACGACGCGCTTCTCCAGCTCGAGGTGAGTGATAACGTCGTCGTTCACGATGACTTCGATACTGTCGATGGGTACGCCCTGCTTTTGCGATTCTGCCGCGGATGCGAACGCCGCAAAAACAAATAGAATTAAGGCGAATAGTTTTTTGCTCAAAATTTTCTCTTTCGGTAATTGTTCAACTCAACGCAGGCCGGGATCCGGCTGAGCGGCAGGCAGACTATTCATCTTGGTGTAACCGGGAACGCTGAGGCGCAATGCGTCCAGCGGATCGGAACCGATGCGTACCAGATCGTTCAACTCAAGTTGTATGAAGATACCAGTGGATTTGACATTGATAGCGGTCACGATGCTTTGCGCAACGAACCGCATCGTCCAGCAAGCCTCATTATACTCAAGCCCGGCCAGCGACTCCACAGGACTTTTATCGATCAGCGAATAGCTCAGGCGTGCCACACCCAGCCAGCGGCCGAATAATGGCCATTCGGTGGAAATATCCGCCTGGCGCAGTGCGTAGGGCAAGCCGGTATTCAGGGCAAGGGTTTCACTGGTGTAACGGTAACCGAGATTCAACAGCTTGCCGGGTTCGGGTCTGTAGTTCGCCGTCACGTTATACATCATGGTTTGCGCCTGATTGGGGTTGTACTCATACAGGCTGTCCAGTGTCCAGGCCTTGGTCAGTTTTCCGCCCAGACCCGCCAGGATATCGGAGCGGGCAGTGTTCTCCGCGGGTGTATACATGTACACCTGCGGTGCCTTGAAACTGAAGCGCTCCCCCAGCATCACGCGCAGGCGCTCTGTGCCCCCTACATTGTCGATCACGCGCGAAGTCATTGCCACGGATATCGCATTGGCATCACCAACACGATCACTGCCGAAAAATCGGTTCTCGGTGAATAACTGCCCGAAGGTCAGCGGTGCCAGCGCGGAGTCGTAAACGGGCATCTGGCTCTGGTTCCTGTAGGGAATGTACGTATAGAAAAGCCGGGGCTCCAGTGTCTGCAAATAATCGCCCCCGAGGAAAGACGGCATGTCGCGCTCGAAGGTCATTCCTCCGTCCACACTGAAGATAGGAACGGTACGCGTTGCGTCTGGCAACAACGATGTATTGTTTGCGCCCATTTTATATTGTGTGTAATGCAAGCCCAGTTTGGGTGTCAGGTAATAACCGAGATCGTCCAGCAGTGGATAGCTCACGGAAGGGTTTAGCACCAAACGTTCCCCGCTGACCAAAGTGTCGTGGCGAAAATCGACGTATTCGCTGGCAAAGCGGACATCGGCGTCCCCATAAGCCCCTTGGCCGTTCAAAAGCAATTGCGGTTGGCGCCTGTAAGGTGCCACCACGGGTGCGAGAGGATCCTGCAGGGTCTGGAAACTCTGCACTCGTGCCACTGCTGCCCAGGGGCCGGTGTTGTAAGTCAGCGCATTGTCACGCATCAGAATGGTTTGCGACGTCCCCATTACCGTAGTGGACAGGTCCCGGAAATAATTGTCGTCCGATACCCGGCTGACATCCATGGCATAACCAAGGCCTCCGCCCAGGTTTTGCGTATGCTTCATCGCCAGAAAGGAGCGCGAAGTATTGGTCAGGTGGTCGCCCGACAGCTCTTCGTAGTGAATTTGTCCGGCATAGGTTGGCTCCAGATAACGGAACTCATTGTTGTATTGCGTTCCGCGCTTGGCGATCAAACGCGGTGTGATGGTCGCGTCCGCATTGGGTGCGAGGTTCCAGTAATAGGGCAGCGAGAATTCCGTTCCGCCCGTTGAAGTGCTGCCGAAAGTGGGTGCCAGAAAACCCGAGCGGCGACTGTCGTTCAGGGCAAAGTCCATCCACGGCGTATAGAGTATGGGCACACCCTTGAAGTCCACCACTGTTTGATGCGAGATACCGATCTGGGTCGTGCGATCGATATCCAGACGATTTGTAGTCAACAGCCAGTCATCGTTTCCGACCGGACAAGTCGTAAAAGTCGTGTTATCAAAAGAGTAGCTCTTTTTCCCGAGGATATGCATGGTTTCTGCCGTACCGCGCGCGTGATTATCGGGAAATTCGAACTGCGGCTGACTCATCTCGCCCAGATCGGTGGCAAGGTTCAACTTCAATACGGGCCCCGTGACAATGACACCGGGCTGTTCGAATCGCACTTCGCCTTCAGCGAGCACATCCTTGCTTACTTGTCCGTAAATCAGGTGTCCGGCGCTGATCACCTGCCCGCTCTGGCGCAATTCGACGTCTCCGCTCGCTTCTATCTGATCGTCCTTCTTGGCTTCCACATGCTGTGCATTGATGAATGCAGCTGCACCGTCGGCCGCGACAGGATGCCTTTTGAAAGTCCGATCCATCTTCAACGGCAATGCCGCGTCCTCGGTATGGCCGGTCAGTGGAAACATTCCAAGTATAAGGATCGCAACGGGGGAAAAACGAAAAGGCATGGTGCGGGGCAAATATATTTAAGGTGCTAAAATCGCACAAAACCATCATTAAGGCAATCAAATGCAGCGTCAAAAACAGCTAATCGACTGGCTTTCCAGCTTGTACCCGAATCAAACCTTCACGATTGCCCCCGCCTCCGCCGATGCCAGCTTCCGCCGCTACTTCCGTGCCACGTTCGCTGACGGGACAACCAGGGTCGCAATGGATGCACCACCGCAACATGAAGATTGCCGGCCGTTCCTGCATGTGGGCAAATTGTTCGAAGATGCGGGTACGCATGTGCCGCATGTCTATGCACAAGATCTGAAGCAGGGATTCCTGTTGCTGTCCGATCTCGGCAACACGACTTACCTGCAAGCGCTGTCGCAGGAGAGCGCAACCCGGCTTTACGGTGCGGCGACCGATGCGTTGATCCATATCCAATTGGCTTCGCGCGAGAACGAACTGCCGCTTTATGACGAAGCGCTATTGCGCCGCGAGTTGAACCTGTTTCCTGAATGGTACATTTCCAGGCATCTGGGCGTGACGCTTAGCGCCAAACAACAAGCCAAACTGGAAGAAGTATTCGTCCGCATTCTCGCAAATAACCTTGCACAACCAAACGTGTATGTGCACCGCGACTATCATTCTCGCAACTTGATGCTGATTGAATCCCCCCTCTCTAACTCTCCCCCGCAAGCGGGAGCAAGGACGAACGAGAAGGACAATTCTTTAATCTCGCCCGGCATCCTGGATTTTCAGGACGCGGTGTTTGGCCCCATCACCTACGACCTTGCCTCCCTGTTCAAGGATGCCTACATCCGTTGGGAAGAAGAAGAGATCATGGATTGGATCATTCGCTACTGGGAGAAGGCACGTAAAGCCGGTTTGCCGGTGCGCGAAGATTTCGGCGAGTTCTACCGCGACTACGAGATGATGGGTGTCCAGCGCCACATCAAGGTACTGGGCATCTTCGCACGGTTGTACCACCGCGACGGCAAGGACGGCTACCTGAAGGACATGCCGCTGGTGATGGATTACCTGCGCCGTGCCTGCGAACGTTACATCGACTTGAAGCCGTTGCTGGTCCTGCTGATGGAACTGGAGATGCACGCGCAGCAGACCGGGACGGCGACTTGATGCGACGCATTTCCCCCACCCGTGCGTGGCTGTTGCCGCTTCAGCGGCTTTACAGCCACGGCCTACCCCCAGCGGGTGCAACCCTCTCCCTACGGGGGAGGGAGCAATCGTGAAAGGCATTCTTAGATGCTTGCGATGATCCTTGCAGCCGGTCGCGGCGAGCGCATGCGCCCGCTCACGGACCACACGCCCAAACCCCTGCTGCAGGCAGGAGGCAAGCCGCTCATCGTTTGGCATATCGAGCGGCTGGTGCGTGCAGGTATCACTGACCTTGTTATCAATCACGCCCACCTCGGCGCCCAGATCGAGCAGGCATTGGGCGATGGCAGCCGGTTTGGGGCAAACATCCGTTATTCGGACGAAGGCACGGCGCTGGAAACGGCGGGCGGCATCGCCTTCGCCTTGCCCTTGCTGGGGAGCGAGCCCTTTGTGGTCGTCAATGGCGATATCTGTTGCGATTACGATTTTTCGCGACTTCTTGCGCGCGCCGAACAGATGCAACACAGCCAGGACACCGTGCATCTGGTGCTGGTGGACAACCCGGAACACCATCCCGAAGGCGACTTCGGGCTGCAAGCAGGCCGTGTGACGGACACTTCGCCAAAATGGACTTTCAGCGGCATCGGCCTGTATCGTCCTTCCCTGTTTGTCCATATGAGGCACGGGGTCAAAGCGCCGCTGGCACCTTTGTTGCGCGAGCAAATTGCGCTGGACAGGGTCAGCGGTGAGTACCATCGCGGCATGTGGGTCGATGTGGGAACGCCGCAACGACTGGATGAACTCGACAAGCAGCTGCGCGCACCGCAGAATGGTCGCCATGACTGACTTCTCTCATTTCCCGGAACGCCGCAAACGCCTGCAAACCCTGATGCGGCAGGGTATCGCCATTATTCCCACCGCGCCCGAAGTGGCGCGCAATGCGGACACGCATTACGACTATCGCCACGACAGCCATTTTTATTACCTGACAGGCTTTACCGAACCGGAAGCTGTGTTGGCCCTGATCGCAGGTGACAAGATGCAGACCATTCTGTTTTGCCGCGAAAAGAACGCGGAACGCGAGGTCTGGGATGGCTTCCGCTACGGTCCGGATGGGGCGAGTGAGAAATTTGGCTTCGACGCTGCTTATCCCATCGCGCAGCTGGACGAGAAGCTGGTCGAGTTGATGGGCAACCAGCCTGTGCTGTATTACCCGGTCGGTGCGGACACCGGCTGGGATGCGCGCATCATCAAATTGCGTGAAGCCGTGAAGGCAAAAGCGCGCAGCGGTATCCGCGCACCAAGCGAAATCCGTGATGTGCGCGAGCCGGTCAATGAAATGCGCCTGATCAAGGATGTGCATGAACAGGACATCATGCATCGTGCTGCGAAGATATCGTGCGGCGCACATCGTCGTGCCATGCGCTTCACCCGTCCGGGCCAACACGAATACGAAGTGGAAGCCGAGCTGCTGCATGAGTTCTGCCGCCACGGCGCACGCCATCCGGCCTACACCAGCATCGTCGCGGGAGGCGCGAATGCCTGCACGCTGCACTATGTGGGCAACAACGCACCCCTCAACGACGGCGACCTGCTGCTGATCGATGCGGGTTGCGAGCTCGACGGCTACGCTTCCGACATCACGCGTACCTTCCCGGTGAACGGCAGGTTCAGCGCCGCCCAGAAAGACGTGTACGAGATCGTGCTCGCGGCACAGGCCGCCGCCATATCCGCCGCCATACCCGGCAAGCTGTGGAACGCACCGCATGAAGCTGCACTGCGTGTGCTGGCGCAAGGGTTCATCGATCTGAAGCTCTGTCAGGGCTCGGTAGAATCGGTGCTGGAAACCGAAAGCTACAAGCAGTTCTACATGCACCGCACCGGGCACTGGCTGGGCATGGACGTGCATGACGTCGGCGAATACAAAATAGGGGAGCAATGGCGGCCCCTGCAACCCGGCATGATGCTTACCGTCGAACCCGGCTGTTATATCCGCCCCGGCGATAGTGTGCCGCGAGCCTTGTGGAACATCGGTATCCGCATCGAGGACGACGTGCTGATCACGGCAAAGGGCAACGAAGTGATCACTCAGGATGCACCGAAGACTGTCAGCCAGATCGAGGAGGTCATGCGCCATGATTGAGAACAGGTGCGATGTCGCGATCATAGGCGGCGGCCCTGTCGGCGCCGCGCTGGCGATCGCCCTGCAGGGCAACGACCTGAAGGTGATATTGCTTGAAGCGCGCGATTCCGAGATCAGCACCACCGATCCGCGCGCACTGGCATTGTCGTATGGCACGCGATTGCTGCTGCAGCGCCTGGGCGCGTGGAACAGGATACAGAACGTTAGCGGCATCAAGACCATCGAAATCACACAAAAGAATTCACCCGGCCATACAACCCTGTACGCCGACGAGATGAAGGTATCGGAGATGGGTTATGTCCTGCCCTACACCGCGCTGCATGCGGCTTTGCAGGAAGTCCTGCACAATGCCGACATTACATGCCTCTATGGAGCCACGGTCAGCGATCTGGGCAGCACGAACGAAAACGCCGTCATCACTTATCAGTACCAAGGCCAGACGCACACGCTCACCGCGCGTCTTGCGGTCGTCGCAGAGGGAGGCAAGCTGCTGGAAACATCGCATCCGCCTCAGGTGCAGGATTACGGTCAAAGCGGCGTCATCGCCCATGTCACCAGTTCGCAGCCTGCCAGTGGCAAGGCGTACGAGCACTTCACTCCGCAGGGTCCGATGGCGCTGTTGCCGTATCTGGACGGTTACGAGCTGGTGCTGACGGCCTCCCATGACAAGGCGCAGGAGATGTTGACCTGGGACGACCAGACGTTCCTGCAAAACCTGCAGGAACATTTCGGCGACCGGGTCGGTGCGTTCGCCAGCGTCGGCAAACGCAGCTGCTACCCCCTGCGCCTGAAACGCGCGCCCGACATCACGTTTCCCCGCACGGTGCTCATCGGCAATGCCGCGCAGACCCTGCATCCGGTAGCCGGCCAGGGATTCAACATGGGCATCCGCGATGCGTGGGAGCTGGCACAGGCCATACTCGACAGCGCGCCGGACAACATCGGTTCGGCAGCGATGTGCGCCGCATACCGCAAGTCGCGCCGCATCGACCGCAATGCGGGCATCCGCTTCACTGACGGCCTCGTGCGCCTGTTCTCCAACGACTTGCCGCTGCTGGGACAGGTGCGCTCCGCCGCGCTGACACTGCTGGATTGCCTGCCGCCGGTCAAAAAATTCGTGGCTAAGAGGATGATGTTCGGCGCAAACGGCTAATGAATACTGAGCAGCAAAAATCGCAGCTTTCGATTCTCTTTGCGGACATCAGCGGGAGTACCGCGCTTTACGACAAGCTCGGGAATGAACTGGCGCTGCATCTGGTCTCGCGCACGCTGGACGTCCTGAAACATGAAATGGCGAGGCATCAGGGCACATTGATCAAGACCATAGGCGACGAGATCATGTGCACATTCGCCAATGTCGCCGCCGCGGTGGATGCCGCGCGCGACATGCAGATGGCGATGGAAGAACAGGATCCCGTCAACGGACAGCATATCCATGTGCGCATCGGCGTGCATTCCGGTGATGTCATACGGGAATCCGGCGATGTATTCGGCGATGCCGTCAATGTCGCGGCGCGCGTCACTGCGATCACCAGAGCCAGGCAGATACTGACTACCCAGACCGTTGTGGACCAGTTGCCGCCCGAATTGCGCAAGAAGGCCCGCCCCGTGATGCGCGGTGAACTGCGCGGCAAGGAAGGCACGCTCTCGATCTTTCAGATCATCTGGGAAAAAGACGATACGATGAGCACGCGCATCGGCATGTCGGCATTCCGCAAACCCGCTGAAGCGCTGAGCCGGCATGAATTGCTTCTGCGCCATCGCCTGCAGGTATTGACGCTCAACGAGAAGACAAGGAGCGCGCTATTGGGCCGGGACGAGACCTGCAATCTGGTGATTCACAGCAAACTGGCATCGCGCCAGCATGCGCTGATCGAATACAACTTCGGCAAATTCCTGCTTACCGACCACAGCGCGAACGGCACACTGGTTCGCTTCAGTGACGGACAAGTCATCCAGCTCAATCACCAGCAAATTGTGCTGCACGGGGCCGGCCAGATCAGTCTAGGCCAGTCATTTTCAGAAACACCTGTTGAAGTGGTTGAATATATCCTGCAGTAACGGGTCGTCTGCCGGGAACAACGTGCCAGTGCCGGGTCGCAAAAAAAAGTGTTTAGCCGCTGGTTATAGCCCTTGTAGCCGCTTCAAAAGTTTTTCGTGTATCCCGCCGAAGCCGCCGTTGCTCATCACCAGGATCTGGTCGCCCGGCTTCGCTGCGCCAGCGATGGCTTCGATCAGCAAACCCAGGTCGTCCTTGACCACTGCCTTGTTGCCGAGCGGGGCGAGCGAAGCGGCGGCGTCCCAGCCGAGGTTCGCACCGTAGCAGAACACCAGGTCGGCATCTTTCAGGCTGCCGGGCAGGGCATTCTTCATCACCCCCAGCTTCATGGTGTTGGAACGCGGTTCCAGTACGGCGAGGATGCGCGCCGTGCCGACTTTGTGGCGCAGCCCGGCGACAGTGGTGTCGATGGCCGTGGGGTGATGCGCGAAGTCGTCATACACGGTGATGCCGTTGACCGTGCCGCGCACTTCCATGCGGCGTTTTACGTTCTTGAATTCGCTGAGTGCTGCCAAGCCCTGAGCGACCGGCACACCGGCATGGCGTGCAGCGGCCAGTGCAGCCAAGGCATTCATGCGGTTGTGCTCGCCCATCAGGTCCCATTGCAGCGTGCCTTGCGGTTTGCCGTCGAGGTAAACAATGTCGTCCTCGTCGATCTGCCAGCCGTTCCCCCACCCCAACCCTCCCCCGGAGGGAGAGGGAGTGGAAGCTCCGAAAAGCTCTACCGGCGTCCAGCAGCCGCGCTGGATCACGCGCGCCAGAGATTCCTCGCGTCCGTTGCTCACCACCAGCCCGTTGCCCGGCACGGTGCGAACCAGATGGTGGAACTGCGTCTCGATGGCCGCCAGGTCGGGGAAGATGTCGGCGTGGTCGAATTCCAGGTTGTTCAGGATCGCGGTGCGCGGATGGTAGTGCACGAACTTCGAGCGCTTGTCGAAGAAGGCGGTGTCATATTCGTCCGCTTCGATGACGAAGAACGGTGCCTCGGTGATGCGCGCCGAGATGCCGAAGTTCTGCGGCACGCCACCGATCAGGAAACCGGGATTCAATCCCGCATGTTCCAGTATCCACGCCAGCATCGACGTGGTGGTGGTTTTGCCATGTGTGCCCGCCACACCCAGCACCCATTTGTCACGCAACAAGGTATCGGCCAGCCACTGCGGGCCGGAGGCATAAGGCAGGTTGCGGTTGAGGATCTCTTCCATCAGCGGGTTGCCGCGCGATACCACGTTGCCGATGACGAACACATCCGGCTTCAGCTCCAGCTGTTCCACGCCCCAGCCTTCAATGAGTTCGATGCCCTGTGCTTCGAGCTGCGTACTCATCGGCGGATAGACATTGGCGTCGCAGCCGGTGACGCGATAGCCCGACTGTTTGGCGATGGCGGCGATGCCGCCCATGAAGGTGCCGCAGATACCTAGGATGTGGATGTGTTTCATTTGGCTCATCATCAATTCCAATTTCGTCATTCCGGCGCAGGCCGGAATCCAGTAATTAAATAGACTCCGCGAAGCGGAACAAGACCCAACAGCCTATTTATTAACTTCGCTGGATTCCGGCCTGCGCCGGAATGACGGTTTAAGTCCTGAAAATAAAATACACCGCGCCCATCAGGCACAGTCCCGCGTACAGGTAATCCATCTTCAGCGGCTGGTTCATGTACAGCACCGCGAACGGCACGAAGATGGTCAGCGTGATCACCTCCTGCATGATCTTCAGCTGCCCGAGACTGAGCTGAGTGTAGCCGATACGGTTGGCGGGAACCTGGATCAGGTACTCGAACAGCGCGATACCCCAGCTTGCCAGCGCAGCCACATACCAGGGCGAGTGGGCGAAGTTCTTCAGGTGGCCGTACCACGCGAAGGTCATGAACAGGTTGGACACGGCGAGCATCAGCGCGGTGACCAGCAGCGGGTTGGAGATCAGATTCATTTGCTTTTTTGTTGCGCCAACTTCTCTTTCAATTTTGCTAACCGCAAGAAATATGCAACCTCCTCAGCCCAGCGCAAACGTTGCTCCGGTGTAAGTGCCTTAAACGCACGCAAGCGTTCGTCACTCACATAGTACGTACGGTCACCAGAGCTGAAGGGCTCAGCCATGTTACCTGTTAGTTCACGCCCAGCAACTCAACATCAAACAAGAGCGTCGCATTCGGCGGAATTACACCGCCTGCGCCGCGTGCGCCATAGCCCAGGTTCGCGGGAATGACCAGCGTGCGTTGTCCACCCACCTTCATGCCCTGTACACCCTGATCCCAGCCCGGAATGACACGGCCCGCGCCGAGCGGAAAATTGAACGGCGTGCCACGGTCGCGCGAACTGTCGAACTTGCTGCCTTTGTGGCCGGGCGCAGCTGCGTCATACAGCCAGCCGGTGTAATGCACAGACACGTTCTGACCTGCTTTCGCTTCGGCGCCCTTGCCCACCTTGACGTCGGTCTTGATGAGCTCGGTTACCTGGCCACCCTGCCCCGCGCAGGCCGTGGTTGAAACAATGCTGAACGAAAACAAAAAGGAAAGTGACAATAATGCGATGCGTTTCATTCGATTCCTCCGTGATTTTGTTGGGGTGGGCAACGTTGCCCACCATCCTGTTACAGCGTGGGCACGTTCTGCTCACCCTACCAGACTCGATAAATTAACCGTTCGCCCTGAGCTTGTCGAAGGGTGGGCGGTTAATTTATTTCCAGCAACTCAACCTCAAACACCAGCGTCGCGTTCGGCGGGATCGCGCCGCCCGCGCCGCGCTTGCCGTAACCCATCTCCGGCGGAATCACCAGCGTGCGCTGACCGCCCACCTTCATGCCTTGCACGCCCTCGTCCCAGCCCGTGATGACATGGCCCTGGCCCAACGGGAAGTCGAACGGCTCGTCGCGGTCGCGCGAGCTGTCGAACTTGCTACCCTTGTTCTCCGGCGCGTTCTTGTCGAACAGCCAGCCGGTGTAATGTACGGTCACGGTCTGTCCCGCTTTGGCTTCTTCGCCTTCGCCGACCTTGGTGTCGATCATATCGGTCTTGATCACCTTGAGCAGCTTCACGTCGAACACCAGCGTCGCATTCGGCGGGATCACGCCTCCCGCGCCGCGCGGCCCGTAGCCCATCTCCGGCGGGATCACGAGCGTGCGTTCACCGCCCTCCTTCATGCCCTGCACGCCCTGGTCCCAGCCCTTGATGACGCGCCCGCCGCCGAGCGGAAAGTCGAACGGCTCGTTGCGGTCGAGCGAGCTGTCGAATTTCTTGCCTTTGTTGTCGGGCGCGCTCGCGTCGAAGAGCCAGCCGGTGTAATGCACGATGACGGTCTGTCCGGCGTGCGCTTCAGAGCCTTCGCCCAGTTTGGTGTCGGTTTTGATGAGGGTGGTCATGTAGCTATTTCCTTAGTGGTTGGTTGTTGTAGGGTGCAATAAGCGCAGCGCATTGCACCAGTTTTTGGGTTTTCACATACGACGCAATGCCCGATGGTTATTACGCCCTACGCGTGCTTATGTGGTTTTCCAAGATCCATTTCGAATGTTTCGCTGTATGTGTCTGATAACCTTATTTTCGAATTGCGCAATATTTTCTTGGAAGTTTCCAAACTTGTGTCCGCAGTTTTCGCAACCAAAGTGTATATGCGTAAAATCTCGCAAGATATTGTGATTAGGCCGCGGATATATTTGAAAATCACAGCTGGGGCAAAACGAGTAGAGATCAATGACCTTGCCTGTTTCGTCATAACGCCAAGTCCACTGAATACCAAAAAAAGCATCTCTTACGTACGTGTGCCAATCTGGAATTGATTTGCGCGGCCGTAGTTTGTTGAGAACCATTAACCTGATAACAAGCAAGCCGATTACCAGTGGAATCAACAGAATGGCGATCAGCCAGTTGGGAATCGATGTACTAGCAAAAATAAAAGTAAATGCAAAAGCAAATGCCCCCGACATTCGAGAGCCAATAATTGGCCACCAGTTTAGGACGTATGCACTAACCACGGTAGCTCCGGCCAATATTGATCCAGCAATGACTTTGCTCCAGACTGGGTCGTGCCAATATTTCTTTACAAGTCCTATCAAGCTTCCTCCAAGCTGCGACTAATAACTCAACACCGGCGCCAACCACCGCTTCGCCTCTTCCACCGTCCAGCCCTTGCGCTTCGCATAGTCCGCCACCTGATCCTTGTCGATCTTGCCGGTGGCAAAATATTGCGCCTGCGGATGAGAGAAATAGAAGCCGCTCACGGCTGCGGTGGGCAGCATCGCAAAGCTTTCGGTGATGGTGATGCCCGCGTTCTGCGGTGCCTGCAGCAGATCGAACAACGGTCCCTTTTCGGTATGCTCAGGGCAGGCCGGGTAACCGGGTGCAGGGCGGATGCCGCGATATTTTTCGGCGATGATGTCTTCGTTGCCTAGTTGTTCGTCCGCGGCATAGCCCCAGAATTCGCGGCGCACACGCAGGTGCAGGTGCTCCGCAAACGCCTCTGCAAGGCGATCTGCGAGGGATTTCAGCATGATCGCATTGTAGTCGTCGTTCTGCTTCTCGAATTCGGTCACGCGCGCATCGATGCCGATACCGGTGGTAACGGCGAAGGCGCCGATGTAATCCTTGACCTTGCTTTCTTTCGGCGCGATGTAATCGGCCAGGCAGTAATTCGGGATGTCGTCCGGTTTCTTGGTCTGCTGGCGCAAGTTGTGCCAGGTCATCGCAATCTTCTTGCGCGAGTCGTCGGCGTAGATCTCGATGTCGTCGCTGTTCACGGTATTGGCAGGGAACAGGCCGAACACCGCATTGGCGGTGAGCCACTTTTCCTTGACGATCCTCTTCAGCATCGCCTGTGCATCGGCGAACAGCTTGCGCGCTTCCTCGCCCACCAGTTCGTCCTGCAGGATCTTCGGATAACGTCCCGCCAGTTCCCAGGCCTGGAAGAACGGCGTCCAGTCGATGAAATCGACCAGGATGTCGAGGGGGTAATTCTCCAGCTTCTGTACGCCGAGCAGCCTGGGTTTGGGCGGCGTGTACTTTTTCCAGTCGGTCTTTACGCCATGCGCGCGTGCCTCGGCCAGCGTGACGTAGCTGGCCTTGCCCTTCTTGCCTTCGTGCTGCGCACGCACGGCCACGTAGTCGGCCTTTATCTCCGCCACATAGTCGTCGCGCAGGGTCGTGGAGAGCAGGTTGCTGCAGACGCCCACTGCACGCGAGGCATCGTTGACATACACGGTGGCACCGCTCGGGTAGTTGGGCTCGATCTTTACCGCAGTGTGGACGCGCGAAGTCGTTGCGCCGCCGATCAGCAGCGGGATCCTGAAACCCTGGCGTTCCATTTCTTTCGCCACATGCGCCATTTCTTCCAGCGAAGGGGTGATCAGGCCTGAGAGGCCGATCACGTCGGCATTGTGCTCGCGTGCGGTATCGAGGATCTGCTGGCACGGCACCATCACGCCCATGTTCACTACCTCGAAGTTGTTGCACTGCAACACCACGGTGACGATGTTCTTGCCGATGTCGTGCACATCGCCCTTCACGGTCGCCATCACGATCTTGCCCTTGGTGCTGGTGTCGCCGGAGCGCAATTTTTCGGCTTCGATGTAGGGTATCAGGTGTGCCACGGCCTGCTTCATCACACGAGCCGATTTCACCACTTGCGGCAGGAACATCTTGCCCGCGCCGAACAGGTCGCCGACCACGTTCATGCCGGTCATCAACGGGCCCTCGATCACCTCGACCGGGAACTTGGCCTGCAGGCGCGCCTCTTCGGTGTCCTCCACGATATAGGTGGTGATGCCGCGCACCAAGGCATGGGTCAGGCGCTCCTGCACCGTGCCCTTGCGCCATGCAAGGTCTTCGACCTGTTCCTTGCTGCCGCCCTTGACGGATTCCGCCAGCTTGACCAGCTTCTCGCCTGCGTCGGGGTGGCGGTTCAGCACCACGTCTTCCACCGCATCGCGCAGGTCCTTGGGAATCTCCTCGTACACGCCGAGCTGTCCGGCGTTGACGATGCCCATGCCCATGCCGGCCTTGATCGCGTGGTACAGGAACACGGTGTGGATCGCCTCGCGCACCGGAT
This sequence comes from Sideroxydans sp., assembly GCA_027310725.1. Classification (GTDB taxonomy): domain Bacteria; phylum Pseudomonadota; class Gammaproteobacteria; order Burkholderiales; family Gallionellaceae; genus Sideroxyarcus. Next base: position 12,806 of record DAIDAG010000017.1, on the reverse strand, counting down.
CGTTGCCGCGGAAGCTGAACGACACATTGGACACGCCGCCGGAGATCTTGGCGTAGGGCAAATTCTTCCTGATCCACGCCGTCGCCTCGATAAAATCAACGGCGTAGTTGTTGTGTTCCTCGATGCCGGTCGCGATCGCGAAGATGTTCGGGTCGAAGATGATGTCTTCGGGCGGGAAGCCGACCTTGTCCACCAGGATGTCGTAGCTCCGCTTGCAGATCTCGGTTTTGCGTTTATAGGTGTCGGCCTGGCCCTGCTCGTCGAACGCCATCACCACGGCGGCGGCGCCGTAGCGGCGCACCAGCGTGGCGTGCTTGATGAAATTCTCCTCGCCTTCCTTGAGCGAGATGGAATTGACGATGGACTTGCCCTGCACGCACTTCAGCCCCGCCTCGATGATGCTCCACTTGGAGGAGTCGATCATCAGCGGCACTTTGGAAATGTCCGGCTCGGACGCGATCAGGTTGAGGAATTTCACCATCGCGGCTTCGCCGTCCAGCATCGCCTCGTCCATGTTGACGTCGATCACTTGCGCGCCGGTTTCGACCTGCTGCTTGGCGACTTCCAGCGCCTCGTCGTATTTGCCTTCGAGGATCAGGCGCTTGAACTTGGCGGAACCGGTGACGTTGGCGCGCTCGCCGACGTTGACGAACAGCGAATCGTCGCCGATGTTGAACGGCTCCAGTCCGGACAGGCGGCATTTCTTCTCGATGTCCGGCAGCTTGCGCGGTGGCACATCTTTCAATGCTTCGGCAATGGCCTTGATGTGCGCTGGCGAAGTGCCGCAGCAACCCCCGGCGATGTTGAGGAAGCCGCTGGTAGCGAATTCCTTCACCAGCCTGGCAGTCGTTTCCGGCGCTTCGTCGTAGCCGGTCTCTGACAAGGGATTAGGCAGGCCCGCGTTGGGGTGTGCGCTCACGTAGCAACTCGCCACGCGCGACATCTCTTCCACATAGGGCCGCATCAGTTCCGCGCCCAGCGCGCAGTTGAGGCCGATGGAAAGCGGCTTCGCATGCAGCAGCGAATTGCAGAAGGCTTCAGTGGTCTGGCCGGAAAGCGTGCGTCCGGAGGCATCGGTGATTGTGCCGGAGATCATGATCGGCACGCTCATATTGTGTTGCTCGAAATGGCGTTCGATGGCGAACAGCGCGGCCTTGGCGTTGAGCGTGTCGAAGATGGTCTCGACCATTAGCATGTCCGCACCCCCGTCGAGCAGGCCGCGTATCGCTTCGGCGTAACTCTCTACCAGTTCGTCGAAAGTGACGTTGCGCGCACCGGGGTCGTTCACGTCAGGCGAGATCGAGGCGGTGCGGCCGGTCGGGCCGAGCACGCCGGCGACGAAGCGCGGCTTTTCCGGTGTGGAAAATTCATCGCACAACTCGCGCGCCAGTCTGGCTCCGGCCGCGTTCAGTTCGTACACCAGATGTTGCAACTCGTAGTCCGCCATCGAGACTGAAGTGGAGTTGAAAGTGCTGGTTTCCAGGATGTCCGCGCCCGCTTCCAGATATTCGCGATGGATGCCGCCGATGATGTGCGGCTGGGTCAGCAGCAGCAGGTCGTTGCAGCCTTTCACATCGATCGGATGGTCGGCGAACGTCTTGCGCTCACCCTTGTAGTCGCCGAACAGTTCCGTACCGCGATAGTGCGCCTCGGTCAGCTTGTAGCGCTGGATCATGGTACCCATCGCCCCATCCAGGATCAGGATGCGCTGTTGCAGGAGCGTTTCAATAGGGTGCGGTGCGTGGCTCATGGTGCGTAAGTCGATAAAAGGACGCGGATTTTAGCATGCTGCAGAACGCGGCTTGATGCGGCCCGAGATAATCAATACTATTGATAAGGTTATTACCCAACCTTTCGGCAGTCATTCCCGGAGGGAATGCGCAGCACCGTACTCATGTTTAGGAGAATCAATGGCTGAATTGCAATGGACGGAACAGTTCAACGTCGGTATCGAGGTTATCGATCAGCAACACCGCAAAATCGTCGAATACGTCAATCAATTGGACGGCATGCATTCAGGCGGTCTATCGAGCCGGGAGATCGGCAATTTGATCGATGCACTGATCGACCACACGATCTACCACTTCGATTTTGAAGAGAAAATACAGGAAAAGGTGGGATATCCATATCTCAAGGCCCACCAGAGATTGCATGTCCAGTTTGCCAAGCGCTTGACGAACTTTCAGACCCGGTTTGCTGAGGGCGAGGATATTTCCGGGGAATTGGAAAGTTTCTTGACCAATTGGCTACTGGACCACCTCAAGTATGACGATACCGACTATGTCGAGTTGGCAAAAGAGTATCTGCGCGAGCACCCGGGTTTTCCTGCGGAAACCAAAGGACTATTTGCGCGCCTCTTCAGATGATATGCGGCGAGCTAGAAACTCATGCGCCGATATTGCACTGCCTCGGCGATATGTACGGCCAGTATGTTTTCGCTGCCAGCCAGGTCGGCGATCGTGCGCGCCACCTTGAGTATGCGGTGGTAGGCACGCGCTGAAAGATCCAGACGGGTGATGGCCTGGCGCAACAATGCTTCGCCCTGGGTGTCGGGCGCGCACCATGTGTCGATTTCAGTGACGGTGAGCAGTGCGTTGGGTTTGCCTTGGCGCGTAAGCTGCCGCTGCCGTGCGTCTTCTGCCCTGGCCTGTATCGGAGCACTGTGTTCGCCGTCAGCCTGTTTGAGCAAGTCTTCCTGCGGTACGGCGGGAACTTCGATCTGGATGTCGATGCGATCCAGCAGAGGGCCGGATATCTTGCCGCGATAACGCGAAACCTGGTCCGGCGTGCAGCGGCACTTGCCGTTGTAGTGCCCGAGATAACCGCACGGACACGGGTTCATCGCGGCAACGAGCTGGAATTGGGCACGGAAATCGGCCCGGCGTGCCGCCCGCGAGATGGTGATGCGTCCGCTTTCCAGGGGTTCCCGCAGAACCTCCAGTACACCCCGGTCGAATTCCGGAAGTTCATCCAGGAATAAAACGCCATGCATGGCGACCGAGATTTCACCGGGACGCGGATTGCTGCCGCCGCCGACCATTGCCACGGCCGAGGCCGTATGATGGGGCGATCGGTAAGGCCTGCGTTTCCAGTTTTCCACTTCGAACATACCGCCCAGGGATTGCATGGCGGCACTTTCCAATGCTTCCTGCTGCGTCATTTGCGGCAGGAGGCCGGGGAAGCGCGCGGCAAGCATGCTCTTGCCCGTACCGGGCGGGCCGGACATCAGCACGCTGTGCCCTCCTGACGCGGCGATCTCGAGTGCGCGCTTGCATTGCGCCTGGCCCTTTACGTCGCGCATGTCGGGATAGTGCGGTACGGCGGTTTGTGTATCCGGTATATGGCGTGCAAGTGCATCGCGTCCGGCGAGATGGGCGGCCACCTGCAGCAGCGATTGCGCGGGATAGACAACGGCATCTTCCACCAGTGCGGCTTCAGCGGCGTTGACAGCGGGCAGGATGAAGGCGCGGCCGCAGTTCGCTGCGCGGTAGGTCATTGCCAGGGCGCCGCGTATGGCACGCAACTCGCCGGTCAGTGCCAGTTCACCGGCATATTCATATTCGGCAAGTTTGTCGGAAGGGATCTGGCCGGACGCTGCCAGAATACCCAGCGCGATAGGCAGATCGAAACGTCCGCTCTCTTTTGGCAGGTCGGCGGGGGCAAGGTTGACGGTGATGCGCCGGGCGGGAAACTCGAACTGGCAATTCTGCAATGCCGCGCGGACGCGGTCCTTGCTTTCCTTTACCTCGGTCTCGGGCAGGCCGACGATAGTGAAATTGGGCAATCCGTTGGCAAGGTGCACCTCAACGGTGACCAGCGCGGCGTCCATCCCCGCCAGGCCGCGACTGTATAGAACAGCCAGCCCCATGCGCTAGCGTTGTGCTTCCAGCGTGGCGATGCGTGCTTCGAGCTTCTCCATACGTCGTGCCAGCACATCATATTCTTCGCGCGTCACCAGATCGAGCTTGGCGAATCCTTGGGCCAGCAAAGCCCGGGTATTCTTCTCGAAATCCTTGGCGGGACTGTTGGCAACGGCCTCACTCAGCTTGGAAGACATTTCCTCAAAAAACTTTGGGTTCAACATAACGATTAACCATGAATTGAATAGGGCACTAGTGTAGCAAATAGTTGACGCACCGCCCGGGTGCGCCGCACTGTTTTCGTGCATGGACTTGGTGCGCCATACTTTCCAAAATAATTACAATCCTGTCACAAACCGAGTATCGGCGCGGCATTCCATGGTTGGCACAGTTTCTGCTGAGAGGTAGGCGTGGATACTTTCATCCCACTTAATTCAATAACGAAAGGAAACACCATGCTTAAGAATAAACTGCTAGTTGCTGCCTTGGTCTCTGCTTTCTCTGTGAGCGCAATGGCTGATGATGCCGCTCCAGCCGCACCGGCTTCTCCATTTTCTACCAATGTAAGCCTGACCAATAACTACCTGTATCGTGGCATCTCGCAATCCGGTGCCAACCCGGCTATTCAAGGCGGCTTCGACTACGCAGGCGCCAGCGGTTTGTATATTGGCACATGGGGTTCAAGCATCAGCTGGCTGGGAGACGCCGGAACGCCACGGTCCGGGCTGGAACTGGACACATACGGTGGTTACAGGGGAACGGGTGGTCCTGTGTCCTATGACGTCGGCTACCTGCGTTATAACTACTCGGGTTCTTTTAATACAAGCTTGGCACCCAAGGCCGACACCAACGAAGTATACGGTGCAGTGACCTACTCCATTTTGACCGCAAAACTGTCATATAGCCTGGGCGACCTGTTCGGCTTCGTTGCTTCATCGGGTTCCACCTATGCTGATCTGACCGCCAACTATCCTATTGGCGACACCGGCTATGCAATCGGCGCGCACTATGGCAAGCAAAACGTTCACGGAACCGGAAACGACGTTTATACATATTCCGATTACAAAGTATTTGCTAGCAAGGACCTGGGAACAGGCTACAGCGCCAGCCTCACTGTGAGCGGTACGGACGCAAAAGACGCAGGCTATACCAGCGCACAAGGCATCAAGCTGGGCAAGACCGCTATAGTTGCAGCCCTTAGCCGCACGTTCTAATTAAGTAAGTAGGTAGCCAGGCAAGCGGGGCGACAACGCTCCGCTCAACTCAAGGAGAAGTGAATATGAAAATCGTCACTGCAATCATCAAGCCGTTCAAGCTCGACGAAGTGCGTGAAGCGCTGTCCGCCATTGGCGTGCAGGGCATCACTGTCACCGAAGTCAAGGGCTTTGGACGGCAAAAGGGGCACACCGAGCTGTATCGCGGTGCGGAATATGTAGTCGATTTCCTGCCCAAGATCAAACTGGAAGCGGCCATCAAGGCCGACCAGCTGGACAGCGTGATCGAAGCCATCGAGAAATCTGCGCAGACCGGCAAGATCGGCGACGGCAAGATCTTCGTTCAAGACCTCGAACAAGTTATCCGCATCCGTACCGGCGAGACCGGTCCGGAAGCACTATAAGGAGCGATGAGATGAAAAAATTATTTGCGCTTTTCGCCCTGCTGGCCATGTTGTGCGGCCTGACAGGCGCGGCCTTTGCTGACGAGGCTGCCCCGGCATCCGCTGCGGCAACGGCTACTGCAGCAGCCCCGGCCGCAGCACCTGCAGCCGATGCGGCTGCTCCCACTCCCAAGTGCGGCGACAAGGGTTTTGACTGCAACAAGGGCGACGTCGCCTGGATGATGACCTCCACCGCGTTCGTGCTCCTGATGACCGTACCCGGACTCGCACTGTTCTACTCCGGTATGGTACGCAGGAAGAATGCACTGTCCACCGTCATGCAAAGTTTTGCGATCTTCTGCGTGATCTCGGTGCTTTGGGTGGTCTACGGTTACAGCGGTGCATTTACTGCCGGCCATGAAGGCAGCTCGCTGGCGCCGTTCATCGGTTCGCTCGACAAGTTCTTCATGTCCGGCGACGATCCGACCACGGCTGTGGCAGCTACGTTCAGCAAAGGCCAGTACATTCCGGACTTCGTCTACGCGATGTTCCAGCTGACCTTCGCGGCAATAACGGTCGCACTGATCTGCGGCGGTTTTGCAGAACGTTTCAAGTTCTCGGCCATGATGATATTCAGCGTGCTGTGGTTCACCTTCTCCTACCTGCCGATCGCTCACATGGTGTGGTACTGGGATGGTCCTGATGCATACACCAGCGCCAAGGCTGGCGACATCGCCAATAGCCATGCCGGCTTCCTGTTCCAGAAGGGTGCGATCGACTTCGCTGGCGGTACTGTGGTGCACATCAACGCCGGTATCGCTGCGCTGATCGCGGCTCTGATGCTCGGACCACGCAAAGGTTATGGCAAGGTTCCAATGGCACCTCACAGCCTGATGATGACCGCAATCGGTACCGGTCTGCTGTGGATGGGCTGGTTCGGTTTCAATGCGGGTTCCGCATTGGAAGCCACCGGCGCAGCTGGCCTGGCATTCTTCAATACGCTGTTCGGAACCGCAGTTGCGGGTGTTACCTGGACGGCCGTTGAATGGATCGTCAAGGGCAAACCAAGCTTGCTGGGCATCTGTTCCGGTATCGTTGCCGGTCTGGTAGCGATCACACCTGCCGCCGGCTATGTCGGCGTGGGCGGTGCGATGATCATCTGTGTGGCAGCAGCGGTAATCTGCTTCTTCGCAGTAACGGTACTCAAGGCGAAATTGAAGTATGACGATGCGCTGGATGCATTCGGCGTGCACTGCGTCGGCGGCATCATCGGCGCCCTCGGCACCGGCATATTCGTCAATCCGGCGCTTGGCGGTACTGGCGTTTGGGACTATGTAGCCAACAAGGTCGGTGATTTCGATGCTTCGGCACAGTTTGTTTCGCAACTGTGGGCCGTCGGTACCTCTCTGGCTTGGTCCGCTTTCGTTGCCTTCGTGATCCTGCTGATCCTGAAGCACACGATCGGTATCCGCGCGAGCGAGGAGGCTCAGGAAGAAGGTCTGGATCTGGCCGATCACGGCGAGAATTCCTACAACCTCTAAGCTTTCCTGGCAGTAGAACGAAAAGGGCATCTTCGGATGCCCTTTTTTTTGTCCTCGCGCATCCCGGATATGTACTTCCAGAGGCGCATGCTCGGAGATGGACCTGGCCGGGCATAAATCTCGCGCACTGCCTGAGTGCAGCGCAATGGCGATCGCGCATGAAGCCGGTGCGGGATCAGCCCGAATCCATTGCGAAACATCCATCCGATCCAGTATCGGCAGCACTTCATGCGCTGGCACAGTATCTGCTAAATAATTGCTGAGGCAGAAGCACCTTCATTTCATTTGAACCAGCATTGGAAATAGTATGAAGATCGTCACCGCTATCATCAAGCCATACAAACTCGACGCAGTACGCGATGCTTTGTCCATTGTCGACGTGCAAGGTATCACCGTCACCGAGATCAAGGGACATGGCCGGCAAAAGGGGCATACCGAGCTGCACCGGGGCGCGGAATATATTCTGGACTTCGTGCCCAAGATCAAGCTCGAGGTGGCAGTGCACGATGACCAGCAGGAAAGCGTGACAGAAGCCATCAGGAAGGCGGCCAGGACGGGCAAGCTCGGTGACGGGAAGATATTCGTCCCCCAGCTCGAACAAGTTGTCCGCATCCGTACCGGAGAGACCGGTCCGGAAGCCTTGTAAAGCAAGATCACAAAGCCGGTCGGTTACACGGTCAGGCTGTGTCCGAACCGGAAGCAACTCGTCCGATTTAAAAATCTGTAGCGAGAAAATTCAGAAATAAATAGCGAGGAAAGCAATGCACGGAAATATGGAAATTGTATTTTCACTAGCTGGGCGGTTGCACGTCCTGCTACGGCGCGAAATCAATCGCATCGTCGATGTTGAATGGTTTTGTTCGAATGCGGTTTATGCCGGCGAGGTCATCAGGCTGGCGCGTAATGCGCATTCAAATGAAATGGACATACTGGCTGCCCGCATCGAAGAAGTACATCCACTCCTGCCGCGCATTGAACGGCAAGCAGAACCCGCATCGGCTGAACCGGAAGCAAAGTATGTGAAGACATTGCGCTAGTCATCGGGATGGTCCGACGATCAGGAATGTATCGAACGCTTCTGTTGAAAGGGGTTTGCTGAAAAAATAGCCCTGCAGCTCGTCGCACCCGATGCCATGCAGGAATGCCTGCTGGTAAGCCGTTTCAACACCTTCGGCGATGACCTTCATGCCCAGGCTATGCCCGAGCGCGACAATCGCCTTGAGGATGGCGATGTTGCTGGGCTCCGCTTCCAGGCGGCTCACGAATACCTGGTCGATCTTGAGCCGGTCCACCGGAAAGTCTTTCAGATAGGCCATGCTGGAGTAGCCGGTACCGAAGTCATCGATCGCCAGTTTCACGCCAAGTGCCTTCAGTTCATGCAGTGTTTTGATGAAGCTGCCCGTGTCATGCACCAGACTGCTTTCGGTGATCTCCAGCTCCAGGCACGCGGGATTCAGGCCGCTGTCTTTCAGTATGGATCGCACTACACCGACCAGGCCGGCATGACGGAATTGGCGCGGCGATACGTTAACGGCGATCGGCAGTTCACGACCCAAGCGCGCGTTCAGCTCCACGGCCCGGTTGCAGGCCGCACGCAAGACCCATTGCCCGATGTCTTCGATGAGCCCGGTTTCTTCCGCAATCGGTATGAAGCTCGCTGGAGAGATCATGCTTTCGCCGAGGGGTTGCCAACGTATCAGCGCTTCGGCGCCGCAGATGTCACCGCTGGCAAAAGACAGCTTGGGCTGGTAATGCAGAAGAAATTCATCGTTATCCAGCGCCAGGCGCAAACGATATTCCATGTCCAGGCGTTCCATCAGCCGCCGATTGAGCTCGTCTGTATAGAACTGGAAGGTATTCCGGCCGGATTGCTTTGATTTGTACATGGCCGAATCGGCATATTTGAGCAGGGTCGTGGTATCCCGCGCATCGTCGGGATAGATGCTGATGCCTATGCTGCAGGAAACGACAAATTCCCGGCCCTCAATCTGACAAGGGTCGGCTACCGACGATAGAACTCGCTGCATGCTCTCCGAAACATCCTCGATCTTGTGCAGGCCGGTCAGCAACAGCACAAACTCGTCGCCACCCAAACGGACCACGGTGTCGGAGTCGCGCACACAACCGGAGAGGCGCGTCGCCATGATCTTGAGCAATTCGTCCCCGGCGTGATGCCCCATGCTGTCGTTGATCAGTTTGAATTGGTCCAGATCGATGAAAGCGACGGCTACTTTGCTTGAATAGCGCTCTGCCATGCCGATATATTGCTGCAGACGATCCGCGAGCAAGGTGCGGTTCGGCAGTCCGGTCAGTGCGTCATGGGTAGCCTGGTACTCGATCTGTTGTTCGTAGTTTTTGCGATCAGTGATGTCCTCGACCGTGCCCTCGTAGAACAACAGCTTGCCATCCTGATCCCTTACCTCACGCGCATTCTCGGAGATCCAGATGATCTCGCCGTTCTTGCGGTGGACCAGAGCCTCAAAATTCTTGACTTGACCGTGGGCCGTCATCAGCCTGATAAATTCGTCGCGCTTGAAGGGGTCCACGTACAACTGCTTCCTGATATCGGTGATGCCGAGAACCAGGTCGACAGCCGAGTCGTAACCGTAGATCTTGGCCAGGGCGGGATTGAAATTGAGGTAGTGCCCGTCCGGCGACGTCTGGTAAATACCCTCAAGCGCATTTTCAAAGATGGAGCGATAGCGTTCCTCGGCTTCCCGCGCCGCCATTTCGCTTTCCCGGCGTTGCGTGATGTCCTGCATGAAGCCTTCGATCGCCTCGACCTCACCCGAATCGTTATAAAGCGGGCATCCGCGTTCCAGCACCCATTTGATTCCGCCGTCAATGTGAATGATGCGATATTCGACGGAGAAATGCCGACCTGAAGAAATGGCATCCTCTATCACTTTGCGTACTCGATCCCGGTCTTCAGGAAAGGTGATCGCCTCGAAACAGATGTCCCGATTCGAAACCAGTGACTGAGCGTTGTATCCGGTCAGCTGCTTGCAGCCATCCCCGACAAACACCATCGTCCACAAGTCATCGTAGAGGCAGCAATACACCATGCCGTCCAGATTGTTAAGAAGGGCCTTGAGCATGCGCTCGCTGTTTTCGAGCTTGGCCTGCAGGCTGGGATTGATATACATATTTGCCGGCGGTTTGGCGAAAATATTCAATCCACTGGCGGATTTGGCCCGTATCGACAAAAGAGCGGGCTTCAAACGCCGGGACGCACTTGCAACTGCGTTACCTGGAACTGACTCGAAAGATGCTGAAGCCTCAAAGAAGTCTGTCTTGCCCTGGCAACACTGAAATTCAGCTGGTCCAGCGCGCCGCGCATCGACTCCGTAACCTTGGCGACACCCTGCACATCGTTGCCATAACGATGGGAGCTGTCGGCAATACTCTGGATCAGATTGAACATGCGTTCCACAATTTCAGTCATGCCGGTGTTATCGGAAGCAGCCGCTTCCGCCAGGCGCAATCCCTCTTCCATCCCGATGGAACCATTTTCCATGATGTGGACGGCGTCACGAGCCTGGCTTTGCACGGTACCTATCATGTGCCCGATCTCCTTGGTCGCGGCGGTGGTCCGTTCAGCCAGTTTGCGCACCTCGTCGGCGACGACGGAAAACCCGCGCCCCGCTTCCCCGGCACGGGCTGCTTCGATCGCCGCATTCAGCGCGAGCAGGTTGGTCTGATCAGCGATGGCGTCGATCACCATGACGATCTTCCCGATCTCCTCGGTGCTGCTGCTGAGGCGCTTGATGGTTTGCGAAGATTGCTCGATAGAGGTGCGTATGCCCTGTGTCCGCTGCTGCACCAGGCTGAATTGCTGCCGGGCATTGTCAACGGCAAGTTGCATGGCAGCACGTATCTCAGCCGTGGTTTGCATCGCCGTATCGATATCTCCCATTTGCCGCTGCAACGACATCAGGATCTCCTGTACCGCAGCGAGAACCTGATGAGCGGCCACGGTTGCTTCCTGATTGCGACTCATCATGTTTTCGTGGTTCTGGTCCATCTCTCCGGTGGCATGAATGACGCGACTGACGGTGCCATCGAGCGTATCGATAAAACTGTTGATCCACTGCGACATGATCGCCGGTTCATCGATCGTTGTCTGATTGCGCTCCAGGCGTTGCGAGAGGTTCCCGCCGCCTTCGGCCAGGATACGGATCATGCGTGCCATGAGGCGCAATCGTTCCGTCATCGGCTTCAGGCCAAAGTGGTAAAACAACAGGACGCCAATCCCCAGCAAGGAAAGGTTGAGCAGCGCTGTCCACACCATATCAAGTTCCAGCATCCGGCCCGCCATGAACGTGAGCAGCCAGGTTGTGAATACCAGCGCAAGGTTGGTGCTCATCATGAGGAAATTGACGGAACGGAAGCGATTCGCCTCTTCAAGATCCGCTTCGCACATCATGCCCCAGGTATCGGGGGAGCCGGGCATCTGGAAAGTGACGCCTTTGCCGATGACCGGAATGTGCCGGTAGTCCGAATAGCCGGGGTACTCGACGAACAGGTTTGATCCGCGCGCGATGGTTTCCCGGACTCCGGGGTGCAATTTCCCAGTTGCGGGGTCGTTGAAGACCAGTTCGAACTCGGTGTGATTCCTGATCTTGACGACGCCAAAATCGGTATGCACGCCCTGCTTGAGGTTTTCTCCGAGGCTGAACGTATCATCCTCGAATCGCGAACGCGAAAGTGCGGTTCCCGGCCGGATAGCGGGGTCGAAAACCGACTTCACCATGAACAGGTAATTGTCCCCGGAGTCGACAAAAATGTGGCCGGCCTCGCGCTGGATCATATCTCCCAGAACATCGTTTGGCACCCGCCCGCACAGGCAGCCGACGACTTTGCCTTCACTCTGGAGCGGAAGATAGAACATCAACGTCACTGCATCGTGGAATTTCGAACTGGAAGGCCCGATGGACTGGGTAGCCTGGTCGATATAAGGTCCATGCAGGAAACGCTGGGCTTTTGCGGTCTGCAATACGTTGGGAAACTGGAAAGACGCGCCGACTCGCGCAGGAAAGCTGGACGCAATCACCCGGCCATCGCAATCGATGACGAAGATCTCGGAAAAATCCGCTGACCTTGCAACCAGGTTCTTCATCAGCACCGCGGTCGGCACCGGCAGTTCGCGCACCACTTCGGCAGCCATGCCTTCCAGCAGTACCCATTGGTGGTTCGCCCAGCCTGTCAGTGTCTGGATGCGCGTGGCCGCGATCCCTTCGAAGGTTTGCTCCAGGATCGGATAACGCCGACGGTTGATCAGGGTGGCCCAGCGCATCGCAAATTTCCCGGTCTTGCCGAACCAGGGCAACCAATGTTTCTCGGAGGAAGACAATTCCATGTGTTCGCTTTTCAACATGATGCATTAACCCTGAATGAGGACATGTTGATAAAAGCAAGCTTTGGGCCACCATGTCAGCCAGCGTTAAGCGATACTTATCAGCATCAATCGGATTTGCCTGCCCAATAACAGTGCGCATCGTGAGCGCGTGCACCAGACTTCATGCCTGACCCGGCTCCGCTGACGCGGAAAATATCCGGGACAGTGTTCGCGGTCAGCCAGGTTGAGCGCGAAGCGGTTTGCGGAAAATGCGTGGCAAAAAAACAGGGCATCCGGAGATGCCCTGTTCTGATTTCGATTGCAGAAGAAATGCTATCGAGAATACGTCGCCGTCAGTTTGGCGAGCCCTATCCTGTTCGCATGCAGCATGAAACCGATCAGCGCGGGACTGGCATCCTCTGGTACGTCCAGCTTGGCGACCTTGAGAGCATAGACCGTGAAGATGTAAT
>DAIDAG010000052.1 GCA_027310725.1 Sideroxydans sp. | reverse complement strand
AGCGGGAGAAGGACTGAGGATGAGGGTCTGTGAATACCCAAAAGTGTTCGCTCTGTCTCAACACCCCTCACCCCAACCCCTCTCCCGCTTGCGGGCGAGGGACTAAAGACAGCATAGTTGAAAGGAGATAAACATGGCTCTAGAAATCATCGAATCCTGCGTCAACTGTTGGGCCTGCGAACCGCTGTGCCCGAGCAAGGCGATCTACGAAGCGAAGCCGACTTTCCTGATCGACCCTGACAAGTGCACCGAATGTGCGGGCGATTTCGAAGATCCGCAATGCGCCACCATCTGTCCGATCGAAGGTGCAATCCTCAACGAGGACGGCGAAGCGATGAACCCGCCCGGCTCGCTTACCGGCATCCCGTTGCAGAAACTTGCGGCCTGAGAAAACTCGATCATGGCCACTGTCGTCTTCTACGAAAAGCCCGGTTGCGGCAACAACACCAAGCAAAAGGTGTGGTTGGCCGCATCGGGTCATACCGTGCTGGCGAAGAACCTGCTCACCGAGAAATGGAGTGCAGTACGCCTGCGCCCGTTCTTCGGTGCATTGCCAGTGGTCCAGTGGTTCAATCCCGGTGCGCCGCGCGTCAAATCCGGTGAAGTCGATCCTGCCGTGCTGGATGCACAGACGGCTCTCGACATGATGATTGCGGAACCACTGTTGATTCGGCGTCCGTTAATGCAAGTGGACGGGGAATTCCGGGTCGGCTTCGATGACGATATGGTGAACACGTGGATCGGCCTGAACGATGCGCGACCGAATGGCGATCTTGAAGCATGTCCAAAAGACCATCATGCGAAACCCTGCCCGTCGCCGGAATCAGTAACATGATACGCATACCGGATGCCGTCGAGATCGCCCCCGGCACGCACTGGATAGGCGCGCTCGATCCCGGCTTGCGCGAATTCGACATCATCCTCAAGACGGCCAACGGCACAACCTACAACTCCTACTGCGTGCACGGCACGAACGGCGTAGCGGTGATCGACACCGTCAAGGAATCGCATGCCGACGAATTCTTTGCGCGACTGGAACAAGTCGCACGCTACGACGAGATCAGCACCATCGTGCTGAACCATCTGGAGCCCGACCACAGCGGCGCCTTGCCGGAACTGATGAGGCGCGCACCGCAAGCCAAGCTGTATATCTCGGCCAAAGCACAACTGATGCTGAAGGCGCTGATCAAAAGCACCGACCTGCAATTCAACATCGTCAAGACCGGCGACACAATCGAACTGGGAGGGCGCACTCTGCGTTTTTTCAGCACGCCTTTCCTGCACTGGCCGGATACGCAATGTACGTTGATCGAGGAGCAGAACATCCTGTTCAGCGGCGACGTGTTCGGCTGCCATTTTTGCGATCCGCGTTTGTTCAACGACCAGGTCGGTGACTTCCGCTTCTCGTTCGAGTACTACTACGCGCACATCATGCGTCCGTTCCGCGAACATGTACTGGAGGCACTGGATCTGCTCGAACCGCTCCCGCTGGCGCTCATCGCCCCGGCACACGGCCCCATCCTGCGCGAAGCACCGCTCAGCTACATGCAGCGTTATCGCCAGCTGGCTTCTCCCTTGTTGCATAACGAGATCGGCGCGCACAACAAATCGTTGCTGGTGTTCTACATCTCTTCCTATGGCAACACGGCGCGCATGGCGCAAGCCGTGGCAGAGGGTGCCGAGGCCATCTCCGGCGTACGCGTGTCGTTGTATGACCTGCAAGCCGGCGGCGACCTGCCTTTCATCGACCTGATCGAGGAAGCCGACGGCCTCGCTTTCGGCTCGCCCACCATCAACGGCGATGCCGTGAAGCCGGTTTGGGATCTGCTGTCTTCGCTGGCCGCCATCAAGGTCAGCGACAAGCTGGGAGCCGCGTTCGGTTCCTACGGCTGGAGCGGCGAGGCGATCAACATGATCGAAGAACGCTTGCGCGGACTCAAGCTGCGGGTGCCGATCAAAGGCGTACGCGCCAAACTGATCCCCACCGACGAGGAACTCGGCCGTTGCCGCGACCTCGGCAAACAGCTCGCCCAACACCTGACCGGCAATATCGAAAACCGCGTCATTTCCATGTCTGAATTACTCGCCAGCAGCCATGCGTGAAATTTTCACATCTTCGGGATTCAGCATGTCTGCTTTCCCTCACCCCAACCCTCTCCCCAAAGGCGAGGGGGCAAACGCCGCACTACGCGCATTTCATTATCTGGAGCACTCGCATGCCTAAGTCCAACGTCACTTTCGAAAAACTCGGCATCACCGTCTCGGTCCCAGCGGGTACCCGCCTGATCGAGATCTCCGAGAAGGTCGGCGCCAGCATCACCTACGGCTGCCGCGAAGGCGAATGCGGCACCTGCATGATGAAGATCACTTCCGGCATGGAGAACATGAGCCAGCGCTCGGTGCTGGAAGACAAGGTGCTGCAGGAGAACATGGCCGGACGCAACGACCGCCTCGCCTGCCAGGCGCAGGTGCTGGGCGGCGAGGTCAGCGTAAAAGCCTAATGGTCATGGCGTCAGCAACAACCGCTGCCACCGTGTCCATTCCCCCTCTCCTGCTCTCCCCCGTTGGGAGAGAGGGATAAGGTGTCGCTTTACGACGATTGTTTAACTAATTTTTTTATAACTATCGCAGGAGCAACAGCAATGCCCAACATCACTTTTTCCAGCCCCTTACACAAAGACAAGACGGTGTATGCCGTTGCCGGCAGCCACACCACGACCGTGCTGACACTGGCCAAGGATAACCACATTCCCATCGACTTCGGCTGCGGAGACGGCGAATGCTCGACTTGTCTGGTGAAGGTCACCAACCTGTCCAACAAGGGACCCATGGCAGGACCACTCACGGACCGCGAGATCAGCGTGCTCAAGGAATCCGGCAAGATCACAAAAGCACAGGTCGAAGCGATGAAAATCAACGATCTCGTCACCACCGAATGGCGCCTGGCCTGCCAGATGGTGCTGCGCGACGAAGACCTGTTGATCGAGTATCCCAGCAAATAGGAGGACATCATGCGAACCGACGTCATGCTCAGGCAGCAAGAAGTCCCTCTCTCTAACTCTCTCCCGCAAGCGGGAGAAAGGACGAACGCAAAAGGCAATCTTCAAATCCCGGGCCTGTATGCGGATCTGATGGCGCATGCAGCCGGGCTTCCGAACGATCAACTGCTTGCGCAGATGATTTCCAGCCAGATTGACGGAGTGGGCGCGCTGCCTCCCGGACTCGGACTGGAGGAAAAGGATTTCTGCGCCTTGCTGACACACCACTTCCCCGGTGTGGAGTTGGTGATCCGCTGCGCTGAGAACATATTAGATCCTCGCACACTGGAGCGCGACGATGTCCTCGGGCTGCTGCTTGCACACCGCGCCCACAGGAACATGTCGGAAGAATGGATGGCAGAGATCGTCACCGCGGCCTGCATGGCCAGCGACCATCTGTGGCAGGACCTGGGGCTGTGGTCGCGCGATCACTTGAGCCGGCTGATGACCCAGAACTTCCCATCCCTCGCGGCCAAGAACGTGCACGATATGAAATGGAAGAAATTCATCTACAAGCAGTTGTGCGAACAGGAAGGAATCAACGCCTGCCGCTCGCCAAGCTGCGAATATTGCGCGGATTATCTGAATTGCTTCGGACCTGAAGAATAAATCTACTGCGCGATCCGATTCACCCGCAAGGGGTAGGCCGGTGGGTGCCCGACGGCTACGCCGCCACCCTTCCGCTCGCGGCGTTGCACCAAGGGTACGCAATCCGCTAACTGGCAATCCAGTTGCGGAGTTGTCAGCGCGGTGCTCGAAATCCGGGGTCGCAAAGCGACAGACGGATTGTACATTCCGGTTTCTGTGCTCCGTGCGCCTTGCACTCGAACCGCTCGCTACGATTTAAGTGTGCACGGAGATCATGCCCAACAAAACTGCAACCACAGACCGCGCCGTTGCCGCCTATCTCGGCCTCGCCATCGGCGACGCGCTGGGGGCGACGGTGGAATTCATGACACCGAGCGAGATCGCGGCGCAATACGGCGTTCACGACACGCTACGCGGCGGCGGCTGGCTGCACCTCAAGCCGGGGCATGTCACCGACGACACCACCATGTCGCTCGCGCTCGGCGACTCCATACTTGCACAAGGCGGAGTGGACGCATTTGCGGCAGCCCTGGCATTCGATAACTGGATGCGCGCAAAGCCGGTGGATATTGGCAATACCGTACGGCGCAATCTGTTGCAATTCCGCAAGACCGGCAATCCGGAAGCGCCCTACTCCGATCACGACGCCGGCAACGGTGCGGCCATGCGCGTGTTGCCGGTGGCACTCGCTACTTTCGGCCAGGCGGAAGCAGCCGTGCGCGCCGACTGCCGCGCACAAGCCCACGTCACCCACCACTGCGCCCTTTCCGATGCCGCCAGCGAATGCCTCGTATTCATGGTGCAGGATGCACTGCGCGGCGCGGACAAGAACCACCTGCTGCACCGGCATGCCCATCCGCTTGCCGCGCGTCATCCCGAATTCAAATTCCGGGCCGTGCGCCCAAGCAGCAACCCCAGCGGCTATGTCGTCGACACGATGCAGGCGGTGTTCCAGAGTTTTTTCGACACGGATGATTTTCGGGAATGCCTGATCGACGTGGTCAATCGCGGTGGCGATGCCGATACCACGGGGGCGATCACGGGAATGCTGGCAGGTGCACTGTACGGATTGGACGCAATTCCCGAAATCTGGTTGAACACTTTGGACGCAAACACTCGCCAATCATGCGAGGTTCAGGCGCTTGCATTGATTCAAAGAAAATAATGCGTTCCCCCGGTTGACAACAGAACGAACGTTCTTTAGCATACTGAGAACGTTCGTTCTGTAAGGACCATATCATGGCCAATCTCGCTTTCTCCAACCCGGCGCGCCGCGCCGCCCACTCAGCGCTGCTTTCGCTGACGCATCCAAACAAGACCATGTTCGAAAGACAGCGGGCCTTGCTGCGCAAGGCGGTGCCGGCCGGCTTTCCGTCGCCGGCCGACGATTACGTCGAACGCCGCCTCAGCCTGGATGAGCACCTCATCCAGCACCGGGAATCCACGTTCTTCATGCGCGTGGCGGGACACTCCATGCGCGACCTCGGCATCTTCGACGGCGACCTGCTGGTGGTGGATCGTTCGGTGCCGGCCACGCACGGATGTGTAGTGGTGGCCGTGATCGATGGCGAGTTCACTGTCAAGCAATTGCTCTACACACCGCAAGGCAAAGTGCTGCGCGCCGCGCATCCGGATTATCCGGAAGTGACCATCACGGCCGAACACGACTTCTCCATCTGGGGCGTGGTGCAGTGGAACGTGCACAGGTTGTGATCCATGCCACGCGCCATCGCGCTGGTCGATTGCAACAATTTCTATGTTTCCTGCGAGCGCGTGTTCCAGCCGAAACTGGAGGGCAAGCCCGTCGTCGTACTCTCCAATAACGACGGCTGTGTGGTGTCGCGCTCGCAGGAAGCAAAGGATCTCGGACTGAAGATGGCCGTGCCGTGGTACCAGATGAAAGACATCGCCAAGCGGCATGGTATCGTCGCCCTCTCCTCCAACTACAGCCTGTATGCCGACCTCTCCAACCGCGTGATGTCGCTGCTTTCGTGCTTCAGCCCGGGCCAGGAGGTCTACTCGATAGATGAGTCCTTCCTCGAACTGACCGGCATCCCGACCGAACACACCGCCTATGGCCAGCAGATACGGGAAACCGTCCGGCAATGTATCGGTATCCCGGTGTGCGTGGGCATAGCCCCCAGCAAGACGCTGGCCAAACTCGCCAACCATGTTTCGAAAAACACCCCCCGTTTCGGCAGCGTGTGCGATTTCAACAGCATGAGCGCGACCGAACTGGACACCCTGCTCGCCTCCATCGCGGTAGGCGAAGTGTGGGGTGTCGGCAGGCACACCGTGCCGAAACTGCAAGAGATCGGTATCCACAGCGTACTCGACCTGAAACGTGCGCCGGCCAAACGACTCGGCGCAAGGTTCAGCATCGTGTTCGAACGCATCGTGGAAGAGCTGAACGGCAGCGCCTGCCTGAAACTGGATGATATCGCCCCGGCAAAACAGCAGGTCACCTGTTCCCGCTCTTTCGGCATGCCCACCTCCAGCCTGCCCGATCTGGAAGAGGCCGTGATCTCTTACGCCACCCGCGCCGGCGAAAAGTTGCGTCAGCAACGATCCATGGCCGGCGGTATCCATGTTTATATCCGGACCAATCCGCACAAGGGAAGCGACCCGCAATACCAGCCCGGGATACTGATACCGCTGGTCGAGCCGACCGACGATACCCGCCTTTTTTGCCGCGCGGCCTTGCATGGTTTGCGCCAGATCTATCGCAGCGGCTACGCCTACCAGAAGGCCGGCGTCACGCTCACCCAGATCATTCCTGCCGCAGCACGGCCCAACACCCTGTTCGACGATGTAACCGCGCGGCAAAAATCCCACGCGCTGATGAGCGCAATGGATCGCATCAACAACAGAATGGGCAGCGGAACGCTAAAGCTGCTGGGCGAAGGGATGCATCAATCCTGGGCGATGCGCGGAGGGAACCGGTCGAAACGGTACACGACGGAGTGGGATGAACTGGCCGTATGTCAGGGCTAGATGAAGCACTCACTTCGTACCAAAATCGATGCGGCCGTCGCAAAGAAAATTTTTCTGCTTATTGCTTGTTGAACTTTTCAATCGCTTCCCGCAAGGCTTTCACCTGGTCAGACACATTGTCAGCGGCTTTGGGTTTGGGTGCTGTGGCGACTGGTTTTTTGGCCACCGCCAGTTCGGAAGTGACGGCTTGCGTCTTGTTGGTCGCCGGCGATACGGGCGCAACGGCTGGAGCAGAAGCTGCGCCGACCGGCGCGGGCAAAGGAGAACTGGCTGGCGCTCGCAATTGCTCCTCGAGCGTGGGAGAAACCTTCAACTTTGTTTGCAGAAGGGTCACGCTCTGAATGACCCTCGCACCCTGTGCGTCAAGTTTCTTGTATTCCTCACCGCGCATTGTCTTTTCACGCGACTGGGTGAACTTGAGATTCTCCAGTTCACCTTTGGTCTCCGACAAGCTTGCATTCAAGCTGTCGATCCTGGATTCAAGCTCGCTGAACTTTGTCCGATCTGATTGTGATTGAGTGTTCGAGATAGCGATCACGCCGATAATCAAGGCCGCGGCGGACACGACCGGCGCAAATCCGATCATGACATAGCGGGCAATAATCTTCAGCCTGGCGCGTGCAAGATCGGCCTTGGATGGGGGGCTGTCATCTTCCTCGGCCTCCCGGCTTCTGTCTCTGTCCATGATTGCCTCCTCGACCAGGGTAACTTTTAAAACGGGCTAATCAGCCGTTGTAAATGTTCAATTGCGGTTCAAGTCTATCACCATGTTCGCCAACCGCGTGCCCTCGTGGCCGCGACTCAGGACAGGGACTTTCCGGCACAACAAAGCTGGTATCAGCTCACTGTGCAACGACGCAAGGCTTACGCCTCCAGATCGAACACCAGCACCTCGGCTTCGGCGCCCTCGGCCAGCTCGATCCGGCTCTCGTTTTCCAGCAAGACCGCGTCACCCGCAACGATGCGTTGGCCGTTGACCGCCAGAGCCCCGCGTACCAGATGCACATAACCCTTGCGGGCTGGATCAAGCGCCAGTACCGCTCGCTCGCCCTTGTCGAAAAGGCCCGCATAGAGTGAAGCATCGGCATGGATGATGACCGATCCCTTCGCTCCGTCTGGCGAAGCCACGAGGCACAGGGCCCCCCGTTTTTTATCGGCCGGAATGGTCTTCTGCTCATAGCCCGGCACGATCCCCGTCACGTTCGGGATGATCCAGATCTGCAGAAAATGTGTGGTCTCGCCTTGCGCGTGATTGAACTCGCTGTGCACCACGCCGGTGCCTGCACTCATGCGCTGCACATCGCCCGGCGGAATGGTCTGCACGTTGCCCATGCTGTCCTCGTGCGCCAGTTCGCCCGACAACACATAACTGACGATCTCCATGTCCTGGTGACCATGCTTCCCGAATCCGGTACCCGGCGCGATGCTGTCCTCATTGATCACGCGCAGGTTGCCCCAGCCCATGTGGGCCGCATCGTAATAACCGGCAAATGAAAATGAGTGGTGGCTCTTGAGCCAACCGTGATCCGCGTAGCCGCGGTCTTCGGATTTGCGAATAGTGAGCATAGCTGAAATCCTTGTCGTTGATATTTGCTACCTGCCGGCCATATCCTTCAGGCATTCCAAATGCGCGAAAAGTATGCCATATGCTCGCACGGACAGGTTCGAGAATACATCTGACATCTTGAAGCGCGTCCTCAAATCGCGACGATGCCGACTCCGGCTTCGGCATGTGGAGATGTTTAATTTCCACCAAAAAAATTCGGCACCTTCAAAGGTGCCGAATTTTTTATAAGCCCCCGATAACGATAGCGTGCGGCCGGTCGGGATGCACCGTATGCCGGCGCATTCAGCCAGCGCCGTTCTAGCCCTTCTTTGTAAACATCACGACCGCAATCGCGGCGATGATGACACCAAGCAACCATAACCAGTATTTTTCCAGGAATCCCGGTTCGGCCTTTTGCACTGGAAGAGGCGTCACGGCTACTGGGGCCGGGGCTGGCGGCACCTCTTGCTGCACCACTGGGGCCGGAGCCGGTGCGGGAGCGGGTTCAGGCGCTATCACTTTGGGCGGAGCGCTCTTTGCCGGGGCAAGTTTCTTCTTCGCTTTCTTGACTTCCGGTTTCGGCGCAACCTGTGCGGCCGTGACTGCCGGAGCCGGCGCTGATTGTTCAGCAACAGCCGGTGCGGGAGCTTTCTCGGCAGGTGCAACAACCGGAATAGCCGGCTCGGCAGCAACTTCCTTCGGTTTGGTCGCGCAAGCAGACAAAGCCAGCGCTGAAAAAAGGAGTGCGGTAGATAAAGCAATATTGCGCATTCTTGACATGGCGTTCTCCTGAAAGGCGATTGAAAAGATCGGGTTGAGAGGCATCCTCCCATAGTTGACTGTATCAGGCAAACATTCAGGGTTTCATCCTCACCTCCGTCGAATCGACGAAAAATGTGAATAAATCGAACTCGCTTACCTTGATTCGAGCGCAAAATAGCGGGCATAGAATGTGATTAGCCAGGCAATGATACTTTCAGACAGAATCAATACCTTCGGACAAGATCTGCTTCGCCGCCATGGCGAACGTGTCCACAAGATCGCGCTGGATGCCGGGTTCACCTGCCCGAACCGGGACGGCACCAAAGGACGCGGCGGATGTTCCTTCTGCAACAACGTTTCCTTCAGCCCGGATGCCGATGCACACCTCGACCTCGCAGCCCAGATATCCAAGGCGCGTCGGGCCATTGCCAAGCGAACGCGTGCCCGCAAATTCATCGCCTATTTTCAGGCCTACACCAACACTTACGACAAAGTCGAGGCATTGGAAGCGCTCTATCGCGAAGCCTTGAATGAACCGGACATGGTCGGGATTGCCGTGGGTACCCGCCCCGACTGTGTTTCATCCGACGTGCTGGACTTGCTCGAGCGTTTTCGCGATCAGGGACTGGAAGTGTGGCTGGAATTGGGACTCCAGTCCTCCTTTGACGAAACCCTGGAACGGGTCAACCGCGGCCATACCTTTGCCGAATACCGGGAAACCGCCAAGGCAACGCGCCGGCGCGGCATCCCTTTATGCACCCATCTGATCATCGGCTTGCCGGGTGAAACCGAAGAGCATTGCCATGCCACCCTGGACAAAGTACTGGATATCGGCGTGGACGGGCTCAAGCTTCATCCTTTGCACATCGTGAAACACACGCTGCTGGCACATCAATGGCGGCTGGGCGAGTATCTCCCGCTGATGCGGGATGAATACATCTGCATGGCGGCCAACCTGATCGAACGCACACCCGAAAACATCATCTACCACCGCGTAACAGCGACTGCGTCGCGGGATGTTTTGCTGGCGCCCGTCTGGTGTGCGGAAAAATGGAATGTGCTGAACGGGATCGAATTCGAATTGCGGCAGCGCGGCACCCGCCAGGGCTGCCGCGCCGGCACCCCTTATGCAAAAGAAAAATTAAGGCATGCCGCCTGATCGCTTCGCCTTGTCTGGCAACCGTTAGCCGAATAACCGCTGCTGCGTCGGTTCGCGCCCTGTCCTGAGCATTTCCTCCAGCGCAAGGCGCGCAGCATCGGTAATGCCGTGCTGTTTGCCCAGTTCAAGCAATTTCGTGATTGCACGCTCAAACGGATAATCCGCGTCCGACCACTCTTCCACCAGTTCTTTGGCGGTGTGTCTGGTCAGTTTCAGCACCCCGGATTTCACACGCACCAGGTGCGCACAAGTCCGGCCTTTTTTCGCCACGATCGCAATGTGCCGCTGCCGGTCCATCAATACCTGGCCACAAGTCACATGCAATCCGGGAGCGATGAAATCGACGGTGCTGCAATCTGTCGGGTCTTTGGCCATATACCTCTGGTTTCCTGGCTATTCAGCCTGAATGTGCCTCTTATTCACCGACGCCGAGGGCTATTTTTTCAGCGTTCGGCATGAACGAGTGCGACATTGTTCACTCCTTCGCTCTGTTCGTCAAAAAAGAGCGGGCAATTTGGACTAGGTTTCTCTGCAAGTCGCTCCAAGCAGACAAACCGTCTGGGTGCGTTGCTGCAGATCGCTTTCCTCGCATCATCTGTGCTGCGCTTGATTGGCGAGGCAGGCAAGGTGCGACAGATGGAATTCCAATTCCCAAGCAACAAGTGTTCGCGCCCGGTGCTATCGGTTATTTCACCGGCCTTGCAGCTTGCGCACATGGGATGGCGGCCTCCCCGCCACGTGAGAACGGAGACGCTCTTGAAAGGCCGCGTCATGATCGTCCTGCACTGCAACCTTGAGGGGGGCTCGGCAAATTCTTGCCGTGAAGGTGGGAGATTTCACAAGTTTATAGGGTGGAAATCGGATTGAGGCGGACTCCGGCGTGTATTTATTTTGACTTCGAAGGTCGGATTTCCTATTCTCTACCGATGAGTTTCAGCCAAGCTGATCAGTGTTCGTTGTGGGGTCGCGTCCAGACGCAGTCCTGAAATGAGGCTACAACGGACGATTGAATCGGCAGGCGTACTTGGCGAAACGCAAGGCACGGCAAGTCCCAGACAACGCCGTCTTGAAAATCAGAATACATGGAAATCTATCTATGAAACATTCAGGTCTAATCGGTTTGCTCTTTGTAAGTGTGTTGTCGACCACGGGACTGTTGAGTGCCTGCGGTGGTGCCGGATCGGGCAGCATCTCGCCGGCTGGTACTGGCGGATCTTCCGGCTCATCTACTCCCCAGGGATCTGTGGCCCCCTCCACGGGTTGGGCCAACATCAAGATGGGGGGCGGAGGGTATGTCCCTGGCGTCATCTACCACCCTACCGCGACCAATCTGCGCTACGCGCGAACCGACATGGACGGCGTATACCGGTGGGACAACGGCATTTCCCAATGGACTGCGCTCACCGACGGTTTTGGTCGGCCGGATGGCGGCAATGAAGGTGCCGAGAGCCTCGCGGTCGATCCCACGGATGCAAGCAAGGTGTACATGACGACGAGCATGGCCGTATCGTATGGAAACGGACGGTTCTATTACTCGTCCAACCAGGGCAACACCTGGAACTACGTGAGCCTTCCCTTCCCGGTCGGATCGAATAACCAGGGCCGGGCGATCGGCGAACGGCTGGCAGTGGATCCCAACCTTCCCTCGACGATGTTTTATGCATCGCGCACGGCAGGGCTGTGGAAAAGCACGGACAGAGGACTTACGTGGCACCAGACCTTGCTGTCTTCATATGTGATGACGACAACCGACATGACCAACTCCAACGGTGGAAGTCCGGTCGGGATCGAGTTCGTTGTGTTTGACACCACGGTTCCGACGACGGGCTTTTCTCCCACGGGGAGTGCGACCCAAACCATCTATGTGGGGGTCGCCCCCGACTACAAAGGCCTGGCGGGACTTGCTTCCTACCTCTACAAATCGACCGACGGTGGAACCACCTGGACCGCAATCACGATTCCCGCTGCTGTCACGAGTGCTACGACCGGCACACCTGCTGTTCCTGTCCTTCCCTATATTCCGCACATGGTTCGGGCCGCCGATGGCATGTTCTACGTGCCTTTTGCCTCGAGCTCGGGGCCCGGTAGCGGCGCACCCTCATGGCTATATAAGTTTGACGGCACTGCATGGACGAAGCTGATCTCCTCGTCTGATGTACCCACCACCTACTATGGTGGTATTGGAGGCCTCTCGGTCTATGGCTCGGGTCCGACGACAAAAATTGCTTTTGGCGTATCCGGCACATGGGGGGACGCAACCTGGGTTCAGATTGCGATGGCCTCCGCCGACGATGGACAAACGTGGCACGAAATCGGGAGATCCGGTGACTCAAACGGTTCCCACAATTATCACGATGCGACCGGAACCACCGGTGCGGCCAGCCCGAGTTACTGGGGTTGGGTCGACGACCTGAAGATCGATCCCTTCAATCCTGATCATGTGTCTTACGTGGTCGGTGGCGGGATATGGTCGACAAGCAATGCCTTCTCGTCGGCGACGCCTTCCTGGGTCTTCGACGTCAACGGGATCGAGGAAATGGTCAACCTCGCGATGATGGCGCCGCCACCGGGCGCTTCCTACCTTCTGGCCAGCGGGCAGGGTGATACCGGCATTTATGTCAACACATCCCTGACTGTCGCGCCGACCCGGTCACCGAACCTGGGTGCGACACCTCTTTTGGGCGGCGGGAATGGAACGGGAATCGACATGGCCTGGAACAACCCGGCCTACATCGCTGCCGTAGGGACATTCACTACTTCCAAAGGCGTGTACTCGACCGACTCCGGGGCCACATGGACGAACTTCCCGACCCTGCCTCCGACCGCTTCCGCTTCGGGAGATCAGTCCAGGGTAGTGGTGACAGCCGACGGTTCCAATGTGATCTGGTCGGTCGCAGGCCAGGCTCCCTACTACACGACCAACAACGGGAGCACCTGGACGGCAACCAACCTTCCGGCCCCGGCATCGGGTGGTTCCTATCACGTTGCTGCCGACCGGAAGAACCCGCTCAAGGTTTACGCCTACGACCATGGAGGAAATTGGTGGGGCGGCAATCCTCCCGGAAAGTTCTACCGTTCCGCCGATGGAGGGCACACCTTCACTATCAGCTCGCAGACCTGGGGAAACAACGGGTTCAGCGTGACGGACTTGGCGGTAAACCCTTTCGCCGAGGGAGATGTCTGGCTGGCCGACGCGAACAACCTGTGGCACTCCGTCGACTCCGGAATCACCTGGACGAAGCTGACCGCAATGGCAACGGTGGGGCCGGAATTCACGAATGTGCATGGAGCCATCAAGGTCGCCCTAGGGGTGCCTGCCGCAGGTTCCACCTACTCGGCGGCTGTCTACCTTGTGGGAACGATCAAAGGAAAGGACGGGGTTTATCGGTCCGACGATCAGGGCATTACCTGGACCCGTATCGACGACGACAATCACCGGTACGGTGGCGTTTCCGGGATCGTAGCCGATGCCAAGGTCTACGGCCGCGTGTTCCTGGCTGGTCGAGGAATGAACTACAACTATTGAGTTGGCTTTGTTAAGCCAGAGCGTCCCTGGACATTAATTGCGGAGACTCTAAATAAAAATATAATTTTCACGAGTCGAATGAAAAGGTAGTATTTAAGTCAACTATTTTTGCAGCAGGTCGTTAATAGTCATTATTCAACTCGACAATTGCCTTGCAGGATTGTTTTTTGAATAGCGGGAGCAGTACGGTACAACGAGTCTACAAACCTAAAATGGAGAGCAAGTGATTATGAAATCTATCATCGTTAGCTTGATTACAGCAGGGGGTCTGATGGTTGCTGGCGGCGCTATGGCAATCGATATGCCACCATTGGCCAAGAAAGACGGCTGCACCGCTTGTCACGCAATCGACCACAAGGTGGTTGGTCCGGCCTGGGTGGATGTGGCTAAAAAATACAAGGGTGCAACCAAATACAAATACTCAAACAATGGATCGGCCGCGCCCGACGCCAAGGAATATCCGTTGGTGGAAGGCCTGATGATGAAAGTTTCCAAAGGCGGTCACGGCAACTGGGGTACGGCAGCGATGATCCCCAACGATCCGGCCGGCAAGAAACAGGCCGAGATCAAGGAATTGGTCGAGTTTGAACTCAGCCTGGCGAAGTAAGCGCTTCAAGGCAGGTGATCTCAACGGGGTCTGCGCGAGCAGGCCCCGTTTGATTTTTAAGGACGGGAATAACGAACTGCAAGGGCGCAAAATCGTTTCAAGCCTGTTCCAGCCGCGCCAGGGTACGCCGATAAACTGAGATCGCCGTAAATAGCGCGTAACCGAGTAATGCGCCCTGCAACAGCAAACCCAGCGCCAGCAGCCAGACTGCCGTGCCCCACCAGGGAGCGCACAGCGCCGCCAGCAAGGTACCTCGATGCAGCCACAAATGCCTCCACATCCAGCGTTCCGGAATGATCTCCTTCATATTGGGGATGCCGACCTTTATGCCTCCCCGAAACAAATGAAACCACACCAGAAAGGGAATGATCTTGTACAACATGCCGTGCATCACCGACATCGCAAAACCGAGCAGGAAAACGATCACAATCAGCATTTCCAGGCGATCGGTCGCCTGAAACAGCGGCACCGTTATTGCAAGCAACACGGCAAACAGCAACGCCATCATCCCCAATCGGAAAAAACTCAGTGTGGCATCGGCAACGCGGCGTCGACGCTTGCTTTGCACGCTAAGCGTAGCCACAGCAAAACCGCCTGCCAGAACCCAGAACATGCCCTGCGCAACCGCGGCCGGCCAGCGCGATTCAGGTCGGAACAATAGAAGGGATTCGTTCAGGAGCAGCGAGCCGAAGATGGCCGGCGCCAGCGTGACGGTCAGCCATTTCGGATAGTTCGGCGTGAGTTGGAACATCGGCACGACCTGGTAAGAGACTCCTACGATCAGGAGCAGCACCCAGCCGCCCAGCATCAGCGAAACATGTGCCGATGCCAGATCGCCGGCATCCGGCAGCAACGTGCCGGTGGCATAGCCGTGTGCAAGCAGTGTGCCCAGAGCCAGGCCAACCGCGAGCGCGCAGACGGACAGCTGCAGCGCGGTCCTTGTGGCATTGCGTGCCGGCGAGCGCGCCAGACTGATCAGGCTGGCACCGATGAATGTCGTGAAAGCCAGCAGCAATAGCGGCCACGCAAGATTGAGCAATGACGGCTGCTCCAGCACAAATCCGGCAGGCAGCAGCAACGCGCCCGATACCAGCGCCAGGAAGATGAGCCATGCGGTCAACCGCGATCCCGGC
Organism: Sideroxydans sp.; assembly: GCA_027310725.1. Taxonomy (GTDB): domain Bacteria; phylum Pseudomonadota; class Gammaproteobacteria; order Burkholderiales; family Gallionellaceae; genus Sideroxyarcus. Next base: position 12,433 of record DAIDAG010000052.1, on the reverse strand, counting down.
ATCGGGCTGCCAATCACCACCGGCAATATCTGCTGCATGGCCCCGACCATGATGGTCGCCATGAATCCCAGCGTGATGCAGTGCGTCGCGGCCAGCAATGCGGGCATGTGTGTATCGGAGAAAGGATTGTCTGCACCGGACAGCAAGATCAGCGCGGCCAGCGACAGGAACAACGGGGCAACCGCGAAGAAGCGCAGCGGCACGGAAATCGGCGGTGCCTGTTCGGTGTTGAGCGAAGCGGTTTTCATGCGTGGCGACTGATGCGAATCATGAAACTGCCGTCTGCCAATGGCGTGGTTTGCCAGGCATAGCCGTCGCCCTGCAGCACTTCGTACAGCGGGTAGGGCTCGCGATGGATGTGCACCTGCAACGCGGCTTCGTCGGGGAGCGACGCCAATGCGCGCATGATCTGTTCGAACGGCTCGGGTGGCGGCAATCCGCACACATTCAGCTCATGTGTCATGTGCGTGTGCCCGACCAACAAACTGCCAGCCTGCGGGGGTGCCCGTTCATGTCAGCGCAAAAATGATCGGACAGGGCTTCAGCCTCTCCCCGGTTGTTGTCCGGAGCAGTTCGTCCTGCAACCGCGAAGCCTCATTGCCCTGAGGGCGGTCGGCACCGGTGAAATCGGCAGTGGTTGGCATTTCGGTCTCCTCACCAAAATTATGACCGGTTGTCATTGCTGCCACGGCGGCAAAAACGACAACGACTTGCATGATATATTAATACATGTATCATTTGTACATGTTATGAAATTTGGTGATCCCGGCCTGAAAGACGAGCATGAAACTGACCCAATATTCCGACCTTGGTTTGCGCCTGATGATGTATCTGGCACACCGTTATGGCGAACCGGTCACAATTCAGGAAGTGAGCGACCGGTTCGCGGTTTCCAAGAACCACATGGTCAAGATATCCCATCAATTGACCCAATCCGGGCTGATCGAAAGCACGCGCGGCCGCAACGGAGGCGTGAGTCTGGCGCTGCCGCCTTCCAGCATCTGCGTCGAACAAATATTGCGCGCAACCGAGGATAACTTCGACCTGGTCGAGTGTTTCACTGCCGCGCAGAATCATTGCGTCATGTCCGATGCATGCAAATTGAGCGGCGTACTGGACACCGCGCTCGCAGCCTTTTTTTCAGTGCTGCGCGAAACGACATTGGCCGACCTGGTCAAGAACAAAAAAGCGATTGAAAAGACGTTGTTGCCGCTACCCAAAGAGGTCATTTTTAGTTCACGCACACCGACGAGGAGGAAACATGCAGACACCAGACATTGATGAAGAGGGCTACCTGGTCGAACCGTTGACCTGGAACGAAGAGATCGCCGAACGGTTCGCCAATCAGGAAAACATCCAACTGACCGAAGACCATTGGGATGCGATTAATTTCATGCGCCAATATTATGCAGAACACCAGGTCGCACCCGATGTCCGGCATGTGACGAAACATCTGTCCGTGCGGCTCGGCCCCGCTTCCCGCAACGCGATATTCGAGCTGTTCCCGTACGGTTATGTAAAGCAGGCCTGCAAGATCGCGGGCATGAAACGTCCGAGAGCGTGGAGCACCGGCTGACCGTCCGGGCCCGTCGCACTTTGGCAACATTTCCGCCACCCCGACCTAATGATGATGCCAAACAAACTCTGGAACAGCTTTACCGCCGCCCCCCACCGCGTCATGTTCTTTGGCGGCGCAGTGCAAGCCGTCGTTGCCATGCTCTGGTGGCTGTATGAACTGGTGACGCGCTTTGGCATCGTCGGGCATCCCGCAAACTGGCCGATCGTGCCTGTTGCCGTTCATGCTTATCTGATGATCTACGGCCTGTTTTCGTTCTTCATGTTCGGGTTTCTGATGACCGTCTTCCCGCGCTGGATGGGTGGCCGGGAAATCCCCGCAAAGCGCTATGTGCCCGCTTTCCTGTTGCTGATGCTGGGCGCTGCCGGTTTCTACGCGGGCTTGTTTGGCAGCCATATTGTTCTGGTCGTCGCGACTACCAGCACCCTGCTCGGCTGGGGAACGGGACTCTATGCATTGTTGCGGGTATTGCTCGACACGCAGCATCGGGACAAACGGCATCCCACCGTCATTCTCATCGCATTCAGTCTGGGATGGTGCAGCCTTGCATCCTATCTGGTCTGGCTGATGAACGACAATGCATTCTGCCTGCGCCTCGCCGTCCAGGGCGGACTGTGGCTGTTCCTGTTGCCGGTATTCGCGAGCGTCGCGCACCGCATGTTTCCCTTCTTCACCAGCAGCGCGTTGCCGCAATATGTCATCAGGAATCCGAACTGGCCATGGTGGACCATCCTTGCCGCAAGCGTAATGCACAACCTGCTGCAACTCGCCAACGCAGGCAGCTGGCTATGGCTATGCGACTTTGCCCTGTCTTTCGCCGCACTCTATTTGAGCTACTGCTGGGGCTTTTTCCGCAGCTTGCGCATACCGTTGCTCGCGGTACTGCACATCGGCTTTGCCTGGATAGGCATTGCCATGCTGCTGTTCGGCATCCAGGATCTTACGTCCGTTATCGACGCCGGGCCAGTGCCGGTCTGGGGACTGGCGCCGCTGCATGCGCTTACCATCGGCTGCTTTGCAACATTGCTGATCGGCATGGGGACGCGCGTGACGCTCGGGCATTCCGGCCTGCCGATGCAAGTGGACAGGCCGATCATGTTGGTGTTTGCCGGAATCCAGTTAGCCGCCCTGCTGCGCATACTGGCGGATATGCTGCCTGGCCAGAGCAGTTACTGGCTGTATGTTGCAGCCGCGGCAGTCTGGCTTGCCTGCTTCGTGCCCTGGGTGCTGCGCTATTTACCCGTGTATATGCGGCCACGTGTGGACGGGCAAGCGGGGTAACCGGTGCGTGCCCGCCCGGTCCGGGCAGCGATTCGCGCAGACGGATATCCCGCGGCAAAAATGGAGTCCGGCAGCACGGGGAATCCAAAGAATGACCCCGATATCCTGCAAATGGACCTCAGAGACAAATTACCAAGACTCCATGAGAAACCGGCGCTGTCTGGCACCGGCGGACTTCAGTTCGACATACACGTCGCCCCCATAAGCCAAGTTGTCAGGCACTCAACCTGCTCCGGCGGTCGATTTGCTCCTTATGACCAAATCTGTATTGTTTGGGCAGACAGCTCCCCTTCCATTCGGCTGTGCACGCATCACATCGCGCCCCCCAACTTGCAAATCAGGAATCCTCATATATATGCATGATTTACTGGGTTGATATACCGATATCTGCGGCATATATTCGTCATCACTTCGAGAAGGTGTCACCGCAAGTTAAGTGAGGGATTTTTCCTCAAGCGTAATTCAACAGAGAGCTTTATCAAGCAATAAGGGGACACAAATGAAAAGAGTACTGATATCAAGCTGTATTTTATTGGCTGCGTTTTGCGTTTCTGGCTGCGCAACCATAGTTGGCCATTCCACCCAGCTCATGCCAATTAACAGCACCCCAAGCGATGCCACAATATTGATCACCGATGAAAAAGGCATGGATGTATTCAAGGGTTCGACACCGACATCCGTGACCCTGCAAAAGAGCGACGGGACTTATTGGGGCAAGAAATCATACATAGTCAGAATTTCAAAAGATGGGTTCGAGACCCAATCGATTCAGGTTACCGCTAGCGCTAACGGATGGTATATCGGAGGGAACATTGTTTTCGGCGGCATACTCGGCTGGTTCATAGTTGATCCATGGAACGGCAATATGTATAACCTGTCACCGGAGATCATCAATACATCGATGCTTGCAAGGACCGCGCACAACAATAAATCCACTGATGGCAGCATTTCCATCATGCTGATTCAGGACGTACCTGCTGAACTGCGAGGCAAAATGCAACGGATCAATTGATGCCAGATCCGAAGCAAGCTGGAATCACATTCTGTAAATGAATCTTGTGCAGTTGAACCTTGTTATCTCTGGAGAGATTTGAAATGTTAAATGGATTTGTGAGATTCGCTTTGCCTTTAGGTATATTGCTATTGACCGGTTGCACTTCGGTTCCCATGGCAAGTGTCGAACATGATACGCAAGCGAAGACCTTTGCTGTCAAACCGGACAAAGCAAACATCTATTTGTACCGAAACGAATCAATGGGAGGCGCGGTAAAGATGGATGTTTTGCTGGACGGCAAGCCTGTTGGACAGACCTCCGCAAAGACCTATATGAAGCTTGAAGTTGCTCCTGGGCAGCATACCTTGATGTCGAAAGCAGAGAACGACGATGTACTAAACGTAAACACCGAGGCCGGCAAGAATTATTTCGTATGGCAAGAAGCCAAAATGGGCATTTTGTACGCACGGAATCTGTTGCATTCGACTGACGAAAAGACTGGCAAAGCGGGCGTGCTTGAATGCAAGCTGATCGAGACACAGCCTTAGCCGGGGGGCTTGCATAATATTCTCGGTGGCGACCATTGCTCCTTATGGAGCCGTTCCTGAGTACGCATGTCGATCCATATCAAGGTGACCGGAAGCCGGTCACCTTTTGTATGCGCCATCACGTCCCGTGATGCAACGACACTCAACGCGGTAGCATCCCCAATTCCATGTGGCGAAAATTTCTTGGGAGTGCATCCGGCAAACCATCGCAACTTGGACCACATAAAACCTTCCAGCCTGCCAACGCCTGGACTCTTGCCAGGTAAAGACGTCAAAAAATTCGCTACACCTATCAGTCGAACTCGCTTTCCATACAAACCTGAAATTTTGTTGTCATCGCGCTGCAACAGAGATTGCTTACGATTCGTCAAGGCGTTGATGCCTCAATCGAACAGGGAGACGTTATGTGGAAATTAAAAAGGATTCATCTGCAATTGGCCGCATTGGTTGCGGCAAGCACGGTAATACCCATCGCATTGCAGGGGTGTGGAGGCGGCTCAACCGCTGCGTCCATATCCCCGCAGAATGCCGCTGTCACTGCTACGCCCATCAAACACGTGGTCGTGATCTTTAACGAGAATGTCTCGTTCGATCACTATTTCGGCACTTATCCCACCGCGACGAATCCTGCCGGTGAACCCGCGTTCACCGCAGCAGCCGGCACGCCAAGCTCGAACAACCTGACCGCCGGTTTACTGAGCAGCAATCCCAATTTTACCAACACCGCCAACGGCACCGGTGCCGCCAATCCCTTCCGCCTGGACCGCACCCAGGCCGCATCAGCGGACCAGAATCACGCTTACACGGCAGAACAGCAGGCATATGACAATGGCCTGGCCGATCTGTTTCCGAAATATACCGGCAAGGCGACAACAGGCGGGGTAGGTGCATTCGGCACCACAGGTCAAGTGATGGGTTATTACGACGGCAATACCGTAACCGGATTGTGGAACTATGCCCAGCGTTTTGCGATGAGCGACAATGCGTACACCGATACTTACGGCCCTTCCACTCCAGGTGCGCTTGAAGTAGTAGGTGGGCAGACCAATGGCATACAGCTGGTGGCCACAAGCAAGCTGCCATTCACGCTCAGCACCTACTCGTACTACGTCAATGACGGACAGGGTGGCTATACGCTGATCAACGACGTGGACCCTGCATACGATGTGTGTTCCAGCGCCACGGATCAGATCCTGGTAGGCGGCAAGAATATCGGTGATTTGCTGAATGCATCCAAACTCACCTGGGGTGGCTTCATGGGCGGTTTCGACTTGAGTGCGGTCAATGCCAACGGCACCACCGGCTGTCACCGCAGCACGGTATCTTCCGTGGTTGCGAGCACGGTGACAGACTATATTCCGCACCACAACTGGTTCCAGTACTACGCAAGCACCGCCAATCCGGCACATGCGCGTCCTGCCAGCACTGCCGCCATTGGCTACACCCAGGCTCCGGGGACCAGCACGGCGGATCCGGCCAACCACCAGTATGACCTCAGCGACTTTTTTGCCGCTGTGTCGTCCGGCAATTTCCCATCCGTCAGCTTCCTGAAGGCTCCAGCCTATCAGGACAGCCATCCGGGATATTCCGATCCGCTGGATGAGCAGACTTTTGTCACCAAGGTGGTGAACTTCCTGCAGCAGCAGCCGGACTGGAATAATACCGTGGTGATCGTGACATATGACGATTCAGACGGCTGGTACGATCATGCCTACGCAACGCCAACCAGTTCATCGTTTGACGGGCAAGCGGATCAACTCAACGGTGCCGGAGTGTGCGGAACCGGTTCGCAGGCAACAGGAGTCAAGGGCACACCAGTCAACGGCCGCTGCGGACCGGGGACACGCATCCCCATGATGGTGATATCACCTTGGGCAAAGACCAACTACATCAGCCATACGCGCATCTCCCTGGCTTCGGTGGCACGCTTCATCGAAGACAACTGGTTGAATGGGGCGCGTCTGGGGCAAGGTTCATGGGATGCAACTGCCGGTTCAATGATGGATATGTTCAACTTTGCAGGTACTGCCAACAACACGCCCCTGTATCTGGATAACGCACAAGGTACAGCACTGACTGCACCGCCCGCAGGCAGCGCAACGCCTTCGGCCAACTGATGTTTGCATGAAGTAGAACTCACGCCACCACTGCTGTCATCAGCGTGGTGGCAATCAATAGAATTTAAAATATGATAAAAAGTCGTTGGTTCATCGCCACCATCACCGTCATCGGCATGGTGGCGCTTTTCTTATCCGCAACCATTTACCGCAGTCCGTTCGATCTGGGCGAATGGTTAGCCTCACCCTATGCAACATGGATGCTCACTCAGGGCAAGAATCCCTATCCGGTTCGCAATTTGCAGATACCGCCCAGACAAGAATTGAGCATGATGGCATTGCTGGGCAAAAAGATATTTTTTGATGCCAGTTTGTCCGGTTCGGGCAAGCAGTCATGCGCATCCTGCCACAATCCCGCTTCCGCGTTCGCGCCTGACAATAACCTGTCGGTGCAATTGGGCGGTGACGATCTCCATCATGCCGGAGCACGAGCCGTACCTTCTTTGACCTACCTTTACCGACAGCAAAACTTCAGCATTGGCCCGGATAACCCGGAAAACGAATCGAACAATTTGCAGCAGGCCGCTGCGCTGAATGCGCTAACCGCACGTACGCAAAAAAATACACGCAATACGCAAACCTCCGCTGCCAGCATGGTGCCCCAAGGGGGGCTCTTCTGGGATGGACGGGTCAATACCCTGCAACAACAGGCCGATGGCCCGCTGTTCAATCCCGCAGAAATGAATGCGGGAAACATTGCAACGGTTGCAAAAAAGTTGAACCATGCGGCCTATATCGGAGATTTTGTGCAGCTGTTCGGTTCAGGGGTGCTGCGTGATCCTTCGTTGCTGGTATCCGAAGCGCTGTTTGCGCTGGCGCGCTTCCAGATCGAGGACACCCATTTCCATTCCTTCAGCAGCAAGTACGATGCCTGGCTACAGGGCAAGGCTCGTTTCACCGACAGTGAAACACGCGGCTACGCCGTGTTCAATAATCCGGCGAAGGGCAATTGCGCAGCTTGCCACCTGGATCAAGTCACCAGGGAAGGATTGCCGCCTCTATTCACCGACAACCAGTACGAGGCGCTGGGTGTACCGCGCAATTCCGCGATCCCGGCAAATCTGGACGGGCAGTATTACGACATGGGTCTGTGCGGCCCTTATCGCGAAGATTTGAAAGAACAAGCCCGGTTTTGTGGCATGTTTATCACGCCCGGTTTGCGCAATGTCGCTACACGCAAGGCTTTTTTTCATAACGGTGTCTACCACACGCTGGAGGACGTGCTGAATTTTTACAACTTTCGCGACACAGCGCCGCAACGGATCTACGCTGCGGACACAGGCGGACATATAGAGAAATTCAATGATCTTCCCCAACAAAAACGCACGAATGTGGATGTAACCGACCCTCCATTCAACCGCAAGCTGGGCGAGACGCCCGTCATGAGCAACCAGGACATGCGCGACGTCATCGCGTTTTTACAAACTTTGAATGACGGTTATGCATCGTCCGGCATAGCAGCGAAGCCGTGAAGAGAAGTCCGCGGGGATGACAATCCGGTGATTCGCGGCAACCCGGCTCGCGCGACACATCCTTGTTGCACGCAACAGACAAGAAGGTTGAGCTCAGGCAAAAAACCAAGCAAAATGAGCCCCTCCTTGATGCATCTCTCCCTGATTTCAACCATGCGCCTGATCCGACTGTTCCCCGTTCTGCTGACATTGCTTGCGTTAACCGGCTGCGCCAGTTTCGTTTCGTCGGCCAGCAGCAAGTTCGCCAACAATTTGTCCAGCGCGATCCTCAATCAGAACGACCCGGAAACGGTGGAAGCCGGCATGCCCTCCTACCTGTTGCTCGTCGACAGCCTGATCGAGGATGACCCGCAGAATGAAAACATGCTGCTAGCAGGCAGCAAATTGTATGGCGCCTATGGCGCGGCCTTTGTCAAGGAACCGGAGCGCGCCAGACGGCTTGCGCGCAAGGCGCGCGACTACAGCGACAGGGCGTTATGCGCTCACGGGCCGCAGTTGTGCAATCTGATGGGAAAGCCCTATGACGATTTTGCCGCTGCCATCGGCGGACTCAAGGTGGAGGATGTGCCGTTGCTGTATGCCAGCGGCACGGCCTGGGCCGGATGGATACAGGCCAACAGCAGCGACTGGGATGCGATCGCCACGCTGCCCAAGGTCAAGGCCTTGATGACGCGGGTGGTCGATCTGGACGAGACTTACAGCCACGGGGAAGCGCACTTGTATCTGGGTGTCTTCGCGACACTGCTGCCCCCGACACTGGGAGGAAAGCCGGAAGAAGGACGCGTGCATTTCGAGCGCGCCATACAACTTTCGGCGGGACGCGACCTGATGGCAAAGGTAGAATACGCCCGCCGTTATGCCCGCATCATGTATGACCGGGAACTGCATGACCGGTTGTTGCGGGAAGTGCTCGATGCCGATCCGGTAGCACCGGGACTGACGTTGAGCAACGTGCTGGCCAAGCGGCAGGCAAGCGAGCTGCTGGCAAGTGCCGATAAATATTTCTAAGGAAACGCCGAACAAGTCCCCTCTCCCTCCGGGAGAGGGTTAGGGTGAGGGATAACCCGTAGAATTTCACCCTCACCCCTGCCCTCTCCCGGAGGGAGAGGGAGAAAAGCAGACTTGATCGACGTTTCCCCAAGAACAGAACGGGGAATACTCCGTCGACAAACAAAGGGAAGAAAATGCGTTCATTGATATCACTCATATTTGCAGCACTGCTGGCCGTTACATGCATTCCGGCCAGTGCGCTGACGCTGAAGATCGCCACGTTCGCGCCGGACGGCACGCAATGGACGCAGGAACTGCGCCGCGGCGGCGAGGAAATCGAGAAACGCACCGAGGGCCGCGTCTCGATTCGGCTGTATCCCGGCGGCAGCATGGGCAGCGACCGCGTGGTGCTGCGCAAGATCCGCGCCGGCCAGTTGCAGGGCGGCGCGCTCACCGGCGGCGCACTGGCCGAGATATACCCCGATGCGCAGATCTATAGCCTGCCGATGCTGTTCCGCTCCTATGATGAACTGGACTACGTGCGCGCGCGCATGGATAAAAAGATCGCGCAGGGCATCGAGGATCACGGCTTCGTGTCCTTCGGATTCACCGACGGCGGATTCGCCTACCTGATGTCCAATTCCCCGTTGCGGCATGCGGACGACCTGAAGAGCCAGAAGATATGGGTGCCAGAAGGCGACGACATCAGCCGTGCCATGTTCGAGACCCTGGGTGCGCCGTCGTTGCCTTTGCCGCTCACCGATGTGCTCACCGGCTTGCAGACCGGGCTCATCACCACCATAGGTGCCACCGCGACAGGTGCCATCGCCTTGCAGTGGCATACCAAGGTGAAATACCTGACCGACTATCCCACCATGTCCATCTTCGGGGCGCTCGTCGTGGACAAGAAATCCTTCTCAGGCATGAGCCCTGCGGACCAAGGCGTCGTGCGCGAGGTGATGGAACGCGTCTATGCGGCGATGAACAAGCAGACGCGTGTCGACGACAACAGTGCGCGCGATGCGCTACGCAAGCAGGGCATGGAATTCGTCACGCTGCCGCCGGAAGAGATCGCGAAACTGCGCGCCGCAGCCGACCAGACCATACAGCGCCTGACCGACAAGGGTGAGTTCACGCCCGCACTGGTCAAGGAGCTGCGCTCCAATATAGACGCGTACCGCAAAAGCCATCCCACCCGTTAACGCATGCCGACCCGCAATCTGCCCCCTGCGCTCTCCCGTCTGATCAAAGTCGTCACCTGGACCGAGAACGCGCTGCTCATCGGCATGCTGGCGTTGATGGTGCTGTTGGCCGCCGCACAAATACTGTTCCGCAACTTCCTCGACATGAGCATCTTCGGCGCCGACCAGATGTTGCGGCTGCTGGTCCTGTGGGTGGCGTTCCTGGGCGCCGTCGCCGCCAGCCGCGAAGGCAAGCACATCCACGTGGACGCCATTGCGCGCTGGCTGCCTGACCGAGTCAAATCCGGCGTGGTGGCAGTGACCGATCTTTTCACGCTGGTCGTGTGCCTGCTGCTGGCCTGGCAATCCTTGCGTTTCATGCAGAGCGCACGCGAGTCCGGCGAGATGGCTTTCGGCTCGCTGCCGGTATGGGTAGCCGAGCTCATTCTGCCGCTCGGATTCACGCTGATCGCCCTGCGTTACGGCTTGCGCTTCATGCATCACGTGCAGCAAGCCCGGGGCCGCGAGGCGGCAGAATGACGATGTTCCTGATCGGCATCGCGCTCATCGCCATGATGCTGCTAGGCGCGCCACTGTTCGCGGTCATCGCCGCAAGCGTGATGATCAGTTTCGCGCGCGAAGGCGTGGACCTGACGGTGGTCATCATCGAGGTCTACCGCCTCGCCGAAATGCCGGTCCTGCTCGCCATCCCGCTGTTCACCTTCGCCGGCTACCTGCTCGCCGAATCGAATGCGCCGAAGCGCCTGGTGCGGATCAGCAACGTCTTTGTCGGCTGGATGCCCGGCGGCCTGGCGGCGGTGGCATTGGTCATCTGCGCGATGTTCACCGCCTTCACCGGCGCGTCTGGCGTGACCATCGTGGCACTCGGCGGCATGCTGTATCCGGCGCTCAAGCAGGCGGGATATTCCGAGCGCTACAGTCTCGGGCTGGTCACGACATCGGGCAGCATCGGCCTGCTGTTCGCGCCCTCGCTGCCGCTCATCCTCTACGGCGTGGTGGCGCAGCAGCTCAACATCAGCCATTCGGTATCGATCAGCGACCTGTTCCTGGCCGGCATCCTGCCCGGCCTGCTGATCGTGGTGATGCTGTCGATTTACGGCTTGTGGCAGAACCGCGGCCCGCAGGCTGCGCACCAGCCGTTCAGCTGGCGTGAAGCGCTGGCTGCGCTGCGCGAAGCGATCTGGGAGCTGCCCCTGCCCTTCATCGTGCTCGGCGGGATCTACAGCGGCTATTTCGCCGTGTCCGAAGCTGCCGCCGTGACGGCGATCTACGTGTTCATCGTCGAGGTGCTCATCCACCGCGAGATCACTTTCACCAACCTGCCGAAGATCATGCGCGAATCCATGGTGCTGGTCGGCGCGATCCTGATCGTGCTGAGCATGTCACTGGCCTCAACCAACTACCTGCTCGACGCAGAGATCCCGTCCCAATTGTTCAGCTTCATCCGCACCCATGTGGACAATGCCTACACCTTCCTGCTGCTGCTGAACCTGTTCCTGCTCGTGCTCGGCATGATGCTGGATATCTTTTCCGCGCTGGTGATCATGGTGCCGCTGATCCTGCCCATCGCGATCGGCTACGGCATCCATCCGGTCCATCTCGGCATCATCTTCCTGGCCAATATGGAGATCGCCTACCTGATGCCGCCGATGGGCATGAACCTGTTCATCGCGATGTACCGCTTCGACCGGCCGATGCTGGAGATCTTCCGCGCCGTACTGCCCTTCGTCGCGATCCTGCTGGCCGCAGTGCTGATCATCACATACTGGCCTGCGCTTTCCCTGGTACTGATCAAGAGCTGATTTCGTTGTCGGCACTATCCAGCGTGCCAAAATCGACCAAATACTGTTGCTCGGCCCGTTGGGAGTAGACGTTTCGAACTCGAACACAGCGACCTCTGCAACTGCAAACGAAAATACCCGAAATGCGCAGAGATAGAGGATGTTGCTGCCGCCTCGCCTCCTGCCACTTCCGCCGAGTCTCTGAAAGAGGCATTACCTCAAGGCACTTCAAAACTGACAACAATCCTATAAGGTCGAGGAGCGCGCCAGAGAAACTTGTCACAACTCGGCCTGCCCAACGTCTATAGATTGGCGCCAATATGCCGACAGAGAAAAAATGAACCCATCGCCCGAGATCTTCCACCAATACCGCTCACGGCTCACCGGAATTGCCTACCGCATGCTGGGCTCGCGCGCGGATGCCGAGGATATTCTTCAGGAAGCATACATCCGCTGGCTCGCCGCGGATGTC
>DAIDAG010000001.1 GCA_027310725.1 Sideroxydans sp. | reverse complement strand
TTCAGAAACAGTTCAACACAAACCGGAAAGGGAGGTAAATCCAGAAAACTATCCACAACCTGAGAGGTTCAGAGATAATTCAAGGGTGGGTCAAAATTCAATGCACAACATGGGTCAGATTTACATGCACTTCAACACATAGCAGTCTGGTAGCTCAGGATAATTCGAAAGCCTCGTTGCCTGAAGAAATATCAAATTCGAGTACGAAGGACCAAATTTGTGACCACGACTGGCAGCCGGATGGGCAAACTATGACAGGTTCGATGGACGTGCACTAGGTGCCATAAGACCAAATTAAACGGATTGGACCTTTAGAGACAACAATTTTTGTGCTGTTCGAATACAAATTGCCAAATAATGACTTGTGATACGCATGTTTCCAAGTTTACTTCGCATGGTGCATGAGTATCCAAAATTACTTCGTTTCAGAATGAAGTAATTTTGGATACATAAGAAAAGTTTAGCATTTAATTTCAAGTAGATAAGTGGCTTGAAAGGTTTCTATAATTGCTTCCCCAGACAAAACTCAGCAGCAACCGCCCTCCAACCCAAACCAGAGAATTGCTGCGCTTCGCCTGGCCAGTCCTGGTTGCCCAGCTTGCCCTGATGGCAAACAGCGTGATCGATACCGCGATGGCCGGCCGGCTATCTGCCATCGATCTAGCCGCTGTAGGAATTGCCTCCTCGATCATGGCCACCGTATTGATGTCACTGATCAGCGTACTGCTCGCACTTCCTCCGATCATCGCCCATCTTTACGGGGCAGGACAACGCGCAGACATCGGTCGCGAGATACATCAGAGCATATGGATTTCCCTGGTTCTCGCGCTGGCAGCGATCATTCTTCTTTGTTATCCGGAGCCGTTCATTGCGCTCTCGTCGCTGCAGCCCGCGGTAGAAAGCAAAGTCAGAGCCTACCTGGCAGCGTCAGCCTGGGGAGTTCCAGCCACCATAGCCTTGAGAATATTCTTTGGACTATCAACCGGGATCGGACGTCCGCAACCCGTCATGGTAATCAACTTGATGGCCCTGCTTCTCAAAATCCCCCTGAATGCAGTCCTGATGTACGGCCTGCTGGGATTTCCGGCGATGGGGGCATCGGGCTGCGCAGTTGCCACAGCACTGGATGCCTGGCTGATGGCCGTGTTCGTCTGGATATGGTGCCTGCAACATCCAGATTACAAGGAATTCAAAATACAGGCCCGTATTACCTTGCCTGATCGGGAAGCGATCTGGGCATTCTTGCGCTTGGGCATTCCCATCGGCCTGACCTTTGTCGCAGATGTAACGGCATTCACCTTGATGGCGCTATTCATTGCCAGACTGGGCCCAGTCGTGTCCGGTGCCCACCAGATCGCGGCAAACCTTGCTGCCATGGCGTTCATGGTCCCGCTATCGCTTGGCAATGCCACCGCAGTCATGGCTGGCCAGGCCATAGGCGCAGGACAACCCGAACGAGCACGCCATATCAGCTGGCTGGGGATCCGCCTTGGCTTGTCGATTGCCTTTGTTATCAGTTTGCTGTTCTGGCTAGCTTCACCCCAGATCGCCGCTCTCTATACGACAGACCCCCAAGTACAGGCGATCGCCATTCCCCTGATTGCGCTGGTCGGTCTGTATCACTTGGGCGATGCGCTGCAGGCTGTGGCCGTGAATGCCTTGCGCGGGTACAAGAAGTCGGCCGTACCAATGGTGATCTATGCCACCGTCCTGTGGGGACTGGGTCTGGGTGGCGGAATCCTGCTGGGGCTGACAGACAAATTTGGTCCGCCACGCGGAGCGACCGGCTTCTGGATTGCTGCCATCGTCAGTCTTTGGCTGGTAGCTGGCTTGGTTGCGCTCTACCTCAATGCAGTCAGCCGGGTGAAACAGCCCGCTTAAACGGCAAGCGGACAATACTTGACAAGTTCGCTGGGTAATGCAAGCATGGCCCCACGGTTTGCTGATGACTCAGGCATCACGCTTCAATTGCCAGGTTGGCACATTCCGGTTCTCACTACGAGTGGCACGAGCAAGCAAGGAAACAAAGGATGGATCGGTGTCAACTGTGACATTAATCCTGAGCTGATTTTTAATTTTCCAAGGAGAGTTAAAATGTCGATAGTCCCATTTGTTATTTTTGGTATCGTTGTCGTTGCCGCAATCATCATCTGGATTGATGATGCCGCCATACATAGAGTCACCCATCATGATGATCTGATGCACGGACACTGATTCGTCGGGGGGGTAAATTGAAGGGTTGGCGTAATAGCCAACCCTTTTTCATTTCATGGCCTGCAGGAAACTGGTGGGCGGTACTGGGTTCGAACCAGTGACCCCTGCCGTGTGAAGGCAGTGCTCTACCGCTGAGCTAACCGCCCGATAGAGGGCGCGCATTTAAACATAGGGAAACATATATGGTCAATTTCTTTATCGGCATTGGCCAACTATCGTAGAATGCGCGGCTTCATTTCAAGCCTTATCACACAGGAACGCAACATGACCGTCCGCACCCGCTTCGCTCCCAGTCCAACCGGATACCTGCACATCGGCGGTGCCCGCACTGCACTGTTTTCCTGGGCCTACGCGCGCAAACACGGCGGTACATTCATCTTGCGTATCGAAGACACCGATGTCGAGCGCTCCACACCGGAAGCCGTACAAGCCATCCTGGATGGCATGGACTGGCTCAAGCTCAACTACGATGAGGGCCCCTACTACCAGATGCAGCGCATGCCGCGCTACAAGGAAGTCATCCAGCAGATGCTGGCCGCCGGTCAGGCCTATTACTGCTATACCACGCCGGCCGAACTGGATGTCATGCGCGAAGCGCAGCGCGCCCGCGGCGAAAAGCCGCGCTACGACGGGACCTGGCGCCCCGAGCCGGGCAAAACCTTGCCCGCCATACCGGCCGATGTAAAACCGGTCGTGCGCTTCAAGAATCCAGCCGAAGGTGTGGTGGGCTGGAAGGACATGGTCAAAGGGCACATCGAATTCAGCAATACCGAACTGGACGACCTCATCATCGCGCGTTCGGATGGCACGCCCACTTATAATTTCTGCGTGGTGGTGGACGACTGGGATATGGGCATCACCCAGGTGATACGCGGCGACGACCACGTCAACAACACGCCGCGCCAGATCAACATCCTCAAGGCATTGGGGGCAAAACTGCCGAACTACGCCCACCTGTCGATGATACTCGGAGACGACGGCACCAAATTGTCCAAGCGTCATGGGGCGGTGAGCGTGATGCAATACGACGAAGACGGCTACCTGCCGGAGGCTGTCATCAATTACCTGGCGCGCCTGGGCTGGTCGCATGGCGACGACGAAGTCTTCTCGGTGGCGCAATTCTGCGAGTGGTTCGACCTCGACCATATCACTCCATCCGCAGCCCAGTTCAACACCGAAAAGCTGAACTGGCTGAACAACCATTACCTCAAGCAGACCGATAACCAGAAACTGGCCGACATGGTGCGTCCGCGTCTGGAAGCGCGCTGCATCAAGATCGGCGACAGTCCCGACCTGAGCGCCATCGCCGGCCTGTATAAGGAACGCGTAGCCACCCTGAACGAGCTGGCCGATGCGGCCGAAGTGTTCTATATCGACCTGCATCCGGAAGCCGCCCTGCTGGAAGCGCAGCTTTCCGCCGAATCCATCCCTGCCCTGCACGACCTGCTGCAGCAATTCAAGTCCGTTGCCTGGGAAACTGCCGCCATCAGCGCGGCCATCAAAGAGGTCATCGGCAAGCACGGCCTGAAGATGCCCAAGCTTGCCATGCCCTTGCGCGTCATGCTCACCGGGCAAACCCAGACGCCGTCTGTGGATGCTCTGGTGACACTCTTCCCGCGCGAGATGGTATTGGCGCGCATGGAAAAGAACCTCGCGAAAAAATCTGCCTGACTTGCTTTACAAGGTCGGATGCCGTCACTATAATGCGCGCTCTTTTCGGGGCATCCCGGGGGTATAGCTCAGCTGGGAGAGCGCTTGCATGGCATGCAAGAGGTCAGCGGTTCGATCCCGCTTACCTCCACCAAAAAGAAAAGTAGCACCGAAGTCCCCTTCGTCTAGAGGCCTAGGACACCGCCCTTTCACGGCGATAACACGAGTTCGAATCTCGTAGGGGACGCCACATTCAAGTTGCACGTTGTTTCCGGACGCTGCAATATCAGCAAAAAACCAAATGAAACAAGCAAGTTAAGCCATTCGGGGCTTTTTTGTTGTTGCACGATGTTGTTGTGTGTTTCACCCTTCTGATGGTAACTTTGTTGGTAACTCATCCAGCGCAAGTTACCAACATGGCAGTTACCAACAAACTGACCGACTCCAAGCTCAGAAGCCTCAAGGCACGGGAAAAGCCGTACAAGGTCTCAGATGGAGGTGGCATGTACGTCGAAGTCCGTCCAAACGGATCCAAGTGGTGGCGACTGGCCTATCGATTGAATGGTAAACAACAACTCAAATCATTAGGCGTCTACCCAGAGGTCGGACTATTCGATGCGCGACGCCTTCGCGATGATTTTGAGCCTATTCCTGCGGCCGCAGGCCCGTCACTTGAACATGTCTTTCGCGAGTTCATGCTCGTAAAGAAATCCGATTTCACGACGAAGCATCAAGCGCTGATGCAGTCTCGATGTGCCCCAGTCTTGGAGAGATTGGGATCCAAGGCCATCGCTGACCTTCGACCTGCGGATTTTCTACCCTTGCTGCGCACGATTGAAGAACGCAGCCCCAGTGTAGCCAAAAAGGTCAGAACGGATTTCTCTCAGTGCTTCAAATATGCCGTGGCTGCGGATATCGCTGAACGCAACCCGCTTAGTGATCTCCAAGGTGCCCTGAAACCGTTGAAAGTGAAACACCGCCCTGCCCTGACCGATCCAGTCGAGGTTGGAAAGCTCCTTCAATTCATCAATGAGAATCCAACTGTGGGAGTCGTAACCAGGCTGTATCTGCAGATCATCCCCCACATATTTCCCAGACCAGGAGAGCTGCGCATAGCCAAATGGTCTGATATCGACATGGATGTCGGCGAATGGAGATATACGATGGGCAAGAAGAATAATGAGCACATTGTTCCTCTGTCAAAACAGGTGATGAAGTTGCTTAAGGAGCTGAAGAAATTTACTGGCAGCACCAAATATCTGTTTGCTTCAGTCCCGGATGAAAATCCAATTTCCGACATGACAGCAACACAAATCCTCAGAAGGTCGGGATGGTCAGCGAGACACTGCCTGCATGGCTGGCGAGCGACCGCACGAACTCTTCTGGTAGAAAAGCTAAGATTTCCGGTTGATATTATTGAACATCAGCTTGGGCACGTAGTCCGAGACCCTCTCGGGCGTGCATACAATCGAACTCAATTTCTAGATGATCGCCGCGCCATGATGCAGAAGTGGTCCAATTTCTTGACGACTCTCATGCCTTAACAAAATGGGATGGTCGGTATATTTACTTATCCTCATGCCTGACTCGACATCAAATGGATCGAACATACGCAACGATGTCACCCAAGAGATATCCGGTCTTCCTGGCAGTGAATCGCTTGGCTTTAGGGAAACCGGGAATTTCTTTCTCCCATCTCCAAAGAGTGGTTCGGTGACACTGGAAAAAGGCCGCAGCTAGTCGTGGCGAGACAATCTCAGGTAGGTCTTCGAGACGGACAACTTTCATGGGCTATTCCTATTTCCGTTTGCATCGAAACGAATTGAAGTGCCCCTATTTTGAATTAGCCAAAGCTCATTTTTGTTTTGAAAAAGAATGAAAAACTGCACTACTCGACTTTTTTGTGCCTCTAAGTGTAATAAAAGGCACTTGGTTGGCTTATAAATTGAACGGCAAAGGGCAGTAAGCGGCAATCATCTTCACCGCCCAAACAAACCATTGATCGCCTGCACATCCGATTCGGACAGCACACCGGCAGCATATCGTTGTGATTGGGATCAGGCTGACCTGTATCCGGAATCACGTTGCCCAAATCGTCCACCTGGTTGTATTTGTATACGTAGGTCACTACCACGGTGTTGCCCTGGGCGTCGGTAGTGGTTTGCCCGACCGTCTTGCTCAGCACGATCCAGGTTGGATCGATCTTTGCGCTGGCAGACAGTTCGGAGGTTTTTTCTAATGGCTTGAAATCGCCGGTGATGGTGCGGTCTGCACCTGCACTAATTATGCTGGCATTGGGATTCGGGCTGTCAAAGGTAACGTCGAAGGTGTTGCTTGTAACTGGAGTGCTGCCAGCAGGAGCGCTGGGATCGACGATGCTCGCCGTCAGGCTAAATTGGTCGGCGGTATTCTGGTTGGCGCCGTCTACCAAGGTGACGGTGACGGAATCCTGCCCGGCGGGGATGATGACTGTGGCATTGCCGCTGCTATCGAAGGCGATTTCATTCGCGCCAGTGCACACGTATTTGTTGGCGGCGCTGCCGTTCAGGGTGAGCTGGATGATTTGGTCAACGGTGCTGGTTCCGGAAGTGTAGATCGTGATGGCAGAGGTATTGCCATTGGCAACGTCGACAGAGTGCTGTGTGAAAACTACTGGTATATTTGTCGCTTGGTAGAGCGACATAGCCTGCGCTGCCGTCAAATTTTTGGGAGGTGTTGTGGTAATCCCAGCGCCGCTTATCAATGAATTTGTAGCGCCCGTTCCTTTTGAGATGATTAATGATTTCAGAGTAGCTCCTGTTACAAAATTGGTTGAAGTGAGCAATCCAAGTGCCGTGCTTTGCTGAGTTGTCCAGTCCCCATAAACAGTTCCAGCATATACATGCCTAGAATAAACTGTAGCGCCACCATCTCCGTTCGCATCGGGAACGGCCCATTGCTGGCTAGTACCTGTGTCATTAAATATCGCACCGTTTGCATAGATCAGCATGAACCCGCTTCCACTAATAACCATTGTATAAACGGCATCAGGAGATGAAGCTTGACCAGGAATGCTCATTCCTTTTCCTGTAAACAAAGTCGTGGGTACCCCACTCGGACTAAGCGCAGTTATCGCAACAGTAGATACTCCTCCTGATGAAGTAATCTGTTCGATGATTTTGTTGCCGGATGCATCAGTGCCAATCATGTGGGGAATGTCACCCCAGTTTGCAAATTGCGTGGCATCAAGCCGCGTACCCATAACGCCTCCCATGGTTTGAGGGCGCGCATTACCATTTACAATTACTTCCATGTGCAAATGTGGACCAGTCGCACCACCAGACTGACCAACAAAACCGACAGTTTGCCCCGCATTTACAACCGTACCATTGGCAAGTCCAGATGGTGCATTCAGATGGGCATAGAGCGTTTGAAATGTCGTGCCATCTTGCCGTGTATGCTGTAACACTATATAGTATCCCCATCCGGTTTTGTCTGGTGCGATTTGCACCCCGCTATCGACCACTATTCCATATGCTGCTGCGGGTATTGGTGTTCCAATAAGAGCCGACCAGTCAATGCCCTTATGACCTTGCATCTGGAGATTAATTGGATTTATTCTCAGGGCCACACCATTATTGAACTTAAAAAATGGTCCGGGGTTATAAGATCCAAGAAATTGCATATCAATCTCCCTTATTATTTAGAAAGTCGCATTGCAGAAAGGATTGCTTGTCTTGATCTGAGTAAGACTCAAGAAATAATCTCGAAATAACGTTGCTTGCTTCGTGATTGACGTTTGCCGCGTAAGTTATTTGTGGTCCATCGCCTTCGTCAGTACCATCATCTGGCCCACGAAATTCAAATTTAACATGCCATGTTTTTTCCAATGTTGTAAGCACTTCTGAAACTCTACCGTGCAGTGTGACAGTATATTGTTCCCACACATTAGGCCCCTTTGATGTAGGAATTCTGAGCACAGAAATTTTGAAGCCAAGGAGTTGCCCTTTAATTTTTATGAATGCGTAATCATCCTTCAATTCGACTCCATTTTTATCTACATGCACCTGATATCCCATCGAGTTAACAATAGAAGAATGATTAATGTCATATTGCAAGTTTAATTTGCACTCCTTAAAATTTTCGAGGAGGTTAGGATATTTAGACAAATCAGTTACACCCAACTCCTCAGAATACCCACCGCCCGCAAATAGCAATAAATTGCTCAACAGAACAAATAGCATTAGAAGGGAATTATTCAATTTGTTTTTCATGCTGTTTTCCTCCATTCCATTCTTCACTTAATACTTGCATTTGCTTTCCACACTCACCTATGCACCCCACCCTCAGATTCCTTCTTGGCGTAGTCGTTTGAATCACTCACCGTACTCAGCGAACCCTGCCCTATCCGCACCACCTCATCTACCAGCAGACTCTTGGGCATGGCATGCGTGATGAAGATCATGCCGACCTTACCCTTGAGCTGATTGATGGTGGTGGCGAAATGTTCGGCTGTGTTTGAATCCAGGCTGCTGGTCGCCTCATCGAAGATCAGTATCTTAGGTTGCTTGAGCAATGCACGTGCAATGGACAACCGCTGCTTCTGCCCTCCAGAAAGCCCGGTACCCCGCTCCCCAATCTCGGTCTGATACCCTTTGGGTAGTTGCTCGATGGCGGCATGGATCTCCGCCATGCGGCAGCACTTCACAATCTGATCGAAGGTCGCATGCGGGTTGGCCATCAGCAGGTTGTCGTAGATGGTGCCCGAGAAAAGCACCGTCTCCTGCGGCACCACGCCGAAGTAATGCCTGAGTTCGTTGGCCGAGAGGTAGCGGATATCCGTGCCGTCGATCTTGATGGTGCCGCCAGCGGGTTCATAGAACCCCTGCAACAGCTTGGTGAGCGTGCTCTTGCCCGAGCCGGACGGTCCCATGATGGCGACCACCTTGCCGGGAGCGACATTGAGATTGAAATCCTCATAGAGAAATGGCCGGTCTTCGGCATAACGGAAGCTCAGACTCTCGATCTCGATATGTCCTTTGCCTTCCCTCAACCGGCTGGGAATGACGGAATACGGTTCGGCCGGGGCGTTCATGATGTCGCCCAGGCGTTGCACCGACATGTTGGCCTGCTGGAATTGCTGCCACAGCCCCACTAGGCGCAGCATGGGTTGGGATATCTTGCTGGCGAACATCTGGAAGGCGATCAGCATGCCGATGGTGAAATCGGTGCTGTTCATCACGGTATAGGCGCCGACGACCAGAATCAGCAACGTCATCATCTGTTCCATGGCGTTGGATGCGACGTTGTAGGTATTGCCGATCTGCCGGACCTTGAAGCCGGCGTTAAGGTATTCCGCCAGATAGTCGCTGTACTTAGCATTGAGCTGCGGTTCCATCTGCAGGCTCTTGACGGTCTCGATACCGCCGACGTATTCGGTGGTGAAGGCCTGGTTGCGCGCGCCGATCAGGAACTGGTCGTTGAGCTGTTTGCGGAAGAGAGGGGCGACGATGAAGCTCATGATAAGAATTAGGCTCATCATGGCCAGCGCGACACAGGTGAGCAATACGCTGTAGTACAGCATGATGCCTAGGAAAATGAGCAGGAACGGCAGATCGAGAATCAGAGTGACCGCCGTGCTGGCGATGAATTCGCGGATGTTTTCTACACCGTGCAGGCGGGCGGCGATGACGCCGGTCGGCCTGTGCTCGAAATAGCGCGTGGGCAGTTTGAACAGATGCTCGAACACGGCATGCCCTAGCACGGCATCCACCCGGTTGCCGGTATGCAGGATCAGGTATTGTCGCACCCAGGACAGCATGGCGGAAAACACCATGAACACGGCCAAGGCGATGCCGATCACGATGAGCGTACTCTGGGTACGGTGGACGACGACCTTATCGATGATCACCTGGGTAAAAAGCGGCGTCGCCAGTGCCAGCAGCTGGATAACCAGCGAAGCGATCAACACGTCTCGCCAGATACGCTTGTGCTTCAGGAGTTCCGGGATGAACCAGCGGAAGCCGAAGGCTTTTTGCTTGGACGAGGCATCGTCCGGATCCTTGAGCGATTGATGTTCCAGCGCCAGCTGGAATGCGGCACCGGCAAAACGTTCGGCGAATTCCGTATGCGCTATCGGTTTGGGCGTATTGGTACCCGCCTCGAACAGGATCACAGTGTCCTGCTCGATCTTGAAAACAATGGCCGGCCGAGCTTTGCGGATGGGCACCTCCTGTGCAGGCACCTTATCCGCTGCGGCAGGAGGTGCCCCTGCGCTCTCTTCCTGTTGGAGCGGGATTTCGGATGGTGGTACCGCATGCTCGCTCTGAGCTATAGATATTCCTGGTGCAGCGTCCGGTTGTTCCGCCGCAATTGGCTCATGCAGCACCACCAGACACGGCAGATTGAAATCGGCCACCGCCCTGCTGTCGCAGTCGCGGCGCTTGATCTTGAATCCCAACGCGCGCGCCGCGTGGATGAAGGAGTTCGAGGTATACGGCGGCGGGAATTGTTTGACCAGCAGTTCGGGGTCGAAGGGTTTGCGGTTCAGGGCGCAGAAACTGCCCATGACCCAGACGATATCCTCGACCGCAAATGGAAATGTGGGTGAATGACGGGATGGTTCCCGAGACAGGCTGCTGGAAACGATTTTAAGCAGCCGGCGCGGCATCAGATCGATGCTCCGCAGGCAAAACAATTGACACGAGCGACTCTAATGGCTTTCACCATGGGCGTTTCCCTCGACAAGTTTTTATTTTGATTTTCGCATCGTTCGATGCGTTTGCCGCACGGGATGACCCACTAGCTGGCGTTAGGGGGAGACATTATCCGAACGCACCAATTTTCACAATATGAAAAATGGTCTATATCTTTATCTATATCTTGCACGGCAAGCTGTCGAAAACCTGCGCGGGACAACGGGTTACATAGATTCATCTCGTCACTATTCCCGAGTGACCTGTATGGGAACCCCATTACATAAGGCCAAAAAATGAAAGTGCATGTTAAATGACGGAGAATCCACCACCCGACTCCATCCCGTTCGGTCAGGAACTCGCCTTCAAGAGAAGGTGCTGTCAGTTTCAGCGGTTCCACTTTCCCCGATATATCGGTGCAGTGTAGAGTGGCGCCCCATGAAAATCCTCTTCGTCCACCAGAACTTTCCAGGCCAGTATCTGCATCTCGCACGACATTTGGGGACTCAACCCGGCAATGAAGTCGTTTTCATCACGCAGCGAACCGATGCGACGCTGCCCGGCGTGAAAAACATTGTTTACAAACCCCACCGCGGCATCACACAGAACCAGCACCACTACCTCGTCGATACCGAAGCAGGATTGTTGAATGCACAAGCAGTGGCTCGCGTGGCGCTCGACCTGAAGCAAGCCGGTTTCGTGCCGGATGTGATGCTGGGGCATAATGGATGGGGCGAGATTTGGTATTTGAAGGACGTTTATCCGAATACTCCGTTGATCGGCTATTTCGAATTCTTCTATCGCTTCCTCGGTGCCGATGTCGGATTCGACCAGAATGAGCCGCAGATTTTCGACAATGCCCCCAGGATACGCACCAAGAATCTTGGTAATCTTCTGGGGCTGGATGCCTCCGATATCGGACAAACGCCGACGCAATGGCAAAGATCGCTCTATCCCGAAGCCTATCAATCCAAATTGCTTGTGTCACATGAGGGAATCGATACCGGAGTAGTGAAACCGGATCCGAATGCACGTTTGAACTTGCCGGAATTCGGAATCGACCTGACGCGCGACAACGAGGTGGTCACCTATGTCGCACGCAATCTGGAGCCGTACCGAGGATTTCCGCAATTCATGCGCAGCTTGCCATCGATCCTGGAGCAACGACCGCATGCGCACGTTGTGATCATCGGAGGCGACGAGGTCAGTTACGGCCACCGGCTACCTGATGGACAAACCCACAAGCAACTAATGCTGACCGAACTCGGCGCCTCGCTGGATATGAAACGAGTGCATTTCCTGGGCAAGGTGCCCTATTCTGTATTCTTGAAGATACTGCAGATATCGAGGGTGCATGTGTATCTGACCTTCCCGTTCGTGCTGTCGTGGTCGATGCTGGAGGCGATGTCCGCCGGATGCGTCGTGGTCGGATCTAAGACGGCTCCTGTTGAAGAAGTGATACGAGACGGTTCGAACGGATTGCTGATGGATTTCTTCTCACCGACGGCGATATCGGAGCGCGTCGTCGAGGTGCTGGCTGCCGGACGAGACGGCTATGCCGATATCCGTCAGAACGCCCGCCAGACCATCGTTGATGAATACGATCTCAAGACGATCTGTTTGCCAGCACAGACAAGCTTATTAGCCCAAGTAGCTCGTTCATAACGGCTACTCAAGCCCCTACTCGGATGTTTGAGCTGCAGCCTTGGAAGGTTCGTTGGATGTTTTTCCTTCAAGTCCCAACATACCTTTCATCGGGGAAAGTGGAGTAATGTCATCATGGCGTCCCTCATAAATTCGGCCGGGCCTTTGCGCGAGCGCACGAAGTACGTTCTCACAAAGAACTATCAGGGGCGGTGCTTCATTGTTTCCAACAGCGGAGATACCCGCCATTTCACGCTTGTACCCCTCAAACGAAGTTGAGACTGCCTCCTTAAATGCATATTCTTCTTCAAGACGGATGGCAAGCATATAGTTTCTTCCTGCGTAAATTCCAAGCCACACAAGCGGGACGATAACAGGTAGGCGTGTCGTTAAATGGCGGAGAATAAAATCCCATGAATCGCTCGATTCAGATCCCGACAATCCAAAGAAGCCGATTATTAGAAGTGCAACAATTGTTACCACGAATGTAATTAGCCAATTACGTTGAGGATTCTTGAATCTATCCTTCTGATTTCGGAATGCGGAGGCAAGCCCTGTGCTCGTAGCATTTGGTAATAAACCTTCAATTTTCTTGTTCAGCTCAATAAATTCC
Organism: Sideroxydans sp.; assembly: GCA_027310725.1. Classification (GTDB taxonomy): domain Bacteria; phylum Pseudomonadota; class Gammaproteobacteria; order Burkholderiales; family Gallionellaceae; genus Sideroxyarcus. Next base: position 70,498 of record DAIDAG010000001.1, on the reverse strand, counting down.
CCAGTCAATTTAAGTAGATTTTTTTCGTACTCAGCCACATTTGCTTGTGCCTCATTAGCCGATGTCACGACTTTATTGAGAGTTGAAAGTATTGCCCTAGACTCTGACTCAATTTTTGATATTGATGCTCCGTCATTCACCGCCTTGGGCGATAGTTCAGCTAATTGAGCCTGCATTATTTGCATGGAAGTAACAGCGGCTTCCGCATTTGTCTTAGCCAAAGCAACCGCAGCCAATCCGGTGTTTACCTCTTTTACAGCGGCCGAGACGTCTATTTGTGACTTATCAATTATCGCTAGTGCTGCGATGCTTCTTTCGCTCGCCGCTTTAACAGCAGCAGCGTCTTTCTCAATAGCAGCCTTGGTTTCCACAGCAGCACGAGCATTAGCTTCAGCAGTCGCTTTTGCAGTTGCAATCGCATTCGCTGCTTCTTCGGCATTCTTCTTCGTCGTCATGAATCCTGCAAATTCGGCATCTACACTGCCACGAACTTGAGATATCGCTTTTGCATGATCTTCGGCATTCTGTTTCGCATTGAATGCAAAACCACTCTCACTATTTGCTTTGGCGTTCGCTTCTTCTGCTGCACGCGCCGCCAACTCTGCCCGATCCTTGATCTGAAGAATGGACTTAATCAATTCCTCAGCAGCATTTGATGATTCAACCATTCGTTACCTCCCAAATATTCCGTTAAATTTACGTTATCGCCAAGATAATTTGACAGCCTAGCAGTTAGACTTGATTTCAATATATGCCAAATAGTCTAGATATGCACTGAGACTGAAATTAATTAGATCCGCATCATTCCTTTCGCCTCTCAACAAATTTATTAACCGCCTAGAGGCCTCACGAAATGCAGCATCGTTCCAATAGATAAGTCACCGTATCGCCAACATCGGCAGACTTATTTATGAGGAGGACTATATCGTGTTCTATATCTTTAACCGGGAGATATAGATACTCAGACCTATTTTTATTTTCTCTACCGTGGAGTAACTTCCTACGGTCGCGCAGGATGCGCCGACCAATTCCGGAATAACCTACTCTTGCTTGGAGGACATATGCCAGACAATTTGCACATCCGTCAGCCCCAGGATCCGCAACGCATTAACGTCAACGAACCTTGGGAGGTTCGATATTGGACAAATAAATTCAACGTAACGGAAGCCCAATTGAAGCAGGCCGTTAAGGCTGTCGGCCCGATGACGGCCAAGGTAAAAGCTTATCTTGGCAAATAAGCGCACGCCAGCCTACCGAAAGGAAATGCAATGGCACAGAAACACTTCCCCAAAGGACTGGATGGCCGTCAGCGCGATCAGGATGGAGAGATCAGGCAAAAACGCAAGGACACCTTGGTCGGTACGTTGCGAAAGGAGTATGGTGACGATTTCGCCAAGGGATACCGAAAAGACGCACAGCTCGGAACGGTACTCGCCAAAGAAGGCGTCGACAGCCTGCATCAGCTCCTGAATAAATCGAAATGACGCGTCGGAACGCGGTTGGTTTACGGTAGCCATTATGTTCTGGCATCTGATACCGGAACTTGAAATGAGGCCCTGGCTCGGAAATCATCGATGCATGGCTTCGTTGCTTATTACCATCGCTTTCATCAGCGGCTGCACGTCGACAGGAACGAATATGAAAAGAAACTTCCAAGCCGAGCCTCCATACACTAGCGGCGATCCTGCGAACAAAGGATATAAATATTCAGAAGCCAGCCAGTTCATCGAATTCTGCGTCGAACTGGATAGCCAGGATGACCGCCTGCCGAGCTCTCGCAGTCCGACGCACGATCCGGACAGCTCCAACTACCATCAGTTGATCAATCCCGAGCTGTGGAATCCGATACCGATCTACGACAGCCGCAAAGAAGTTGCGAAAGACGTGGTCGCATTTAAAGCCAGCGGGGAAACCCCGTACAACCACGGATGGGCCAAACTCTATCGCGAAATCCTCGACCGGGCCGCCAAGGCGCCTCCTGCCGACTGGACGGAAAAAGGACTCTTCGACGATCCCAGATATAACGGCTTCGGCCCATATCAAACCGCCTGGCTGCTATATGAAGGACGCAACCAGAATGCCGGCGCCTATGCCATCGCAATACGGGGAACGGTGTTCTCGGCCAAACCCAGCGTGGTGGAGGATGTCTTGTTCCATCCTGTCATGGCCAGACAGTTCCTGAATCCGCATGTGTCGTTTGCCAGTTTCAATGGCGCAACCCTGCATAGCGGTTTTGCACACGCCACCTTTACGCTATTGCTCGACGACCGTTACGGCATCCTGCGCGTTCTGCACGACATGCATATTCTCCAGAATGCACCTCTATACATCGTAGGGCATAGCCAGGGAGCATCGATGGCCACTCTGACGCATGCCTTCCTGCATTACGCCATGAAGGATGCCGGCCCGTCGCACGATCCATTCGCCTTGTCTGGCAAGAATTACAAGCTGAAATCCTATGTGTTTGCCCAGCCCAAGCCGGGCAACTACGAATACGCAGCGGATTTCGCGAACATCACGCAGAAACTGGACAATGCGATTGTGATCAACAACGATATCGATCCGGTACCGCAGGTACCTTTGACGATGCAGGATCTGGGCGATCTGGACGGGGATCTTCCCGGAACGTCGTGGTGGGTTCGTTTGTTCCGCTACGTTGCCGGCATCGGCAGCGGCTTGCGCGGCGCCGCCGGCAGACTCTCCGAACCGTTCGTCAAGGATGCCGATTCCGGCTATGGGTACTTCTACAAGTATCCGGAATATGGCCCCATCGGCAAGGACAAAACGGGCTCGTCGTGGAATTTTACGCCTTCCGGCCACGTCATTCTGGTGTACGGTACGCCGGATCAGTCGTCGGACGAATTTCTCCAGCATCACGCATGGACCTACCGTAATCTGATCAAGGCTCAGCTCAATCCATAATCGTCTTTTCCCCCAACCCAAGTCACCGAAGTAAGCAACCCGGAGAACTCACAGCATGAATATCGATTTCCACTATGGGGTGATTTACATAACATCCAGGCTTGCCGGCATGAGTCCCGAGCAAGCTGAAGTTGTCGCGCATTCCTGTCAATACGTTGACGATTCCACCAAGCCCGGCATACTGGAATTTGCTGGTGGGGAAACGTATGATCGATTTGCCAGCGCCCATAAAATGTTCGACTACAAAAATGCCGTAAATGCTGAAAATCGCGTGGTTTGGGCACCATTCCACTTCCTACCCGGCGGCCAAGGTAACACACTCGAAGAAAAGTCTATCTGCCGACCTGATAGCGATATAGCGAGGGCAATGGTAAAGCGAGCAATTGAAGGCAGAAGTGCGAACAATGGATTGCATCGCCTTGGAATTGCCCTTCACGTCTACGTCGACACATGGGCACACCAGGGTTTCTCTGGCACCATCAGCAAACACAATATTGTCAAATCCCTTGAAGGGGACGACCATGATCACGCCACATGGCTGGCGAAACTGAAAGGTTTTTTAACAGATATTGAAGACCGGATAGAGTCCGACTTCCTGGATGCGGTTTCGGGCCTTGGACATGGAGCTGCATTGCATTTTCCTGACATGCCATGGGCCAAATGGAAGTATACAAACGGTCACGGCTTGAATATCGAAAGAGACAATTTGCCCGACTTCCTTCAGGCCGCCGACATGGCCTGCAAAGTAGTTCAAGGGTTCTTACATGGCAATAGCAACTATGTGACTGAGGCCGGACTTGGTACTGAAGCCAAACAGGCGCTTAAAAGCATATTGTCCGGCAACCAAGACCACGATGAACACAAGAGACTTGAGGTTTTATCTGCCGCATTTTCAAAGGGAGCGATTCCCAGATTCAAGGAAGACATCCCGAAATACATTGCGAAAGGTGATGGATCATGGAAGCATGCCGCAACAGGCATCACTGACGTAAATGACGGTGAAACAAAACCAGCCTGGTCGGATAAATTCGAAAATTCGGATTACCGCAAATTCCACGACGCAATCAAAGAACACCGATTTGTTGTGACACAGGAAATATTGCCAATGCACAATGTGCGACTGGCTTAAGGAAGATTATTTTGATCTTGCCTCGGCAAGAAACAGGTAGAGACAAGCCATCGCATGTTTTTTATAAACCCTAGACCTAGCCATTCAAACTGTCATTGCCTGCAATATAACTTAGTCATTCCAGAATCCCTTGAATCGATCCGCTGACAATTGGGTGTAACGGACTGTGTGCTGGATGTTCTTGTGCCCCAGGTAATGCTGGATGGCACGGGTATCTTGGCCGGCCTGGGCAAGCTTATAGCCGCAGGCATGACGTAGCATGTGTGGATGAATCGTGAATGGCAGCCTGGCCTCCTTCCCTGCCCGGCTGACGATCTTTCGGATTGCATCATCGGTTAGTGGAGCCTTGCGTTCGCTGATGAACACATAGGACAGATTCGGATAGTCGCGCTGCAGCCTGCGCAGTGCGCGCAATTCCGGTCCACGTAGCGGATGGACGCTGGGGTTGCCCTGCTTCAGACGATTAATATGAATGAGCCCTTGCTTGAGATCGACCTGCTCCCAGCGCAGGCTGACCAACTCGGTGACACGCAGACCATGGCGATAGGACAGCATGATGAGGGTAGCATCGCGGTGTCCGTGCCGCCCTACCCTGCCGGCTGCATTCATCAACTGCTCGACTTCATGTTCGGTCAGATACTCGCGACTGCGGTACTCCGAATTCTTGAGGCGGAGCGGAACTTTCCGATTTACAGTGCTTGGGGCGAGCTTAGTCGGGAACTTCAGGACTTTATTGGTACTGAGTGTCATTGTGTGAACTCTCCGTTTAAGGGGCTTTTAACGGAAAGTATTGATGCCTTATCTCCGCGATCAGCCACCTTCCAATTTACAGAGATCGGCAATTTTACGAAGCGGAATTTTCAGAAACAGACGTTAGAAATTGACGTCAATAGACTGCGACTGCATGGTCCGCGTCAGCCCAGATATGAGGCTTCTTATGACAGACCAATCTTTGAGTTCAAGATATGCACTCGTCAGCTGTTTGCGTATTTCAAAGTGGGCATTGCCTTGCCAGATGATGCGCCTCATTTAATATCTTCCTATATGCTGTTCGCTGCATCGGAATCAGTCGCAGTCCGCTATTGAAGATCTGTACTATTGGCAAGCCAATCACATCGTGTGAAATTATGTTGCCTACACTATCTGTTTGCCTGCTCAAGCTGTCCGACCTTTCCGGGAATCTCTGCTGCCAATGCATCAATTGCCGCGCGTGTTTTAGTTGGCAGGTAGTGCGACTGTGGCCACACTGCGTAGATTTCTGCTGGCAGCACATTGTCACAGTTCAAGACCATCTCCAATTCGCCCGCACCTGCGTGTTTTGCCATCAACCAGCAAGGTAGCCATGCCAGTCCCAGCCCAGCAACCGCAGCATCGGTGATTGCCTGTAAATCGTCGAACACCACGCGTATATCGACTTGAGGATTGAATTCGTGACCTGCATTATCTGTTACAACCCACGGCGTAATGCGGCCGGACCGCCCATAGGCAATGCCAACATGCGTCGGAAGATCGTCTACGGTTGTGGGTATCCCGTGTTGAGAGAGGTATGACGGTGCAGCGCAGATCACCATCCTTTGTGTGCCCAATCGCCTTGCAACCAATGTGCTGCTATCGGGCAGTTTCCCGATGCGCACCGCCAGGTCATACCCTTCCTCCACCATATCAACCACATGGTCGTTGAAGGATATTTCGATTGTCAGTCTCGGATACTGCCGTCCCAGCGCAAGCAATACTGGCGCAACGCAATGTCGACCAAACAGTACGGGAACGCTGACACGCAAGCGCCCAACCGGTTCACTCTTGCCGCTATCGAGCGCCAGCGCACCTGCATCCAGTTCTGCCAGCGCCCGTACGCAGCGTTCGTAATAGGCATGTCCGTCCTCTGTCAGGCTCTGGCTGCGCGTAGTTCTCTGGAAAAGCCGTACACCCAAGCGCTGCTCCAGTCGGGCAATACTCTTACCCACCGCCGAGCGGGTCAGCCGCATGCGTTCTGCAGCCAGTGCAAAGCTGCCGGCCTCCACTGCTTCGACGAACGCGCTAATACCCTTTAATCGGTCACTCATTTAATTGGTTCCATTTAAGCTACAGATTGGATAATTATTGCCGACACTGACAACTTATTTGCTTCGATATGATAGCAGCCAATATCGACGCGAGTACATCATCAATGCTGATCGCTTCGTCGACTGCATCTGCAGGCGCAGATTTTTTGCTAACAGAATAGGAGATTCGAATGCAAGCTTACCAAATCAAGGCAGGACAACAGATTGCCGGACTGGAACTGGTTCAACGCACTATTTCGGCACCTGACGCGCGCGAGGTTCACGTGCGTGTACATGCCATATCGCTTAATTATCGCGACTTGATGATTGCGGATGGCAAATATCTCAGCACGGGTGACGTTCCGGTGGTTCCCTGTTCGGATGGCGCAGGAGAGGTCATCGCGGTGGGTGCGCAAGTGACGCGTTTTCGCGTCGGCGATCGTGTTGCGGCATCATTCTTCCCGGATTGGGTATATGGTGCACCTACAGCACAAAACACGGCAGGCGCGCTCGGGGCTGCCGTGGACGGCATGTTGGCCGAAGAGGTGGTTCTACATGAAGATGCCCTGGTTACGATACCGTCACATCTCTCCTATGTTGAAGCTGCCACCATACCCTGTGCTGGGGTCACAGCTTGGAATTCGCTGTTCGTCGAAGGCCGTCTCAGGGCTGGGGATAGCGTTCTGCTGCTTGGTACCGGCGGCGTATCGATCTGGGCGCTACAGTTAGCCAAAGCTGCGGGCCTGCGTGCCATCATCACTTCATCCAGCGATGAAAAGCTGGAGCGTGCACGTGGCTTGGGTGCTGCAGCAACGATCAACTACAAGACCACGCCCGAATGGCAGGACGAGGTCTTGCGGTTGACCGAAGGGCGTGGCGTTGACCTTGTTTTGGAAGTCGGCGGTCAGGGCACGCTGACGCGTTCAATTGCGAGCACCAGGATGGGCGGCACGGTTGCCATTATCGGCGGTGTCAGCGGCTTCGGTTTCGGTGGTGAACTCAGTCCGTTCGCGCTGATCGGTGGGGCCAAGCGCTTGTCCGGGATCTTCGTGGGTAGCCGCAGCATGTTTGAAGACCTCAATCGGTTTCTGAGTGTGGCTGAAATTCATCCGATCGTTGATCGTGTCTTTCTATTCGAGCAGGCGCGCGATGCTTATACACATCTGGAAAAAGCGGCCCACTTCGGAAAAGTAGTGATTGAAGTGGTGAAATGAGTTGAGGGGAAAGTATTATGGGCTCGCTGGCCAAGTCGGTGCTGGCGGGGAGATTTGTTTTTGATGGAAATGCATCCGTGGCTACCATCACTGGGAAACGCCAGGCATTGAGTCGAAGAGAATTTCGCCAAACCTATTTCCTGTTTGCTTTCTCTAGCTTGTCTGCCCAGATCACAAATAGAACGAGGCCGATGAAAGTGCCCACCACAAAAAATACGGGGAGGATGATTGTATCCTTGTTCACTGGCTTTGCCTTATACCGGTCATCGGATATCGACGCGCTCTCGCAATTCCTTGCCGGCTTTGAAATGCGGTACGTACTTGGCCGGAATCAAGACGGTTGCGCCGGACTTTGGGTTGCGCCCTTTGCGCGGCGGACGATAGTTAAGGCAGAAGCTGCCGAATCCGCGTATCTCTATCCTATCCCCCTTGGCCAAGGTATGCGCTATGCCGTCCAGGAGGGTGCGGACTGACAGCTCGACATCCCCGGCCGTGAGCGGATGGAATTTATTCGCCAGAAGCTGAATAAGGTCTGCGCGGTTCATGTCGATACAGGAGTTGCTCGATTGATATGGTATGACGTGTGGAACGACAAGTTGGAAATCATACAGGATGGATGTCGCATTTAGGAGCCGTGCGACAAAATCAGGGAACATGTGCGGTTACCATGAGTTCCGCCATGCAAAACGATATCAAACCCGCCACCTAAGATCATACAGCCTGCACCGCATAAAGCCCTGGATATCTCAGCCATCCTCGATTGCTACCTTAGATGTATTCCTGAATAGCAATGCCGGTTGCAGGCAGCAGCACCTTGAGATCGATCAGGCGATTGATCGACAACTCGGAAAGGGTATGCCCGGACGACAGGATCAGTGTTCCGTCCTTGAGATGGACATTCTCCTTCAAGGTCATTCCGGGGCGCAGCCTATACAGGGAAAGACGACGGGGCGGCTGGTGTTCGATATGGCTTGCTGCGTGGCCATTTCCCAACGTGATGGCCGCTTCAGGAGCGCGCCCTGTTACGCCCGAAAGGCTATTCAATTCAGTCTTGACGGCCTCATAGGCTAATGGCGAGTGGAGATGGAGACGTTCAGACATGGCCTGAGCAATTTTCTCTTCCAATATGGCCGGAATGATGGGTTTGACCAGAAAACCGTTTATATCCAGCGCCAACGCAGTCCCAAGAATCTGCGTTTGCGAGAAAGAGCTCAACACCATGATTCTGGTCTCCGGTTTTGCATATGTCTTGCCAGCCCGGATCAAGCGGGTGAATTCCAGACCGTTCATCCCGGACATATTAACGTCAGTAATAATCAAATCGAATGCGTTGTTCTCGAACAGGTTGATCGCAGACTCCGCGTTATCTGTATCCGTGATATTCGAGAATCCGAAATCGTGGAGGACTTGCAGAATGATTCTGCGCGTAAAACTGTCGTCATCGACAACCAGGATTTTTACCTTGCTGCTCTCATGAGTGAAGTGCTGGGTCTGTCGCGGCATTCCGGCAATGGATTTTGGCTTATAGTTCAACATGAAGTCTTGGAAAGCCGTTGCATCCATCGGCATGGCGATGAAATAGCCCTGTGCTGTATCGCATCCAATGCTCGCTAACGCATCCCAGTCCCGCTGACTTTCCACTCCTTCGGCCGCGCTCTTCACCAGTAGTTTATGCGCCATATCGATGCTCGATTCGACAACCACGCGCAACGCCTTGTTGGCAAAGAAGTCCTTCACGAAAGATTGATCGATCTTCAATTCGCTGAAAGCAATGCGCGTGAGTTGCTGCAAACTGGAATACCCAGTTCCGTAATCATCGATGGAGAGTGCGAATCCATTCATGCACAATCGAGCGAGATTCTCCAGAGCATGAGCGCCATCGGTCATGGCCGCGGATTCGGTGATTTCCAGAACGATATACTGCGGATCGACCCCCGCTTCGCGTACCACCCTGGTGATCTTGTCAGCCAACGCAGTATCATTCAGCGAGACAAGCGAGAGATTGACGGAAATAGTCAATAAGTGGCCCTGATCATGAAAGGAGCGGCACGCAACCGCAGACTCCTTGAGAATATGAAAAGTCAGGCCATCGATATTCCTTGTCTGCTCCAGGAGGGGAATGAAGGCATAGGGACTGACTACCCCATGTTCCGGGTGAATCCAGCGCGCCAGCGCCTCAGCCCCGATCAGGCGGCCCGTGCGCAAATCCACCTTGGGTTGGAAGTACGGCACGAATTGATTTGCGCGGATTCCCTGATGTATTTCTTCCAGCGTATAGCTCTTTACGGGACTGGGTTGGGGTTCCCTTTTGCCCGCCGAGCTGTCGTATTTGGAGAATATTTCCTTGAGATGAGACGGCAGGATAGGTTTCTCGACTGCGCCGAGCAACTGGATGCCGTACATGTTCGTCATCCTGCCCACCGAAGCCAGCAGTTTACTATCCAACGAGCTGAGAATGATGATCGCTATATTCCGGTGTTCCTGACTGAGATGCCGCAGGAATTCCATGCCATCCATTTCCGGCATGTTCAAATCGCAAAAGGCAATATCCACCGGCCTGGAATCGGCTCTGCGAATAATTTCGAGTGCCTGCTTGCCGTTCCCCGCGCCGACAACCGATGCCGCCCCCAATGAACGCAACATGTTTAGCAGTGTCTGGCGTTGGAAGTCGTCATCCTCCACAACCAACAGGTTCAATTCATCGATCTTCATTTGGTCGCCATCGGGTTTGCTGCGCTCATTAAAGAGTCAATCAATGTTTCCATTTGCACGATAATATTATCCAGAAACACCTTCTTCTGCCGTGCCCCAGCCATATCGGCATTGCGTGCAGCCTGTTCGATGGCTGCACAGGCATTTGCCATACGCATGGCACCGACCATGCGACTGGAGCCCTTCATGCGGTGGACGATGTTTGCCGCATCAACGGGTTCATCTTGCAACAGAGCTTCCATCAGCTTGGCGAGGTCTGTTCGGATATGAGCCTGGAAATCCCTCAGCAATCGAATTTGGGCTTCCTTGTCCGGCACCACCATATTCAACACGTCATAATCGATCAGACTTCCGGCTTCCCCGTTTTCGGCATCATGCAATGATGCAGCGGGCTGAGTGTCACCGGGTTCGGCGACAGCAAGCTGCTTCGCCAAAATCTTTCTTAATCGCGTCATGTCGGCCGGTTTGACCAGCAATTCATCCATGCCGGCAGCTTGGCAACGATCCGATTCCTCGGCAAGCGCGTTGGCCGTCCATGCGATGATAGGCATGTGCGCCCTCCCCTGTTCGGCCTCGATCTTGCGTATCGCGCGCGAAAGTGCATAACCATCCATTTCGGGCATGTGGCAATCGGTAATGACCAGCATAAAGCCTCCCTCCTTCCACATTGAGAGTGCCACCAGTCCATTCTCGGCCGTTTCAGCGCGCAGGCCGAGCAACCTGATCTGGCGCGCCAGTAAATCGCGGTTGATCGGATGGTCATCGACCGCCAGCACCAACGGGGCCTCCGTGCCACCATCAAACAGCGGCTCAATTTTCTTGTGTTTTACCTCCAAGCTTTGAATTTGCAGTCCCTCCCCAATTGCAGCGGAAATCGGCAGTGTTAGCGTGATGCTGAAGGTGGATCCCCGGCCCAGCTCGCTTTCCACTCCGATTTGCCCGTCCATCATCTCCGACAATCGCCGGCAGATCGCCAACCCCAGCCCGGTACCCCCATACATCCGGGCTGTGTCCGCGCTCTCTCCTGCCGGTAATGCTGAAACAGGCGCTGCTGGGCTGCCATGGATATCCCGATGCCGGTATCCCTGACAGAGAAGCGTATTCTCTCGTCGCTGTCGCACCTCTCCTGGAATTCCGCGCGCAACTCGATTTCTCCATGTTCGGTGAACTTGATCGCATTGCTGACAAAGTTGTTCAGCACCTGCGCAAGGCGCAGAGGGTCGACGATGTGCGCAGAGCTGATGCGCGGATCGAGGCGCTGTTTCAAGATGAGGCTCTTGGAACTGGCCACGCGCGAATAGGTGTTGACCACTTCGATCAGCAACTGCGATATTGAAGTGGAGCGTAGCGACAGCTCCAGCTTGCCCTCCTCAATCTTGGACCAATCGAGGATATCGCTGACGATGCGCAACAAACCCCGGCCGGATTCCCATGCCACGTCCAGCGTTTCGCGTTGTTCTTTGTCAAGATCGCTCATGGAAAGCAGTTCAAGCATCCCCAGCATGCCGGTAAGAGGCGTCCGGATTTCATGGCTCATGGTGGCGAGGAACGAATCCTTGGCATGATTGGCCAATTCGGCTTGATCCCTTGCGGCAATCAGGGCTTGTTCAGCTTGTCGTTGTTCGGTGATATCGCGCGCGGTCGCGAACATGAGTCCGCCGGTATGAGGTTTGGATACCCATGACAGCAGACGCCATGAGCCATTCTTGTGCCGATAGCGGTTCTCGAAATGCAGAACACTCTCACCGGCCTTAATTTGCCTTTCGACTTCGTGCAACGTTGCGACCTGATCATCCGGGTGCACGAAAAAAAGGAATGGATGCGACAACATCTCCTCGACACTCCAGCCCAGCGCCAGCGTAAACGCAGGATTGACGCGCTTGAAATACCCTTCTGCACTGGAGATGCATAGCATATCCAGCGAGAGCGAGAAAAAGCGGTCCAGCTGATTCTCGGCCTCCTTGCGCGCCGATATGTCGCGCGTGCTTCCGGTGAAGTAGCGACGATCACCCAGCCACATCTCACTCACCGCCAGCTCCAGAGGGAATGTGCTGCCGTCCCTGCGTCGACCTTTCACCTCGCGTCCGCTGCTGTTACCGATGATATGCGCTTTGCCGGTAGTGCAGTAGCGCTCGATGAATCCGTCGTGCTGGCTATGGTAAGGTTCGGGCATCAGGACGTTGACGTTCTGCCCAATAATCTCGGCGGCGGAATAGTCGAAGATGCGCTCTGCTGCCGGGTTCAGGGTCTCAATGATGCCTTGTTCATTGATACTGATGATGCCTTCAACAACGGTATTGAGAATGGTCTGAATGCGCGTGGAGCTGTCCCGCAACGCCTTCTGAGCAGCGTATTCCCTGGTTACATCGTGGAAGACCAGTATGGTCCCGATTACAAGCCCATCGCGATTGCGAATGGGGGCACAACTGTCAGCGATTGGAATCTCGCTGCCGTCACGCGCAATCAACACGGTGTCATTGGCCAAGCCATGAACGATGCCTTGCGCCAAGGCAGCTTCCACGGGATTCGGTGCGGGCTGACGCGTATTCTGGTTGATGATGTGAAAGATATCGGCCACCGGAAGGGTAATCGCCTCCGCCTGCGACCAGCCGGTAAGGCGTTCTGCTATGACATTCAGGCGGGTGACACGTCCTTGCGCATCGGTAGTCATTACCGCATCGCCAATCGAACTAAGCGTGACGGAAAGATTCTCCTCGCTGGTGCGCAAACTGGCATTGATCTCTTCAGCCTTCTGATTCGCTCTTCTCAGCCGATCATGAAATATGCTGAACAGAACACCCATGATGCAAAATAGGCCGATCGAAGAAAGCGACATGGGCGTCTTACCGCTGAAAGAAAATTGGGGCGGAATGAAGAACCAGCTGACAAGTGTAGCGGATAAGACTGTGGATATCAGCCCCGGAATGAGTCCGCCGATCCAGGAACTGATAAATACGGTAGGGAGAAACAGGAGCCATGCGTATGGCCGAATAGCGGACCAGAACACCCATTGCAGACCGAATGCAATAATCGGAGGCAACATCGCAAGAGACGGGCGCAACCAAGTTCGATTAGGAGCGTGCATCGTGCGCCTCCAAATAACCAGGTGGAGCTGGCATCACCAGCTATTAGCACTGCCTTTGTGCCCTATGCGTGGCGTGGGCTACCTGGAATGATGCGCAGGATAACAGCGCTTATCGGGTCTTGTTTAACCGGCAACTGAACTGATGTTTTCCATACACTTATGAAATTATGGAAACACAACTTCCTTCTTCAATATAACAGCAGGACTTACGTTTAGATATATGCCGAAAGACATATATCTTGATCTATATCTTCTCGCATCCATCTAACACATGAAATGATTATGGGTATTCAGCGGACGGAATTTCTATCTGAGCCGGTCCGTTCATATCCGGACAATCAGGTAATACCTATAGCCGCGGCGCCAGCTGACCATCGGCAATACCTAGCTGCTGTGCATTTATGCCACATCTGCGAATTACCGAAACTCAGATAGTGACTATACCCCTGCGGGAATCGATTTCTCGCCAGTAACCAGGGTGCCGGAATTGTGCGACCTCCATAGCAAAAGGGGGATGTCTTCCGCTGCCAGCGGTTGGCTGTATAAATAGCCTTGCATGGCATCGCAGCCGTGCTCGAGCAGAAAATCAAACTGTTCCCGAGTTTCCACTCCTTCGGCCACCACCTTGAGGCGCAAGCTGCGAGCCATGGCGATAATAGTCGCCACGATCGCCGCATCGTCCTGATCGGTCGTAATATCCCTCACAAAAGATTTGTCGATCTTGATGGTATCGATAGGCAGACGCTTGAGATAGCTCAGCGAAGAATAGCCGGTCCCGAAATCGTCGATAAAGATGCGCATCCCTTTCCCGCTCAACGCCTGCAAGATGTTAGCCGCCATCGAGATATTCTGCATCAAAATGCTTTCGGTAATCTCCAGTTCCAGGCTGGAGGGATCTACTCCCGTCTCACTAAGCACTTTGTCGATAGTCTCCACCAGGCCCCGTTCTGCATGTCCTTCCCGATGATTGCCTTCCCTCGTTTCGCTGACGGTCGACAGATGCCTGAATTGACGAGCCGACAGATTAATCGCCACAGGAATCAAGATGCCCTTCTGCTGCCAGTCCTTGATTTGCAAGCACGCTGTCCGCAAAACCCATTCGCCGATCGGGACGATCAGCCCGGTTTCCTCCGCAAGCGGAATAAACTGGTCCGGCGAGATCATGCCCTTGGTTGGGTGATTCCAGCGCAGCAGCGCCTCCAGTCCGATCACTGTGCCGCTTGCAAGCTCAATCTTGGGCTGATAGTGCAGCAGCAGTTCGCCTCGTTCCATGGCCTTGCGCAAGCTGTTCTCCAGTACAAGCCGTTCGGCCGACAAGCCTTCCAGTTCGGGCTGATAGAACTGATACCCCGCCCCTTGCTCTTTGGCCTGGTACATGGCGCAGTCGGCACACCGGATGAGGCTGTCCGCATCAGTGGCATCCGAGGGATAAAGTGCGATGCCGATGCTGGCTGCCGCAAAAACCTCATGTTCTTCCAGCTGAAACGGCTGAGATAAGGCAACCTGGATTTTCTGGGCAACGAGCGCGGCATCCTGTATTTCGGAAAGTCCCTGCAACAACATCACGAACTCATCCCCTCCCAAGCGGGCCAGCACGTCGCCCCTGCGGAAACAGCCGGCAAGCCGTTCGCCCACCATCAGTAGCAGCCTGTCGCCCATCGTATGCCCGAGCGTATCGTTGATCAGTTTGAACCGATCCAGATCGAGAAACAGAACCGCCAGCTGTTCGCCTTTCAGCGTCGCCTCGTTCAGGCTGATGCCGAGGCGTTCCCGGAAAAACTTGCGGTTGGGAAGATTGGTCAGCGAATCGTGATGCGCCAGATGCATCAACTGGTTCTCGAATTGTTTGCGCTCGGTCAGGTCTCGCAACATATAGGTAATAATCTCGCCCTTGGCGCCTTTGAAGGCGCTGCTAGAGCCCTCCACCATGAAGACGGTATCATCACGGCGTTTCCCCAAAGCCTCCCACACCGCCGTGCGCCGCCTTCTTTCTTCCAACTGGTCAGAAAACAGTTCCGGCAGAACGATTGTGATCGGCCGCGCCATGACCTGATTGCGGCGATAGCCGAACATATGCTCTGCAGCCCGATTGAAATAGACAATCTGCCCTTCTGAATCGCTCATGATAATACCGTCGTGCGCAGTTTCGGCAAGATCCCTGAAACGCCGTTCGGATTCCAATGCGGCTGTACGCAATTTCTCTTCTTCGGTAAGGTCCTTCACAATCAAAAGCAGGCGCGCTTCTTCTTCTTCTTCTTCTGCAAGGCGTATTCCAGCGATGGTTACGCTCATCGGCTTACGCTCGGAACTGCCGACCAGCCCCATACTGAAAGGCAGATCATGCTGGGCATCTCCGGTAGCCAATACTTCCAGGGCTCGCCCACGCAATCCATCGGCCACCAGCACATCCGTCAGACAGGCACCGTGCACGATTGCTTCCGTCAGTCCGAAACGCTTCAGGAAATCCCTGTTGGCGGACAGAATAGTGAGGTTGGGCGAAAGTACAACCAGTCCATCCGGAATGCTGGCAAATACGACGTCGGCATACTCCTTCAGGGTCTGGATAGTTTGCGAATTGGCCTGCATATAGGTATCCATGGCCAAGCCCATATCCAGCAGGACAATCTTGATAAGTGCCTGGCAGGTGGCAATAAATGCTTCCGGGTTCGCATCGAGGCGCTGCCAGATTTCAGGGAACAATCCAGCCAGATATTTGCTGTACGCTCCCAAATACCATTCCGGCGCGAGACCGACGTGTTGGTGAGCAACTCCGACCCGAAGACGGTGATGTATATAGTCTTGCCCATAGTCGCCGGCAGTCAGGCTATCAAAGTAAGCTGCCTGGGTCTGCTTCAGGTGTTCCAGTACATGGGGATCGGGAATAAAGCGGCGGGTTTCTTCGTATGACAATAGATGGGAATAAAAGGCGTCAACGAAATCCGGCGTTCTACCCTGCAAAGATGCGTGCAGCGTCTGCAAACATGCCACATCGGCATCGGAAATTTCCAGAAAGGCTTTGCGCCTGGCGACGGCAGCTTCATCAATACCCAGTGTGCGCACAACTATCGCGATGCTCTCATTGAGAGACCGCATCATCCCCGGCCTCGCAGTCCAGAGCAGGGAAGTGGGAGCAAGACTGCTATCAGGCTTGCTTGCTTGCTTGCTTGCTTGCTTGCGCAAGATTTCTTCCATAGATTCCCTTACCTGTTATTCTTTAATTTTCAGTTGCGCAGAAACCTCGACGAGCGGTGACATTATAGACATATTTCTTATGGACTCATGCGATTACATAGCGGCGGCTCGCCAAAGGTTTCACAGAATACCCGGTACAACTCCCGTTCCGCCAAGCGCCATTCTTCACTGAGCAGGCGATATCGCACCCGCGCAGCGCCGCCTGCGATGTGCCGATGGAGCAACGTATTATCGCTGTTGCCGCGCAAGTGATCCGCAAGGCGCTTGCGCAAGTCTCCCGTCGAACCGATATAAACCACACCGTGGGGTATTGTCGGCATACTTCTCCTTGTCGCCCAGATTGCATTTTCTTCATCATCCCATGAAGCGGAAGCCGCTTGAATCTCATACACTCCAGGATGTGCAGGGACTACCGTTCTCAGCGCTTGATGGGTCATCGGTACCAATGCAGAAAACTCCGCCGTCGCTGCCAAATAGTTCGTGCGTTGACCACGGCTTCGACGGTCGGGAATCCCCAAATCGTGCCGGATATTGGTCACAGTGCGCCGCGACACGAAAATACCGTACTCGCGATCCAGAACATCGGCTACGTCTGTGTCCGTCAACGGCTCGCGCAAAGCCCCTTCGGCCATCCATACATTTTCGGCTTTTATCACATGGTCAATGAAATGGCAATGGACCTGCCGAGGCTTTGGGAACAAGGTGTTTAACGGTATCACCTTCTTGTTCGGCAGCATGATTGACAATCCGCGCACCAGTCTGGATATCCTGCCAGGATCCGCCACCACCGAAAGATTCGCTTCCAACCTTAACCGGGCAGAGATGTCTGTCTGGGTCAATGGCAAGAGCGACATCCCTTGTCCTGTGCGCAAATATGCCGCCTGCAGGTTCACCACCGTCCGAATCAACCCGTGGGTCAGACGATTGCGAGTATTGATGAGCCTCAATCTGCGCAGCACGCGCCCCCACTCCAGCGGAAAGTCCGCATCGGACATCAAGCGGCTTATGCCTTCTTCGTTGAACCGGTATTCCCGCGTGCAGCTATCGCGGTGATAGAAAAACGTCAGTTCCTCCCCAATTTCACGAACTTCTCCCAGAACTGAGGATGGATGGCCCATGGATTTTGCGGCCGCCTCATGTGCCACTTGCGCCCCTCCCAAGCAGCCCTCAGTCACCCACGAACTCAGGGCGCTAATATTGGCAGGTGTTCCCGCTTGAACGACGAAGCGGTCAAATGTCCGGAGAGGGAGTTCCAGGAAGCGGGCAAGGACAATTTTGCCAAGCAAAGAAGCATCAATCCTGTTTTTGTTGTACTGCAAGTGCCGTTCCGCTGACAAAGTATTTTGGCCGCGATAATGCCCTATCGGAGCATGTGCGTCCATTCTTCCGTTCTCGTCGTGCTTCTGCCTTTGCCTGACATGGTCTTTTACCGGAATGAGCGGGCATCCCGACCTTCCGCATCCGAATGAAAGTCGTGCCGAGACACTTGATCATATCGAACGCTTCTTAACCCCACCAATGGGCATTCGAGTCGTGTCTTGTGAGCCCGATTGACTTCGGGAAGCGGGCTCAGTTACCTTAACCGGGAGTCCCGCGAGTTTGATGCCAATGCGGAAACGATATGTTGAGAGAAGCCGCCGGAATGCAGAAAAATCACCTTAAAGATCGCTCCTCAAGATCGCCCTTCAGGCTGTTACTCATTGTCGCCATTTCGATCATGCTTATCGAGATGAGCCTGATGATCTTATTCGAACAACTACCGGGGATGTCGTATCTGCAGGAGACTATCCTGGATGGTGTTCTGCTGACCACTCTGGTTTTTCCCGTTCTGTACATATTCATGTTTCGCCCCCTGAATGCCCACGTGGATGCGCTGGAGGCAACGGAAGAAAGGCTCAAGTGGCAACGGGATAATCTGGAAGAGATCGTTCAGGGACGTACCGCAGAGCTGGTCGAGAGCGGCAGAAGACTGACCGAGGCCCAACAACTCGCGCATATTGGGAGCTGGGATTACGATCCATCCGCGGGCTCGAGTTACTGGTCGGATGAGACATACCAGATATTGGGCCTGACTCGCCAATCGATGACGGCCACCCCGGGAACGTTCTTGCACTATGTGCATCCGGAAGACAAATCGCACTTGGCAAAGTGGATGAGCCTGGCCCTTACGAATAATGGCCCATTCGACATCGAGTTCCGCATTGTGCGCGCGGACGGCCAGATTCGCCATATTCATGCCAGGGCCAAGGTCGAAGCCGACGATACCGGCAAAGTTCAACGGTCATTCGGAACGCTGCAAGACATCACGGACCAGAGAGCGGCAGAAGAACGCATCAATTTCCTGGCCCATTACGATCCGCTGACCGGGCTGCCCAATCGTGCCCTGATGAAAGACCGGATCGCCACGGCTATTTCCTTTGCCCAGAGGCACGACAAGAAGCTGGCCGTGCTTGCGGTGAATATTGACCGGCTGAAATCGGTCAACGACACGTTCGGACTTCCTGTCGGCGATCTGCTGATCAAGAATTTTGCAGACCGACTTGCCCGACATGTGCGTGGGGAGGACTCGATCGCCAGGCTTTCCGGCGATGAATTCCTGATACTGCTGCAGGAAGTCGAGCATCCCGAAAACGCAAGTCAGACCGCACAGAGAATTCTGGAAGAAATGCAGGAATCATTCCTCATTGCGGATCATCAGGTCGTTGTCACCTGCACGATCGGGATCAGCATTTATCCCGAGCATGGCATCGATCCCGATGTGCTGATTACCAATGCCAATGCGGCGATGTATTTTGCCAAAGCCGGCGAGCGGGGAAGTTTCCGTTTCTTTACGACTGACATGAATGTCATGTCGGCCGAGCGATTGCTGATGGAAAACGAACTGCGCCAGGCCCTGAAAAACGACGAGTTGGTTGTCCACTACCAGCCTCAATTGGACCTGTCGACGAATACCCTGGTGGGATTCGAAGCCTTGGTGCGTTGGAACCATCCAGACCGCGGCATGGTGCCGCCGGACCAATTCATCTCCGTTGCCGAGGATGCGGGTTTGATTGTTCAGATCGGCGAGCAAGTGATGCGGAAGGCCTGTTTCCAGGCCAGGCAATGGCAAGCACAGGGATTCAGGATAGTGCCTGTGGCCGTCAATGTGTCTTCAGTCCAATTCCGCCAACAAGGCTTCCTGGCTTCGGTGGAGTCTGCTCTGAAAGATAGCGAGCTTGATATCGCGTATATCGAGCTGGAGTTGACCGAAAGCCTGCTTCTGTCGAACGCCGATATGGTACTCGATGTGCTGGAGAAGCTGAAGAAAATGGGCGTCAAGTTGCTGATTGACGACTTCGGTACCGGTTATTCCTCGCTCAGCTACCTGAAACGATTGCCTGTTTACAAGCTCAAGATCGATCAGTCCTTTGTGAGGGGATTGCCGAACAATCAGGATGACGCGGCAATCGTCAAGGCGATCATTGGGATTGCGGGCAGCCTGCACATGAAGGTGATCGCGGAGGGAGTCGAGACCAAAGAGCAATTGGCATTCCTTAACGCACTTGGATGCAATGAGGTTCAGGGGTATTTTTATGGCAGGCCCCTGCCGGCAGATTCGGCGGCTGAATTCTTGTCGGGGAGTCACGACAAGTGAACATCGGCGGGGACTGCATCCAGGATAATGTTGCCCCCGGAAAAAATTTCTTGCGGATCCACCGGTAGCGCCTAGGGTATCGAAGGCAAGACGAACAAATTTACCGCTGGCGCGCCAGCTCGACGAACGCCTTCAGATAATCGATATCGATATCCGCCTCGCGCGCGCCGAGGAATATCTGTTTGGCAATGCCTTGACGCCCCAGGCGCACCGCGGCAATTCCCACCTTGTCCGCGTACTCCTCCACCAGCCAGCGCGGCAATGCCGTCACTCCCCGTCCGCTCGCTACCATTTGCAGCATGATGTCGGTCGTTTCGATGACCTTGTGCCGCTTCGGGCTGATGCCGGCCGGCATCAGGAACTGGTTGTAAATATCGAGGCGATCGATTTCGACCGGGTACGTGATCAGCACCTCGTTGAGCAACTGTTCCGGCTCGACATGCGCTGCGGCCGCCAAGGGATGCCGGCGACTGACCGCCAGCACTTGTTCATAGTCAAACACGGGCTCGAAACGCAATCCCGGCTTGTACAAAGGGTCAGGGGTGACCAGCAGATCGATTTCGTAGCCGAACAAGGCGCCGATGCCGCCGAACTGGAACCGCTGGTTGACATCGACATCCACCTCCGGCCAGTTTGCCAGATAGGGCGATACCACTTTGAGCAGCCATTGATAGCATGGATGGCACTCCATCCCGATGCGCAGCGTGCCGCGCTCGCCCTGCGCATATTGGCGCATGCGCTCCTCGGCATGGGAGAGTTGCGGCAGCACCCGCTCGGCGACTCCCAGCAGGTATTGCCCTGCCTGAGTCAATCTGAGACTGCGTCCTTCGCGCAGCCAGATGTCGGTTCCGAGGTTCAGCTCGAGTTTCTTCATCGTGTGACTTAAGGCGGACTGGGTCAGACACAGTACGCCGGCCGCAGCCGTCAGCGAACCTTGCCGCTCCACTTCGCGAACGATGGACAGATGGATCTTTTCAATCATCGCAACATATGAATTAAAGTAATTGATTGTTGAAATAATACCATTATATTTCATCGACAGACGGGCTTACCATGCGCCCTTCTTTATCTGACAGGCATGGAGCAAGGCATGGTTACGACACACAATCTCGGATTTCCGCGCATCGGGGCCGGACGCGAACTGAAGTTCGCGCTCGAAGCCTACTGGAAGGGGCAGTCCTCGCGCGATGAATTGAATTCGCTGGGCGCGCAACTGCGTCAACGGCACTGGAAGAACCAGTCCGGCCTCGACTTTGTACCGGTGGGCGACTTCTCCTTTTACGACCATATCCTCGACATGAGTTTCACCCTGGGCAACCTGCCGGAGCGTGTGCGCGGTTTCCAGGGCGAGGCGCTGGACAACTATTTCCGCGTCGCGCGCGGCCGCTCGGTCAGTCAGGATGCGTGTTGCGGCGTGCAGGCCGGCGAAATGACCAAGTGGTTCGACACCAACTATCACTACATCGTGCCGGAGTTCGCTGCCACGACGGAATTCGCGCTCGACGCCAGCCGCTTGCTGGCGCAGCTGGCCGAAGCTCGGGCTCAAGGCATCAACGTCAAGCCGGTCATCATTGGACCGGTGACCTATCTGTGGATCGGCAAGACCAAGGACGGTTCGGACAAGCTGGCGTTGCTGGAGCGCCTGCTGCCCGTCTACGGCGAGTTGCTGAACCTGCTGGCAGCCCATGGCGTGGAATGGGTGCAGATCGACGAACCCGTGCTCGTCACCGAACTGGACACCGAGTGGCGGCATGCCCTGACATTAGCCTACCATCATCTCAAGACCAGTCGCGTCAAGCTGCTCCTGGCAACCTATTTCGGGCAGTTGCAGGACAACCTGCATCTCGCCTGCACGCTGCCGGTGGCCGGCATCCATCTGGACGCCATCAATGCTCAAAGCGAGGTGACGCAGCTCGCCGATCTGCTGCCCTCGTACAAGGTACTGTCGCTGGGCGTCGTCAACGGCCGCAATATCTGGAAGACGGACCTCGATGCCACGCTGGATTGGCTGCAACCGGTCCACCACAGGCTGGGCGACCGCTTGTGGATCGCACCGTCGTGCTCGCTTTTGCATGTACCAGTCGATCTCTCCGGCGAACGGAAGCTCGACCCGGAAATCCGGTCCTGGCTCGCGTTCGCGCTGCAAAAGCTTGATGAGCTGAAGATTCTGGCCGCAGCGCTCAACCAAGGCCGCGCTGCCGTCGCCGCCGAACTGGAGGATAACCGGGCCGCCATCGCCGCCCGGCGTGCTTCAGCGCGCGTAAACAATCCGGCCGTCAAGGCTGCGCTCGCGGGCATCACACCCGCATCCGGTCGGCGCAAGAGCGTCTATGCGGTGCGTGCCAGGCAGCAAGCAGCATTGCTGAATCTGCCGGCCTATCCGACCACCACCATCGGCTCGTTCCCCCAGACCGCCGAAATCCGCCTGGCTCGCAGCCGGTTCAAGAGCGGTGAACTCGACGAAGCCGGCTACAAGGTAGCGATGCAGGCCGAAATCGCTCGCTGCGTGCACGAGCAGGAAGCCCTGGAACTCGATGTGCTGGTGCACGGCGAACCCGAGCGCAATGACATGGTCGAGTATTTCGGCGAACAGCTCGACGGCTATGCGTTCAGCCAATTCGGCTGGGTTCAATCCTATGGTTCGCGCTGCGTCAAACCGCCTATCCTGTTCGGCGATATCAGCCGCCCGAAAGCAATGACGGTCGAGTGGATCAAGTATGCGCAATCTCTCACCGCCAAGCCGATGAAAGGCATGTTGACCGGGCCGGTTACCATCCTCAACTGGTCTTTCGTGCGTGACGACCAGCCGCGCTCGGTGTCCTGCCGCCAGATCGCCCTAGCGATCCGCGCGGAAGTCCTGGATCTGGAAAAAGCCGGCGTGCGCGTGATCCAGATCGACGAAGCCGCTTTGCGGGAAGGCCTGCCGTTGCGCAAGGCTCAATGGCGGCAGTATCTGGACTGGGCGGTGGACGCGTTCCGCATCGCCGCCAACGGCGTGCAGGATGATACGCAGATACACACCCACATGTGCTATTCGGAGTTCAACGATATCATGGCGGCGATAGCCGACATGGATGCCGACGTGATCACGATCGAGACTTCGCGTTCCGACATGGAGTTGCTCGATGCCTTCGATGGCTTCAAATATCCCAACGAGATCGGACCGGGCGTGTACGACATCCATTCGCCCAACATTCCCACCCGGGAGCACATCGTGCAATTGATGCGCCGAGCGGAGGCGCGCATTCCAGCGGAACGCCTGTGGGTGAATCCGGATTGCGGTCTCAAGACGCGGCAGTGGGCGGAAGTGATTCCGGCGCTGCGGAATATGGTTGCGGCAGCCCGGCAGTTGCGCACGATCTGATGCCTCATGTGCAACGCCACGAAGGCATTAAGCTGTTTGCCATCATCGGCGTATATGAATGGGAACGGGAGGCGGTCCGGCCGCTCGTTTTTGATGTGCAGCTCGCCAGCGAACGACCGCTTGATCTGGATCGCGTCGAGGTCGCCGGGCGGTTGTCCGACTGGCTGATTCCGTGCCGCTATCGATTGCTGGAGGCGCAGGCTGAATATCTTGCCCAATGCATGTTCAGGCACTGGGCCTGCAGCCGGGTTGTGCTCGGAATCGAGAAACCCGGCGCCCTGGGCGAACTTGCGCGAGTGGGGATCCGGATCGCGCGAACCAGGTAGCAGGCAGGAAGTATTGAGCAGAGCGATTCGCGACTGAATTGTTCTATGAACCATGCATGCTCCATACACCTGGCCCAGTCATCTCCGTTCACGTCGCGGGGGCGGCGTTCGTCTGGAATGCAATTCCGGCTGATGCAAGTTATTGTAGTATTAAAACTTATTGGTCATTACAAGCTGGCGATGAACAAGGCACAGCCACCAAGCTCATACATGACAAAAAATCAACCGTATTACGCGTATTACTTCATCATTTGTCCAACGTCCGTTCCAAATTCAACACCTGATGGGTGTTGTTGGCAATACGTTTCCGGGCAGACCAGCGATTGTTGTAGCTAAACAATGGCGAGAAAAAGCCAACAACAGCATAAAATCCGCCGGCAAGACCAAATCCTGCTCCGAAAACAACCAGCAAAGTTTCAAACGAAGGTGCATTGTCGGATGAGCGGAAAGCCAATCTCAACGCCAGAATCGTCAGCATGATACCGACCCCACCAAGACATCCACAGGTTAATGTTTTAGCGCCATACGAACGGCTACGTGTGAATAGGATGAAGAACATACCCCAAGCAAAAATCACGACCGCAAAAACGGCGAGGGCAAAAACGGCGAGAAATAGGATAAAAGTGGGAGACATGATCGTGATCGCGTCAAATTATTACGGGCCTAGCTCAAGCTATTCAGGGCTATTGTCCCGAGGTTGAAACTGGACTGCTGCAATTGATCTTTTTTACTACATTCGCAATCGAAACAAACAAACTATCGATAGTTTTTAATATCATCCGCGCAAGCATTGGCGATGATTTCTATAAGGAAGACTTTTTAGATTGATCACTAGTTTTTACACTCTGATTCTTCCACTTCTCATAGCAGTTCAGGCCACAAAAATACGCAACATAGTCCGTCGTTTCTGAAGCTATCGCTGTGGATTTGGGCACTTCTTTCAAGCATACCTCGCAGGCGACGCACTCCACATCGATTGGTTTGTTCTTCATAGTCATGATGTATCTCCTTAGTTATCCGATCAGTGCCATCTTGCAAGCTGTTTATCCGAATCTGACCCAAACCAGATAGTCGAATTTCACTAAGGCAGATGTCAAACTCCATCAGCTTTCAAGCAAATTCGTCAATACAACTGCTCACGATTGTCGAGCAATGATTTGCTCAAATTCCGCCCCGGGCACGGCAGGCGAAAATAGAAAACCTTGCGCATAATCGCATCCGAATGACTTCAACAAACTGAACTGCCCCTCAGTTTCCACGCCCTCAGCGATAGTCTTGAAGCCCAACTTGTGCGCCATTACGATGATCGCCTCAGTTAGCGCCATATCATTCTCTTCCAGTTCCAGATCCTTAATGAAAGAGCGATCAATCTTGAGGTAGTCGATGTCAAATTTCTTCAGGTACGACAGTGCGGAAAAACCCGTACCAAAGTCATCTATCGAAACTTCAATGCCGCTGTTCCTGAATTCCAACAGTTGTTGTTTGACTTTGCTTGAATCCTTGAGCAGCAACCCCTCAGTGATTTCGACAGTGATGCTATTTCCGGGCAACTTCAAATTGTCCAGCGCGTCAGCCCAGGTAATCTCTTCTCTCCGATCAAATTGAATGGGAGATTTGTTCACGCTGACTTGAATTATGCGCCCATATTGATTGAGCCAGCGCCTCACACTATCTATGGATTCGTTAAGTACCCAATCTCCAATTTCATGAATGAGACCGGATTCTTCTGCCAAGGGAATGAAGGTGGCGGCACTGACCATGCCGCGCTTGGGGTGCTTCCAACGTAACAAAGCTTCGGCCTTGAGAATTCGACCACTGCGAAGTTCCACAATGGGCTGGTAATAAACATGCAATTCATGGCGAGAAAGCGCTTGCCGCAAGTCGTTAGTCAGTGCATGTTTTTCATTGGCCGCTTGCTGCATGGACTCAGTAAAGTAGCTGAAGCGGTTCCGCCCTTCCGCCTTGGCCACATACATCGCCTGGTCGGCGTGTTTTAACAAGCTTTCAACATCCTGTGCTTCAACTGGGAAAATAGCAATTCCAATACTGGCTGAAATGTTAACCATATTGGTATCCAGCATAAACGGCTTGTGCAATTCTTGGATTATGTTCTGCGCGATGCGCTCAGCATAAAAATTGTCAATCAGTCCAGGCAAGATAACTGTGAATTCATCGCCCCCAAAGCGGGCAACCGTATCGGTTTCGCGCATGCATCCACTGATGCGCTTTGCAGCTTCTATCAATAACACATCGCCTTTCCCGTGCCCCAATGTGTCATTGACTTCTTTAAATCGATCCAAGTCGATCATCAATATCGCCAAAGGAGACTCAGCGCGGCGAGCTTTTTTGAGTTCCTGCTCCACCCGGTCATTGAACAAAACCCGGTTAGGCAAGCCCGTGAGAGCGTCGTAGTTAGCCAGCCGGAGTAATTCTTGCGTGGTGGTGTGGAAATAAGTATCCAGCGCCAGCTCCATGTCCAAAAACACAACTTTCAACAACGCATCATAGGCAGCCATGAATTTAACATGATCGTGGCCATACATTTCATGCAATATGGGCTGCAAGGAGGACAAATATTTCCGATAGGCTCCGGTATACCACTTGGGCTCTAGCCCAACCCTCTGATGTGCATACCCCACTCGCAGGCGATCCAAAACATAGTCATCGCCATAATCACCTGCCGTCAGGCGCATGAAATATTGTCTCTGAACAGCTTTTAACCGGTTAATTGTGGACTCATCAGGAAGTAATTTTTGCAGCGCAGGGAAAGAATATAAATGCTGGTAAAACGAATCGATAAAGAATTCATCAATTGACTTATCCTCCAGATACTTGTGAATCTCACCCAGCAATTCAATGTCGGCATCAGAGAATTCTAGAAATCTTTTACGTTGCGCAATATCTTCAGTCCCAACATGCAGTTCTTGGGGCAGATAATCTGTTCGCTTTGTATTTGGGCACATCATCTTTTAGCCTTACCTAGATCGTGCCGAATAAAAGATGTATTCATCTTACATCTAATCCATTGGATGTCTATACATGCTTAATAATCGTTCCGAAGGATATTGTCGGATAACGAGCTACTTGACTGCCGCCCACTCGGCGATACCATCTCGCAGGTGAATCGCTGAATACCCCTCCTTCTTGAGGAGTTCGACAGCATCCACTGCCATCAGGCAATAAGGGCCACGGCAGTAAGCCACAATTGAACGATCTTTAGGTAGCTCTGCCAAACGTTTGCGCAGCTCCTCAAGGGGGATCGAGCGGGCGAACGGTAGATGCGCATTCAGATACTCCTCAGTCGGTCTGACATCGAGAACCACGATCTCACCCTTACGCGCAGCCTTGATCAGACTTTCACGGTCGCTGGGTATTAGATCATCCGGCTGGGCGGCGATCTTCTGCAATGCCAGTTGCAAATCGATCAGACGTTCTTCCGCCAAGGTATGAACCTGGACCCACAGATCGGCCACCGATTTGTCAGCGAGGCGGTAGTAAATGTTCTTGCCTTGTCGCTCGGTTTCCACCAGATGCGCCATACGTAACTCGCGCAAATGCGAACTGGCCAGCTTCAAACTAATTGAAGCCTCTCGCGCCAAGGTCTCTACCGTTTTCTCACCTTGGCATAGCAAATCAATTAACTCCAGCCGCTTGGGGCTGGAGAAAACCTTGCCTATCCGCGCCACCTGTTCGTAAAGCAGGTCTTTGATCTTGCGTGCATCTTTCATCTTGTCAATCCATCCGATTTTGGAATATATGTTTGTTACTTTAAATCATATTGACATCGTTTCGCAATGCGTGGTTCAATCATTCCAATTATTATTAGAATGATAATTCGAGTAAGGAGTTCTCCATGAATCACCTTTATATCCTCAACGATGCCCCATACGGCAGCGAACGCACCTATAACGGCCTGCGCCTGGCGGGCGCCGTTTCCAAGCTGGAAGGCAATGCGGTGCGAGTTTTTTTGATCGGTGATGCGGCTTCAGCCTCACATCGCAACCAGAAAGTACCCGCTGGCTTCTACAACGTTGAGACGATGCTCGGTAACGTGATCCGGCATGGCGGAGAAGTCAGCATCTGCGGTACCTGCATGGATGCGCGCGGCATGAGCGATAGCGATATCGCCGACAAGACACACCGCAGCACCCTGGCGGAATTGGCCGAGTGGACGGTGTGGGCAGACAAAGTTCTGGTGTTTTAATTTCAGGGAGAGAGTTATGTTTTTCAAACAACTGGCAACGAAAGAGTCTTCACTGTCATATTTCTTCGGCTGCGGCACCAAGGGCAAGTCCATGGCCGTGGACGTGGTCGCAGGCGACGAGGAATGGTTCATCGAGGAAGCAAAAAAGGCCAACGTCACCATCAATTACGTCATCGATACCCATGTCCATGCAGACCATTATTCAGGCGGCAGGAAACTCGCACAGATGGTCGGCGCACCCTACTGCTTGCACGAATCGGATAAGGGGCTGGTGAAATTCGACTTCGAACCCTTGAACGACGGTCAATCGCTTAACCTCGGCAACGTCAATGTGGAAGTGCTGCATACCCCTGGCCACACGCCCGACAGCGTCTGCCTGCTGGTGACGGACATGCGCCGCGGAGAGTTACCCTGGTTCGTCGTTACAGGCGATACGCTATTTGTTGGTTCCATCGGGCGGCCCGACTTGCTGGGTCGCGAGAAAGAAATGGCGGCCCAACTCTACGACAGCATTCATTCCAAACTATTGTATCT
The DNA here is from genome assembly GCA_027310725.1 of Sideroxydans sp. GTDB lineage: Bacteria > Pseudomonadota > Gammaproteobacteria > Burkholderiales > Gallionellaceae > Sideroxyarcus. The sequence goes on along the minus strand of DAIDAG010000001.1, from coordinate 42,140 downwards.
ATCCCCTGAAGTCGAGCTATTCCCGGGCCATCAGGCAGGCAGCGTCTGTGGTGCCGGACTATCCGGAAAACCGAGTTCGACCATCGGTTTCGAGAAGCGTTGGAATCCGGGGCTGTCGATGGACAAGGAAGCCTTTATCGAATATTTGACCAAGGAAATCCCGCCCCGCCCCGCCGAGATGGACAAGATGGTTGCGGCCAATATTGCCGGATAAAGAGAACAGACACATGTCCAGACAGACTCATGCCTTTGCAGCAGAAGCCGTTTACATCCGCGGTATCCGGGCCAATTTGCACCAGTTTATCCAGCAGGCCATCCAGGTATTCTTCGTCGGACTCGTGATTGGCATGGAGCGCAATGTGCTGCCCGTGCTGAGCCAGGATTTTGGGGTGCCCAAGGGATCATTCCTTTTCCTGATGTCATTCGTGGTCTCATTCGGCTTTGTAAAAGGCATCCTGAATTTCGTTGCCGGGCGGCTGTCCGAGCGCATCGGTCGCAAGAAGGTATTGCTGCTGGGCTGGGCCGCCGCCCTTCCCATCCCTTTCATGATCCTGTATGCGCCCAGTTGGGGATGGATCGTTGCTGCCAATATGTTTCTGGGCGTCAATCAAGGCTTCGCCTGGAGCATGACGGTGACCAGCAAGGTGGACATCACCCGTGCCGAGCAGCGCGGGTTTGCCACCGGAGTCAACGAATTCGCGGGATACGCGGCCGTAGGTATCGGCGGGCTGGTGACAGGCTATCTGTCAGTCATTTACGGCCCCCGTGATGCACTTTTCGGTTTTGGCCTTGCCGTAATCATGACCGGTATGCTGATTGCGATTGTCTTTATTAAAGAAACCTTGCCCTGGGCAAAAGTTGAAAGCAAAGAGCACGCAAACGGAAACTATGCCGGGCATAAGCCGCGTTTTCCGGCAGGAGTTTCGGAACACCCTGGAACCTGGGAGGTTTTTACCCTGGTTTCCTTCCGGCATCCGACCTTTAATGCGCTCTGCCAGGCGGGCGTGGCGAACAAGATCGCAGACGCCCTGTTATGGGTGTTGTTTCCTGTCTACCTGCACAACCAGGGCTTGGGAATCGTGCAAATCGGCTGGATCACAGCTGTCTACGGCCTTGTCTGGGGGGCCGCTCAACTGTTGACCGGCGCTTTGTCCGATGCCATAGGGCGCAAAAAGCCCATCATCGCCGGGTTATGGTTGCTCGGCATCGGCATTGCAGGCGTTCCCTTGGTGCATGGCGTTATCGCGTGGACCATCAGTGCGGCAATCATGGGAATAGGCATGGCTCTGCTTTATCCCAACCTCATTGCCGCGCTGGCGGATATTTCCCATCCCAACTGGCGCAGCTCCGCCCTCGGAACCTACCGCTACTGGCGCGATACGGGCTATGCGATCGGCGCGATTGCGCTGGGCGTAGTCGCACAATGGACCAACAGTGTCGAGAATGCATTCTGGTTCACCGCCGTTATCCTGGCCATATCGGGCGCTTACCTGGCCTTGCGGGCGGAAGAAACGCATCCCAGACTCAACCCGGCGATGCCATGAACTTTCCTGCGATCGGCATTATTTGTGGCGGGTAAAACAGGGGAATAAACCATGAAACGAATCACTATCATCGGCACCGGATTCGCTGCGCTGTCTGCGGCGCGGAAGTTGCGCCAGCTTGATATCACAGCCGAGATCACCGTAGTTGCTCCCAGGGCTGAACTGATATTCCTGCCAAGCCTGATCTGGATCCCTTCCGGAAAGCGCAGACCGGAGGACCTGGTTGTTCCACTTGCGCGTTTCTTCAGCGACAACCGCATCCAATTCGTTGCGGGCGAAGCCACGGGGTTGGAAGATAACGGACGCACCGTACTGACGACAACAGGCAAGGTGGCAAACGACGGCCTGATCATTGCCTGTGGCGGACGTTTCATCAAGAAGCTGCCGGGCATCGAGCATGCCATCCTGCCTTGCGAAGGCATTGCTGCGGCAGAGAAAATTCGCGAGCGAGTCGGCGCACTCAAACAAGGCAACATTGCGCTGGGATTTGCGGGCAACCCGAATGAGCCGACCGCCATGCGCGGCGGTCCGATGTTCGAGTTCCTGTTCGGGCTGGATACCCAATTGCGCCGCGAAGGAAGACGGGAAAAGATCAATCTTACCTTCTTCAATCCCATGCCGAATCCCGGCAACCGGCTCGGAGCGCGCGCCGTAAAACGCTTGCTGGCGGAAATGGATAAGCGCGGCATCAACAAGCAACTCGGTCACAAACTGGTCGGTTTCGAAGCGGATAAAGTGAAGACCGAAGGCGGCGAGTTCGCCGCCGACCTCATCATCTTCATGCCCGGTTTGACCGGCAATGCCTGGTTCGATCAGACCAGTTTGCCCCGCTCACCGGGCGGGCTCATCAAGGCGGATGCACAGTGCCGCGTCGAAGGTTTACCGGCGGTGTATGTCGTCGGCGATTCCGGCAGTTTTCCGGGGCCGGACTGGATGCCCAAGCAGGCGCACATGGCCGATCTGCAGGGCGAAACAGCAGCCGCGAATTTGTTGATGGAACTCGATGGCAAAATTCCGGATAAGACATTCAGGGTGGAATTGCTCTGCATCGTCGATAGCCTCGATGCCGGCATGCTGGTCCGGCGCACTCCGGACAGCGAAATGTCGTTGCCGCCACTCGGCCTGATGCACAATGCCAAATCATTCTTCGAATCCTGGTACTTGCGCAAATACCGATAGAATAGTGCCATGTGTGAGCTCTTTGGAATATCGTCCGATTATCCAATATCTGCGAGCCACGAGCTCCACGCGTTTCGTTTGCGTGGAGGTCAAGAAGCGGACAATCCTGATGGATGGGGACTCGCCTGGCAGGAGAACGGTACATTCCGCCTGGTCAAGGAGCCAACGCCGGCGCACCAAAGCAAGCTGTTCGCGCAACTGAGCGGCAATACGCATTCAAACTTGATCATCGCGCATATCCGCAAGGCGAGTTTTCCTCCTGACATCGATATAAGCAATACGCACCCGTTTCAGCGCGTATGTTGTGGCAAGGAATGGGTATTTGCTCACAACGGCATGGTGCCGGATATCGTGGATATAGAACTGTCCAGCAATAACCCGGTCTGCTGCCCCACGGGCAGGACGGACTCTGAATATGCCTTCTGCCATCTGCTCGGCCATATCGCCCAATATTTCCATGGCTTGCCTACCGCTGCCCCGTCCTCCTGGTTCGAGAATCTGGCGCTGGAGAGCGGCCTGCTTGCCTCGCTCGGCAAGTTCAATTTCCTGATGTCCGATGGGGAACACCTGATCGCCTACGGACATGACCGGCTGCATTATCTGGAATGCACAAGTCCAGACCAGCCCGATGGTACTCCCGTCAACAGGGTTTTGATTGCGACCGAACCGTTGGATGAGAATGATAAGTGGACTGCGTTCAAACCGGGCGAATTGCGTGTTTACCGCGCTGGCAAGTTGATGGGGCAAGTCATGACTCAGCTGATACTTCATTCCGGTTCGGCACCTCACTGAAACGAACAGTATGAAGCCGGAACAGTACGATGCCTGGTATGCAACACAGAGGGGCGCTTGGATCGGGGGAGAAGAGTATCGCCTGCTCGATTCGCTGCTTGCACCAACCCCGGGTGAAACGCTGCTCGACGTCGGGTGCGGAACTGGCTATTTCACGCGCCGCTTCGCGGCCAATCTTGCAAACGGAAATGTGGTCGGCGCCGACATCGATCCTGACATGCTCCGCTTTGCCGACGGACATTCTGATCGTAGCATCGGCTTCGTGGCTGCGGATGCGCGCCAATTGCCTTTCCGCGACAAGAGTTTCGATCTGGTCGTCAGCGTTACCGCTTTATGCTTCATCCAGAATGAGAAGCAGGCGCTCAGCGAGATGTTGCGCGTGGCCCGGCGCCGGGTGGTGCTGGGGCTGCTCAACCGGCACAGCCTGCTCCATTTTTCCAAAGGCAGGAACGGCGGTCTAGGTGCCTACCGAGGCGCGCGCTGGCATACGCACGCTGAGGCATTGCGCCTGTTCAACGGTTTGCCAATGTGTCATGCCGGTCTCGGTACCGTTATCGTAATGCCCGGTGGCAAACGCTGGAGTCGTCGCCTCGAACCGACGCTGCGGCGCTGGTTGCCGGGATGTGGCGCCTTCATTGCCGTTGCAGCAGATGTGCTGCAGGATCAACGCCCATAATCTAGAGGGATGCCATGTTCGATCTTTTGAGCAACGACAATAGCCATCTCGAATTTCGTCAAGAATCCTGACTTCAACCATGTAACACAGAGGAGGCATGACATGATGAATAATTGGAACGGTTTCTGGGGGTGGGGAATGGGCTTGGGCTTTTTATTTATGTTGTTGTTCTGGGGATTTATCATTCTCGGAATCACGGCACTGATCCGATGGCTGATGACGCAGTCGTCTCCAATTCGCGGTTCGCATGACAAATCGCCTTTGGAGATACTGCAGGAACGCTATGCGCGTGGTGAAATAGACCGGGAAGAATACGAACAGAAAAAGCGCGACCTGGAGCAGTAAGCATGCAAAGGCCGATTTATCTCGACTACAACGCGACCACACCCGTGGCGCAGGAGGTAGCCGATGCGATCCAACCGTTTTTGGACGAGCACTTCGGTAATCCGGATATCCGGGTTTTCCGGTGGGTGGCATCTGCCGAAGATTGATTCAATTCAATCAACGCTCTCCGGTAGTATTCGACTGCCTGCCGCCTCGGGTATTAAAGACTCGGGGCATTCAAACCAGCCTTCTGGCATCCGTAGTACCTAAATCAACCATTCCATCCAGAGAAAACGTTCCCGCTTGCACTTTTCGAGCGTAATCGCGACCGTTTTTTATCGCCCCGGATTTTTCCTCCTCGTGAGGAAGATCGCCGCCAGGCGCAACTGGCATTCAAAACTAACCTGTAATCCCATATACAGTAAACCGGGGAAATTAGGTTTCGTTGGCGCAAAACATCGTGCCATTAACCCGTGCGGGTACGTTGCTAAGAGCGCAGCCGCTAGTAATTTCACGACTCTGTCTGCACTGTGGTTGCTCCAACGATACGATCAAGCATGCGCAAAAGACCCTGTTCAACAGGGATATGCCATCCGACGGAAAAATAGTCGCCATCCACCTGGATGTGCCACGACTGCAATGTAAGCCATCCTTGGCCTGGTACTGCGCAGTATCGGCCTGCTTGATCAGAGTATCGAACTCCCGGCTGTCGCCGGGGACCAGTGAATTTGATCATTCAGTCCAATATCATGCGCATCCAGACCGGAATTGCTGCGCAGCATTAGATATTCAGCTTGCAATATACCAATCGGGAAATTTAGGCGCCTGGCCGTTAGTCTCGAAAAAATCATGGCTCAGGCTTTCTGTGCTCAAAGGTGTCTGACAGATCGGACGCAATTTTCCTGACGGCTTCGTCAGTCGCCTGGTTCAATTGTCTGTTGCGTTCATCCGCTCCGACCTTCCTGACGAGCCGGGATAAGCTTGTGTCGGAGAACCCCGTGTCGCTGGTTTTCCATAGTGTGGTGACCGGACTCAAGCCGATCAGCTCTGCTTCGATTCTGACGGGACGATATACTTCGTCCACTGCCCAGAAACCGGCATACGCCTCTACTGTTTCTTCAACCGTCTCCTGCGCCAGATAAATTCCCGCTGCGGCTTTCGCAGCAGTGGACCCGGAATAGGCAACGACCGCAGCAAGTGCCAGCGTCGACGTGACCTCGAATGCGATGTAGCCATTCCGCCAGGATCGCGGCGTCAGACCGTAATCCGTAATGCCGAATCGCAGCAGTAAGTCCGCCCCCGTGACCCCTTGGAGACGATCCGCCTCCTCCTGTGTCATGGCGCTTCCCAAGCCTTGGCCCTGGATATGATCGATAAGCTGCTTTTCTTCCGTCGGCGGTACCATGATGAGGAGCCTCGGCTCCCCGGCCAGGGCCGATTCCATTGCGGCCGAAGCATGCTCTTGCGCATGTTTCATGCCCTGCTGAAGGCGCTCGTCTGAAATGGGCAATGTCGGCTTGATATCCGGGGCCAATACAGCTTGAAGCCGGGCCGCATCCATCGCCATCGGCACCCGTACCACCAATACTCTGATGGGGGTCTTCATCTGTGCCTGGGCAAGCGGCGTATTGGTCGTAGTGGCGCATCCGCTCAACCCCAGTGCCATCAGGGCAAGGAATGCGATCGCCCAGCGTCCGCGGAAATTCAACATACTGGAGTTCACTCATAAAGAATTTGGAGGGATGAAGGATTGCCGAAATGCTTATCGGAAACGGCAGGATCGCATTAACCGCTTCCAGCGCCACCGGGGTGGCTGCATTGTAATAAAAATAAGATCGGCCTTTTCATGCTTGCTGTTCCAGGTCACGCCTTTTCTGTTCGTATTCTTCCCGGCCTATCTCGCCGCGCGCATAGCGTTCCTGCACGATCTCCATTGGCGATTTATCGCGCGAGCTGCGACTTGGCGACGATTGCGTCATCAGCCAACGAATCAGCGCCGCGATTCCAAGAATGATGAATCCCCAGAACAGCAGCATGAATACGAAACCTAAACCCATTCCCCAACCCCAGAAGCCGTTCCACTGGTTCATCATATCGCCCCTCCTTTGCGTTGTTTGGTTAAGTTGTGAATATTTGCGGCGACAATTCCTTATTTCTTATTTGCAACTTCGAGATTGCCGATCTCGCATTCTTCCTGATAATTGATAAAAGCCAGTTTGAGCTGTTCCATCCAGCCGTCACCTAGCTCAGTCCCAATTAGCGCCAATTTCTCCGCAATTTGATCAGCGGTCACTTGCATCAAGTCGTACTGGAGTTTTATTGCTGTGCCTTCAATGCAAACATCCTTAACTCCCATCATCGCACGCAATGCGTGTTTTACGAGTTCGGACTGCTCGGAATCCGGTGGTGCAGACAAGATCATGCAGCGTTGTTTGATGATCACCTTTCCCTGCTGCGCGACGGCTTTTTTCCCGGGCAAACCAATATACAAATGCGGATTCGCCAGGAATCGATCCTTGCATTGCGGCGAACAGAATGCATAAGCTATCCCTTCATATTGGGTGGCAAACGATGCCTCAGAAACCACCATGTGACAAACGGGATCTTTGACCAATTTATACATGCAGACTCTCCTATAACAATTGCCGTATTTAACCCTGCCCGACCAGTGAATCAAGTGCTGCGGTGCCAGGAAAGATGCTCATACACCCCCGACCAATAAGCGCCTATGCCAAAGCCGAACAATAATTCTTCGATTGGAAAGGTGCCCAATGCTGCCCCGTGGAAACGGTGCCCTGGATTGCTGCGCTCATGATGACTTATCGGCGCCAGATGCTTGCTGGTTAATCCGTTGTACAGTACCGCCCCCCACGCCGCCGATGCCAAAACAGAATATCAGGCTTTCAATATCGAAACCGGTGCGCCGTGCCCAAATCGAACACGCTGGGCGGATTCCAATACCGGGGCACGAAAATCGGTTCGGTTAAACCGAACAGCGATGTCAGCGAGCTGCTCAGCAGCATGATGCGCCGCTGCCCGGGGAAAGCGATGTACATCGCTCTCCAGGGAACCAGAAAAGCGAGAGCCCAAACCAGCCAGACATATTTGTCTCCGCCCAGAATCATTTCGAATGTCCGCTGGAGAAAACTGCCCGGAACCCCTGCGGAACGAACCTGGGGGTGCGGGCGGCATACTCGCGCCATTGATCGCCAAAGCGTGCCTCCGTATCCCGTTCTTCCGCATGCGCCAGGCGGACATAAATCAAGAGCAATACGGGAAACATGAGCAGTGTGATCAGCGTTACCCATTGCAGCAGGAAACCGAACATCACCAGCGCGAACGCCACGTATTGGGGATGACGAATACGTGCATAAGGACCGGCAGTAGCCAGCTCGTTTCGCTGTACTGCCCGGTAAAGCACGGGCCAGGAGGAAGCTAGCAACCAGAAGCCGCCGCCGATGAAGATCATGCTGAGTATATGAAATGGCCCGAAGTGAGGATTGGAGCGCCAGCCAAACATCATTTCAAGCAGATGCCCGGCATCGTGGGACCACCAGTTCACTCCCGGATAGTGGCTCTGCAGCCAACCGGACAGCAGATAAATCGTCAGCGGGAAACCGTACATTTCGGTGAACAGCGCCACGATGAAAGCCGAGTAAAGACCAAGTGTGCGCCAGTCACGTTGCGATTGCGGCTTGAAGAAGCTGAAAGCGAAAAAGATAAAGAATGCTGAGTTGATGATGACCAGCGACCACAGGCCATATGCGTTCTGTGCGGAGTTCATTTTTTGTTCCTTTCGCTATTCTCGTTGGGACTGCCGTGTGCGCCCCCATGTCCATGGTGCATAAACACATGCATCAACGGACAGGCTAACAGCAACAGGAACGGCAACGCGCCAAGCAGGTGGGCACGGTGTTCGGTGAACAAGTAGAAAGCAGCAATCGCCAGGAAGGCAATGAAAACCCAGTTGTATCCGCGTGGGGCGGGTTGCGAGCCGTGCCCGGTATGTTCGTCATGTTCCATCACGTTCTCCTTTTGCATGAAAGTTCACATCATCCAGAATCGTGGCGGCGCCGCCATTTTCATGACGGCCGACGCCGGGTTCCTTGAGGGCATCGCGCAGCACGGTTAGCGCCGAGCGAAAGAAAAGTGCAGCCAGTGCCAGTCCAATCAGGATGTCGGGCCAACCGGATCGGGTGAACCACACCCCTGCTGCGGCAAACAATACCGAGACGTTCGCAATAATGTCGTTGCGGGAACACAACCAGACCGAACTCATATTGATGTCATCCGCACGATGCCGCCAAAGCAGGAAGAAACACATGCCATTCGCGGCAAGCGCAAGCAATCCTACGGCCCCGATAGCCTCGAACACCGGAAGCTGCGGGAAGACAATCCGGTATATTGCTTGCCCAAGCACGAAAAGAGCAAAAATCGCCATGATGATTCCTTTGAGCAGAGCCGCTTTTGCTTTCATGGCCGGGCTGTGCGCGACAACGTAGAGACTGAAACCGTACACCAGTGCATCACCGAGCATATCCAGCGAATCCGCCACCAGGGAAATGGAATTTCCGAGCAACCCTGCCGTGAGTTCCACCATGAACATGGCCGCATTGATCGCCAGCACGATTTTAAGTGTCGCGCTCTGGCGGATGCGGAGCATGTCGATCTCGCAGGTTTTGTCGTTGCAGCAATTAGCCACGGAGTATTCCTCCCGCAATAACAATCCAGTCTGCCGTAACGCCGGCAGGTGCGTATCCCCGCGCCATGCGTCACAAATCAACCCGGTTCAATCTCAGCGCATTTGCAATTACCGACACCGAACTGAAACTCATTGCCGCTGCCGCGATAATGGGCGAGAGCAGCAGGCCGAAGAACGGATACAGCACTCCCGCTGCCACGGGGATACCGATCACGTTGTAGATGAACGCGAAGAACAGGTTTTGCCGGATGTTGCGCATGGTGGCGCGGCTCAGGCGCAAGGCACGCACGATGCCGCGCAGGTCGCCTTTGATCAGGGTGATGCCTGCGCTTTCCATCGCCACGTCGGTGCCGGAACCCATGGCGATGCCTACCTGCGCCTGAGCCAGTGCCGGGGCATCGTTGATGCCGTCGCCCGCCATCGCAACAATGCGGCCCTGCGTCTGGAGTTGTTTGACGATGGCCGATTTTTGCTCGGGCAGCACTTCCGCCTCGATACGGTCGATCCCCAGTTTTCTCGCCACCGCTTCTGCCGTGACGCGGTTGTCACCCGTGAGCATGATGACTTGTACGCCCTCATCATGCAGGGCGCGGATCGCCTCTGCAGTGGAATCTTTAACCGGATCGGCCACGCCGATCAGTCCTGCAGCCTTGCCATCGATTGCCAGCAGCATTACCGTCTGGCCGTCGCTGCGCAATGCTTCGGCGCGTGCAGTCAATTCACCTGCATCGATGTTCATTTCTTCGAACAACTTGGGATTGCCCAACGCGACCGGGCGACCTTCAACGGTTCCCATCACGCCTTTGCCGGTGATCGAACGAAATTCGCTGACTGCGACGAGAGTCAGCCCTTTTTCCTGCGCGCCCGCCACAATGGCTGCAGCCAAGGGGTGTTCGCTGGCGCGCTCCAGGCTTGCGCCCAGCCGCAACACTTCGCCCTCGTCGAAACCGGCCAGCGGAATGACGGAAGTCAGTTTCGGTTTGCCCTCGGTCAGCGTGCCGGTCTTGTCCACCACCAGCGTGTTCACTTTCTCCATCGTCTCCAGCGCTTCGGCATTCTTGATCAGTACGCCGGCCTGCGCACCGCGCCCGGTGCCGACCATGATGGACATCGGCGTGGCCAGCCCCAGCGCGCAAGGGCAGGCGATGATCAGCACCGCCACGGCGTTGACGATGGCGTGCGTCAGGCGAGGTTCGGGTCCGAACAGTCCCCATACCGCCAGCGTGGCGAGCGCGGCCAGTACGACTGCGGGTACGAAATAGCCCGCAGTGACATCGGCCAGCCGCTGGATCGGTGCGCGGCTGCGCTGTGCTTCGCTGACCATGTGGACGATCTGGGCAAGCAAAGTATCGGAGCCCACGCGTTCGGCGCGCATCAACAGGCTGCCGGTGCCGTTCACGGTGGCGCCGATCAATCGCGCACCAGTCGTCTTTTCTACCGGGATGGATTCGCCGGTCACCATCGATTCGTCCAGCGAACTGGCGCCTTCCAGCACAACGCCATCTACCGGCACTTTCTCGCCGGGACGCACGCGCAGGATGTCGCCCGGCTGCACCTGTTCCAGCGGGATATCTTCTTCGTTGCCATTGCTACGCACGATGCGTGCCGATTTGGGGGCAAGCCCCAGCAGCAGTTTGATGGCGGCACTGGTCTGGCTGCGCGCGCGCAACTCCATTACCTGGCCCAACAGTACCAAGGCCATGATGACGGCTGCCGCCTCGAAATAGACTGGCACGGTTCCGCCCATGCTGCGCATCGCTGGCGGAAAGATGCCCGGCAGCAGCATCGCCACGATGCTGTAGCTCCATGCCACGCCCACGCCGAGCGCGATCAGGCTGAACATGTTGAGGCTGCGGTTGACGACTGATGCCCAGCCGCGCTGGAAGATCGGCCAGCCAGCCCAAAGCACCACCGGGGTAGCCAGCGCGAATTCCAGCCATTGCAGCACAGCCATCGAAACAGAACCCGGTATAAGTTCAGGTGCCAGGTCGGATGTCATTGCCATCAGGAATACCGGCAAGGCAAGTGCAACGCTTGCCTTGAAGCGGCGCGTCATGTCGTTCAATTCGGTATTGTCTTCTGATGGTGCGTTGCGCGGCTCCAATGCCATGCCGCACTTCGGGCAAGTGCCGGGTTCGTTGCGCACGATCTCGGGATGCATGGAGCAGGTGTATTCGATCCTGCTCGAAGGTACAACGCCCGGTTGGACGGGCTCCAGCGTCATGCCGCATTTCGGGCAATTGCCCGGGGAAGGCCGTCGAATTTCCGGATGCATCGGACAGGTATACAGCGCGGCGGATTGTTCCTGTGTTGTGGCCCGCGGCTTCAGGTATGCAGACGGGTTTGCCTGAAATTTGTCCAGACAATGCTGTGAACAAAAGTAATAGCGTTCACTCGTGTAATCAGCGTGCAGGGTGTCATCTTCTGCAGTGATCTGCATCTTGCAAACCGGATCGGTAGTCTTGGTCGTCATGACATTTACCTCTCGATTTCAACAATCCGTTGCGTTTTGTGTCATGCGAAAAAGCGCATGAGCGATTTCAAACCGAATATGGCCGGTGTGCGGCAATCTCGCCGCACACCGTGGGCGACGTTTAATGCTTTTCTTGTGTGTGGTCATGCATGGGCATGTCTTTATCCATGGTCTCGCGGTGGCTCTTGCCGGCCTTGGATTCCGCCGCCGGTATGCCTTTTTCTTCAGGATGGCTGTGTTTCTTCGCCGGTTTCTTTGCCTCGGATTTTTCGGCTGTAGGTGAATCGGCCTTTTTGCCCATGGCATCGTCGGCTGCATAAACGGTAGAGGCGGCGAATGCAGCGAGTATTGCCGCAAGCAATGTTGTCTTCAGTTTCATTTTGTTCTCCTGATAATCCGGTTAATTAAGAGTCATACAAAAAAAATCGAATAGCTAGTCTTGAAATTTAGATTTTCGTAACCCCTCCTTTCGTATCGATAAAATTTAGTAAGCTAGTGTATATGGGTATGTTCGTGCCCCCCGGCGCCATGCGCCGCTGCATCCTGTTCGTCGTGCATGTCGGGCAAAGCCATTACACCCAGGCCGTGGCGATACACCAATTCGCCGCCATGCCAGGCCGCGCTGACCACCAACAGCCACCCTCCGATCAGCAGGATCAGAAATCCGCCGGTTGGCGGCTTGGCAGTCTGCCGGAACGACAAATCCCAAACGGCAAGCAATATCAGTGTGCCAAGCGCACCCAGTGCCCAATTGCGGTGCAATGCCATGGCCAGATGTCCCCCCTCGTCATGCTCGACACTGTTGAAGGCCAGCCAGCCGAACACCGCGGCAATGCAGGCGGAAATCGCTGCGGCCTGCAACATCCAGCGGGCTGTATTCAGGCATTGCGCGGCCAGTGTTTTTCCTTTGAGCAATTTTGCGGCAACAAAAAAGCAGACCGACGCCGTTGCAAAGGCAATCGGAAAATGCACGAATACCGGATGCCAATTGGGGATAATTTCGATCACGATTGCCCCTCGAATTGTTGGCGTTCGGTCTGAAGTCCTGCAGCAGGTTGATCCGGTACGGATCGAGTCATCGTCGCAGTTTGTTGCTGCGGATCTGCCAATTCTTCGGCATGGGCACCATGCCCCATCATCCCTTCCATTACGCCTTGATGACCGCTAACTAGCCAGATGGCCGCCATCATCACGACCATGACTGCCAAGATTGCTTCTCCTGTTTGGTATTTCCGCATTATTTCCGCCTTCATCGTGTTGTTCATGAAATGAGTCATGCACTCTTGCTGCTGTTTACTCGACTGAGAATTGGTACGGCTCTTTTCCATCTTTCGGCACGGCATAAATGGCCAGCGTTCCTTTCTGCATTTCTTCCATGCCATGCGAATTCAGCGGCATGCCGGGCGCGCTGATGCCGATGATGGAGGGTTTTTCCCTGAGCATTTTACGGGTGGTGCCGGCAGGGACATGGCCCTTGACTACATAGCCATTCACCAGCGCCGTGTGGCAACTGGCGATGTGAGACATGCCATATTTCTTCTTGATGGCATCCATATCCGATGTATTCACTGCGCTTACCGCAAAACCGTTTTCGCGCAGATAGTCCACATACTTCTCGCAGCAGCCACAAATTGGGCTTATATAAACAGTTACAGCCGTTGCGGCATGTGCAGTGCCAATTCCAAACAGGGCAAGAACCCATAAGGTCACCAGCAATTCTCGAATTTTCATGTTATTCATCCCGTAAGCTGCAATTGCAATACAAACGGACAGCCAACAGCCGCCGCCGAACGACGCGGGACGAGAGTCAGGTTATTGAATCAGTAGACGTACTCGTCCTGCGTCAGACGCGAACGAGCGGTGGCGGAACGAGAGGAGTGGTAGTAACGGAGTGGAATGCAACAAGATAGGGAGTGATTTCACGTGCAACCGTATGTACAGCAGTCAATTCAACGCTGGGTACAGCCAAGTAACCCGTGCACGCCAGATGGCAGACGCTGCAAGTGCTGCAGGAAGAACCGGATTCATTGTCCGCAGCATGTTTCTCGCCGTGATGTCGGTGATGCTCATCCATGTCCATGCCAGGCATCTCGGGCGATACGGCCGCTTCATGGCAGGAAGCCGGATGCAACTGCATGGACACCGAAGCCGCCAGTGCATTGCCTGTGAAAATCGGCAGCCACAGCAGCAGCAATTTGGCAATGAATTTTCTGGATAAGCAAAACATAAGTGCAGTGTGGCTAAGCTAGCCTAACTTGTCAATCACTTTACTTTGCTGTTTCAATATTGAACTTCAAATCCGATGTCGCTCCGATTGGAATTGACAACAAGCCGACAACATTCAGTCAACTTAAAGTTGCTCTTGATTTTCCCTACCACTCGCAGCTCATTCGCCATAGCCAGCAACCCACTTGCTTCGTACACATTATTGCTTACCTGAAGCGCCCTTAAGTTTCTCTTAAGTCTGCAAAACATATCTTGTGGCCTCTGAATATGCTCGGCTTATAAAGCGGAACGACGAGTTAAGATGGGCAAGTATTCCCGACATGAGTTCGCAAGAAAATGGCGAAAAATTTCCAGATGAAATTGCAGACATTGTTCCTGTTCGTGTTTGGCATAGGCATGGCAGGCTGTGCGTCATACCAGCCATTGCCGTTGGACGACAAGATCACGTTGGAGGCGTCTGCATCGCACCTTATGGTCGACGCCAAATCCCTGCCGTTTCATTTCTTGTCCACTCACAAGTTCGATCCGTCGGATGGATGGGACATGACCGAAGTGGCCATGCTGGCCGTGGCCAATAACCCGAACCTAATACTCGCGAGAGACGATGCAAAAATTGGTCATGCGCAGGCATTTGCTGCAGGACTATTGCCTGACCCCCAAGTCAATCTCTCTAGAGATATTCCGGTGCAACCCGCACCAGGCGTTTTCAAAGCGTTTGGCGCTGGCGTAGGGTACGACCTTGGCAGCTTGGTGACCCATGCCGCAAGTTCTTCGGCTGGACGATTCGAAAGTCAAAAAGCCGATCTCAATCTGCTGTGGCAAGAGTGGCAAGTAGTAGCCCAGGCACGTCTTCTATTTTCCCGGGCAATTGCGCAGGAAAACCTGCTGCTTTGGCTGACCGATAACCGGAATTTGCTGGCCGGCCGGTACGCGAACGCAAAATTGGCTTTGAATGACGGAAACCTTACCAGCGACGCATTTAATGCAACGCTATCGGCCTGGCAAGACATCTCCAGACAGGCCAACGAGCTGGAGCGGCAACAGTTGCAGACCCGCAATGATCTGGATGCGCTGCTTGGACTTGCGCCGGGGACGGACCTTAAGCTCGCAGATGACGAAGCGCTGGGCATGCCGGATGAAAATGAAGTCGATCAGGCATTGGCCGAATTGACAAAACGCCGTCCGGACCTGATGGCGCTGAAGGCAGGCTACGCCGCCGAGGATGCGCGCTACCGGCAGGCCATTCTGGCTCAATTCCCGCCATTCAATCTGGTCATTAACCGTACTCGCGACAACACAGGCGTGAACATGCAGGGATTTGCATTGTCCTTTGCGCTGCCCATTTTGAACGGTAATCGCGGCAACATCAGGATCGAGGAGGCAACTCGTCAACGATTGCGCGATGAGTATCAGATAAGACTCAATTCGGCTTATGCGGAAGTAAAACGACTGGTAGCGGATAGCCGTCTGCTTACGGCGCAATTGCGGATGTCCGAAGCCGGATTGCGTACATTCGATGAAACCGCCGCCAACGCGGCGCAAGCGTTAGCCCAAGGTGATCTGGATGGAAGCGGCTACGCAATTTTTCAATCCTCCCGTATCGCGAAGCATGTCGAGGTCACCAATCTGCGGCAGGCATTGCTGGAGAACCGCATAGCCCTGCTTACATTGCTGGGCGGAAATTTTGATACCCGAAATGGAATTGAGGAGAGGCATCCATGAACATGAGAATTCTCGCCGCATGGCTGTTGTTGAGCCTGTGCAACGCAGCGCTGGCGGGAGAACAGGATGGCGTAAGCGCCCTGGTGCAAACCGCCGCACTGCGCCAGATGAATTTGTACAGCAGGGTCTCGGGCTATGGCACGGTTGTGCCTGAGCTTGGTGCCACGATGAATCTCAATTTCCCCAAGGCGGGCAGAGTGACGCGGCTGTTCGTGAGTCCGGGTCAGCAGGTCAATCGTGGCGCCGATCTTCTTGAAATTACCACCGATCCTGCGGGGACCCTGGCATACAGCCAGGCCGAGAATGCGGCCGTTTATGCACGGGGTGAACTGGACCGCATAAAGTCCTTGTTCGAGCGGCAGCTGGCCACGCGATCCCAAGTGGAATCGGCACACAGGGCACTCAAGGATGCTGAAGAGGCACTGGCTGCGCAAAGCGCATTGGGCCAGGGGGCAAGACAGGACACGCTGAAATCTCCATTCAATGGAACAGTCATATTGGTTGCACTGGCACCGGGCGACCGGTTCGCGGCCGGTACCAACCTGGTGCAATTGGTACATACGGATTTCCTGCGGGTGCGGCTGGGCATCGAACCGGAAGTGAGCCGTCAAATTACCCGCGGGATGAAGGTTCGTCTCGCGTCGGTTTTCAGTCCGCAAGATACGTTGGAGGGCGAGGTGATGCAGGTGGCCGGACAAATCGATCCGCAGACGCAATTGGTTGACATCACAGTGCGCTTCAAAGGAAATAACTTGTTGCCCGGCACCAAGGTCAAGGGCGACATCGCGATCATCGGGCATGAGGCGCAGGTCGTACCCAGGCAGGCAGTCTTGCGTGATGCCGGCGGTGCGTATGTGTTCCAGATAATCAACGGCAGAGCGCACCGGACCGACGTAAAAACCGGCCTGGAAGACAGCGGCTGGATTGAAGTGCAAAATTCGCTTGTACCGAATGCGCCGGTGGTGACGCTCGGCAATTACGAGTTGCAGGACAACATGGCGGTCAGGGAGTCCACCCCTTGAAAGTTACCGACTGGGTCCAGTTGCATCGGCGCTCCATCCTCTTTTTGCTGGCCATGCTGGCTGGAGGCGGGATATTTGCCGCGTTCAATCTGCCGGTCTCGCTCTTTCCCACCGTGGACTTTCCCCGAGTGGTGGTCGCACTGGATGCGGGCGACCGGCCAGCCGAACAGATGTTGCTGCAGGTCACCATTCCGGTGGAAGAAGCGATACGCCGGGTTCCCGGGGTCAGGAATGTCCGTTCCACCACCAGCCGGGGCACGGCGGACGTATCCATCAATTTCAACTGGGGCGCTGACATGGCTGCGGCCACGCTGCAAGTCAATGCGGCCATATCGCAGATCATGCCAACGCTTCCCGTCGGCACCCGGCTGGAGACACGGCGCATGGATCCGACCGTATTTCCCATCATCGCCTACAGCCTGATCTCGGATACGCTGACCCTTACCCAGTTGCGCGATCTCGCCCAGTACGAGATTCGACCATTGCTGTCATCCGTTGACGGCGTGGCGAGAGTCCAGGTGATGGGCGGCGCGCAGGAAGAATTCCAGGTGATGGTTGATCCTGCCCGGTTGCAGGCTTATGGCTTGTCCATGGATGATGTTTCCCGCGCCCTGTCTGCTTCCAATGTCATCACTGCCATTGGCCGGCTGGAGGATCATTACAAGCTCTACCTCGCGATTGCCGATGCCCGCCTGCTCAATGCCGAACAAATAAGCACGACTGTACTCAAGACCGGCAGCAACGGATTGGTGCACCTGAAAGACGTAGCCGATGTAAAAAGATCCGTTCTGCCCGAATGGATAAAGGTCAATGCCGACGGTCACGATGCAGTGCTGTTCCAGATTTACCAGCAACCCGGCGCCAACAGCGTACAGATAGCGAAGGATATCAAGGCGCAACTTGCGACGTTGGAGAGCCGTCTGCCAACCGGTGTCAAGATTGCCAATTGGTACGATCAGGGGGAGCTGGTGGTGAATTCGGCCGCCAGCGTGCGCGACGCCATTCTTGTCGGCATCGCGTTGGCCGCGCTGGTCCTGTATGTATTCCTGCGAAACATCAAGGTCACACTCATTGCGGTGCTGGTGGTGCCGACCGTGCTCGCCACCACGGTGGTGTTGCTGCATGTTCTCGGCATGAGTTTCAACATCATGACGCTGGGCGGCATGGCGGCGGCAGTGGGGCTTATCATCGACGATGCCCTCGTGATGGTGGAACATATCATGCGCCGGTTGCGGGAAGGAACATTGCCTTTCCATCAGCGGGTGATGGATGCTGCCGTGGAGTTTCTGAGGCCGCTGGCAGGCTCCAGCGCTGCCACTCTGGTGATCTTCGTACCGCTGGCTTTCCTGAGTGGCGTGACTGGCGCATTTTTCAAGGCACTGTCCCTGACCATGGCGGCCAGTTTGTTCATATCGTTTATCGTAACCTGGCTGGCCGTGCCCATCCTGGCCGATCACTGGCTTTCGGAAAAGGATGCACACTCCTTGTCCGAGCGGGGGGAACGGTTAACGATCCGCATTTATGCCGCTTATGAAACCTTGATGAATAAACTTGTGTCTCGCCCGTCATGGCTGCTGGCGGGCATTCTGCCGCTGCTGTTGGCCGGCCTGCTGGCCTATCAGGCAGTAGGCACGGGCTTCATGCCGTCCATGGACGAGGGAGGTTTCATTCTGGATTACCGCAGCGCACCCGGCACCTCGCTCACCGAAACGGACAGACTGCTGCGCGAGGTGGAAGACATCATCAAGTCCAATGCCAATGTCGACACCTATTCTCGGCGCACCGGCACGCAACTGGGCGGCGGGCTTACCGAGGCGAACGAGGGAGACTTTTTCATCCGCCTCAAGCCGCAACCACGCGCTTCCATTGATGATGTCATGGAGCAAATTCGTATGCGCGTGGAGAAGGAAGTGCCGGGTCTCAACATCGAACTCGCACAATTGATGGAGGACATGATTGGCGATCTGACTGCCGTGCCCCAGCCCATCGAGGTGAAAATCTATTCCGACGACCAGGCAAAGCTGTCGACCCTGGCAAAGAAAACAGCCGAGGCTATTGGACATATTCCGGGTGTGGTCGATGTGCGCAATGGCATCAATCCGGCCGGAGATGCGCTGGAGGTTCATGTGGATCGAGTCAGGGCCGCACTCGAAGGCGTTGATCCGGAAAGCGTGACGCGTATGCTGGGCAGCCTGTTGGGCGGCAACATCACGACTGAAATCCAGAGCGGCCCGAAGATGGTCGGCGTGCGCGTGTGGTCTCCGGCCGATTTGCGCAATACCGACGACAAGCTTGCCGGCCTGCTGATGCGCGCACCGGATGGACATCTCTTTCCATTAAAACGGGTCGCGAACATCAAGCCTGTCTCTGGCCAGCCGCAAATCAACCGGGACAACCTGAAGCGCATGATAGCCGTCACCGGGCGCATCAGCGGCCGGGATATGGGGTCGGTAATCCGGGATGTGAAACAGGTCATGGATGCACCGGGCATGTTGCCGCCCGGCATGTACTACAACCTTGGGGGGCTTTATCAGCAGCAGCAGAGCGCGTTCCACGGTTTGCTGGCAGTGCTGGCTGCGGCAGTGGCACTGGTTTTCCTGTTGCTCCTGTTTCTGTATGAACGATTCCTCGTGGCAACTTCCGTGATGCTGATTCCCGTCATGTCGCTGTCTGCAGTCTTTGTCGCCTTGTGGGCTACCGGCATTGAACTCAACATCTCGGCCATGATGGGAATGACCATGATCGTGGGTATCGTGACCGAAGTGGCGATCTTCTATTTTTCGGAATATCAGGTTCTGGCAGAAAATACACCGTCCCGGGATGCCCTGATTCAGGCGGGCAAGAACCGCATGCGTCCCATTGCCATGACCACGCTGGCGACCATCCTGACCCTGATGCCGCTGGCGCTGGCAATCGGTCAGGGATCGGCCATGCAACAACCGCTGGCAGTGGCCATCATTGCTGGACTGGTCGTGCAATTTCCGCTCGTGTTGATCGTCATGCCGGTATTGTTCGACCTGATGCAAAAATTGAAACGCAACGGGGTGCGTAGTTAAGTCGGCCTTAAGTGTCGATGTTGCATCCTTGCTCACTTGGCGAACATTCTCGCCAGGTGAATATAAAGGAGATTGAAATGAAGAAATTGATTGTTGCAACAGGCGCAGTTTGTTTATCCGCATTTTTACTTTCGGCTCAAGCCTATACTGGCGAGGAACTTGCCAGGGATGCCAAAGTAAGTCTGAAGGATGCTCGTGCCATCGCACTCAAGGCTTTCCCCGGAAAGATCACCGATGAGGAACTGGAAAAAGAGAAAGGCGGCAGCGGTTTGCGCTATTCATTCGACATCAAAGGTGACAAGTCAACCAAAACCCAGGAAGTGGGCGTAGATGCGGTGACAGGCAAAGTATTGGAAAACGCGCCTGAAGGTGCGAATCCCGACTGACGGAGAAATATCATCATGCGGCTTTTGGTGGTGGAAGACGACCCGATGATCGGGGACAGCATGCAGCGCGGACTCAGAAAGTCTGGCCTTACCGTTGACTGGGTACGCGACGGAAAAGACGCCGAATTGGCACTGGGAAACGGGGTGTATGACTTGATGATCCTCGACCTTGGGCTCCCCGGCAAAGGCGGGCTGGAGTTGCTCAGCCAGTTGCGCGGACAGGGAAACGATCTGCCAGTATTGATCGTCACCGCCCGCGATGCTGTGGAAGACAAAGTGGCAGGACTGAACAGCGGGGCCGACGATTATCTGGTCAAACCTTTCGATTTCACCGAACTTAATGCACGAGTGAATGCCATCATGCGTCGCCGCAGTGGCAGCGGGAATCCGATTATGAGTTATGGTCCGTTGACATTGGATCCCGTTGCGCACCGGGTTACTTTGCGCGGCGAATCGATCGCGCTCTCTGCTAGGGAATTCTCTCTGCTGCGTGCACTCATGGCCGTGCCCGGAGCGGTGCTGTCCCGCGCAGAATTGGAAGAAGCGCTATACGGTTGGGACGAAGAGATCGGCAGCAACGCGGTTGAGGTGCACATCCACAATTTACGCAACAAACTCGGCAGCCCTGCCATTCTCAATGTACGCGGTGCCGGTTACCGGGTGTCGATGCTAAATGATGTCGATTCGTAAAAATTTGCTGATCTGGCTGCTGACGGGATTATTCGTTGCCGGATTGGGTACTGGGATTGCCACTTACTTCAAGACTCAGGAAGAAGTGGACGAAATGCTCGATTACGAGTTGCGGCAGATTGCCTATTCCATGCAACATTCCACCAGCTTTATGCCGGGGCAGATGGACAACATCGGCGATTCAACCGGCGATGACAACGATTTTGTGGTTCAGGTGTGGAACACGAACGGCGAACAACTCTATTCTTCGCAGCCTTCCATCAAATTGCCCAAGGCGTCTGCGCCGGGTTTTTCGGACATCAGGAATTCCGATGGCGGCTGGCGCACGTTCAGCGTGATCTCTGGTGATCGCTTCGTACAGGCCGCGCTGCCCGACGATGCCCGCTGGGAAACCGCTGCAAGCATGGCGTTGCGTATGCTTGCACCTCTTGCCGTACTGGTTCCGGCCTTGGCGCTCCTGGCCTGGATTGCAGTACGGCGAAGCCTTGCCCCCATGGCGCGAGTAACTGCGGAAGTGGAACGGCGCGACGCATTCGCAATGTCCCCACTGGAGATTCATGCGGTTCCTGAGGAAATCCGCCCTCTGCTGAAGGCGCTTAACGGGCTGTTACATCGCCTGGATGGTTCCATGGAGACGCAGCGTCGCTTCGTGGCAGATGCAGCACATGAGCTGCGCACACCGTTGACTGCTTTGTCGCTACAGGCGCAATTGGTAGAGCAAGCACAGGATTCCGGGGAACGTAATGAGGCAATCAAGAATTTGCGTCAGGGCATTGCCCGTGCGTCACATTTGGTGAGCCAGCTGCTGACCCTTGCGCATCAGGAGCCGGACGCGCAACGCCCCTCCGAGCAACTTGATCTGGCGGCATTGGTTCGCCAGGTGATTGGGGAGTTTGCCCCGTTGGCTGATTTGAAGAAGATCGATCTTGGCGTTGATGCCGGTCAATCCGAGTTCATGAACGGGGATAAAGAATCTTTAAGGACATTGGTTGGAAACCTGGTGGACAATGCCATTCGTTACACACCGCAAGGTGGAAAGATTGACGTGACACTGGACAATGGCAGCAGCGGTTTGGTTCTCAGGGTAAAAGACTCCGGCCCTGGCATTCCATTCGAGGATCGCGAGCGGATCTTCGAACGGTTCTTCAGAGTTGCAGGTAATGAGGTGCAAGGCAGCGGTCTCGGACTTGCCATTGTCAAACAAATTGCTGAACGCCATGGTGCAACTGTCGAGGTATGCAATGGAGCAAATGATGCAGGTGCAACATTCAGTGTCAAGTTTCAGCTCTCTGTTGCGGATTAGCTATTCAAGTTTTGCTGCCATGATTTATTTTTCAAATCGGCACCAAAATAAATCGCTTCAAAACCCCTGCCAATACTCAATCTTGGCTCAGAATTTAGTAAGTTAACCGGACACTACTGATGTATTCTGACCTCTTATCTGTTTTGTTGTCCTCGACGCATCAGTAAATAAGCGGCCGGGATGACGAACATCGACAACAACGGTGCCGTAACCATCCCCCCTACCATCGGTGCGGCAATGCGCTGCATAAGCTCTGAACCGGTTCCGCTCCCCCACATAATCGGCATCAGTCCCGCGATGATCACGGCAACGGTCATCGCCTTGGGGCGTACACGCAATACCGCTCCCTCGCGAATTGCATCCAGTAAATCCGAGAATCCGGTTTTACCGTCACTGAGCCGGTCACCCCATGCATTCTTGAGGTAGAGCAGCATGATCACACCGAACTCCGCCGCCACGCCCGCCAAGGCAATAAACCCCACACCGCTCGCAACCGACAGGTTGTAGCCCAGAATCCACATGAACCAGACGCCGCCAGCGAGCGCGAACGGCAGTGTCGCCATGATCAGCAGTGCCTCGGCAAAGCTTCCAAACGTGAGGTACAGCAGTACGAAAATGATCATGAGCGTCGCCGGTACGACGATCTTGAGCTTCGCCTTTGCGCGCTCCATGAACTCGAACTGTCCCGACCATGCGATCGAATAGCCGGGCGGCAGTTTCACCTCCATGGCCACCGCAGTCTGCATGTCACGCACAGCGGAACTCAGATCGCGGCCGCGGATATCCACATACACCCAGCCGGACAGGCGCGCATTCTCGCTCTTCAGCATCGGCGGCCCGTCTGCAATATGGATGGCGGCGACGTCTCCCAGGCGGATCTGCGCACCGCGCTCGGTCTGCACCGGCAGATTGCGCAGGTTTTCGAGCGAATCGCGGACCTCCCGCGGATAGCGCACGTTGATCGGGAAGCGCTGCAAGCCCTCGATGGTCTCGCCGATGTTTTCGCCACCGATCGCCGAGGAGACGACGCTTTGCACGTCCGCGACATTCAACCCGTAGCGCGCGGCGGCATCGCGGTCGATATCCACATCGATATAGCGCCCGCCGGTCAGCCGCTCCGCCAGCGCGGACGAGACGCCGGAGACCGGTTTCACTGCGCGCTCTATCTCTGCCGTCAGCCTGTCAATCTCGGCGAGATTCGCACCCGCCACCTTGATGCCCACCGGACTCTTGATGCCGGTGGCGAGCATGTCGATGCGGTTGCGGATCGGCGGCACCCAGATGTTGGTCAACCCGGGTACTTTCACGGTGCGGTCGAGTTCTTCGACCAGTTTGTCCTGCGTCATGCCGGGCCGCCATTGATCGCGTGGCTTGAAACGAATCGTGGTTTCGAACATCTCCAGCGGCGCCGGGTCGGTCGCGGTCTCGGCGCGGCCAGCCTTGCCGAACACGCTTTCCACTTCCGGCACCGTCCTGATCAGGCGGTCGGTTTGCTGCAACAGCTCGGCGACTTTGCCCGCGCCTATACCCGGCAGTGCCGTCGGCATATACAGCAAATCTCCCTCATCCAGCGGCGGCATGAATTCTCCCCCCAGGCGACTGACCGGCCACAGTGTCCCGACCGCCAGCAGAGCCGCCAGCAGCATGATTGTCTTGGGCCGGCGCAGCACACCGTCGAGCAAGGGTCGGTAGATGCTGATCAGGAAGCGGTTGATTGGGTTTTTCTGCTCGTCAGGAATGGAGCCTCGGATCAGATAGCCCATCAGCACGGGAATCAGCGTGACCGCCAGTCCGGCAGCAGCGGCCATCGCATAGGTCTTGGTGAAGGCCAGCGGCGAGAACAGCCGTCCTTCCTGCGCTTCGAGCGTAAACACCGGAATGAACGAGAACGTGATGATCAGCAGCGAGAAGAACAGCGCGGGGCCGACTTCGGCAGCGGCATCCGCAATCACCCCCCATTGGCTGCTGCCGGCAAGAGGCTGTCCGGGATGGCCGTGCCTCCACTCTTCGATATGCTTGTGCGCGTTCTCAATCATGACCACCGCC
The DNA here is from genome assembly GCA_027310725.1 of Sideroxydans sp. Lineage (GTDB taxonomy): Bacteria > Pseudomonadota > Gammaproteobacteria > Burkholderiales > Gallionellaceae > Sideroxyarcus. The sequence goes on along the minus strand of DAIDAG010000001.1, from coordinate 17,999 downwards.
GCATCGACCATGGCGCCGATCGCGATCGCGATACCGCCCAGCGACATGATGTTCGCATTCACCCCCTGATAGCGCATGACGATGAAGGCAGCAAGGATGCCCAGCGGCAACGATACGATGGCGACCAGGGCGGAGCGCAGATGGAAAAGGAATAACGCGCACACGAGGGTGACGACGATGAATTCCTCGATCAATTTGTGGGTCAGGTTGTCGACCGCGCGGTTGATGAGTCCGGAGCGGTCATAGGTCGGGACGATCTCGACGCCCGCGGGCAAACTCGCCTTGAGCGCCTCCAGCTTCGCCTTGACGGCTGCTATCGTTTCCAGTGCATTTTTGCCGGAGCGCATCACGATCACCCCGCCTGCGACTTCGCCTTCACCGTTCAATTCCGCAATACCGCGCCGCATCTCCGGGCCGGTCTGGATGCGGGCCACATCGCCCAACCGCACCGGCACGCCCGTGCCGGTAGCCGTCAGCGGGATCTTGCGGAAATCATCCAGCGATTGCAGGTAGCCCGAAGCGCGCACCATATATTCGGCTTCGCCCAGTTCGAGCACCGAACCTCCGGTTTCCTGATTGGCCCTGCCGATCGCCTCGATCACTTTGCCTTGGGGGATGTTGTAGGCACGCAACCGGTCGGGGTCGAGCACGATCTGGTACTGGCGTACCATGCCGCCGATGCTGGCTACTTCCGACACATTGGGCACGGTTTTCAGTTCATACTTCAGGAACCAGTCCTGCAATGCCCGCAGTTGCGACAAATCGAGCTTGCCGCTGCGATCGACCAGCGCGTATTCGTACACCCAGCCCACACCGGTCGCATCCGGCCCGAGCGAGGCGCTGGCCTGCGGCGGCAAACGTGACTGCACCTGGTTCAGGTATTCGAGCACGCGCGAGCGCGCCCAATACGGGTCGGTCCCATCCTCGAACAGGATGTAGACGAACGAATCGCCGAAGAAGGAATAGCCGCGCACCGTCTTGGCTCCCGGCACCGACAGCATGGTCGTCGTCAGCGGATAGGTCACCTGATTCTCGACGATCTGCGGCGCCTGGCCGGGCCAGGTCGTGCGGATGATCACCTGCACGTCGGACAGGTCGGGCAAGGCATCGAGCGGCGTCTTGATCAGCGACCAGATGCCCCATGCCGCCACCATCAGCGTGGCCAGCAGCACCAGAAAGCGGTTGGCAATCGACCAGCGAATCAGCCGGGCGATCATGGCTTTGCTCCCGTTGCCCGTGCAATCGACACGATTTCGAATGCCCCATCCGCAGCCGGTCGAATCTCGAAGTCCACGCGGTCACCGACCTTGATGCCTGGCGGCAGCCCGCTGGCGGGCAGCTTGAAGCCCATGGTCATCGCACCCCATTGCAGGGTGGGAATCGGGCCATGCGAGAGCGTGATTTCGTTCTTGTCGATCGCCTCGACCTTGCCGTTGCCGCGATGTGTCGCAGGCGTGCTGGCAGCCGATGCGGATGCACTGCCCATGCGCAGCGCAGTGCCCCTGAGACTGGCTTCCGAATCGATCAGGAATTGCCCGGAAACGATAACCTTCTGGCCCAACTCCAAGCCTTGACGGATTTCCGTCTGTACATTGCTTTCGCGCCCCGTCACAATATCTACCGGAGCAAACTTGCCATCGGCCTGCGCCACAATCGCGACGCTGCGCTTGCCGGTCTGTATCACCGCTTCGCTCGGCACGAGCAGCACGTCCTTGTGCGCATCGGGCGAGAAATTCACCGTCGCGAACATGCCCGGCACAAGTTGCTGGCGGGGGTTGGCCAACTCGATTCGCGCCTTCAATGTGCGCGTCTCGGAATTAACGTCCGGCAGTACTGCGCCGACCTTGCCTTTGAACACGATGCCGGGAAGCGTCGTCGTGCGAACTTCGACCCCATTGCCGGGATGCACTTGCGCGGCCGAGCCTTCTGGCACTTCGGCGTTGACCCAAACCGTATCCAGCCCGTTGATACGGAACAGCGGCGCACCATTCGTGACCGTCATGCCCTCGCGTGCATCCAACCCGGTGATGACTCCGCTCGCGGGAGCTACAACAATCAGCCGAGCCTGAACTTTACCGGCCGACTCGACCAGTTGCATCTGCTCTTCCGACATGCCCGCCAGCCGCATGCGCTGGCGCGCGGCATCGACCAGATTCAGGCCGGATGCGTCATCGCCTTGAGTCGTCAAACGTTTCGCGGTTAAGAAATCTTCCTGCGCCGCGACCCAATCCGGCACATACAGCTCGGCGAGTGCCTGTCCTTTGTGCACCGGATCCAGCGTCGCCCGGACGTAGAGCTTCTCGACATAACCGGCGGCGCGCGCTTGAACCACTGCCAATTCGCGCTCGTTGTAGGCTACGTTACCCACTGCTTCGATGCTGGAATCCAAACTGCCCCGGGTGACTTCGGCAGTACGAATCCCCAGATTCTGCTGAATGCGCGGATTGATCGAGACTGTTCCTTCATCGCCGCCTTCATCGGCATAAACAGGCACCAGTTGCATGTCCATGAAAGGCGACTTGCCGGGTTTGTCGAAGCGCTGGCCGGGCACCATCGGATCATGCCAGTACAACACTTTCCTGCCCGTCGCCGAATCTGTCGCAGTACCGGCTTCGGCAGTGCCGGTGCCTGCCGGTACCGGCATCGGTGACGGATTCATGTGCTGGTGCAGACCAAGGCGGTAGCTGCCATAGCTCACTGCGGCGATTATCGCGAGCGCGGCAAAGAAAAAGGCGAGTAATTTGATTTTCATTGTGCATCCTTGTCTGGCGCGACGCGCCCGGTATCATCATGCAGAAAATGGAAGTTGAGTTGCGCCCACAGGCGCGCGGCTTCCGCCTCCATTTGCAACGCTTGCAGACGGGCGTCGGTTTCGTTGCGACGAGCAGCGAGTATGTTGTTCAACGACGATTTTCCGCTGCGGTAAGCCGATAGCTCGGCCTGGGTGCGTTCGTTCGAGAGCGGGACGAGTTCGCGTTCGAAGCGGGATTGCCGCTCGCGTGCACTCTCCCATTCGGCGATCATCGAGCGTACTTCGGCAGTCTCGGTGCGCATGGCTTCTTCGCGTTGCGCGCGGATTTGGCTGGCCTGCGCAAATCTGGCTGCCACTTCACGATCCTGGCGGTTTGCCTGATCCCACTGCAACGGGATCGAAACCCCTATCGAAGCCATATTGGAATACTGCGATCCGCGCTGCGCATAGGACAACTCGACGCTCCAGTCCGATTGCTTGTTGGCTTGGGCAACCTGTGCGTCGATTGCCGCCAGATCTTCCTGCTTTGCCAACAGGGCGATGCCCGGGTGCATTGCAATATGCTGATCGAGTGCACCGGGGTTGATCGGAATCTGGTCGATCGAGGGTTTCTGAGCCAAAGGAAGATCGCCCGGTTCGCCGATTTCGCGTACCAGTGCTATTTTTGCAATGCGTACCTTGCGTGCGATTTCGCTGGCTCGGTCTTGCAATCCCACTAGCGCCGCTCGGGCAGCCAGAACATCGGGCTGGCTGCCGCGGCCGGCCCGGTATGCGGTCTCCGCCGCTTCAATTTCACCCTGCGCCTGCCGAATCTGGTCTTCAATCAGCCTGGCACTCGCTTCGGCGTAGTAGCGATCCAGCCAGGCCAGCGCAGTGTCGCGCTGAATAACAAGAGTCATTTCGGCTTTTTCGATCAGTGTCTTCTCGGCCTCTTGCTCATAATGCTCACCGCGCAGCCGTTTCTTCTCCCCGCGCGTGAATTCCTGCATCACACCAATACGACGCTGGGTCATGAAATCGTTGCCGATGCTGTACTGGTCCGCACCCGTAACTGGCAGATTGTCGATGCCGGCACTTAATACGGGATCGGGATTCTGCGCTGCGGAGACTGCCAGATCGCGGTCGGCCGCAACAGCCGCATCTTGTCCGGCCAACTGGCGCGAGCGATCAACGGCCAATCGCTGCGCATCTGCCAGCGACAATTCGTTTTGCGCAAACGCCGATAGCGGAAACGCCAGCAATATTGCCAACACCTTGATGTAAATGCCGATCTGACCGGTGCGAAACAGCGTGCTCCTGCCAAAACCGGATAATAAAGAATGCATAAAACCTCCAGACAGCGAAAGAATCGCTGTTGCCGTTCGATTTCACAAATGCGGGAGTAACGATAACCGCTACCCCCGCTGCCTGCTTATTTGCCGGACGGCTGAAGGTGCGTGACCACATAATCGCTGCCAGACTGGACGAGTTCGAAGTCGACGGTTTCGCCGGCCTTGATTCCCTTTGCAAGCGCCGCATTCTTCAATTTGAAACTCATGGTCATGGCGGGCCAATTGAGGGAGGCGATCGGACCATGCACCAACGTCACCACCTCCTTGGCGGCATCAATCTTCTGGACGGTGCCGGAACCCCGGTGGATGACGGGAGCCGTCTCCATCTTCATGCCATTCATGTTCATGTTTTTCATGTTCATTCCATTCATGTCCATGCCGGCATCGGCAACCATCTGGCTGAGCGGATATGCATCGGCAGTCTGTGCATGGAATATCGAGCCGATGCCAGACAGCGCTGCAAAGGTCATTACGGAAGCGGCGAATGTAGATTTTTTCATGACAAAAACTCCTTTAAATTGAGAAATGTGTTAATTGGTTCGGCATGCCGTGCCCGCCCGGAACTTGTTCCGGGCTGCGCATGGCTGTATCGATTACGGCCTGGGTTCCGGCGCGGGTTTAGATATGCGCCGAACGTTGCCTTTGGGGTCAATCCACAAAGTCGTCTTGGCGTCCTTCGTCTGCGGCCGGGCAGAGGTCACCAAGGCATTGGTAGCTTTATCCACCCGGACCATCCCTAGCTTGGGATGCAGCCAGAAATATGTGTTGTCTTTGTCGCTTGCCTGAGCGACAGACGTAAAAGCAAGGACTGCAGAGGCAGCCACGAAAGTAGTGAATTTCATGATGTTCTCCCGAACAAAATTCGAATTCAGGCGCGCACCGCTGCATCACAGCAGGTGCGAACAAACGGGGTCTAACGGGAGAACGGCTAATTCAGCAGCCTGAGAAAGCGCAGATAGATGGGTGGTCCGGTAGTGGCGTGTGGCTGCGTGGGTGTTTCGAAGCTGGCAGCATCCGCCACTGCGAACAATGACACACTGGTTGGAAGAACGACTGGTGCGAAAAGCGGCAGGTCAAAGGTGAATTTGGGAGTATCTGAACTTTGCTCGCAATGCTTCATGCACGACTGCTTGTCGGGCGACCTGTGCTCTGCGCAGGGATCGCTGGACATTTTCATTTGCATGGACTGTTCCGTCTGCTGCGGAGACGGCACGTAACCCGAGACCAGGCAGCCGCCTACAGCCACTCTGATCTGAATGAGCAGCAACGCAAACAAAACGATCCACGCCACCTTTCGTTGCGATGACGGGGTCAAGCGATAGGATGCAGAGTAGTTCCTCATGGGCGGAATAATAACACTATGTAACCTTGAGTGATCAATGTGCTTAATACACATCTGGAAAAGGCGGCCCACTTCGGAAAAGTAGTGATTGAAGTGATGAAATAAGTTTGTGAACAGCTATTGAAATCCGCGTAAATCTGGCGGCGAAGACGATTTCTGTCCTGTTTTGTTCTAAATCGTAATTTCAATCGTTGGTTGAAACTGGCGTCCCCAATTAAGATGGGATAAATAAGCGACTGCCGAAGGAAGGATGCAGGCGCCACACCGGCCCAAACGACCAAGTTCATTCCGATGCCGAACCCCGTTAGCCCAGAAACCGAAGGCAGGCGATGTTGCAGATAAAGTTATTCATGAGTTGTCTGATTTTGTCGAGTCGCTATCGAATTTTCATTGCCGATGTAACCACCCTCACGACACTGTCTTTGCGCCCGCTGTTGAGGGATGCGATTATTTTATGACCCCGCTGGCCAAATTTCTGAGAGTCATTTGTGCTCTTCCCTCCAACGGGGGAAAGGCTCGTTGCCGAGAAAATAGAGCTCTACTGCTTCCAGCAGGTTATCCACGCTCTCCTCGATCATGTCGCCTTCAGACGCGATATCGAGCTCAGGACAGGTCGCAACATAGGCGCCTTCCTCCTCGACGACCATGAACGCAAGACTGCGCCAGCCCAGAACATCCTGGATCCGCTTTGCCCGGGCAACATCGCAAAAGGCCTTGGTCACAAACTCCGAATCGCCGTCTGCTTCCTCGATACAGGCCTGTACGTACAGCGCCATCTCCTCCTCGGTACGCAAATAACTGGAGACCATGTATGGCGTAATCGTGGCAGATTCGTTGTCTGAGCTGAGTCTGCCTTGTTCGTCCCGCCGCCGTGCCCGATATTTCCTTGCTTCATGCAGCAGGTAGAGCACAAAGGCGATTTCTATCAGTCCGATGATCAGCAGGATCAGATACAGCTTATTTGCTTGCAGATACAGCAGAAGCTGGTGCTGGCTGCAGGTTGTCTTTCTGGACATCAGTGTAGCCAACAACGTGAGCTATCATCCACTCGTCCGATAATATGTTGAATGTCGCGATAGTTGCTTTGACGCCGCTCTCGTCTGCTTTGATGATGCCCGTGATTGCTGTTTCACTCTGTTTTCCCGTCTTCGGGTTTTCGAGGATGACAAGCATAATTTTGTTCTCGGGTCTTGTATTTCCAAAGCCAGACCAATCAGTTGCAACAAGCAAACTTATGCCGCCTGTTGCAATCGCGGTGCCTATCGTACCGATGGTCAGATCCACTTTGCGCGCGTCGATGCCGTCAGCATTCTGTTCAATTTCTCTGAAGCTGATGTTTATGCTACCAACCCTAAAAATTACATCAGCGTCCTCTGGCTTTTCAACGATCTTGAATCCGAGTTTTTTCAGTTTTGCAGCAAAGATTGATGCGCTGATAGGACGCTCGCTAAAGCCCTCCTTTATTTTGACAAATACCCCGTTTGGATAGTCTGCTGGAGCGACTTTTATATCAGCGCCAAGTTTGCTGTTATCGACTGATAGCAGACTTACATGGACTGGCTGTTCGGCAGGCTTGGCATTATCAGCCCACGCATTGAGCGCACCAATTAATAAAATGGCTGCTGCAACGAATTTGAATTGTTTCATACTCATATCCTTTCAATAGCTCAATGGCGAAATCGCGTAAATCCCAAAAGACCCAAAGGACAATTGTGTTGATCGCGAAATAGGCTGCGCGGCAACAACTTTCCTCTGTTTCATTGTTTCTTCCTTTTCAATTTGAAAGTGAGGCTTTTAAAGAAATGCTCGACCAATCGCCTAGGAACTGCCATCTGGATCCAGCTGCTGTTCATGCTCAGCCAGATATCGCTCGCACACCCGGTCGAGGTCACGTCTCAATTCGAACGATCTCGTTCTCAGTGATTCGGCGCAATACTGCGCCCCACGAACGATTTCGTCATTCATCGCTTCCTGCTCCGCCAGCATGTTTGAGAAAGCCTCACTCAAGAATGCATTGACGCAGACGAATTCGGAAAACTGATCAGAAAACTCGACCAGCCTTTCCGACAAAGGCAAGTTGTCCTCCGATTTCCGGAATGATGAGAACAAGGGCATGTCACTCAGGGTCTTTCCGGTTGCGTTGTGGCTGGGATTGTCCTGATTCATGCGGGTCTCCTGGATTGATGCAGCCAAGATAGCAAAACCATTCACTTCTCCGAAACGGTATTTGTTCAGTCATTTTCTGAAGAGCAAAACCCCTTCATGCCCATCCGCTGCAACCGGCATCTGGCAGAATGCCCGATCAATCAGCCCAATGATCGGGCCTGAAATCATCGCGACGACGCGCCCGCTTCTTTCGGCGCGTCCTTGGCGTTGGAGATCGAGGATTGACGCATGCGCTCCCTGAGCATGGCCTCCGTTTTCTTCATCGATTCGCATTCCTCACGAGACATATTCCGGCACTTGTAGGAATCATCTGTTGAGAACTCGTGCACCTTCCACTGAATCAAGGCGATCAACGGGGCCGCAATGGCGATGCCGATGGCGACCTGCTTGAAGAACCTCGGAGAATTGACGTCCAGACTGTCTTCGTTGTTCGCTCTCATGCCATCAGTCATCGTTATGCCAGATGTTTCCCAGGAGGAACGATCGTGTTGGGTCAGTGCTCCAATCGTCGTCCATACTGGAATGATTCCGCTCATTGCCATGTTCTGTCCTGCCGGACGAGCCCGCACCATCACCGAATCGAGCGGCGATCAACATGATCACCATCATGACTACTACCACAACCAATATCTCCATCACCTGCTCCTTTCATGCATCGAATGTATAGATAACGACGAATTCACAAAACGGTATTTGAACGACGGATCCACGATCCCGGTGTTCGCGAACAACCTTGCAAGGACAAATAACAGGTGATAGATCAGTAGCGGACTTCCTTCGCCGCCGCGCGCGGAACGGAACGATCACTGACCAGAACTCCGGTCGGGAGCAGCACATAGCGCTGGCCGGCTTTCACTTTCAGCTTGTAGGGATACCCTGGACGACACGTCGCCGTGTTGTCGCACCCGATGCCGACCTGGAAGGTGTATTCACCCGGCAGGACATTCATTGACTCTAACGCCGGTAAAGCAACCTTGCCGTTAACCCAACTGATGTATGCCGTGTTTTCAAAACCCCTCATGGAGGAGGGCAGCGTGTCCATGTTGTTGCCACGCGTGCCGATATGCGACTCGATCAATGCATATTCCCCCAGTTTCTCCGGCGGAATCCCATCGCCCATCCCGGCACAGCCACTCAAGACGACCGCACCGACCAGCAGCGCCACCAACGTACCCGCATTTTTCTTCAACATTCCTGCCTCGCCTTTCTTGATGAATGCCACTGCTTTATCGTTCGGCAGGACTCTGCCGGACAATGTGTCCAGTCGTGGCGGCTGGACATCCCTTACTCGCACAAATCCCAATTCAGGGGAGAGTCCCAAACGATCTGAGGCTTGAAATTGGCCAGTGCATATCCGTTGTTATCGTTGAACATGCCTTCGACCACGCGGATCTGCACCTTGTCAGCGGTGACCGCTTCGACGAATCCGACATAGCGGATCTGGCCTTGCACCTGACACAGCTTCGCTCCCGGCTTTGTCATCAAGGGCAGGTTTTGCCGACGCTGATCGATCAGGGCTGCCTGTGCGGCAGCCTGCTGTTTCGCCACATCCTGGCGGTACGCCTGGATTTGTCCGCTGGTTCCATAATCGATGCCACTGCTGCCATACGGGGTCAGTTCCCCCAGTTTTCGCTGATGGCGGTCATTGCGATCCAGCACCAGGATCGACTGGTCCGGCATGAGCCGGTACAAGTATCCTGCTTCTGCCTTGAATCGGTACGTTCGATAGAAGCAATTGTTGCTGTAGCAGCTGGTCGTCATCTCGAAAACGTGGATACCCGGCTCCACATTCACCGAGTCGGTGAACAGTTTCATTTCCGAGTCGACGGAATGCATCGTGTGGCCGTCAGCCACCTCTACCGTGGCCATCCCGGCCAGGCGCTCCGGCGAAATTCCGGTGCATCCCATCAGCAATGTCATCAGCAATGCTGCATACAGCACGCTCGCGCCGGCCTTCCAAACTTCCCCTGAATGCATGTCTCCCCTTTCTTCCCAGATTCCACACACGGAATCCCTCGTCAAACTCAAAGTGTTACTCTACCCGAAGACGGGGTTAAATCAAACCCAAAGTGTGTGGATTCTCATGTGCCGGTCGTCAACACTGTCAGCATGCGGAATCCAACCCAAAAGTTCAGTGCCCAGCTGCTATTTGCCAGCAATGTCAGGCGCTTGCGCCTGGAAAGGAACCTGACCCAGGAACTCCTGGCAGAGGGGGCCGGACTGCATACCAACTACATCAGCTCGGTCGAACGCGGCCAGCGCAACATCTCGATCGGCAATATCGAGCGCATTGCCTGCGCGCTGGGCGTGACCATGGCCGAGCTGCTCACCGAGCCGGACAAACCTCGCAAGACCAACACGAAGTAGCGCCCTGCCATCGTCTGTTCGCGCCCTGAAATCGGGGCCGAACCGACCAATCTACCAAAATCGACAAAATCCCGAAGCGGTTTCGCCTGCCTCAGGACTTTCCCTGTCCGAGACGGATGGCGCCGCCCGGAATCACGCCCCATCTGCAAATTGCGTTTCGGAGAATGGGGCTGATTTGCTAACTTGTTCCTCTCAACTGAAAGGAGCAATCGATGCAAAACAGCAAACCCGTCATCAACCGCAATACCCGGAGCAGGCTGCGCAAGGCATGGCGCCTGTTTGTGGAATACGCCCTGATCACGTTTGTGTTCTCGTCCGTGGTGGCCCTGCTGGCCTCCACTTCCTATCTCCTCGGCCAGTTCGAGTACAGGCAGTCGGTATTGATCCTGAACCAGGAGGGATGCACGCATCTGCGCCAGCTCGGCATCGCCACGTTGCCGCAGCCTGAAGCCAGTACCTGCCGGGTACAACTCGGCTTTCGCCCCAATCTGCTGGACGCTGGCGGACGCATCAAGGTTGAGGGGGATACGATCAGGATTCCCGAGCATCAGCTGGTTGCATCCATACCCATGCCAGAACAGCCATGGACCTCGCATCAGTGGTTACTGATCGCCTGGGAGTTTGTTTGTGTGCTGCTGGTGCCGTTCTCGGTACGGCTCACGGTGAAGTATCTGCAACGGGAGAATCCCCATGGTCACTAGGACTGAGCTATGTGAAATGGTCAGATCGGGGCGTACCGCCATCGAATATCGCCTGCTGGGCGTACTGATGCGTCCAAGGATGTTTACCGAGGCCGATGAAAAGGAGCTGGAGGCGCTAAAGGAGCTGATCTCCAGATATGACGAACTTATGGCGGTCTGCCTGGAACCGCCTGAAAAGTCAGAAGCTGCCGGTGATGTGAAGGGGGACACGAAATGAGTACGGTACCGGCATTACGCTACGAGCATTCCGGTGGCTGCAAAGTCATCATCGATGCGCGACAGAAGCCGACGAACGACGTTTCGATCGATGACTGCTATTTCCTCGGTTTCCGGCTCACCTGTGAAGGAACGCTGCGTTTCCACCATGCCTGGATCATCGCCAACGACCATGAGACATTCCTGACCGGGCTGAAGGCGGAGGTCCATTCCGTCTCCGACAAGTACCCGGACATGCGCGTACTGGAAGTGGAGCTGGTCTTCATGCACAACCTGCGTACCCAGAAGCCGGACTACTTGAGCAAGGAGACGAAGCAGGAGATCAGCCGGAAAATCGGCTTGAAGCTGAACCGGCGCGATGATGAACATTTTGCGGTATTCGGCATTGCCGATGACAAATCATGCGAAGTGGTGGATTTCAAGGCGGTGAATGCATTGATGGCGATTCGCATGACTCGCCTGCATAGCCAGAAACTCTGCGGCAAGGCCTTGCTGCCGCTCGCGGTCTGCCAGGCGCATCCGGTCAATCAGGAATTTGACCTGCTGTTCCACCAGGAAGCCAAGCTGATCTATGTACTGCTCTGCACCGAAGCAGCCGGTGGGGTGCATTGAGGCTTACGGGTAATCGACGCGCTCGCGCATTTCTTTGCCGGGTTTGAAATGGGGTACGTATTTGGCCGGAATCATGACGGTGGCACCGGTCTTCGGGTTGCGCCCTTTGCGGGGTGGGCGGTGATTCAATGCAAAACTGCCGAAGCCACGGATCTCTACCCTGCCCCCTTGGGCCAGCGTATGGGACAACTTGTCGACTATCACGCGGACGGTCAGATCGATGTCCTTGAGAGGGAATTGGGGAAAGGATAGGGAAAGGTTCTGGATGATTTCGTTGCGGGTCATGGCTTTTCCGGGTTCCAACTCTGTCGCGCGCCCAGGCTGAAAGACGAATGTTTTTAGTTATTCGTGCTGATTATATAGGAGGTACAGAGTGAAGGCAGAAACAAGCAAGAAAGTCCGCGCGTTCATTTGGCGGAGTCAGCGGGATATTTTGCGCCATTGATTGCGCTGATCAGGATGCTGAGAAAACGCAAAAACGGAAATTGAATTATTGGTGGCAGATGCGAGTGATGTATCGCTACATATCATGGAAATAGCCTAAGCAACCCAGGCAAATAAACCACATGCCGGATCTTGAATATGCTTCGACACGGAATTCGACTTCGGCTGCACGCGAAGGACATTGAACGGCTCTACAATTTGACAGGGGTAAAGCCGCTGAATATCCAAACAGTGGAGGAATGGAACCGGTTTGTAGACTGGCACTTGTCCTTAATCGAAGGCAGGACGAATGAAGAGAAGCTGATCAAATTGCTGTTGCAGGATGAGAGATTGCAATTAGCATCCTGCCCCAAGGAGTGCCCGTAAAGCTCAAAATGTAATAATTAGGACTTCATCCGACAGATATTGTCCGATGTTCGGCATTGCAGACATTTCGGTTTCCAGTATTTCAGTCTGATGCTGTTTCTATAGAGGAAGTTCTTTCCTCTTCGGGCGCGCCATCCTGTCGGGATGGACGTAGTTCGCAAGCGGATGCTGTTCTAGCGGAAATGTCGTTTCACGGCTGAAGGTGGGATCCCTTTGAGGCGGATAAAGGCGCGCCGCATTCGTTCCACGTCTGTGAAGCCACATTGGCGCGCCACAACCTGTACCGAGCCATTACCACTTTCCAAAGCGGCGCTCGCTGCCTCTACCCTTAATCGTTCGATGGCTCGGGCTGGAGTTGTGCCGATTTCAGATGTGAAGCATCGGGCAAAATGCCTTGGACTCATGCACGCATGGTCCGCGAGATCGCCAACCGTCAGTGGTTGATCCAGATTGCTGCGGATGTAATCGAGCAGGCCGGCGAAGCGACCGTCCGCCATGCCCATTTCCAATAAAGCTGAATACTGGGATTGCCCGCCAGGGCGACGGTAATACACCACGAGTTGGCGGGCGACCTGGCGAGCAATCTTCTCCCCAAGATCATGGGCGATTAGAGCCAGGGAAAGATCGATGCCCGCACTGATCCCCGCTGAGGTCCAAATATGGCCGTCATTGACATAGATTCGGTCTTCATCAAGGGACACGTCGGGAAATCGGCGCCTGAAGTCGGCGCTACGCTGCCAGTGTGTTGTTGCCTTCTTTCCATTCAGCAAACCGGCTGAGGCGAGCAGATAGGCACCCGAACAGACGCTCGCCATGCGTCGCGCTTTCTGTGAGAGATTGCGGATGAAGGTTAGCATCTCCGCGCTGGCAGCGGCTTCGATGACTCCTTCACCTCCCACAGCGATCACGGTATCTGCATCGAGCACTTGGGCGAAGGGCATGGTCAACAGTTTGGTACCTGACGAGCTCTTCACCGCTCCCCCCGCTTGGCTGGCCAAAGTTAGCTCATACGCCCTTGGTTCCATCTGGTTGGCCATCTCGAACGCCGCGATTGGTCCGGCCACATCCAGCAACTGAAAATCGGAAAAAACGGCAAAAACCAACTTACGCGCCATGGCAGAAAACGAGGGAACTATGTCATTTGTACTCTAACCCATCCATGCAACATGTCAATGGCACCACTCACAACACAAGGAGAAAACCATGTTGATGTCCGCATCGCTGTCTGCGCCTGTTCCCGCTGCCAATCAGCAACTTTCGGTTGGGTTGAGCGGGGAGATCATTTCTAGGTCCCAGATCGGGCACGAATTTGTCTGGTCGAAGAGCGACCCACGCTCGCAATGGCAACCGCAGCGAATCTATGGCCCCGGTGACAATGCTCGGATTCGGCGCCTCAGCATCTCACAGCATTTCGACGTGGATGCGTTCTTGGAGCGAACCAAAGCGCTTGACCTGCCATCGCGGATCATCGAACTTCTGAACCACAATGCTTTCCAGTTTAATTCGCGAAAGAAATTCCGAGAATGTGACCAGTGGCGTCAGATGGTCACTGATGCTTGTGAGAAAGGTGCTCCGATTGAAATCCTGATCCTGGCATTCTGCGTAATTAGCAATCCGACCAAGCGGGTGCAACCCACCGAGGTGACCGCAGCAGATGATGTGTCGCTGCTCCATATGGACAATATTGCCCGCCATATCGCGAGCATCTATCCACCCGGAGCCATCTTCCATGTGATCAGCGATAGCACCTTCTATGCGTTGCCGCTGGGGGTTACGTCGGTCGAGGCGCAGAACTATCTGATCCAACTGCGTCAGCGAACCGAAGAACTGCAGATAGCTGACACCATCAAGATTCACGACATTTCCGACTATCTTTCCAATTACAACCAGTTCTTCCATAATCGCTTCGAGATTTGGCGTGCCAAATTTCTGTCTGATCCGTTGTCGCATGATCTGCTTGCAGATGAATACCAGCGCTGGCACGCCAGCATGCGCGCGACGCTCAATTCTCGGCGTATGGGATTTTCCTACGAGCAATTGGCGACTCTGTTCTGTGCCGATTCAGGTATTTCCTTGGCACACCTCGATGACAGTGCCACCCTGGCGCTTGCAGAGTACCGGGCCTTGAAGGCGGCCGCCGCTGATACCAACTGGGAAAAACATCATTTCCCGAATGCCATTCGGGCTACAATCCACGCGAAGAAAATCCCGGTATTGGGCCTTCGTCTGTATCCGGAATACAAGCTGGGCTCCCGTCTCCTCCCGTATCATGGAATTGCAGTCATGGTCCCGGGCGACAATGGCGATGCCAAACGGATGGAAATCCGTCACGAAATAACTGTCATTGGTAATCCGTCCTTTACCCGGGTCGTTGATGAGAAGGGGCTAACGCAATTCTACGAACCGTCGAAGACAAGGGTATGAACCGCAACATCTTTCTGCTTGCACTCTCCCAGGCGGCGGTGATGACCACGATCAGTCTTGTGCTCTCATCGTCGGCTCTGGTGGGGGCTCAACTCTCGTCGACTGATTTCGCTACCGTGCCATTGGCTATCCAATACCTGGGTACCATGGTGATGCTCTATCCGGCGGCCAGACTCATGGAACGCTTTGGGCGCCGCTTCACCTTCTGCGCTGGAGCTCTGGTCGGTGCGATCGGCTTGGCATGTGCTGCTTTCGGGGTTCGGACTGGCAGTTTCGCCCTGTTCTCGGCGGCTGGGTTCCTGATCGGCACCTTTGGTGCTGTCGGTCAATACTACCGGTTTGCGGCGGTCGATTCGGTGGCCCCGGCGAGAAAAAGCTTGGCTATCTCTTGGACCCTGGCCGGCGGTCTCCTAGCTGCAGTGGCCGGGCCGACACTCGCCCGGTGGACGAAGGATGCTCTTGAGCCCGCCTTCTACGCCAGTTTTCTCTCGCTGACCGGGGTGGCGTTGTTGGGAGCCATGTTCGCGATGGGCCTCAGCCTGCCGCCAATGGTGAGGGCGGAGAACCATCAGACGCGACGATCATGGTTTGAAATTGCCAGCAATCCCAAGTTTTTCATGGCCGTCCTAGGGGGAGTCGTTGGCTATGCCGTGATGAATCTCCTGATGGCCGCCACGCCGCTGGCTATGATGTGTTCGCGGCTCGGTTTTAACCAGACCGCTGAAGTCATTCAGTGGCATGTGCTTGCCATGTTTGCTCCCTCACTTTTCACTGGGGTACTCATTCAGAGAGTCGGCATTTTGCCGGTCATGCTGTTGGGCTGCCTGCTGAATCTCGCGAGCATTACGGTAAGTCTGGCAGGAAGCGAGTTGGCCCACTTCGAGTTCGCGTTAATTATGCTGGGGGTCGGCTGGAACTTTCTCTACGTTGGCGCCACAGCCCTGCTGACCGAGAGCTGCCGCAAGGAAGAGGCCGCCCGCGCCCAAGCGCTAAACGATACGCTCGTATTTCTGGGCGTCACGACAGCTACCCTGTTTTCCGGCACCATGGTCAATGCACTTGGCTGGCAAACGGTCAATCTATACGCCGGTCTTCCGATCCTGGTTGTCATGGCGGGGCTCATTCGACTGATGAAGTGGCCTCGGTTTTCATGGTTGCGTGCGGGTTGATTAATGACGCTTCGCCTTCTATGAATCGCTTCATCATCTCCCCTCCGCGCGGACGTTATTCCAATAACACATAAGAAGGGATGGCGGCAGAAGGAGGTGGATTCTCACACAGCCTCGCCAATAAGCAGCCATGCAAGGCACGCGACCGAGTCTTGCATTTCCCGGTGTTCAATGCAGCACCGTTGATGCTCCACAGCACTTCTTGAACTTTTTTCCGCTGCCACACGGGCATGGATCGTTGCGCCCTACTTTGGGATGCTCACGCTGATAGCTGGTAGCAATAGTGCGCTCTGCCACTGCCCGGCGATAGGGTTGCCAAAACCGGTATATCCAGGCAACGCTGGCTGGAATCTGATTGGATAATTCTTCTCGCTGTGCAGGTGTTTCTGTGAGTACCTCTTCTTCTGGAGCGACTTCTTCTGCTCCAAGCAAATAGATCGGCCGTAGCACCACTGAGCTATTCGGCTCATCAAAAAATGCGTTCCAGTTATTACGTTGGAGCTCAATGCCGGTCATGTATCCGTATGCCCACATCTCGCCATCGCTGTATTCGTGAGGATCGTCAGGATAGATGACAGTATCGAATACCGGCTCGAATGCTTCAGGATCCTGCTGCAGGCTCCAGATAATGCCGTTCAAATGCCGCATGATTAGGCCTGTAATCCGTTCAGCCTGCGCGAACGTATCGAATGCCGGCTCATCTCTTGTTGTCGGTCCCCATACGCTCGGCAACCATTCACTAGGCTTGAGCATTACGGGGCCTGAGACGATGGCGGTCAGATATCCATCAAGACAGTCGAGCATCATGGTTTCATCTGACGTGGCGTCCGACAGCAAGAATCTGTCTAGCTCATCCATCTCTTCGTCAGAGAGCGGTGCCATCATTTGCAGTGAATTTGGTTCTTGTGGAGATAGTGTCGAATCAGCAGGAACGTCGATCAAAGATTCTATGCCCTCCTCCTCTATGGTTTTCAGGGCTTCATCCAGTGCATCACTATCGCTCTGAAACGGGTCATCCCATATGGTCGAGTTTCCATGCTCATCGACCACTTCCAGGAGCCAGCCACCTTCACCGTCTTCGTATATTTCTATTTGCACCGTCTTCCCATCTCGGGTCAGGGATTGTGCAAGGGGTGAGTGCAATGGCTTTGGATTGTCGTCAGTCATTTTCTATTTTTCGATAACACAGATGAAATTTACAGAAGCCTAACTGGCCAGTTGTGCCAGAATGGCATTGGCTTCACGCTTGCCCATCCCTCGCAGCATGGCGATCTTGGCCAATTGCAGTTTGCGTGGACTGGAGTTCCCGGCCTCCCAGCTATAGATCGATTGGGCAGATACCCCAAGCAGCTTTCCCATTTCACCAGCCGTCAAACCGAGTCGCTGCCTCAGTGTCTTGAACCCTTTTGCCACGAACCGGACTTTTGTTTCAGTGATGGACTCTGCCTTTATCTCATCACGCTTCGTGGTCGTCTTTCCAAGGCGCGACAGCTGCTGTTCCAGCGTCACCACACGTCGCTTCAATGCAGCTATCTCTGATCGGTACTGCACCGATGCCTTCTTGAATCCTGCTGTTTCAGTGCGAATCTCTTTGCGAGCCAGACGTACGATTTCGTCCTTCAGTACAGATGCGATATTGGCCATTTCGTTTGTCCGTTTTCCTGGTCATTAATTGGAGAAACCACTGTAGGACGGCTGCTACGTTATTGCAAGTCTGAACCGGTTTCCCCGGGCTCACCACGGATGGCTCATAACTTTCCCGTTAATGCTTGTTTTACGGAATGTCCCGTCACCAGTGCCTTTGGAGCCGGGACATATGACCAAATCAACTGCTACTCCAATCCTCATTAATCAGAAAGTGGTGCCCTCTTTCATGCCCTCAAACCCAACAGGAGCGCGCTTTTCGCAATGATTAACATATTTCTAAATCGGCAAGTACTCAGTGACTCCGTCCAGTCTCGACTGAGGTGTTGAATTGCACCCAAATCTGACCCACCTAGGTCAGTAATATGCATCCAAATTTGACCCACGTATAGATACTGTCCCGCTCATTATTTGAGCGGGAGCAACAGGAGTGATCAACGTGGCGATATTAAGCAGCATCAGGCG
>DAIDAG010000080.1 GCA_027310725.1 Sideroxydans sp. | reverse complement strand
CAAATCGTCTATGAAGGAGCAGCCTGACATGAAACTGATACATATCGTTCTCGCATTCTTGCTGGCCGGACTCTGCGTCCTGCCCGCCCAAGCCGAATCCACACCCGCAACCAAAGGAAAAATGAAAATGGTAAAACTGCATACCAACAAAGGCGACATCACCCTGCAACTCGACGCCGAAAAAGCGCCGGTCACCGTCCAGAACTTTCTCGACTACGTGAACAGCGGCTTCTACAGCAATACCATCTTCCATCGCGTGATCCCCAATTTCATGATCCAGGGCGGCGGTTTCGAAGTCGGCTTGAAGCAGAAACAGACCAACGCGCCGATCAAGAACGAAGCCGCGAACGGCCTGAAGAATGAGATCTACACCATCGCCATGGCGCGTACCGGCGATCCGCATTCCGCCACCGCCCAGTTCTTCATCAACACCAAGAACAACAGCTTCCTCGACTATCCGGGACAGGATGGCTGGGGCTACTGCGTATTCGGCAAAGTCGTTGAAGGCAAGGAGATCGTTGATGCCATCGGCAAAGTGAAGACCGGCAACAGCCGCGGCTTCCAGGATGTGCCGAACGAGGACGTCATCATCACCAAGGCGGAAGAAGTCAAATAGGATTTAGGAACTGGGATTTAGGATTTAGGGGCAAGTCCCAAATCCCGAATCCCAAATCCTGAAATGCCCCATTCCCTGTTCATTTCCGACCTGCACCTGAGCCCGGATCATCCGCAAAGCGCGGCGCTGTTCCTGCGCTTCGCTGCCGGCATCGCCCCTGAAGCGGAAGCGCTGTATATCCTGGGCGACCTGTTCGAGTACTGGGCGGGAGATGACGATTTGAACGACCCGTTCCACAGGCTGATCATCGATGCCCTGCAGGGACTGGGTGCTCGCGGCACGCGCATCTACATCATGCATGGCAACCGAGACTTCTTGATGGATAAAGAACTTGCTGCCGCCTGCAACGCCACCCTGCTCGACGACCCGACGCTGCTCGACCTGTACGGCACCCCCACCCTGCTCACGCACGGCGACGCATTGTGTACCGACGACATCGAGTACCAGCGCTTCCGCGAACAGGTACGCACAGGAGATTGGCAAACCCGATTCCTCGCGCAGCCTCTGGCACAGCGCAAAGTACAGATCGAACAGATGAGGATGCAGAGCAGGAACGAGAAAAGCCTGAAGGCGATGGACATCATGGATGTGAACGTGGCGACGGTGGACGACCTGCTACGCGAGCACCGCTACCCGCGCCTCATCCACGGCCACACGCACCGGCCGGCAAAGCATCTGCATCACCCGGACGGACACACCTGCGAACGCTGGGTACTGGGAGACTGGGACAGCGGCAAGGCAGCCATCCTGCGCTGCGATGCGCATGGCCTGGCGTGGGTATATCTATAACCCCGCGTCTTTACAAAAATCGATCCAGCAGTTTTCGGCTATGGTGATCCATGGCGCCGATGTCCCGGATCAGGAACGACACGCCGTATCCGTCGGTGATCAGCAGTGTTGAATTTGTGAGGCGGCGGATGTGGTCTTCCGCTTTGAGCAGCAGTTCGGTATCGCCGCGATCGGTCGAAATTTGCCACTTGCTCGGCGTGGCGAAGCTGGAGACTTGCCTGATGCGGGTGATTTCCGGCATGAATTCGCGCTGTGCAAGCTCGGTTTCGATCAACGCGCGCATCGCTTCGGGCAGATCGCTTAACCTGCTTATCCATCGCAGTTCGTGCCCATCTTCGCCGAGCAATGACACCCCTTCTTGCGGCGCGCTGATGGGAAAGGCGCGCACCGGGACGACGCCTTCGTGAACGTCGCCTTCCTTACCGGTGAATACAATGCGACCGGCTGCATTTCTGGTCAATGCGAAGTCCTGATCGTTCATTCGGCAGACTCCTTGCCATTTTCCGGAGCCGAGATGCTTTGGTCATCCAGATCGGTATCCACATTCCGGGCCTGGGCCTGGTACAAACGGAAGTAAGCTCCCTCCCGTTGCATCAGTTCATCGTGGCTGCCCGTTTCTACGATTTCCCCCCTGTCCATCACCACCAGCCGGTTGGCTTTGTGCAGGGTGGACAGACGGTGGGCGATCGCTATGGTGGTACGGCCGCGCACCAGGTTATCCAGCGCCTTTTGAATTTCCTTTTCGGTCTCGGTATCGACGGATGCGGTCGCTTCATCGAGGATCAGGATGCGCGGATCGATCAACAATGCGCGTGCAATGGAAATACGCTGGCGTTCTCCGCCGGACAGACCCTGCCCCCGTTCGCCCACCAGCGAGTCGTAACCGTGCGGCAGCCGCAGGATGAATTCATGGGCGTGCGCAGCCCGTGCTGCGGCGACGATCTCGGCCAGGGTTGCATGCGGTTTGCCGTAAGCAATGTTCTCGGCGATGGACCCGAAGAACAGGAAAGGCTCCTGCAGCACCAGGCCGATGTTGTGGCGATACTCCGCGATCGGCAGCGAGCGGATGTTCACGCCGTCAATACTGATGGAGCCTTCGCTGACATCGTAGAAGCGGCACATCAGATTGACCAGGGTACTTTTCCCGGAGCCGCTGTGCCCCACCAGTCCGATCATTTCTCCGGGCTCAATGACCAGGTTCATATCTTTGATGATCGCACGGTTGCCGTAGCGAAACCCGGCTTCGCGTATTTCGATGCGTCCAATGATGCTGTCGAGGTGCTGCGGCCTGACCGGTTCGGGCACGCTGGAAACGCGGTCGAGAATGTCGAATATGCGTTTGGCACCCGAGGCCGTCTTTTGCGTCACCGAAACGATGCGGCTCATCGAATCCAGGCGCGTATAAAAACGGCTGATATAGGCCAGGAAAGCGGTCAACACACCCACACTGATCTTGTTGTGCGTCACCTGCCAGATGCCGAATGCCCATACCACCAGCAAACCGATCTCGGTGAGCAGGGTCACGCTGGGCGAGAATAGCGACCATATCTTGTTGATGCGGTCGTTCACGGCCAGATTGTTCTGGTTCACCTGACGGAAACGGGCCGACTCGCGTTTTTCCTGCGCGAAAGCCTTGACCACACGGATGCCCGGGATGGTGTCGGCCAATATATTGCTGACTTGCGACCAGACGCGGTCGACTTTTTCAAAGCCGGTGCTGAGCTTTTGCCTGACCGAGTGGATCATCCACACGATCAATGGCAACGGCAACAGGGTCACCAGCGCAAGCCAGGGATCGATCGAGATCAGGATCGCCGTCGTCATGGCGATCATCAGCACATCGGTAGCGAAATCCAGCAGGTGCAGCGACAGGAACAGGCAAATGCGGTCCGATTCCGAACCGACGCGCGCCATCAGGTCGCCCGTACGCTTGCCGCCGAAGTATTCCAGCGACAAGTGCAACAGATGATCGTAAGTGATCGTGCGCAGATCGGTCCCGATGCGCTCGCTGACCAGGGCAAGGATGTATGTCCTTGCCCAACCCAGTCCCCACGCAAGCAATGCCGAGCCGAACAATCCGCCGAGCAGCAGCGTCACCATGTCGGTATTGATGGGCGACCCGTTTTCATAAGGGATCAGCACCTTGTCCATCAGGGGCATGGTCAGATACGGAGGAACCAGAGTGGCGGCTGTCGAGGCCAGCATCAGCAGAAAACCGGCAAGGAGTTGCCACCGGTAAGGTTTGGCGAATCGCCATAACCGCAGCAACACCCAACTCGAGGGCGGTGCCTCCGTTTCGACATCGCAGTACGCGCATTCATCCTGGCCCGGCACCAGCGGCATCAGACACTGCGGGCACAACACCGGTTGCGCTTCAACGATGGGCTGACCGCTCAGCAAGCCACCAAGCACCTGTTCAAACTGCCGGACGAAGCGAGTGGCTTCCGGGTCGTGTGCCATGGTGTAGCGCCACCAGGCCAGGCGTGTTCCGGCGGCAAACAATTCGATGCACCCGATGCCCGCATGATCACGCTGGTGCAATGCCAAATCTTCACCCAGGGGGTATTCGCAAAATTCGAGGGCGGGCCAGGTCAAGCCGATCAGCCGTTGGTTGGTGAGCAGAATCAGGCGCTTGGCGTAGTTCAGCTGCTCATCCAGATTGGTTTCCAGGCTGGCATGGATCTTTTCCCGGGCGGACAGTCGGGCCTGCAGCGCCTTATGCCATGCATCGGAGACCTGTTTGTCTGAAGAGAGGGGGGAAATTGTATGAAGGTTCACTAAGTGCGAGTTTACTACAGACGCCATATTGGACAAACTGCCAACCCTCTGTAAACTGAACCCCTTTCGAGTGCGCGGTTGCACTGCGCCCATCGATGCGGCTTCAACCCACTTCAAATCATCAGGACAGATTGATGGAGTTTCTCAAGATTTTGCCGCTGCGCGGACCGAACATTTGGACATATCGTCCGGTACTGGAAGTCTGGCTGGATATCGGCATTCTGGAAGACTCGCCCTCCAACACGATTCCCGGCTTTTACGAGCGGCTGACCGAGTGGATACCGACACTGATCGAGCACCGGTGCGGCATCGGGGAGCGCGGCGGATTCCTGGAACGGCTGCGCGAAGGCACTTGGCCGGGGCATATTCTCGAGCACGTCACCATCGAATTGCAGAACCTGGCGGGGATGCAGAGCGGTTTCGGCAAGGCGCGCGGTACCGGAGTGCGCGGGGTCTACAAAGTGGTGGTACGTTCGCGCAACGAGCAGGTGACCCGCGCCGCCCTGCATGCCGCTCGCGATCTGGTGATGGCCGCGATGCACGACAAACCGTTCGATGTAAAAGCCGCCGTTGACCACTTGCACGAGATGGTTGATGAGCTGTGCCTGGGGCCGAGTACCTCCTGCATCGTGGATGCCGCCACCGAGCGCGGCATTCCCTCGATCCGTTTGACCGAAGGCAATCTGGTTCAGCTGGGATATGGCGTGCGCCAGCGCAGGATATGGACAGCAGAGACCAATCAGACCAGCGCCATTGCGGAGGGCATCTCCAAGGACAAGGATCTCACCAAGAGCTTGTTGAGCGCATGCGGCGTACCGGTTCCGGAAGGCCGTATCGTCGACAATCCTGCAGACGCATGGGATGCGGCCGAGGACATCGGTGTGCCGGTGGTGGTCAAACCGAGCGACGGCAACCATGGGCGCGGCGTCTCCACCGACCTGATGTCGCGCGCGGAGGTCGAGGCAGCCTTCCACCTCGCCGATGCGGAAGGTAGCGAAGTGATCGTCGAGCGTTTCATACGCGGCAACGAACACCGCCTGTTGGTGGTGGGCGGTCGTTTGGCGGCTGCGGCGCGCGGTGAAGCAGTTTCACTGGTGGCGGATGGCCGCTCGACGATACGCCAGCTTATCGACTCCCAACTCAATAGCGATCCGCGCCGCGGAGCAGGCGAGGAATTCCCGCTCGATGTGTTGCTGCCGGACGAAAATCCGGCGATACGTTTCGAGCTCGAACGGCAGGGCTTTGACGCCGATTCGATCCCTCCACAGGGGAAACAGGTATTGGTCCAGCGCAATGGCAATGTGGCATTCGACGTGACCGATGAAGTGCATCCGGAAGTCGCAGCCGCGGTTGCGCTTGCAGCGCGTATCGTCGGACTGGACATTGCCGGAATCGATCTGGTTGCGCAGGATATTTCCCGCCCCCTCGCCGAACAAGGCGCGGCAATCGTCGAGGTCAACGCGGGCCCGAGCCTGCTCATGCACCTGAAACCGGCCCAGGGACAACCCAGACCGGTAGGCAAGGCCATCGTCGACAATCTGTTCGCAGAGGGAGAGAGCGGCCGCATCCCGGTGATCGGTATCTGCGGCACCGACGGCAAGAGCCTGGCGGCACGCATCATTGCAAGATTGCTGCACTTGCGCGGAGACTACGTCGGCCTCGCCTGCGACCAGGGGCTTTATTTCGCGCAGCGCCTGATCGACAAGCGGGATAGCTCCAACTGGGGCTCTGCGCAAAAGGTGCTGTTGAACCGAAGCGTGGAGGCTGCCGTGATCGAGAATGGCAGCGACACGATCCTGGCCGAGGGTCTGGGCTATGACCGCTGCCAGGTCGGCATCATCACGAATATCGATCCCGCCCGGCATTTCGGCAAGTTCTATATCGAGACGCCCGAGCAGGTTTGCAATGTGCTGCGCACCCAGGTGGATGTGGTGCTATCCGATGGAGTGGCGGTGCTGAATGCCGACGATCCACTGGTGGCAAGCATGGAGGAATATTGCGATGGCGAGGTCATGTACTTTACCCGGCATGCCGATTCCGAACTCGTCGCATCCCACCTGCAACGGGGCGGGAGAACGGTCATGTTGCATGACGGTTCCATCATGCTGGTTGCCGGCGCCGACCGCACGGCATTGATCAAGCTCGAGCATGTGCCCTTGTTGGAGAACAGCCGCGACACCGTACAGATAGACAGCGTCCTGGCAGCCGTGGCGGCGGCCTGGTCGCTCAATATCATGCCGGGGCTGATCCGCGCGGGATTGGCGACATTCGAAGTGGAACAGAAAAGTATAAAGGATATCGCTTAATGGATATCTCACGCATTCGCGCGCTGCGCGGCCCGAACTTGTGGAGTCGGCATACCTCCATCGAAGCCATCGTGACCTGCAGCGAGGCAGAACAGGACATCGCCAAAATCAGCGGCTTCGAACAGCGCTTTCGCACGCTCTTCCCCGAGATCGCCTCGCTGCAACTGGCCGGGCACAAAGCTGCCATACCGCTGGCCCATGTGCTGCAACTGGCCGCATTGGGCTTGCAGACACAGGCCGGGTGTCCGGTCACTTTCAGCCGGATCAAGTCCACACTCGAACCCGGCGTGTATCAAGTGGTGGTCGAATACAGCGAAGAGTCGGTAGGCCGTAAAGCGTTCGCTCTGGCGGAACAGTTATGCCAGGCCGCGCTGCACAACACGGGATTCGATCTGGCTGCGGCGTTGGCCGAATTGCGCGAACTCGATGAAGATGAACGACTGGGTCCCAGTACAGGGTCTATCGTTCAAGCTGCCGTGGCACGCGGCATCCCGTTCCGGCGCCTGACCCGGGGCAGCCTGGTCCAATTCGGCTGGGGCAGCAAGCAACGGCGCATCCAGGCAGCCGAAACCGACCGTAGCGGCGCGATCGCCGAAATGATCGCCCAGGATAAGGAATTGACCAAGAAATTGCTCGATGCGGCCGGCGTTCCCGTTCCCAATGGCCGCCCGGTGACGAGTGCGGAAGACGCATGGGCTGCATTGTGCGAGATCGCCGCACCCGTGGTGGTCAAGCCGCTGGACGGCAATCAGGGCAAAGGCGTGACGGTCAATATCGTCAGCCGCGAGGATCTCGATCGCGCCTATGTCGCGGCTTCCGAAATCAGTTCGGAGATATTGGTGGAGCGCTTCATTCCCGGCAGCGATTTCCGTTTGCTGGTCGTGGGTGACCGTGTGGTTGCCGCAGCGCGCCGCGAACCGCCGCAGGTGATCGGCGATGGCGTGCACAGCGTGCGTGAATTGGTCGAGCAAGTAAACAAGGATCCGCGCCGCGGCGTCGGGCATGCCACTTCATTGACCAGGATCAGTTTCGACGAGATCGCCTTGGCCTGTCTTGAGGCACAAGACCTGCGGGCCGATTCCGTACCCGACAAGGGCACCCGTGTCCAATTGCGCAATAACGCCAACCTCAGCACCGGCGGTTCCGCCACCGATGTCACCGACGATGTCCACCCGGAACTGGCGGCCAGCGCGGTCGCTGCGGCACAGATGATCGGACTGGACGTGTGCGGTGTCGATGTCGTATGCGACAGCGTGCTGCATTCGCTGCAGGAACAGGGCGGCGGCATCATCGAAGTGAATGCGGCTCCCGGATTGCGCATGCACCTGCAGCCTTCTTTTGGCAAAGGACGCGCGGTGGGGGAAGCGATCATTTCGACGATGTTCACCCATGGCGAGACAGGCCGCATCCCGCTGGTGACGGTGGCCGGAACCAACGGCAAGACCACCACGGTGCGCCTGATCGCCCATATTCTCGGCTGCAACGGTTTGCGCGTCGGCATGACCAATTCGGATGGCGTGTACATCGAGGGAAAACGCATAGACACCGGCGATTGCAGCGGCCCCAAGAGCGCCCGCAACGTGTTGTTGCACCCGGATGTCGATGCGGCAGTACTGGAAACGGCGCGCGGCGGCGTATTGCGCGAAGGCCTTGCGTTCGATATCTGCGACGTCGCCGTGGTCACCAACATCGGCATGGGCGATCACCTGGGACTGAACTATATCAGCACCGTGGAAGACCTCGCCGTCGTCAAACGTGTGGTCGTGCAAAATGTCGCGCCGCATGGAACCGCAGTACTCAATGCCGCCGATCCGATGTGCGTGCAGATGGCGGACGCCTGTCCCGGCAGCGTCACGTTCTTCGCCCGCGACCGGCATCATCCGGTCATTGCCACGCGCAGGGCACAGGGACACCGTGTGGTCTATGTTGCGGACGATCACATCGTGGCCGCGCACCAAGCCGATGAACATCGTATCCAGCTTTCCTCCATCCCCCTGACGCGCAACGGCACGATAGGTTTCCAGATCGAGAACGTGATGGCGGTAGTGGCCGCCACCTGGGCCTTGAAAGTCGAGTGGGAAACGATACATGCCGGTCTGGCTTCGTTCATCAACGACGCGCAGACCGCTCCGGGCAGGTTCAATTTCTTCGATTATCATGGCGCCAGTGTCATCGCCGATTATGGGCACAACCCCGATGCGATCCATGCGCTGGTACCGGCCATTGAGAGCATTCCGGCCGGCAAGCGCGTGGTGGTGATCAGCGGCGCGGGCGATCGGCGCGACGTCGATATCATCCGCCAGACGGAAATCCTGGGCGATGTGTTCGACGAGATCATCCTGTATCAGGACCAGTGCCAGCGCGGACGCGAAAACGGCGAGGTGCTGGCTTTGCTGCGCCGGGGATTGGCCGATGCCAAACGCGCGAAGCACATCGATGAGATCACGGGCGAGTTTCTGGCCATCGACACCGCGCTGGCGCGCTTGAAAACCGGGGATCTATGCCTGGTCCTGATCGACCAGGTTGACGAGGCGTTGGAGCACATTGCCAAACGCGTTGCCGGCGGTTGAGCGGCGATATCACGCGGACGTTGCGCTCTCTTCAAGGACCGCTTCAACCCATCGTTGAATTCAAGTACATCCGAAATCTCCAGGGGCTTGGCGAAAATTGCAGATGACCCGTTGTTGCCGGTCTTCCGTATTGATGACGGCTATACGACGTGCTCCCAATCATCCCCCGCTTTCGGCTCAGGCATCATCGTGCCATGGTAATCGTAGAGCCGCATCAGTGCAGAAACCACCGGCATCGGAAATCCCTGGCGACCGCCGCGCTCGTCGAAGATGGTCTTGCTGAGATACTGCTGCAACAGGGCGGAACCCCACATCAGCGTTATCTTCTCGCCGATCTTCGGGAACTGATCCTGGACCAGGGTAAAACAGGGAGCGATGTCCGGTGGCAATACGGGCGCACGGAGCGCCTTGGGGACAGCAATCTTGATAGCCATGATCACACCTCTCTGATAGGGGAGGAGAGAATCTAGCACCAACGCATTTTGGGGAATATATGCCAAAAGATATAGGCCTCGGCATAGGCTTCGCATAAACTCGGCTCCCCCACTCAATAGTGTGACCGGCAACAACCTTCATTCGACTCAATTTTTCAGCCATACACCGCCGCAAGCGAGGATAATTGCGCATGACCACGACCACCCCAACCTCCTCTGCAGCCGGCGCCGCCGGACGCTCTTTCAACGAACTGCCGCTGTCGCCCGCCATGCTGGCTACATTGGAGCAACTCGAATACCGGACGATGACACCCATCCAGGCGGCCAGTTTGCCAATCACGCTGGCCGGGCACGACCTCATCGCGCAGGCCAAGACCGGCAGCGGCAAGACAGCAGCGTTCGCGCTGCCGCTGCTCACCAAACTCAATCCGCGCCACTTTGGCGTGCAGGCCATGGTGCTGTGCCCGACGCGCGAACTGGCCGACCAGGTGACGCAGGAAATGCGGCGTCTGGCGCGCTTCGCCGACAACATCAAGATTCTGTCGCTCGTCGGCGGCAGCACGATGCGCCCGCAACGCGACAGCCTGGAGCATGGCGCGCACATCGTCGTTGGCACGCCGGGCCGCATCATGGATCACATCGAGCGCGGCAGCCTCAAGCTGGATGCGATCAACACGCTGGTGCTGGATGAAGCTGACCGCATGCTGGACATGGGCTTTTACGACGATATCGCGTTCGTGGTGAAGCAATGCCCGACGGATCGCCAAACGATGCTTTTCTCTGCAACCTACCCGGAAAGCATCGCACGACTGGCAAACAAGTTCATGCGCAAGCCTCAGGAAGTGAAGCTGCTGGAACAGCATGAGGGCAGCAAGATACGCCAGCGCTTCTACGAGATAAAACACGAGGAACGCCTGCAGGCCGTCGCCGCCCTGCTCAAGCACTACCGCCCGGTCAGCACGCTGGCCTTCTGCAACACCAAGCAGCAATGCCGCGATCTGGTGGATGTGCTGCATGCGCAAGGCATACACGCGCTGACATTGAATGGCGATATGGAACAACGAGAACGCGATCAGGTACTCATCCAGTTCGCCAACCGCAGCTGCTCGGTGCTGGTGGCTACCGATGTCGCGGCGCGGGGACTGGACATCGCTCAACTCGAAGCCGTCATCAACGTCGACGTCACGCCCGACCCGGAGATCCACATCCACCGCATCGGCCGCACCGGCCGCGCCGATGCGGAAGGCTGGGCGCTGAGTCTGGCCAGCCCGGCCGACATGAACCGCGTTTCCAACATCGCCAGGATGGTGGGCAGCGAACCGGAGTGGCACACGCTGGAATCAGTGAAAAATGAAAACAACAAACCGCTGATCCCGCCGATGGTCACATTGCAGATCCTCGGCGGCCGCAAGGAAAAGATCCGCCCCGGTGACGTGCTGGGTGCCTTGACAGGCGAGGCGGGATTCACCCGAGAGCAAGTCGGCAAGATCACAGTGACCGACATGTCCACCTACGTCGCCGTCGTGCGCAACATCGCGCGCGAAGCCGTGAAGAGACTGTCGGCAGGCAAAGTAAAGGGCAAGACAGTAAAAGTCAGGGCGCTGGAAGACTGATGGCGGAGGCACTCCCCGACTCGGACAGACAGCGGTTGTGGATGACTGCCTGGCGGCGGTGATAGAGATGAGCGGATCCACCTCTTCGGCCATATGTGGCCATTCGGGCACGATTTGCGTCACTCAAATTGCGCCTCATCCTTGATTCCCCTTAGAATTCACGCGCGGGCCGTTTTCCAGGATCATCACCAGTCGCTCCATGGCTTGCATCAGTACATTGTGCGCATTCATAAGATATAACCTATAGACATCCCGTGAAATTGATTTCGAGACTGATGACTTTAAGATACCTGCCATTACTTGTGTTGGCAGGCTCCCTTGGACTCACCTATCAGAGTTGGGATGCCGTCAAACGCGCCAGCATGTTTGATCTCAAAAGCGATTTCGAGTATCGCTCCACCGATGTCATCAATCGCTTGGCCGAAAGACTCCTGTCCTACAAACAAGTGCTGGTCGGAGTCCAGTCACTATTTTCAAGGCCGAATTTTGTTGCCCCGGGCGAGTTCCATGCCTATGTGACCTCGCTCAATCTCGAACAAGGCTTTCCAGGCATTCACAGTATATTGTTTGTAACGAACAACCCGGCTCAGAAAGGAAAATTCGACAAACTGCTCTATGCCGAGCAGTTCCAGAAAAACGATCCGGTCCAGATCGCGGGAAGCTTTCTTTCGGATCCCAAAAGCCTGGCTGCCATGGAGAAATCCATCGCATCAGGTGAAGTGGGGGTGACGGACAAGATTTCCCGGATAGCAGACGGTTACGAGCAGACAGGATTCCTGATGTTCGTCCCCGTATATAAATTCGATCCGGCGAGCAACCAGATAAGCAAACACAATACCCCGGAATCAAGACGTGAAAATTGCATCGGGTTCGTTGCGGGAACTTTCATACTTGATGACCTGATGTCGGGCGTTCTGGGCGAGAACGAGACCGACATCGATATAGAGATATTTTATGGCAAGGAGTCGGACAATAAATCCCTGCTATATGATACGGATAACAGTCATGCCGACAAGTCCCCGCGCCATGGCTGGTTTCAATCTGTCCATCATGTCGACGTCCAGGAATACCCGTGGACGCTCCAGACATCGTCCTTGCCTGCCTTCGAGTCTCATCTGGACAAATCCAAGCCCTTGCTTGTCATTGAATCGGGTATCGGGATCAGCTTCCTGCTTGCCATACTTGTATGGGTTCTAGTTCGCGACAGGGCACGGGCACTGCAGGCGACTGCCGAGATTACGGAGAGCAAGGCCAGGATCACGGAGAGCAAAACCCAGTTACAAGCCATCCTTGATAACTCTCCCATTGGAATCTGGTTCTCGGGGTTTGATGGCCGTTATCGATTTGTGAACAGGGCATTCTGCAATGCATTTGGAGTGCAAGAACGGGAATTCGAAACGGTTCATCCTTTCGAAGTCATCGGCAGTGAAGCCAGCGCGAAATTGGCACGTTCGGATGTATTTTGCTTCAAGAACAATCAACCGGTCATCTCCCGTGAGACCATTCAGCTGTCCGACGGAAAACCTCATTTGCTGGAAGTCACCAAGATCAAATTGTCGGGTAGTGGCGACAGCAGTCAGGGCATCATCGGCATCATGACCGACATCACGGAAGCATCCGCTCTGCAGGATGCGTTGCAGAAGTCACGCGATGAAATGGAAATCAGGGTGGTCGAGCGAACGCAGGATCTGCTGGCGACGAAAAGCAAGCTCGAACAGGAGATGCTGGCCAGAAAGATACTTGAGCGAAAAGTCCTTGAGGTGAGCGAGGAGGCACAAGCGCAAATCGGCAGGGAGATGCATGACGACCTCGGTCAGTTACTGACCGGTGCCGCATATCTCGCCGGATCGCTGGCAAACCGTCTTTCAAAGACCGACCAAGCCGCGAGCGAACAGGCGCAGGTCTTGAAAGGGATCGCTCAGGATGCGATCAAGCGATCACGCTATATCTCTCACAGCCTGATCCCGTTCAACGTTGCCAACCGCGGATTGAGACAAGGGCTGGAACAGTTTGCGGAAGATGTGGTGATCGTTTCCGGAATTCCCTGCGAGGTCCATTTCAGCGGTGACGTGGAGATCATCGATTTCATGATCGCCACGAATCTTTATCGCATTACCCAGGAAGCCATCAACAATGCGGTGAAGCACAGCAAGGCCAGCCATCTTTCCATCGATCTTTACTCGGACGCAAAACAGATATTGCTGACCATCGCTGATAACGGTGTCGGTTTGCCGAGAGATTATGAGGACGAGAAGAAAGGATTCGGCATGTTGAACATGCATTACCGGGCCCAGCTTATCGGCGCGAAGCTATCTATCGATTCGCGCGAGGGCGGAGGGACGAAAATATCCCTCGACCTTCCATTCAACGAAAATTCCTGATACGCAAAGCTGCCACAATCATTCCCGTGCCAGGCCGTGCTTTATCGCATACCGCACCAGATCCGCGTTATTGTCGATCCCGAGTTTTTGCATCAGATTCGCCTTATGAGTGCTCACCGTCTTCGCACTCAGGAAAAGCGACTCGGCGATCTCTCCCGGGTTGAGACCGGATGCCAGCATCTGCAATACCTGCAACTCCCGGTCAGAAAGAACTGAATGGCGTGATTCTTCACCGGTGGCATTGTCGAATACCATCGCTTCCACCAACGCGGGATCGATGAATTTTTGTCCTGTCGCCACTTTGCGGATGGCCGCCAGGAGCACGGTCTGGTCGCTATCCTTGGTCACATAACCCGAAGCGCCTGCCTTCAGGGCTCGATTGACGGATTGTGATTCGTTATTCATCGACAGCACCAGTATCTTCATCGAGGGGTGTTCCGCAAGCAATCTCTTGATCAATTCCGGACCGGTCACGCCCGGCATGGTCATGTCCAGCAACAGCAGATCGAAGTCGAATTTGCGCGCCAATTCCAATGCTTCAGAGCCATTGGTCGCCTCCCCGACAACTTCAAGGTCGCCGGTGTCTGAAAAGATCTGTCTTAGCCCGTTCCGGACGATGGCATGATCCTCTGCGATTAATATTTTTATCATATTGATTATTCATGGGTATCTTCGGCATTTTGCCGCCAAAGCAAGATGTTTGCAATCGATACCGTGGCGGCTCTCCCGTTTCACACCTGCATCCTGGAGGCTTATTCCCGGGGATAAATCAGAAATTTCCTAGGCCACTATCAGATTCAACTGAAATACATGCCGGAGAATTCAGGGCAATATGCACACATCGCATCACGAACAATATTCACAAAGCGAATTGATTTGGCACGGTAGTAGATTGATAACACTAAAGCAATCATCGACTGAAAGGAAAATTAAAATGGATAAGATTTCGGACACCAGCGCATTGAGATTGGTACATGAGGAAAAACTCAAGGATCTTCAGAAACAACAATTGAATCTGAAGGGAATTGAGGCGGAATTGAACAGACTCAATGCGAAGATCAACAAGAAAGAAGAACTGACGATGGATGACACAAAGTTCATCGGCAATCTGGGCTGGTTGACGGCGCTCTCTGTAAGCATCGCCGCCGTAGCTGCCAGCCTGTAATCGTACGTAACTTGAAAATCGAAGATTTTAGGAGACCATCATGAACGACAAGATCATCAACAGTGAAGACAAGGCCGATATCAACTTCCAGACAGTATTGGGTTGGCTTGCCGCAGCTGCAGTGTCCATAGCTGCTTTGGCCAGCTTCGCCTGACTGAAGCAGTTCCGGAAGAAACGTTACAAGTACTGATTCATAACCCAACCAAACTGGAGGTGGCAGATGAAACACATATATGAAGAGACCGCCAAGTATGTTCGATGGATCGTAGCCGCTATTGCAGCCTTGGTCGTGGCATTCCCGGCACTTTTGGCAAGCGTTGACTAAACTATGGAAGCGCCGAACAAGTCCCCCCCTCCGGGGAGGAGGCTTGTTCGGCACTTTCCTCTATTACGCAATTTTCGTTTTATCCAGTTACATCACGCCTCATAAGACCGTACCAACCCCGCCCCACAGTCTGGTGCCGCCCGCATCCAGATAAGTCAGGTAAACCCGCAGATCGAACTCCAGCTGCGCATAATTCGGCTCGATGTGAGTGCACAGCTGGTAGAACGCCTTGTCGTGTTCACGTTCCTTCATGTGGGCCAGTTCATGCACCACGATCATGCGCAAAAATTCCAGCGGCGTTTCCCTGAACACCGTCGCGATGCGAATCTCGCATTTGGCCTTGAGATTGGCCCCATGCACCCGCGAGATACTGGTGTGCATGCCCAATGCGTTGCTGATGACGTGCAACTTGCTATCGAACGCCACTTTGCTCGGCTGCCCTGCATTGCGCAGGTTCTGCTTCTTGATCTCCAGAACGTAGTCATATAGTGCCTTGTCCGTGCGTACGTCGTGCGCCAGCGGATATTTCTGCAGCAACAGATCGGCCAGCCGATCCTGTTCGATCAACTGTCGCATCTTGGCGGTCAGCGCGACCGGATAACCGGCAAGATAGTTCGGCGGTGGTTTCTGACGCATAACGTGATCTCCCAAACGGAATCTGGCGAGATTCTATTGACTGATACTCGAAGCGGAGTCGGCGCTTGTTACAAAGTCGGGCAGGCTCATCCGAAATAAGACTGGACGGCAAAGTCGATTTCGTCAAACACAAAACCTGCGACCTCACGCATGCCCATTTTTTCGTGGGCGCGTAGCGAGGCCGGATTATCACGCCGGATAAACAGAATGCCCTCGCGCGCCGGTACCAGACGCCGCAGCTCGGAAAACATCGCTTGCGCCAACCCGTTGCCGCGTTCTTCGACGCTCACGCAGATTGGGCCAAATACATAGGCATCCGCCGTACCCGGATAGGCGGTGAGCATTGCGCGGATGATGGGAACATCAGCATTCATTGCGCGTGTGCCGGTCATCAGGAAGCCCGCAACCCGGTCACCGCGATGTGCGACGATCAGTGGCATCTCGCGCATCATCTCCATGATCCTGAAACGGGGCAGACAAGCGGATAGCATGCCTCCGCACGCGGGCTGGTTTGCAGCCTGGAGTGCCACGATACCCTCCAGGTCATCCCCGGATGCACGCACGATGTCTGCTTCGCTTCTAGTCACGATTTGCTTTCCCGACGCATGAAGGTTATTCATATGGCGAATTCATCCGGGAAGTACCTGGATCTTCCGATCGATCCGCTCGTCATTCGCATTCCTATCTGCCGCAGGTCGCTCGCCAATTCGCTATCTCGCCAGCCGGCATCGGACGCGCGATACCGAAGCCTTGCCCCAACTCGCATCCCATATCAAGCAGCATCTGGTATTGCGCTTCCGTTTCTATGCCCTCGGCCACGGTCTGCCTCCCAAAAGCCTGCGCCAACGCGATAATGCCCTGAACGATGGCTCTGTCGCCCTTGTCCTCCAGCATGTCCCGCACGAATGATTGGTCTATCTTGAGCACATCCACCGGCAGTCCGCTCAAATAACTCAGCGAAGAATACCCCGTGCCGAAATCGTCCAGCGCAAATCCAACCCCCAAATCCCGGCAGGCGCCAATGATTTCCCGGACGATGTTGATGTCATTCAATGCGACCGTTTCCAATACTTCGATCTGCAATTTTCCGAACGGCATGCCGGGGTAACACTCAAGCTGCTTCCGCAATTGCCCGACGAACCCGGGAGACTCCAGGTGATAGCCGGAGATGTTGACGCTGATCTCGATGTCGATCCCTTGCTTTCGCCATTGCCCAATTTGATCGAGAGCGGTTGCAGTCACCCATTGGCCGATCTCAATGTCCATGCCGGTATTTTCTATATAGCGCATAAATTCGGCAGGGGAAAGCAGCCCACGCTCAGGATGCCGCCAACGGATCAGACCTTCCACACCCATCAATTCCCTGGTCCGCAGGTTGATCTTGGGTTGGTAATGCAATTCAAATTGGTTATGTTCCAACGCATAACGGATGCTTTTCAGAAATTCATTTTGATCCCTGGCACGCCGATCCAGAGAAACATCGTAGATATGAAAGCGGTTTTTCCCTGACTGTTTGGCGATATACATAGCTTGATCCGCGTGCCGCAACAACATGTCCGGATCCTCGTCGTCCATCGGGTAGATACTGACCCCGATACTGGCACTCACCGAAACAGACCTGTCTTTGACCAGGATAGGTTGAGAGATCGATGCAAGCAAGCGCTCCAGCGTCGCCACGCATTCTTCGCCCTTGCTCAGCCCCAGCAGCAAGATCACGAATTCATCACCGCCCAGACGTGCACTTGTATCTCCCCCCCGTATGGTGTTGCCAATCCGCCTGGCGATCTCAACCAACACTTCATCTCCTGCCTGATGCCCAAAGGTATCATTGATGGGCTTGAATCCATCGAGATCCAGATAGCAAAGCGCCATCATGTTTTGTTCGCGTGACGTCTGGGCGATGGCTTGCCTCATCCGGTCGGCCAGCATAATTCGATTGGGAATTCCCGTCAGTGCGTCAAAATGAGCGATACGATTCAGTTCCGCTTCATGTTCCTTGAGGGTGCTGATGTCGGAAAACACGGCAATATGCCGCAAAACCTTGCCATCAGAGTCGCACAGGACGGAAATCGATAAAATCTCGGGATAGAGCTCCCCATTCTTGCGCCGGTTCCAAATCTCGCCGCGCCAAGACTTGTTCATCTTCAGGTCTTGCCACATTGCTTCATAGAATTCCTTGCTTTGATTCCCCGAACTGAGCAACCTGGGGTCCTTGCCAATCACCTCCTCGCTTCTGTAGCCCGTAATCCGGCTGAAGGCCGGATTGACATCGATGATGATATTTTGGGCATCGGTGATGAATATCCCTTCCTGACTGATGCCAAACACACTGGCGGTAACACGAAGATTCTCTTCCGCACGCTTGCGCTCGGTGATATCGATGAAAGTGGCTATCGCACCCTGTATGGCATTTTCACTCTTGATGGGTTGTGACCAGTATTCAACGGGTATGGGAGTTCCGTCTTTGGACCAGAACACCTCGTCATCAACCTGTATGTTCAGGTTTTGGCGATAGGCTTTGTACATCTTGCATTCGCGGGAGGGATAGGGACTTCCATCGGCATGTGAATGATGGATGAGTCCATGTATATGCTTTCCTACGACTTCATCTGCGCTTTGGTACCCGAGAATACGCAAAAACGACTGGTTCACAAAAGTACAGTTTCCATTCAAGTCGACACCGTATGCTCCCTCCGCCATCGAGTTGAGCAGGGATGCCATTTTCTGATGCGCATCATTCAGTTCTGCTTCAGTCTGTGTCCGTTCGGTGATGTCGCTGAATGTACCGACATAATTTGTGACCGAACCGTCGTCATCCTTTATCGCGGTGATGATGACATGCGCCGGAAAATCTTCTCCATTTTTTCGCCGATTCCAGATATCCCCCTCCCACGTGCCATTTTTAGAGATGGCATCCCACATGGAGGAAAAGAAATCAGCGTTGTGTCTGCCTGAATTGAGTATATGCGGATCCTGCCCCACAGCTTCTTCGGCGGCGAAACCGGTGATGGCGCTGAAAGCCCGGTTCACGCGCAGAATTTCGTTGCTTGCGTTTGTTACCAGGATTCCCTCATCCGACTCAAAAGCGGAAGCAGCTATGCGCAGATTGATTTCGCTTAATCTCTTTTCTTCACTGAATGCAAACAGCAGGAGCATATAAAGCCCGGCGGATCCGCATCCCAGGTTCAGCAGGTAGAAGGCTTGTCTGGCCAGAGCGGGTATTGGAGGTACATTTTCAGATAGATAATCGTCCATGAGTACCGATATCAGGATCAACACCAGATACGCGAGGAACCACTTCATGGCGGTCTGCTTGTCCAAAAACATCAGCGCGGCAACGGGCGCGAAGATCGCCCAAATCATCACCATGCTGCCCGCCGAAAACCCGCCGAGGGACCACATCAGGAAAAACGGCAACAGCAGTACCAGGATCAGCTGGCTGTATTGAATAAATTGCGTTTCCTTGGTCTTGAAGAAATAGACCAGACTGATCGCAGAGATGATCGAGTAGGACATGGGGATCGAACCGGAGAGAAAATGCCCCAACAGGTAATAGATAATCCCCCAGATGAAAGCAGCCGGCCCTATGATCGTTGGAACCAGAGTCAAAGCGACCTTCTTGAGTCGCAAGTGAGCATCATCCGTAGGAAGAAAACTCTGTCTGACAAACCGATCCAGTCGTGTTTTCAAAAATGCCATTTTTTACGGATCATGATGGATGTTAATGTATCAATACGATTCTTGCGTCTGCCGGAAATGTACTGACATGGTCATGCTTCGATATTCCTTCAATGCCCAAAAGCCTCCTTCTCCTCCCTTCCGTAATGGGCAAGATACGAACTGCCAGTGACAATGCTCAGATTGAACAGGTGCAATTTTCCGATGCGCCTTCAATACGCAAAATCATCAAGCCGCGTGATTCTTGAATTTTCAACACAACAAACCTTGGCGGCATATAACCGCTATCAACTCAAAGTACCAACAGCTCAGATAGCCGGAGTCGGTTTCTTCTTGGGCTTCTTTACTTCCTTGTTTTTTCTTTGTTGACCTTTTGCCATGATCGTTCTCCTCGTGAAGTTGAATTTGCATAGTAATACGAACTGAAAGAGCATGGGGCAAGTAAAATAAAGCCGGCTCTTTCAATAAAAACATACAGGGGTCGAGTCGCTTTCACTATTCGCATAAATTCGAACCGGCAGATTCTCGCCCGACATGCGATCCGGTCTCTCAATCCTGAATTTCCGGCATACTTGCATATCTGCCGAACAGGTCATTGGAGAAGACAAGTGACTGAACAAACCTTTCAGGGTATCGAGCTGTTGCCCGAAACCGGAACCGCAAAACAGCTCTTCATTTTGTTGCATGGTGTCGGTGCACGACCTTCCGATCTTGTGCCGTTGTCGAATAAACTAAAAAAAGTTTTTCCGGATGCCGCTTGCCTGCTTCCGGAAGGGACCTATCCGTTCGATGGCGGCGGCCCCGGTCGGCAATGGTTCTCCATAAGAGGTGTGACCGAAGCAAATCGGGTAGCGCGGGTCGCCGGGGCCATGCCGGATCTGCATGCGATGGTGAAGCACTCGCAGGGGCGCTTCAACGTCCTGCAGTCGGACACGGCGTTGGTCGGTTTTTCCCAGGGAGCGATCATGGCCCTGGAATTCAGCATCGCCCATGATGGTGGAGTGGGCAGAGTCCTTGCATTCTCCGGCCGCTTTGCGCAGCTCCCGGAAAAGGCGCCCGAATTGACGACCCTGCACTTGCTGCACGGTGAGGATGACCCGGTCATTCCCGCTTTTCACGCGGAGGCTGCTTTTGCACGGCTCACGGAACTGGACGGCGATGCCACGCTGGATCTCGCGTCGACGGTGGGGCACGAGATCAATGCAGCACTCGCCGACCGGGCCATCCAGCGCCTGCAGACCTGCATCCCGCTCCGCAGCTGGAAGAAGGCACTGGATGCCATTTGACGCGAAACAGCCATGAGTACCAGACCGATCAACGCAGCAGCCATATCACCCTGGGCGCCATTGCGGCACAAGATCTTCCGCATGCTGTGGATCGCTTCGGTCGTCTCCAACATCGGCACCTGGATGCACGAAGTGGGCGCCGGCTGGCTCATGACATCGCTCTCCCCCACTCCGTTGATGGTGGCACTGGTACAGGCGGCCACGTCAGCCCCTGTGTTCCTGCTGGCACTGCCGGCGGGCGCGCTGGCCGACATTGTCGACCGGCGCCGCTATTTGATCGCGTCGCAGATCTGGATGCTGTTTGCTGCAGGCACGCTGGGCGTGCTCACGCTGGCGGGGATCACGACCGCTCCCATCCTGCTGGTCTTCACTTTCGCGCTGGGCATAGGCACCGCCATGATGATGCCGGCCTGGGGGGCGATCCTGCCGGAGTTGGTGCAGCGCCCCGAACTGCCCGCGGCCATCGGCCTGAACACCATAGGGATGAACGTCTCCCGCTCGGTCGGCCCGGCGCTGGCCGGATTGATCGTTGCCGCTGCAGGATCGGGCGTGGTCTTCATTCTGAACGCGCTCTCCTTTCTTGCCGTCATTGCGGCGTTGCTGAAATGGCAGCGCACGCCAAAACAAAGCGAGTTGCCTGCCGAACGAGTCATCGGAGCGATACGTGCCGGGTTGCGCTATGCGCGCCATTCGCCCGAATTGCGTGCGGTGCTCACCCGCGGTGCCGCGTTCTTTGTGTTCGCCAGCGCCTCCTGGGCCCTGCTGCCTCTGATCGTGAGACAGGAACTCAAGCGGGGTCCCAGCACCTACGGACTCTTCCTGGCTTGTCTGGGTATAGGCGCGATTGGCGGCGCGTTGCTGCTGCCCCGTCTGCTCGCGCGCCTGTCGCGCGACAGGATCGTGGCCGGCGCTACCGGACTCTATTCCATCGCCATGCTGGCACTGGCACATAGCGGCAATGTGTTTGCAGCAGGAGTGGCCATGCTGCTGACAGGCGTCGCATGGATCTGCGTCGTATCGTCATTGATGACAGCCGCGCAGACCTCTTTGCCGGGCTGGGTAAGGGCACGAGGTCTGGCGCTCTTCTGGGTCGTCTTTACGGGCGGCATGGCGGCGGGCAGCGCGATCTGGGGCCAGGTCGCGTCATGGATCGGAATCCCTTATGCGCTCACGGTATCTGCCGCCGGTGCCTTGCTCGGCATCGCCGCAACATGGAAATACCGCATCGGACGCCACGACACTGATGATCGATCGCCATCCGTGCATTGGCCAACCCCGACGCCGACCGAAGAAGTCGAAAGTGACCGGGGACCGGTCATGGTGACCGTGGAATATCGCATCGATCTGTCCAGAGCTGCCGAATTCAGCAGCCTCATGCAGGAAGTGCGCAGGATCAGACGGCGCGACGGCGCTTTCATGTGGGAACTATTCAGCGACACCGAACAGCCGGACCGGATGGTGGAATGCTTCATGGTCGAATCATGGCTGGAGCATTTGCGCCAGCATGAACGGGCAACGGTAGCAGACCGTGAAGTGACCGAAAAGGCACGCTCGTTCCATCTGGGCAGCGAACCGCCCAAGGTGACTCACATGGTCGCTGCGCTGAACTGACCGCCCGGGCAGCCGGTCACCATGGTCTATTTGTTCTGGCTCCGGCGGCTGGCTGCCCAGCCAACCAGGGTCAACAGCGCGAGGCCGCAACCAATGAGCAGTATCCCCGCCATTTCGCCCAACTTGAATTCTTCTCCCATCATCACGCGCGATGAAATGATCGCCACCACCGGCGTTCCAAGCACCGACAGGCTGGCTTCCCACGCGGGCACGCGGTCGAGGATGATGATCCACAGCCACCAGCCCATGGCCGTGCTGATCACGGACATGAAGGCAAGAATGCCGACGTAGGCCGCCGACCAGTCCGTGGCACGTTCCGGGATCACAAGCGCCAGCAGCACCAGCGGCACCGATCCCAGCAACATTTGCCAGGTGGTCAGCGAAAGCAGGTCGACCTTTTGCCGCGAACGCAAACGCTTGACCAGAACGGTGCCGATGGCCCAGCACAATGCCGCCATCACACCCAGGAATTTGCTGAACAGGCTGGTGTGCATATTCCACGGTTCGATGATCAGCGCCAGACCGGTCAGCGTACTCAGGGCAGCCAGCCACTGTTTGCCGCGGATGCGTTCCCCCAGGATCGGCCACGCGATGA
This sequence comes from Sideroxydans sp., assembly GCA_027310725.1. GTDB lineage: Bacteria > Pseudomonadota > Gammaproteobacteria > Burkholderiales > Gallionellaceae > Sideroxyarcus. The sequence continues at coordinate 154,685 of DAIDAG010000080.1, read as the reverse complement.
GCAGCGTCCAGATGGGCATGGTAAAGATCAGCACTGCGGTCTTGCCCGGGCCGCCTTCCACCAGCGCCCAGGTCTGGAACAGCATGAAACCCGTCACCTGCGCCAGCCCGATGGCAAGGGTCGGCCCCGGAGCCTGCAACCTGAGCGGCTTGCCCTTGAGTTTGACCGCCAACAGCAAAGCCAACGCGCCAACGACACAACGCTCTGCCACAAAAGCAAAAGGAGTCGCATAAGTCAGCGCCTGCTTCGCCAGCACCCAGGTGTACCCCCAGGTGACGGAAAGGACAAAAAGGGCCAATGGCAATAGCCAGCGTTCACGGGAATGGGAAGACGACATGAGATATTTATTGCGCAGAAAATCGGTTAAAGATACATGATACCTGACCGTGGCTCGCACCATCGGGCATCGCCAGGCATGGCGTTACAAATGCTATCCCGCACGTTCCCGACTCAAGCGTATGGCAATCGCAAGCTGCCGCGCTTCCTCTTCCTTGAGCGTGTCGTTGATCTCGCGCATGACACTGTTCAAGTCGACCGGCTTTTCCGTGTGCTCGAAGTGCCCCGTCAGTACACTTTCAGGTTTTAGCTGGCTGCTCTGGTAGAGCGACCATATCTCGTTGCCGTAATCGGTGGCCAGCAGTTCCGGGGCAAACCGGCCGAAATAGGCAGCAAGGTTCTGGACGTCCCGCAGCAGCATCTGGCGGGCCTGGTTGTTGGCGGCCGCGTCGATGGCCTGGGGCAGGTCGATGATGACAGGGCCGGCGCTATCCACTAGGACGTTGAATTCGGACAGGTCGCCATGAATGATCCCGGCACACAGCATGCGCACCACCTGCGTGATCAGGATGCGGTGGTATTCGCGGGCCACCTCAGCCGTCAGCACCAGATCGTTGAGCCGGGGCGCGGCGTTGCCTTCGCTGTCGGTCAGCAGTTCCATCAGCAGCACGCCTTCATGGAAGTTGTACGGTTTGGGTACGCGCACGCCTGCTGAGGCAAGGCGGTACAGGGCGTCCACCTCGGCGTTCTGCCAGGCTTCTTCCTGCGCTTTGCGCCCGTAGCTGCTGCCTTTCTCCATGGCGCGCGCACGGCGGCTGTTCTTGACTTTGCGGCCTTCGGTGTAATCCGTGCTCTGGCGAAAACTGCGCTTGTTGGCTTCCTTGTAAACCTTGGCACAGCGGACCTCGTCGCCGCAGCGCACCACGTACACCGTGGCTTCCTTGCCGCTCATGAGTTGGCGGACGACCTCGTCGACCAGACCATCCTCAACCAGAGCCTGCAATCTTTTCGGTGTTTTCATCCGCGCTTTCTAAGTGGGTCCAATAGTGATGAAAGGCCGTTGTGATCGAGTTCCTGCATCAACGCCAACAGTCTTCCGATCTCGCCGGGCGGAAAGCCCTTGCGCGCAAACCAGTTCAGGTAATTTCCCGGCAAGTCGGCAATCACCCTGCCCTTGTACTTGCCATAAGGCATGACGCGGGTAAGCAAAAGTTCCAGATGTTCCGTATTCATCGTTGCCTGCCGGATTTAAAACCGTTCATACGGCATCAGATAGCGCCATTGCCCTGCCTGCAATTTGGCCATAGACACACGCCCAATCCGGATCCGTTTCATGGACAACACCTGTAGCCCGACGCTTTTACACATATGCGCGATCTGGCCCGGTTTCACACCCTTGAGCGCAAAGCGCAACCGGGTCTCATTTTGCCAGCTGACTTTGACCGGGGGCAACGGCTTGCCGTTGAAAGTGAGTCCGTGGTTGAGCAGCTTGAGTCCATCGGCAGGCAATTCGCCGGCGACCTCCACGACATATTCCTGCTCGACCGTGGCGGCCTCGTCAGTCAATTTGCGCGATACCCTGTAATCCTGGGTAAACACCGACAAACCGCTCGCATTGCTTTCCAACGGCGCGCACTGGGTCAACCGGACAAAATGTTGCTTGAGCATGCGGATGCCGGAATGGTCATCGGTTGCACGAGTATCTGCACGAATCAGTTGCAGGGCGGAACCGATGCCCGTGTCCGCATCGGCAGGCTGGTGAAACAGGATCGTGACAGGCTCAACGGGAACGAGCGTCGCTTCTGGGCGGAGTTCGACCTTCTGCTGCGACACCATGAACTGCGGCTCTTCCACCACCTGCCCGTCCACCAGGACCCAGCCTCCGGCGATATAAAGCTCGGCCTCGCGGCGTGAACAGGGTACTGATTCGGCAAGGCGCTTGGCGAGACGGACCGGCTCATTCATGTGTGTTGCTGTCTGGAAACAAGAAACCGCATTGTAAACGCTCAGGTCTGCCCAACCTCTGTAAAATCCGCGCATGGACACCAATAAAAAACCGGTACACCTTCCAAACCTGGACGGCATCACCCTTGAAATGATCGTTATCCGGCTATCCGAGAGCATGGGCTGGGAAGCGATGGCAGCGGCTGTGCCGGTGCGCTGTTTTACGCATGATCCCAGCGTCAAATCCAGCCTGAAGTTTTTGCGCAGGACGCCGTGGGCTCGCAAAAGAGTGGAAGAACTGTATATGCAGCACCAAAACAACTGAATGCCGGCAAGGAAACGCTCTAACTTCTTGTTAACCTGCTGGTTAATGTGGTGATTTGTGGTAGTGTACTTCCTGTAATCCTTATGTAATCTCTCATGGTTTACCAACAGCGGGCTGGCAACGAACCCGACCAAACGTCTATGGAGCATGATGCTGCGCATTAAAGACATAAAGGAACGCCACGTCGTACTTTGGCTGGTCCTGATGTTGATCCTGTGGGCAGTCCTGGCCTGGTATATCGCCACGCTGATCTTCAAACATGAGTACGAACCCCTGGTCGAACGCGAGCAGATTCATGCTCAATCCGTTTCGGGGGATATTGCCGACAGCTTCCGCCGCAACCTGCACTTCGTCGCGGGTGTTTCAAGCACCTTCCGACAGGGAGTTCGAATATGGAATTCGGTTTCGGAATTCGGTCCGAATGCGCTGCCGAACAAATTGCCCAAGGAAGTTCTGGCTAAACGCTGGACCGACAATCCCACACTGAAGGATCTGAACATCCAGCTCAAATTGATCCAGGATTCCCTGGGGATCGATTTGATCTATGTGGTCAACGCCGCGGGAGATTGCATCGCAGCCAGCATCGAGAGCATGCCCGACACGCCGATCGGCACGAACTACGCGGACCGGCAGTGGTTTGTCGACGCCCGCAACGGACATCACGGCATGCAATATGCCATGGGCAGAACCACCCATATTTCGGGACTCTATTTTTCCGCCCCGATCGTGTTGGGCAATCTGTTCAATGGGGCCATCGTTTCCAAGGTAGACATTCCTTCGCTATCGTTCCTGATCCGTCAGGCCGACGCTTTCGTGACCGATGCCAATGGCGTCATCATCCTCGCGCATGACCCCTCGATGTTGATGATGTCTGTCCCCGGCGCGAGGGTAAACGCAATGAATGCGCGGGAAAAGGAATCTCTCTACCTGAAGACCGATTTTCCCGAACTCAAGATCGCCCCCTGGAACGGTTCGACTGACGACCGGTTGAAACAAGTCGGACTTGAAACTTACCCGCACGTGCAGGCCACGACCGATCTGGAAGAGTTCGGGCTGACGGTTTATTCGGAAGTCAATCTGCCCGGCTTGCTGCTGATCGAGCGCGAGCGAAAGGGTAATTTCCTTCTGATCTGGCTGTTGGGAAGCGCGGCGCTACTGGTTGCGGCCACGCTTATCTTCTATTTCCGCTCTGTCAGGAACACAAGATCGGCTGTTGAAACAAGCGAGCAACGTCTGCGCTTGCTGCTGGGATCGGTCAGCAACGGTATCTGGGGCCTCGACAAGGAGGGCAATACCACTTTCGTCAATCTTGCCGCGGCAAATATGCTCGGCTATACGCCGGAAGAACTGATCGGCAAACCCATGCACGAGACCATACATCACTCCTACGCGGACGGCACGCATTACCCGTCTGAAAGGTGCCCGATGCATGCCACCCTCCTCGATAACAAAAACCGCACGGGCATCGATGAAGTGTTATGGCGCAAAGACGGCAGCAGCCTCCCTGTAGACTATTCTTCCCACCCCATTTTTCTCCAGGGCAAGCTGGAAGGTGCGGTCGTGGTCTTCGATGACATCTCCGAACGCAAACAGAAAGACGAAGCATTAAAACTGGCATCCTCTGTTTATCAGTCAAGCAACGACGGCATCCTGGTGACCGATGAGAACAACCTGATCCTGGACGTAAATCCTGCTTTTATTCGAATCACCGGTTATACGCTGAACGAGGTTCGGGGCAGGAATCCGAGCATTTTCCAGTCGGGCAAACACGACACCCAGTTTTACCAGCAGATGTGGCAAGCTATCTTGGACGACGGTCATTGGCAGGGCGAGGTATGGGACCTCAAGAAAAGTGGCGAGCTTCACGCCAAGTGGCTCAGTATCAGCGTCATCCGTCACGCAGATGGCAGCATCTTCAGATATGTGGGACAGTTTTCCGACATCACGGAAAAGAAACGCAAAGACGAACTGATCTGGGAACAGGCCAACTTCGATGCACTCACCAGCCTGCCGAACCGCCGGCTATTTTCCGACCGCTTCCGCCAGGCGCTCTCATCCAGCGCCCGCAGCGGACGGCACGGCGCCCTGTTATCGCTGGATCTGGACCAGTTCAAACGCCTGAACGACACCTTTGGCCACAGCATGGGCGACAAGCTGCTGATCGAGGTGGCCAAACGCCTCACTGCATCCGTGCGCGAAGAGGACACCGTCGCACGCATGGGAGGCGATGAATTCCTGGTAATCCTGAACGGCTTGAGCAGCGTTCAAAACGAAGCGGCGATACAAGCCGAACTGGTTGCCGAGAAGATCCGCAGCGAATTGTGCAAACCCTACCTGCTGGATAAAACCGACCACCACTCCAGTTCCAGTATCGGGATCGTTCTGTTTCTCGGCCATGCCGACAACCACGACAAGCTGCTGGCGCATGTGGACACAGCGATGTACCAGGCCAAGGCCAAGGGACGCAATGCCATCTGCTTCTTCGATTCGTCCATGCAGGAGATTCTGGAAAAACGCGGCCAGATGGAAAGTGCATTGCGCGGTGCGCTCGAACGCAATGAATTCTCTCTTCATTACCAGTTGCAGATTGCAAGCTCCGGACGGCCTGTCGGCGCGGAAGCGCTCCTGCGCTGGACACACCCCCAGCTTGGTCCTGTCTCACCGGCGCAATTCATCCCGGTGGCGGAAGAATCGGGGTTGATCCTGCCCGTCGGCTTGTGGGTACTTGAAACGGCGTGTGCGCAGCTGGCCCGCTGGCAGGCTTCCCCCCGTTTCAATCGCCTCAGCATCGCCGTCAACGTCAGCCCCATCCAGTTCCGCGAAGCCGAGTTCGTCTCCCGGGTATCTGATGTGCTAAGTCGAAGCGGCATCAAGCCGGAATTACTGAAGCTGGAACTGACGGAAAGCCTGGTGCTGGACAATATCGAAGACAGCATACGCAAGATGAAGGAATTGAAGAACCTGGGTGTGAAGTTCTCCATGGACGACTTCGGAACGGGATATTCCTCGCTATCCTACCTGAGCCGCCTGCCCATCGATCAGCTCAAGATCGACCAGTCCTTTGTGCGCGACATCACGACCGACCAGCATGACGCGGCGATCGTGCAGACCATCATTTCCATGGCGCTCAGCATGGGCATGGAAGTGATCGCTGAAGGGGTGGAAACAGAGGAACAGCGCGAATTCCTTGAATTGCGGGGCTGCCAGGCATATCAGGGATATCTCTTTGCCAGACCCGAGCATATCGACGAGCTGGAAAAGAAATTGACCGAACTGCTCGCTCTCCGGAACGTCAATCCGGCTTGAAAGAGTTATCGCCCCGGCATTCGGGCAAGTTGAGCCTCGCCGCGCTTCCGGAGCGCGATGAGATCAGCCCTCGATCGCCCTGATCTTCTGCACTGTCTCTTCGATCACATCCTCGCTCAGGCCGAATGCCTTGGAGATCAGGTCACGGTGTTCGTCGATCAGACCCAGCACGGAATTGACCGTGGTGCAGGATTGGATCTCCGCCTTGATGGCCATGATCTTGGCCAGATCGAATATTCCGGGAGTCTTGTCGCCGCTCTTGAGCGCGTTTTCGATGATGCTGGTGATTTCTTCCTTGTTCATGCTTTCCCTGTCCGCGTGTTAAATCCAATAAACATAAGTTGATGCTGCGATCAACGCCGGCATTTTATATCGATTGGCCGTTGCACGGATGATCCTTCATCGACCGGTTCGATCTTGCGCGTGAATCTCTGCGCGGACATGCCGTCATGAAAAGACCGGTCAGCGCCCCTTTGAACCGGGCGGCGCGGCACGCAGATACTGGTGTGGCCACGTAGCCTCCTGTCCCAATGCCTGCGCGGCAGCCAGCGGCCAGTAGGGATTGCGCAGGATCTCGCGACCGAGCAGCACGATATCGGCCTGCCCGGAACGGATGATGTGATCGGCTTGCGCCGGCGAGGTGATCAGGCCGACGGCAGCGGTGGCTATACCGGCTTCGCGCCGCACCCGCGCGGCGAATTCGGTTTGAAAGCCGGGGCCGGCAGGTATCTTCGCGGTCGGCACGAGGCCGGCCGATGAGACATCCACCAGATCGACACCCAGTCCTTTCAGGGCACGACACAGCTCAACCGTCTCGTCCGCGTTCCAGCCACCCTCGACCCAGTCGGTCGCGGACAGGCGGATCAACATGGGAAGGCGCTCAGGCCACTCTGCGCGGACTGCAGAGATGACTTCGCGCACAAGACGGGTACGGTTCTCGAAACTGCCACCGTAAGCATCCTTGCGATGGTTGGAAAGCGGGGACAGGAACTGGTGCAGCAGATAGCCGTGTGCGGCATGGATCTCCACCGTCTGGAATCCCGCTTCGCGTGCCCGGCGAGCACCCGCTGCAAAACTGGCGATCACCCCGGCAATGGCGGCCGCATCGAGTTCGCCCGGTACGGCATATCCGGGGCCGAAAGCCACGGGCGACGGGGCGACCGTCTTCCAGCCTCCATCGGCCTCGCTTAGGGTGCTTTGCGCCTGCCAGCCCAGCCCGACACTAGCCTTGCGTCCGGCATGTGCCAATTGTATCGCGGCCACGCAGCCCTGCTGCTGCGCAAAACGCGCGATACGCGCCAAGGGTTCGATATGCCTGTCATCCCAGATGCCCATATCCCCAGGGCTGATCCGCCCTTCCGGCGTCACGGCCGTCGCCTCGATGATCATCAGCGCGGCACCGCCCACGGCGCGACTGCCGTAGTGCACGAAATGCCAGTCGGCCGCCACGCCGTCATGGGCGGAGTATTGGCACATGGGCGGGATCCCGATGCGGTTGGAGAGGACGATATCGCGCAACTTGAGGGGTTCGAACAGATGAGCCATGTCAATTCCTGAAAAATGAGATACCGGAAAACTTTACCATACTGAAGAAAAAACCCTACGCCGTCGCCACGCGGCGCGACGGAAACATGGATATGCTCACGCCACTTAGCACCAGCAGGCCGCCGACCAATTGCGTCGAGGTCGGCAGCGTGCCGAGGAACCCTCCGACCAGCATGGCGAACACCGGGACGAGATTCAGGAAGATGGCAGCGCGCGCTGCCCCGAGCCGTGCGATGCCGGCACCCCAGAACAGGTAGGCGAGCACCGTGCCGCCGACGACCATGACGGCCATCGCAATGGCGGCCTTGCCATCGAGCGGGCTCATGTGGGTTCCGCTATCGAGCGCGGCAAGAACAAGCAGGATGGCGCCTGCCGCCATGACCCAGCTGGTGTGCACGATGGGTGAGCCTTGCGGCATGTAACGGCGCACAAGGACGTTGTACATCGCCCATGACAGATCGGCGCCCAGCATCAACAGGTCGCCCTGCGCAAAACTCAGCGACTCCAGCTTGTGCATATCGCCCTGCGAGATGACCACCGCGACGCCGATCAACGCCAGCGGCAGCGCGACCAGATGCCGTGTCGCCAGCCGCTCACCCAGGAACGCCACCGCCATCAAGGCGGTGAGCAAGGGATTGGTCGCCATGATGAGCGATGCGCTGTTGGCCGAGGTGGTACGAAGCGCATAGAAGAAGAACAGGTTGAAACCGCAGATCCCGACCGCCCCCAGCAGCAGGTAGATGCCCGCGTGCCGTTTCAGCGGCGCCAGCATTTCCTCGCGGCGAACTCCGGCGATGATGAACATCAGCGCGGCGCCAAGCACGAAGCGCACGGCTGCCGCCCACAACGGGGGCAGATCGGCAAGAATCGGCCCGGCGAGCACAAAATTGGCTCCCCAGAAAAATGCGGAAGCCGTCACAAGCAGATAGACAGTAGAGATTCTCATGGTCGTTTCCAGTAAGATTGTTCGATGTGGCACGACTCTAATGGCTGGAACCGCCGGTCACAAGCTAGACTTTTTTGAAGGCCCGTTAAGGAAAACTAATGGCACGTCACCTTCCCCCGCTCAATGCCCTGCGATTCTTCGAGGTTGCCGCACGGCACCGCTCGTTTGTCCGTGCGGCGGAAGAATTGCATGTCACTCCGGCTGCGGTCAGCCAGCAGATCAAGTTGCTCGAGGACCATCTCGGCGTCACTTTGTTCAAGCGCGGCAAGACTCTGGTCCTGAACGAGGCTGCAACTGATGCGCTGAATCTGGTTTCGGACGCGTTCGACCAGCTCGAGCGCGCCATGCTGAGAGTGCGCTCCGGCAGTATCGCGGGGCCGCTGACCGTATCGGCGCCGCCGGTATTTGCCGCGCGCTGGCTGGTACCGCGCCTGGGAGATTTTTATGCGCGCTATCCCGACGTGGAGATCCATCTGCTGGCCACCAAACGTGTCGTGGATTTTTCAATGGAAGAAGTCGACATGGCGATCCGCTTCGGCAGCGACATCCATCCCGGACTGAGCGTTGAACGCCTGATGCCGGAAATGATCGTTCCGGTGGCCGCACCCAAGTTGGCAAAATCCGTCAAAAAGCCGGCCGATCTGGCGCGCGCCAAACTCATCGAGGACGATTGGCATGTCATGCGCGGCGTTTTCCCGGAATGGGAAACATTGCTTGCCTCCCTGGGCGTTGTTGACGTTCCGCTGAATATCCGGCGCTTCGGCGATACAGACCTGGCGTTACAGGCAGCCGTCACGGGACTGGGTGTCACCCTGGCATGGCACAGTCTGGTGATAGACGACATAAAATCGGGAAAGCTGGTACAAATATTGAACCACAGCATCCCCACCGATCTGAGTTTCCAATTGGTGATGCCAAAAAACAAGCGCATTTTGAACAAGGTAGCGGCATTCAGGGCATGGTTGTTCGAACAGGCAATCTGACATAGAGGAACAGAAGAATGAATCAAGGGCAATTCGATTACATCATCATCGGCGCGGGCAGCGCCGGCTGTTTATTGGCGAAACGGCTGACGGAGAATCCGGATACCAGGGTCTTGCTGCTGGAGGCCGGCAAGCAGGACAACTATATCTGGATCCATGTTCCCGTCGGATATCTGTATTGCATCGACAACCCGAGGACCGATTGGCGCTTCAGGACAGCGGAAGAGCCCGGCCTGAACGGACGGTCTCTGATCTACCCGAGAGGCAAGGTGCTGGGTGGCTCCTCTTCCATCAACGGCATGATCTACATGCGCGGGCAGGATGCCGACTACGAGCGCTGGGTGGCCGAGACAGGCGACTCCGCCTGGTCGTGGCCCGAGGCGCTCAGGCGCTATATGAAATTCGAGGATTATCACGGCGGCGATAACGAATGGCATCGGCAAGGCGGCGAATGGCGCGTCGAAAGACAGCGCCTGAAATGGGAGATACTGGAAGTCTTCCGGCAGGCCTCCAAAGAAGCCGGGATCCCGTTTTCGGACGATTTCAACCGCGGCGATAACTTCGGCGTGGGTTATTTCGATGTGAATCAGCGTTCCGGCTGGCGATTGAACACGTCGCGCGCTTTTCTGAAGGAAGCTGCAAAGAGACCTAATCTGACGTTGCGGACGGGTGCCCTGGTCAAGCAGCTGAAGATCGATCCGGCCACCAGGCGCTGTCTCGGCGTCGAATACATGCAGGATGGCAGCGTCCATCTGGCTGAAGCCGGGAAAGAGGTGCTGCTGACTGCAGGTTCGATCGGCAGCGTGCAGATACTGGAGCGATCGGGCATCGGTTCCGCGCAACGCCTGAATCGCTTGGGTATCCAGGTGCACAGCGACCTGCCCGGCGTCGGCGAGAACCTGCAGGATCATTTGCAGCTGCGGATGGTCTATCGCGTCAACGGCATCTCCACCCTGAATACCAAGGCCAATTCCCTGTGGGGAAAAGCCATGATCGGGCTGGAGTACCTGATGAAACGTTCCGGCCCGATGGCGATGGCGCCTTCGCAATTGGGTGCGTTCGCCTTCAGCTCACCCGACCAGGCACGGGCCAATGTGGAGTATCACGTGCAGCCCCTGTCGCTGGAAAAATTTGGTGAACCGCTGCACAGCTTCAATGCCTTCACGGCCAGCGTCTGCAACCTGCGCCCCACCTCGCGCGGAAGCGTCCATATCACTTCAACCGATATCGATGCCGCCCCGGAGATCAAGCCCAATTATCTGTCCACCGAGGAGGACTGCCGGGTCGCTGCCGAGTCGCTGCGATTGACCAGGAGGATCCTGTCCAGTCCCGCCTTCAATCCGTATGCGCCGGAAGAATACAAACCCGGCAACCAGTTTCAAACCGACCAGCAACTGGTCAAGGCGGCAGGAGATATCGGCACCACGATCTTCCATCCCGTCGGCACCTGCAAGATGGGACGCGCCGACGACCCGATGTCCGTGCTGGATTCCGAACTGCGCGTGAAGGGAATCGCTGGCTTGCGCGTCGTCGATGCCTCTGCGATGCCCTATATCACCTCGGGCAATACAGCGGCGCCCACCATGATGATCGCAGAGCGGGTAGCAGAGCTTTTGAATGCTGATTTGCGATGAGTGGCAGCAGGTTATTTCAGGATGGTTATTGCGGAAATAGTAGTCCGATTTGGCTTGTACTGCGCGCGGTGAACGCTGTGATCGCTTTGTTATCGAGCGCGCTTTCGGTTACTGCAGTCTGAAGTGGTGGAAATCCTGTTTGAGCCGGAACTGCTTGAGCATGAGACCCCGCTACTCCCAAAATCTTTTGATGCCGAATGCAAAGCACGCGTAGTGGCGCTTGGCTGTTTTGATTCCTTGGTGGCAGCAGTATGGCGGGTGGCGCTTTCAGAAGAAATTGCTTCGCCTGAATTGCGTGAAGCTGCACTGAGTCTCTACCATGAACTCCAACCCCTGCTCAGGGAGCGGCCGGGATTCGCACCGTTTTATCCGGAACTGTTTTCCTGGATAGACAAAAGGTGTAAGCGTTGGGCTATCTGCAGCCAAACCAGAGAATGGACGTGGTTTTTTTGGCCAGGTGTTCAGGCTTATGCCGGAAGCCATGCTACCGATTGCAACAATAGTTCTCTTGCCGACGACAGTTCGACTACGCAGTCGGAGCATTGACGAAACTCTTGAACAGCCGCTTCTATCCATACGCAGTCAGCGTACCGTTCCGTCATGCTTTCATTGGTGCCTGCCATGTGTGGCTATCTCGTTTGATATTGCATAGGCCACTATCTAGACCGAATGGCATATTGACGCTCTTCTCGGATAGATTACTGTCGCGCACATTATTCACGTCACAGGGAGTGCAGAATGAATATGTGGAGGCAGAAACATCGAATGACATATTGGCTGAGAAAGCTGTTTGTCGTATTTTCACTTGTGGCCTCTTGGAACGTGCAGGCTGTGCTTTTGCTAGATACTTCACCATCTGTATTGACATGGTGCACATCTATATATTCGATGGCTGATCATTTTGTCTGCAATTTCCCCACTGATTTTGCAGCGGCTCAAGAAGCTATTACTCTTTACAATGAATGGAATGTACAACTACATATCGCCGATCCGACCGTTTTAGTGGTTGACTACACTCTGTTATCGTGCGACGGTACGGGCCACTGTGCTACATGTGCTACATTTACACAAATTAATCAACCCACCGGCCATGTCTGTGGTGTGATTTTGCCATGGGCTGGATTAATGTCGGTATGCCCGGTTCCAAAATCCCATCCCGAAATCCCTTATATATATTACAGCTACGGTAACGACTGCTATCGATATATCCCCGATAATCCCGTCCTCACCGTCACTTTCATCGGTAGCAATGAAGTACAACCTCCCAACATATTGCCCTTCAGCGTAGTCGTAAAAGATCAGAACGGTGTAGTTCAGCCGGGTACACAAGTCGCCCTTACAGTCGATGTGCAGACACTAGATGTGCAAAGCGGCGCGAATGGTGTGTTAAATGGTGAAGGTGGACATCTCCATACTGCGAATCGTCCCAAAGGAGGCTTTGCATGTTCCGCTCAATATGCTCCAGGATCGGCTTTGCCTACTTGCACTTTGACAATGGACGGAAACGGAGAGGCTCCCTTTATTTTCATTTCTACAGCCGTTTCCGGTGCGCATACTATCACTGCTACTTGCAACAATTGCACGACCGCAACGGCGCTAGTCAATGTGAAAATAGATAATCTGATAACGATTCCTGCTTCATCAAAATATGCACTTTCGGATTCCAATGGAGTGATTGGTGCAGTTCCGGGGAAACATACTGACAACCATTATCTTGCGAGTGGGGCAATAACAGAATTAAAAGATTTAGCCAACATCTATACTGCTATTAATCCTGGAGCAATACTGTATCTCAACGATGCCAGCCTGGTATGGGGCGGCTTGTTCGATGTGGATGTAGTTAATTCGCCATGGTCGAGACCACATGCTGGGCATCAGAAAGGCACATCGATTGATATCCGTGCGGCAAATAGCGGCCCAAATAACCAAGGTTCAGTCCCGAGTACACTTTTCAGCAGATTTATAGAAGAGGCAACAAAAAAAGGATTCAGGATAGGATTACATTGCAAAAATAGTTCGGATACTAATTATTGCTTAAGCCAGCCGAATAACCGTCACTTCCATGTCGATTTTTAGGAGCAAGAAAATGAGAACATTTAGCAAGTTGTGTGCGGGCATTGTAGTAATGGCAATTACACTCTATGCGCAAGCTGATTCGGGCGAAAGCATCGTCCTTGATCCTACAACGGGGAACTACACCATCACCTATGGTGGAGATTCCACCAATCTATCGCAAACGGTCTTTGTTCCTGCTACCAAGATCGATCCTACCATTCGCTCAAGCTTCCGCTTGAATGAACGGGATGTCATCACGTATCGCTACACGGTATTCAATGGTGCAACGGCCAAACAAGCCATTATCGGTATTGTGTTGAAACAAATTGCCAACCCCATTATTGGAGAACTTCCATTTCCAGATGGGACATTTCCAAATTTAATAGTTGAAAAAGCTGCATATGATGCATATAACGCTGCTGTAAAAACATCTGTAGCAAGTCCCCTAAATTGGGATGGAGATATAACGCGCCGTCTATCACAAGTTGACTGGTCACCCAATACGGCTACATACAATACAGGTGGCATCCATCCAGGGCAGACATTATCGGGTTTCGGATTCAACAGTCTGGATTTGCCTGGAATAAGTCAGTCTTCTTGGATGAACGGACGAATAGAAGATAATGAAATTTTCGGCTTCCCAGATGATGGTCCAGATGAGAGCAGTCCGATTTTTGCCCAACTGAACCAACTGCGAGACAATGACTTTATTATTCGCAATACAGCGGTTCCCATGATTGCCGTACCTGTTCCATTCGATGCCGCCACCTTGCTGGATCGCATTCGCAGTCAAATGTTCACTTGGTCAGGCACACAACTCATCAATTCAGCATTCGCTACTCAGCTGGATCGTTACATGGTTGCCGCAGCCAATGCCTATCGCAGCAACCAACCCAAGGTAGGCAAAGAACAAATTGAGTCTGTGCGCAAGCTGTTGGAACACGAACACAACTACTTGGATCATGATGAAGAAGATCACGAAGATACAGCCGAACACAAAGCGGCTACACGTTTAACCATCGACCGTCTTGCGGCACGGGTTCTGGATTTCGATTTGAGGTATGTACTCAAGCGGATGGAACGCGAGCATGAACACGATCACGATGAGGGTGATCGAAGGAAAGAGCAGGAGAGGAGGTAGTTGCCTATCACTCTTTGGTCGGCTCGCACAAACCTAGACTGGTGTGTGCGAGCGTCCGCAGAATAACCTCACCATCACCCTCTCAGTCGGCACCGAATTCGAACCATCCGATGACTCGACCACAAATACTCTGCCGTTCATCGCCACCGTTATTGATCAAAATACCGGACAACCGGCCACAAACCCGGTCAACGTGCATCAGTCTCAAAGTTGATCCTACCAGCGGGCACGACCACGGCGGCAGCACATCAGGACGCCCACTATCTATTTTCCGCACACAGACTCTCGCAAGGCATGCCGTTGTGATTGCCGTCCAGGGTCTTCACACCGCAGCGCATGAAGTAGAAGTTCGCCTCGTCGCATGAGCGCATTTGCGAACAGCGCTGCTTCTTGCCGCATTCCAGGTCGTACAACATCACGGGAGTCGCCTGATGGAAAACGCTGCCCTGCCGGGCTGGCAGGACAGGTCTGACCGGGGAGGGATGCTGCTTGCGCCACTGCCAGGGCGGCTGCGGGCTGTTCCGTGACCAGAGCCCGCGCCGCTCATGTTGGGCCTCGTTCTGCAAGCCGATGTAAGTCTTGTCGGTATGATAGTGCGAGTACTCCCATGCCATGCCGCGCCGGACCTGTTCCTGGTTGACGTTGCGCCCGTCCACCGAGATGAAGCCGACGGTACGCCCGTATTGATCGACGGCCCGGCTGTCGATCTGCACTTGTTTCCTTCCTACCATCTCCGACAGCGAATCGCGCGACTGCTTGCCGAACGGCTGGTCCTTTTCGGGTGCATCAATATCGGCCAGGCGTATCTTTATCTTTTGACCGTCGCGCAGCCCCCGCAAGGGGAACGCCGGTGGGGACCCGGCAGCTTCGCCACCACCCTCCCGCAGGACCATCACAGTATCGCCATCCATCACGACGATCACCCTGGCGCTGAAGGTCTCGGCCTGTGCGCCCAGCGCAAGGCAACACCACAGCGCGATGAGCACTCTCATATGACGCTCTTGATTGCCGCCAGGCACAGCAGCGTGTATCCCGCCGCAAGGATGTCGTCGAACATCACACCCAGGCCACCGTGCCAGGTCTGGTCAAAGTGACGGATGGGTTGCGGTTTGACGATATCGAAGAACCGGAACAACAGGAACGCGAGCAACTGCCAGGCCAATCCCTCCGGCGTAAAGAAGAGCACCAGCACGAAAGCCACGATCTCATCCCACACGATGCCGCCGTAATCGGACACCCCCAGCGCCTTGCCCGTCTTGTCGCACACCCACACACCGAAGGCGAAAGCCCAGATCAGCACCAGGATGAACAACGCGTCGGTCAGGCGCGGCGCAAGATACCAATACATGGGAAAGGCGACCAGCGTGCCCGCCGTGCCGGGCGCGCGCGGGGAAAGACCCGCACCGAATCCGAAGGAAAGGAAATGTGCCGGATGGCTGAACAGGAAGCGCCAGTCCGGCTGGAATTTCAGTTGGTCATGCGAAGTGGTCATAGCCGCTTTCCTCTATTTTCATCACACTGCCGTCCGCTGCGCGCACTGTACAACCTTGTCCTGCGTTGATACTGCCGATGCGCGTGAGTGGCAGTTGCAGTTTTGCCGCGACCGCTTCGATCTCGCTGCGCCTCGCGGCGGATGCGGTAAAACACAATTCGTAATCGTCGCCGCCGGACAGGACACAATGCCGCAACAGCGCGTCATCAATGCCATGCGTTTCAACTGCCGGTATGGCTGCAAACTCTATCTCTGCACCGGCCTGCGAGCATTCCAGAATATGCCCGAGATCGGCCAGCAAGCCGTCGGAAATATCGATGGCGCTGTTGGCGACACCGCGCAAGGCCAACCCCAGCGCGACTCGCGGCCGGGGTTGATGCAAGGCTGCAAGGCAGGAAAGACGGGCATCTTCAGGCAGTGCAGTCCGCCCTTGCAGCTGTGCCAGTCCCAATGCAGCCTTGCCCAATGTTCCGGACACCCAGATGTCATCACCGGCTTTGGCACCGCTGCGGCGCAATGCCCGGCCTCGCGTCACCTCGCCCATGATGGTGACGCTCAAGTTCAGGGGGCCGCGTGTGGTGTCGCCGCCGACGAGGTCCACGCCATACTCATCCGCCAAGGAGAAGAAGCCCTCGCTGAATCTGCGCAGCCAGTTTTCGTCCGCACCCGGTAATGCCAGTGCCAGCGTCGCCCAGCGCGGGACTGCGCCCATCGCCGCCAGATCGGAGAGGTTCACCGCAAGCGTCTTGTGGCCCAGCAGGAACGGATCGGCATCGGGAAAAAAGTGTGTGCCGCTGACCAGCATATCGGTGGAGACGGCCAGCTCCATGCCCTCAGCGACGCTGAGCAGTGCCGCATCGTCGCCCACGCCGAGGATCGCGTTCGGCGCGGGACGGGTGAAATAGCGCTGGATGAGATCGAATTCAGACAAACTGAACCCCGAAGAATCAGCCACAGAGTACACAGAGGTCACAGAGAGAGTTGTGTGTATCGGTGGTGCTGCGGCGATCTCTCTGTGTACTCCGCGGTCTCTGTGGCAAAAAGTTGAAAACTATTTCGCCTTTACTTCCGTCGCGCGCACTTGCGCCGCCAGCTTGTCCAGCACGCCGTTGACGAATTTATGTCCGTCGCTGCCGCCGAAAGTCTTGGCCAGTTCCACCGCCTCGTTGATGACGACGCGATAGGGCACTTCGGGATGGTGGGTCAATTCGTATGCTCCGAGGAGCAATACAGAAAATTCGACCGGGCTCAATTCATTCACTGCACGATCAAGATGCGGCGCGATCTGTGCGGACAATGCCTCGCTCTCGGCGACCGCGCCTTTCAGCAATTGCCCGAAGAATTCCATGTCGTAACGCCCCAGGCTCTTCTCGGCCAGCGTGCCTTTCTCGATCAGTGCCGGATTCTTGCCGGAAAGCCGCCATTCGTAGACTCCCTGCATCGCCAGTTCGCGCGCACGATGGCGCAGGCTCTTGGCGGGGTTGTGCTGTTTGGCGTCGCTCATGCGAGCGCTTTCAGCAGGTGCACCATCTCGATGGCAACCAGTGCCGCCTCCGCACCCTTCACGTTGATGCGCACTTCAGCCTGTTCGTCGGTATCGGTGGTCAGGATGGCATTGGCGACCGGCACACCGCTGTGCAATTGCACTTCGCCCACACCCCGCGCAGACTCGTTGGAAACGACTTCGAAATGATAAGTGTCGCCCCGTATCACTGCACCCAATGCAATCAGCGCGTCGAACTTCTTGCTCTGTGCCATGGCCTGCAGCACCAGCGGGATCTCCAGCGCGCCCGGCACGGTGGCCAGCGTGATGTCGTTCTCGCTGACGCCGCTGAGTACCAGTTGCTGGCGGCATGCAGCCAGCAGCCCTTCGCACACGACTTCGTTGAAACGGCTCTGCACGATGCCGATGCGCAGGCCCTTGCCGTTCAGGTTCTGTTCGATCTCTTTCATTTTGTATCCTTGCATTGACAGTAACGCACCACTTCCAGGCCGAAGCCGGTCATGCTGGGCAATTTGCGCGGGGTGGCGATCAGGCACATCTTGCCGACGTTGAGATCGCGCAATATCTGCGCGCCGATGCCATAACTGCGAGGATCCCACCGCGCGTGATCGGGTTCCGGTTTGGCCGCGGCCCGGGCCAGGAGGTTCGCCGATGTCTCGGTGTGATGCATCATCACCAGCACGCCCGCCTCGGATTCGCTGATCTTCTTCAGGGCATCATGCACGCTGGTCGTGTTCGGCAGGCTGACTTGTTCCATGAAATCCAGCGCGGACAAGGGTTCATGCACGCGCACCACCGTCTCGATCTGCGGTTGTATGTTGCCCTTCACCAGCGCCAGATGGGTACGCTGGGTGGTCTTGTCGGTATAGGTCACCAGCTCGAATTCGCCGTAGGCGGTTTGCACCGTGCGTCGTGCGACGCGCTCGACCAGAGTTTCGTTGTGGATGCGATACTCGATCAGGTCCGCGATGGTGCCTATCTTCAGGCCGTGCTCCTTGGCGAACGGGATCAGGTCCGGCAGGCGGGCCATCTCGCCGTCTTCCTTGATGATCTCGCAGATCACCGCTGCCGGCATCACGCCGGCCATCTGTGCCAGGTCGCACCCCGCTTCGGTATGTCCGGCACGCACCAGCACACCGCCCGGACGCGCCATGATGGGAAAGATATGGCCGGGCTGGACGATGTCGGCAGGCTTGGCGTCCTTCTTCACCGCCGCCCGGATGGTCGTGGCGCGGTCGGACGCGGAGATGCCGGTGGTCACGCCTTCCGCCGCCTCGATGGAAACGGTGAAATTGGTGCCCAGCGGGCTCTTGTTCTCGCGCGCCATGTGCGAAATGCCGAGCTGGCGGCAGCGTTCCTCGGTCAGCGTCAGGCAGACCAGGCCGCGCGCATGGCGGATCATGAAGTTGATGGCTTCGGGCGTGACGAATTCGGCAGCGAACAGCAGATCGCCCTCGTTCTCGCGGTCTTCCTCGTCCACCAGCACGACCATACGCCCGGCGCGTATCTCGTCGATGATTTCGGTTATCGGTGCGATGTCAGTCATTGTGTGCGGCTCAGTTAGGGGTATCGCAAAATCGCGGGACACGGATTTTAACACCATCGGCAATATTCCTCGCCGCCTCCGTCAGAGTGCCGCCACATTGCCTGCGGGCAGCATTCGCGTTCACACCGCGCCGCGATACCCCTATAATTCGGTCATCGCCTTCGTCACCTTTTCCATGCAGCAGAACGCGGACCGGGCCTTCGCCTTCGAATTGATGACAGCCGCTCTGATGCGGCCGGCGACAACCGACCGCATAGAAAGCACGCCGCGGGAAACGCCCTGAACCGCCGCTGCCCTGGATGCGGTCTGGTTCAAAGTCCGGCGAGAATGGCGTACCGGGAATCGGAATGCCCGCAAAACGGTGTGTGCATTCATTTTTCAGGAGATTGAAGTTGCTGGAAGGTATCGTTTTTACGCTCGCCACCATGGCTTTGGCTTATGTTTCGAGAGCTTCGCTGCGCCTTCCCAGGTCGCACGGCTTCTATCGTTTCTTCGCGTGGGAACTGATGTTGCTTCTTATCGTGATGAACATCGACGGCTGGTATATCGTGCCCGTTTCGTTCGACCAGACGATCAGCGGAATATTGATGGCCATTTCGCTGATCGTGATCATCCTTGGCTACGGGATACTTCGCCTGCTCGGCGAGCGGGACGACAGTCGCAATGACGGGGCGCTGATGGTGTTCGAGAAAACTTCCGTACTCGTCACCCACGGGATATACCGTTATATCCGCCACCCGATGTACAGCTCGCTGATCTTTCTGGACTGGGGCCTGTTCTTCAAGCGCATGTCCTGGCTGAGCGGCGGCATTGCGCTGTTCGCCTGCATTTTCCTCGTCATCACCTCGCTAGTGGAAGAGATCGAGAACATCCGCTATTTTGGCGCGCAATACCGGGAATACATGAAACGCACCAAGCGCTTCATTCCGTTCATGGCATGAATCACCCGGCGTCCGCGGTCATCATGCGTTCGACGTAGCGCGCGATCAGGTCGATCTCCAGATTGACTTGTGCCCCGACCTTCAGCTCGTTCAATGTCGTCACATCCAGCGTATGCGGAATCAGATTCACCTCGAATTCCGCTCCCGACACCTGGTTGACCGTCAGGCTGACGCCGTTGATGGTGATGGAACCTTTCACCGCGATATACTTTGCCAAAGGTTGCGGTGCGCGCACGATCAGCCTCCAGCTCTCGCCGATATCGTTGAATGCGACCACTACGCCCACACCGTCCACATGCCCGCTGACCAGATGCCCGCCCAGGCGGTCGGACAAATGCAATGCCTTTTCCAGGTTGACATGGCCTCCCAGCAACTCCAGTCCGGTTGTGCAATTCAAAGTCTCGCGCGACACATCCACCGTGAAATCGCTGCCGGCTATCTTCACCACGGTGAGGCAGACGCCGTTCACTGCGATGCTGTCGCCGAGCTGTACGTCGTCCATGCCGAGCATTTCGGTCGCCACTGTCAGACGCAAACCGCCATCCCTGTCCTGCGCCAATTTGATGAGACCAACATCGGCCACGATTCCGCTGAACATGATCAATTCTCCTTTGATATTCTTGCGACAATGCGCAGATCGCCGCCCACTTGCCGCACATCGTTCCATTGCATTGCGACGCCTTGGCGCAACTGCGTCAGTTCGCCCATATCCGCCAGGCCCCGCGCGGCATCGCCCAACAATCGGGGGGCAAGATACAGCACCAATTCATCCACCAGCCCTGCCTTCAGCAGCGACCCGTTCAATGTGCGCCCCGCTTCCACGAGCACCTCATTGATGCCGCGTTTCCCGAGATCTCGCAGCACACCGGGCACATCGATCTTGCCGTCCGCAGTTGCCAATAATTTTATTTCCGCGCCACCGGTCATCAAGGCCCGATGCTTGTTTGCATCCGAACAGGCGGTATAGATGAGTGTCGCCTGGCGCTGCAGGATCCGGGCTTTGGGCGGAATGCGCAACCGGCTATCCAGCACCACACGCAACGGTTGCCTTTCTGTTGAAATATCCCTCACATCAAGCCGGGGGTCATCTGCCAGTACCGTGCCGATGCCGGTGAGCACAGAGCAGGAACGTGCACGCCAGTGTTGCACATCACGCCGTGCCTCTTCCCCGGTGATCCATTTGCTGGTGCCGTTCGCCAGCGCGGTCCGGCCGTCCAGGCTTGCGGCGATCTTGCTGCGCACCCAGGGCGTGCCGCGCGTCATGCGCGAAAAGAAGCCGATGTTCAGTTCGCGCGCGGCAGCTTCCATCAAACCGCATTCAACATCGATACCTGCCGCACGCAAACGGGCGACACCTTGCCCCGCCACAAGAGGATTCGGGTCTTGCGCCGCCACCACCACACGCCGTACTCCCGCCGCGATTAGTGCATCGGCGCAGGGAGGCGTGCGCCCATGGTGGCTGCACGGTTCCAGCGTGACATAAGCGGTTGCGCCGCGCGCCGCCTCACCGGCCGCACGCAAAGCATGTACTTCCGCATGCGGCTCACCGGCACGCATGTGCCAACCTTCTGCGATGAGCCTGCCGTCGCGTACCAACACGCAACCGACGCGCGGATTCGGACTCGTCGTCCACAACCCCCGCTCTGCAAGATGCAGCGCCTGAGCCATCCACTGACTGTCGGCAGGATTCATTTTTTGTCGTTCTGGCGGCGCCGGGTGTTCTTGACCGCATCGATCGCGTCCGAAAAGTCGCCCACGTCCTGAAAACTCTTGTATACGGAGGCAAAACGGATATAGGCGACCTTGTCGAGCTTGAGCAGCTCTTTCATCACCATCTCGCCTATCTGGCGCGAACCGATCTCGCGTTCGCCGATCGCAAATACTTTTTGCGTGACATTATCGATGGCGGCATCGACCATTTCGGTGGGAACCGGGCGTTTGTGCAGCGCCCGGGTAAAGCTGGTGCGCAACTTTTCTTCATCGAACTCGCTGCGCATGCCGTTCTGCTTGACCACCTGCGGCATGCGCAATTCGACTACTTCGTAAGTCGTAAAACGCTTGTCGCAGGACACGCACCGCCTGCGCCGACGAATGCTGTCGCCCTCCTCGTTCTCGCGAGTGTCAACGACCTGGGTGCCGGGATGCTTGCAGAAGGGACATTTCATAGGATACGGGATACGGGATTAGGGATACAGGTACGGGCAGCTTCCCCCGAATCCTGTATTCCGTCTCCTGTATCCTGCTTAGCCATACACCGGAAACTGCATCGTCAGCTTCTTCACTTCACCCACGACACGTGCGATCACCGCATCGTCGTTCGGCGCATCCAGCACGTCGGCGATGAGGTGAGCCAGCTTTTCGGCTTCCAGCTCCCCGAAACCGCGCGTCGTCATCGCAGGTGAACCGATACGGATACCGGAAGTGACGAATGGCTTCTCCGGATCATTAGGGATAGCGTTCTTGTTCACGGTGATGTGAGCCTTGCCCAAAGCGGCTTCCGCATCTTTGCCAGTCAGCTTCTTGGCACGCAGGTCAACCAGGAACACATGACTGTCGGTACGGCCCGACACGATGCGTACACCGCGCTCGGTCAGCACTTTCGCCATCACGCGGGCGTTGTCGATGACCTGCTTCTGGTATACCTTGAACTCCTTGCTCGCCGCTTCCTTGAACGCCACCGCCTTGGCCGCAATGACGTGCATCAGCGGGCCGCCTTGCAGTTGCGGGAAGATCGCGGAATTGAGCGCTTTTTCATGTTCAGCCTTGGCCAGGATCAGGCCTCCCCGCGGTCCGCGCAGTGTTTTGTGCGTGGTTGTCGTCACGAAGTCGGCGATGCCGACCGGGCTGGGGTAATAGCCCGCCGCGACCAGACCGGCATAGTGCGCCATGTCCACGAACAGGTAGGCACCGACGCTGTCGGCGATAGCACGGAAACGCTTCCAGTCGATGACCAGCGAGTAAGCGGACGCACCCGCCACGATCATCTTCGGCTTGTGTTCATTGGCCAGCTGCTGTACCTGGTCGTAGTCGATCTCTTCCTTGTCGTTCAAGCCGTACTGAACGGCGTTATAAAGTTTGCCGCTGATGTTCACCGAGGCGCCATGGGTCAGGTGACCTCCGTGCGCCAGGCTCATGCCCAGGATGGTATCGCCGGGCTTGAGTACGGAAACGTAAACCCCCTGGTTGGCTTGCGAGCCGGAATGCGGTTGCACGTTGGCATATTCCGCACCGAACAGCGCCTTGGCGCGATCAATGGCCAGTTGCTCGGCCACATCTACAAACTCGCATCCGCCGTAATAACGCTTGCCGGGATAACCTTCAGCGTACTTATTGGTCAGCTGGCTGCCCTGTGCCTCCATCACCGCCGGGCTGGTGTAGTTTTCCGAGGCGATCAGCTCGATGTGATCCTCCTGACGGCGGTTTTCGTTCTGGATCGCAGCCCAAAGTTCGGGGTCAGTCGCGGCGATGGTGTTTTTGCTGGAGAACATGGCTATTTTCCGTAAAGGTTAGAAATTAGGAAGGCGCGGATTCTACCATGCCGGAACTGGGCCCTGACAGCCAGCCAGCGCACCGCGTTTGCTGAGGTTTTCGAACCTTTTTAACGTCTGGCACTCATACCGCGCGAGTGCTAGAATTAAACAAATAGGAGGAAATGCCATGAATGCAACCATGAATCTACCAATACCCTCTGCCGTAGGCAGTCTGGAGGGGTATGTTCAGGCCGTGAATCGCTTTCCGGTACTGTCGCATGACGAGGAGCTATCCCTTGCTACACGCTTCAAGTCCGGGAACGACCTGGAGGCCGCCCGTCAGCTGGTGGTTTCTCACTTGCGCGTCGTGGTCAGCGTGGCGCGGGGTTATGCCGGTTACGGCCTGCCCCAAGCCGATCTGATCCAGGAAGGCAACATAGGCTTGATGAAGGCAGTAAAACGCTATGACCCCGAGCGCGGCGTGCGCTTGGTGTCGTTTGCCCTGCACTGGATACGTGCCGAGATTCACGAGTACGTGATCCGCAACTGGCGCATGGTCAAGATCGCCACCACCAAGGCGCAGCGCAAGCTGTTCTTCAACTTGCGCAGCATGAAACAGGGATTGGATCCCCTCAAGCCGCAACAAGTCAGCGAGATAGCCCAGCAGCTCAACGTGAGCGAGCACGATGTTGTGGATATGGAAGCACGCTTTGCCGGGCATGAGATCGCGCTTGAGCCGCTTGCAGGTGACGACGATGAGAGCTATGCGCCCATCAATTATCTTGCGGACAACGCGGAACACGAACCTTCCCAAATCCTGGAAGCCGCAGAGCGCGAGCACTTGCATACTTCTGGCTTGGCGCAAGCTTTGGCGAGTCTGGACGAGCGCAGTCGCCGCATCGTGGAAGCACGCTGGCTACGCGAAGAAGAGGAGCATTCGGCAACGCTGCACGAACTGGCTGCCGAGTTCAATGTATCCGCCGAGCGTATCCGCCAGATCGAGCAAAAGGCGCTGATCAAGATGCAGTCGCAGTTTGGTTTGCCTGCAACTGCCTGATTTATAGTAGCCAGAAAAAAGCCGCGAAAGTTTCTTCGCGGCTTTTTTTATTACTTTACGACTCTGAGTGTAGGCTTGCCCTGTGGTGATGGCCCATCGGGTGGTTCGCTCGTACCCGTCGCCGCTCCCATGGGCGATGACTCCTGCCCCTGAAACACCAGTCCCTGCCCGGTCTCTTTGGCGAAGATACCGATCACCGCCGACATCGGAACGATAAGCTGGTGCGCCACGCCGCCGAAACGTCCGCCGCAGGTGATGTCCTCGTTACCCAGCTGCAAATTGCGCACCGCGTCCATGCCGATATTCAAGACGATCTTTCCGTCCTTGACGTAGGCCATCGGCACTTGCGTGTACTCGTTTACCTGTACCGCCAGATACGGCGTGTATCCGGCATCGGCACACCAGTCGAAAATGGCGCGGATCAGGTAGGGCTTGGTGGATGGTTCACTCATACCAAACCTGAAATCACTTGCGCATTGCCTTTTCGGCAGGTGTCATCGCCTCGATGTAGGCCGGGCGCGAGAACAGGCGCTCTGCATATTTCATCAACGGCGCGGCTTCCTTGTCCAGCTGGATGCCGTAATGGTCAAGACGCCAAAGCAAAGGTGCGACCGCCACATCGAGCATGGAGAACTCGTCGCCCAGCATGAATTTCTGTTTGGTGAACACGGGCGATATCTGGGTCAGATTCTCGCGCACGGCCGCACGCGCCTTTTCGGCAACCTTGGCATTGCTGCTTTCGAGGCCGGGAATATGGCAGAACAGCTCGTTCTCGAAGCGATGCAGGAACAGGCGGGCACGGGCGCGCATCACCGGATCCGGCGGCATCAATTGCGGATGCGGGAAGCGCTCGTCGATGTATTCGTTGATGATGTTGGCCTCGTACAGGATCAGGTCACGTTCGACCAGAACCGGCACGGTGTTATACGGGTTCATCACCGCCAGGTCTTCGGGCTTGTTAAAGACATCCACGTCAATGACCTGGAAATCCATGCCTTTTTCAAATAAAACGAAGCGACAGCGGTGGCTGTAGGGATCAGTCGTCCCCGAATACAATGTCATCATCTAGCAAATTATCCTTTTATCAATTGGTTACGCGCCATAGTGCTGCGTACCAGTTGATACCCTACCATGATGACACCTATGCTGACCAGCCCTCCCCACAGAACCGGGATCGTTCCGGTCCCGTTTATGCCTGCGATCCAGACGAAACGCTCGAACAATGTGCCAACGATCATGCACACGGCGACCGCCACCGTCAGCTTCGGATTGTGCCGGGTGATCGGGAGGCAAAGTGAGATGAACGGGATCACGAACTTCAACGCGATCATGGACCACCACAGAACGGTGAAATCGCCATTCTGCATTTCGTCTATGCGGTCGCGCTCATCCCCGAGGTTGCCGTACCAGATCGTCAGGTATTGCGCGAAGAAGGTATACATCCACAACAAGGTGAATGCCAGCATCATTTGTGCCAGGTAGTTATAGACGAACTCGTCGATCCGCTTCGTCAATTTGTTACTTGTGTTCAGCACATATATCCAGATCAACAGGAAAGCCAGGAACATGCCGAAGTTGCTGACCAGGTTCTGCATGCCGTAGATCGCGCTGTGCCAGGAAGGCTTCAGCGTCATCTCAAAGTCCCACGCGATCATCGTGGCATACAGCACGGTGAAGAACGGGACCCAGCAGGCCACATGATGGAACTTCGCACGGTCTTCATCGCTACGCTCGGCGACTTCCTGGCGTTTGATGAAGGTACGCCACACGAACATGATCACCAGCATGCCGATCACTTCGCGCGCAGCAAGCAGCGGTAGAGTGTACCAGCCCGGCATGTGCACATTCTCTCCATGCGAAACGTGACCGATCCACGGGAAAGTCTGGTTTCCGCCGATCAGCAAAACCACCAGCATGGCAAAAGCCATCGGAAACAAGGAGTACAGGGATACTGCCAGATCGCGCACCTGAAAGCGCCACTTGGCGCCAACCAGATAAAGCACCGAGCACAAGGCCACGCCGCTCAGCGCCAAGTAAGTCACCACCATGAAGCTGGCGGTAAGAACCGACCAATTACTGTAAGAAATCATGCTTATCCCCTTTAATTAGCGGCCGTTGACATTGGCGTGCACGGTTCCACCCTGTTGCAGCACCTTGCGTACGTAATTGACCACATTCCAGCGCTCGGTCGGCGACAGGTCGTTGGCATAGGACGGCATCACCGCCCCGCCGAACGTCATCATTCCCCAGATGTAACCGTCGCTGACTTCCTTGGCATGATCGGCGGTCAGATTGTAGGGTTGCAATACCAGTTTCTGCCCCACCAGCCCGTCACCCTTGCCTGCATAGCCGTGGCACGGCGTGCAATAGATACCGAACAGCCTGCCACCGAACTCGATCGATTTCTGGTTGGCGACCACCGGGTTCTTCTGCTTGTCGGCGGATTCCATATCCTTCACGAAACTGGTCGTGCCGGGAACCGGTACCGAACGCTCCGGATAGGTTGCCATGCCCGGATGACTCGGATCCACGCTTTCCTGCGGCTTGATGCTGATCTGTTCCGACATATCCTTGGACCATGGCCATGCTTGCGCCACCGCGGGCGCAATGAGCAAAGCTATTGCTAAAGTTATTTTTTTCATCTGCCAGCCTCTTCCTGAATTTCCAATGCCTTGTGCCTGGTAAAAATCTCCCTGAGTTTTGCCATGGAACCGTCGTCGCCCTTCACCAGGATGCCGATCTGGTCTTCCGACACCTTGGCGCTATAGAGTGGCGAACGCTTTGCCGGCAACCCGGCGCAGATCAGGAAACCCAGCACGGTGATATACACCCCTCCCAGAATGAACATCTCATAGGTCAATACCAGGTCAGGGGGGATAGGCACGATCGGTTTCCCGCCCTTCATCTGGGAATAAAAGCCGGCCTGCGATCCGGCAATCAGCGAGAAAGCCAGCAATCCGCCCGTCAGGGCCCCGCCCAGCGTAAACCACTGCACTTTCACCGACTTCTCGCCGAGGAACTCCTCGACTTCCGGGTGCTCGATCGGCGATTTGACCACCAGGTCGTCGGCCGCATTGAAACCCTTGATCTCGGAGTTGCGCAGCTCGCGGACGACCGCTTCGGCTTCGTCGAAATTGTTGTACAGGGCCAGCAAGTAACGTTTGCTCATTTAGTGGGCTCCCTTCACAGCGAGTTCTTCCTGCACGGCCCGCTCTTCCTTCTTGCGAGCCTGGCTACGGTGATAGACCATTTCTTTCACTTCATACATGGAAACGGACGGTACGATCTTGCAGAACACCATGAACAGCAGGGTGAACCAGCCGAAGCTGCCGAACACGATGCCCCACTGGATCAGGCTAGGCCACTGGTCGTGATCCCATGTCCACGGGTAATAGCCGTGCGAGAAAGTCGGCGCCACGATCATCCAGCGTTCCAGCCACATGCCCAGGTTCAGCAGCAGCGACACCGCGAACATCACCGGGATGTTGGTCTGCCATTTCTTGACCATCATCGCGAACGGCACCACGGAACCGCAGAAGATCATCGCCCACCAGAACGGGGCATAGGTTCCGGTCGCTTTCTGGATCAGCACGTCCTTGGCTACCTGGTCATGGCTGTACCATACCGAAGCGAACTCGATGCAGTTCAGGTAGGTCCACACCATGGCGATGGCGAACGTCAGGCGCACCGTCTTCTTCAGGATCGGCAGCGTCATGTATTCCTCGAACCTGAACACGTAGCGCAGAATGATGAACAGCGTGATGATCGCCGCACAGCCGGAGTACAAGGCGCCTGCCACGAAGTAGGGCGGGAACGACGTCACGTGCCAGCCGGGTTGCTGCGACATGGCAAAGTCGGACGCCACGATGGAGTGTACCGACACCGCCAGCGGGATCAGGAAGCACGCGATGGTCAGGTAGGTGACGCGGAAATTGCGCCACTGACGGTCGGTGCCTTCCCAGCCCAGCGCGAGCAGGGTGTAGAGCTTCTTGCGCCAGCCCTGATGGATATTGTCGCGGCAGATCGCCAGATCCGGGATCGAGCCGATATACAGGAACAGGATGGACGAGCTCAGGTAAGTGAAGATCGCCATCGCATCCCACAGCAACGGCGACTGGAAGTTCGGCCATATCCAGCGTTCGCTCGGGTAGGGCAGCGCATAGTAAACCTGCCACAGACGTCCCAAGTGCACTGCCACGAACAATCCGGCCGTCAGCAGCGAGAACGTGGTCATCGCCTCGGCGAAGCGATAGATCGGTTTGCGCCAGTCGGCATGCATCAGGTGCAGGATCGCGGACAGCAACGTGCCTGAGTGGCTCATGCCGATCCAGAAGATGAACGAGGCAATGTACAAACCCCACACGTGAGGATTGTCCATGTTGGCCACGCCCATGCCGGTGTTGTACTGGTAGATCTCACAACCGACGCCCACACTGAAAACAAGCAGTGCCACGAAGATGATGACCCAATACAGTTTGCGAGGCGACTCCAGGCTCTTGAGCACATCCTTGTTGATCTGTGCCCAGGCGATGTCTTCGCGGATATCTTTTCCCATTTTCTTATTTCCCCCTTGTGCCTTACACAGCGCTTTCGCGCACCCGCTCCAGATACATCACCGAAGGATAGGGACGCAGCTCTTCCAGAACGCGATAGCCGCGCAAACGGTTGCCTTCCTTCTCATCCTTTTCCTGAATGTCCTTAATCAAGTCGACCTGCTGGCTCTGCCACTGCTTGGCGACCTGCGATTCCGGGTTGTGCAGATTTCCAAACGTGATCGCACCGGCCGGGCACGCCTCCTGGCATGCGGTCTGCACGTCGCTGTCTTGCACCGGACGCCCCTCGGTCTTCGCGTTGTTGCGAGCGGTGTAAGTGCGCTGCTTGCAGAACGTGCATTTTTCCATGACACCCTTGGTGCGCACGGTCAGATCCGGATTGAGCTGCTGGTTCAAC
Source organism: Sideroxydans sp. (assembly GCA_027310725.1). Classification (GTDB taxonomy): domain Bacteria; phylum Pseudomonadota; class Gammaproteobacteria; order Burkholderiales; family Gallionellaceae; genus Sideroxyarcus. The sequence continues at coordinate 125,570 of DAIDAG010000080.1, read as the reverse complement.
GGCGCGGGCCAGGCGTTCTCCTGCTCCGGATAGTTGTACCAGTTGAAGTAACGGACCTTGTACGGACAGTTCGCCGAACAGTAGCGGGAACCGATGCAGCGGTTGTAGATCTGCGAGTTCAGACCGTCTTCTGTATGGTTGGTGGCGCCGACCGGACACACCGTTTCGCACGGTGCCGCCTCGCATTGCTGGCACATCATCGGCAGGAAACGCGCACCCTGCTCGGCCTGGAAGCCGTTGTCGCCCTCGTCCCAATAACGCTCGACGCGCATCCAGTGCATGGCCTGACCGTGTGAATATTTATCCTTGCCAACGACCGGCAGGTTGTTCTCGGCGTAGCAAGCCACGCTGCAGGCATTGCAACCGGTACATGCATCGAGGTCTATGCTCATCGCCCATTTGATGTCGGATGGATAGGCCTCCCAGTCGGGGATCCCCTTGTCATCGACCGGATGGGTATGGCGAAACTTCGACCAGTTTTCTAACAGATTGGAAACTGACATGCTTTAGACCTCCTTCGAAAGGTCGACCTTGTCGGCCGATACCTGGACTGCAATCTTCGGTTTGCCCGCCTGGCTGCCGCCGACAGGACCCTCTTCCTTGACGATGATGACGCGCTGACCGGTCTTGCTGATCTTCACGCTGGTTTCGTTGAGTGCCAGTTCTCCGGTTTCCTTGTCGAACACCGAATCCAGCATGCCGAACACGTTGGCGCCGACACCCCTGGCATAGCGCCCCATCGCTTCGTGACCGTAGCCAACCGGCACGGAAACTGCATCCGGGTGGATGCCGGGGAACAGGTAAGCCTGCGTCTTGATGGAACCGCTCTTGGAGGTCACTTCGACGATATCGCCTTCCACGATCCCCAGTTTCGCGGCCGTCTTGGGATTGATCTCGACCCAGGAATCCCACACGATGGTGGTCAAGGGATCGGGCGATTCCTGCAGCCACGGCTCGTTGGCATTGCGCCCGTCGCGCATGCTGGCCGACACGGCCGGAATCAGGCGCAACGGATAGGACGGATCGGCATCGGTCGGCACCGGCAATTTCAAGCCTGCCGCAGACGCCTTGGCCGACACCGAGCCGGCGATGCCCTTAAGCGGCACGATCCCCTTGCTCAGCGTTTCGTTCCAGAACACTTCATCGTCGTCACCGGCCTTGCCGCCAAGCGCGACCTTGTTCTTCAGCACGGCGCTGCGCAGGTAGGAATAGAAGTCTTCGAACTCCTTGTATTTGTCTGCCGTGCGCTGCTTGAGCAGAGCCAGCAGGATGTCGCCCACCCCGCGCGTATCCGGGAATACCTTCTCCATCATGGGCTGACGGAAGCTCATCTGCGCATATGCATTCGAGCCTGCCCCTTCCGGCGCAGCCATGTATTCCGGCACCACGGTCGCCCAGTCTTCCATCGCGGAATCGAGCGGCAAGATCAGGTCGGCCGCCAGCGCGGTTTCGTCCATGTATTGCGCGAACGCCACCTTGAAGTCGGCCTTTGCGAAGTTGTCCTTGAACTTCATCGAAGCCGGCGCACTGAACACCGGATTGACGCCGTAGCTGAACACCACTTTGTACTTGCCGGCGGCCAGGCCGTCGTTGAGCGCGATCAGCGATGAGCGGCTGCCCACGGTAGGCGCGATCTGCGGGAACGGCACGCTGGCAGACGCCTCAAGGGTCTTGCCGACGTTGCCCAGCACACGGTTGAGCAGCGCGATGGCCGCCGCATTCTGCGAACCGTGCGCGTAACCTTCTGCCGCACCGCCCGCCAGCACCAGGCTCGGTGTGCGCTCCTTCAACAGGGCCGCCAATTTTTCGATCTGCTCGGCAGAGACATCTGTCTCCTTGCTCGTGCGCTCTGTCGTATATTCATGGCTTACCGCGGCGATATCTGCGGGAATCGACAGGCCGGCCTTACCCAGCGCATTGATGATACCCAGCGCCAGCACACCTTCGGTACCCGGCCGAACCGCGATCCAGCGATCCGCATTCGCGCCGGTCAGCGTCATCTTCGGCTCGATCTGCACCAGCACACCGCGACCTTCCGGACGGCTGCCCTTGCGGAACTGCGCGTACTGCTGCGAAAAATGCACCGGAGAGACCCATGCACCGAGGAAGTCGGCACCGAACGACACCACCACTCTGGCCTTGTCGATACGGTAGCGCGGCATCGACTCACCATAGGCTTTCTTGTTGGCGGCGCGCAGCACGGCTGGAGAGATCGCCTCATAGGAGAAATGGTTCTTGCTTCCCAGTTCGTCCATGTAATTGCCCAGCAGCGCCTGTACATGGCCGCTCATGCCGCCGGTGACGAAGGCGATCTCCGTCCCCTTGGTACCGTTCAATTTTTCGTTGATCAGCCCGAGTGCCTTGTCCCAGGTGATGGTTTCACCCTTGTCACCGGTGCGCAGCAAAGGCTCGCGCACACGATCCGGGTTGTAGTGCGCCTGAACGCCCGACAGCCCGAGGCCGCACATCCTTCCGCGGTTGATCGGTGAATTCGGATTGCCTTCCGCCTTGAGCACGCGTCCTTCGCGCACGCGGCCCATGATGTTGCACCCGGCGTCGCATTGCGCGCAGGTCGAATTGAAATAGTTGGAAATACTGGGAGTGACATAGGAAGGCAGTGTCACATAGGAAGTGACGGTCTCCTGGCCATCCTGGATCGAGGTATTGCCGCAGCCGCTCAAGGCGACGGCCGTACCGCCCCAACCCAGCACCTTCAAAAAATCACGCCGACTAAAATCGTTTTCTGTCATCGCTAAATCCCCTGATATCTTGCTTGTAGTAAACGTCACGGCGCTTACTTATGGCACGTGAAGCAATCGTTGGGACCATGCCCTGTCTCGCTCGAATTGGCGCTGACCGGGTGATCCTTCTGATGGCAACTGGCGCACCAGCCCATGGTGATAGGTTTCTGGCGCTGCGCAACCGTCATGGCCTTCACATTGCCGTGGCAGTAACCGCAAACCTCCTGATAGGGACGATCCTGCTGAAAATAGAAACGCTGGATATGGCGCTCGTGGTTGAACCGCACGAAATCGGGAAGATCATGCACCTTCTTCCAGGGGATCGGTTTCTTGGCGTCCCAGTATTCGAACAGCTTCTGGATGCGCGGTTTGTCCCGCACCGATTCGATGCTCTGGTGACATCCGATACATTTCTGTATCGGCGGAATACCGGCCACCATGCTGCGGCGTGCGTAGGTGTGGCAATACATGCAGTTGATCTGCATACCGCCATCCTTGGCATCGCCGGCATGGCGAAAATGCGGAAACTCGATAGGCTGCTCGACTACCGGACCTACGTCGTCAGGTGTCGTGAGAGTCGGAAGCGCATCGGTTGCATGACTGCTCGCATAAAAAAACAGACCAACGAGCAGCGTAAGTGAACGTAAAAAACACTTCATCGTATGTGGCTCCCCCAACAAAACAATATTCAGACGCCGGCGATATTTCGGCCGGAAAAAAATACGGGAAAAAACGGATTTATCAAAAAGCATGCAGTCGCCGTTCTTGTGATTTAGTTGTGATTTCAATCAGCCTTAATTGCCGGCTGTTGCGACTACACGCGATGAATAATGTCGATGTTAAAAAATAATGTCAACCATCACGCTCAACATTTCCGCATCACCTATTCTCCAAGCTAGAGCAGACAAGGTATTGAAGTATTTGCTTATATTCACGCGGCAATTTTTACAAAGTTAAGGACGCGTTAAGACGCGGCTTTCAAAGTAAAGGGCGCGTCAAGATGCAAATTCGCGGACAAAAATTTTCATCCATCCGATTCCCGGTTTTTGGCTGTAAACTCCGGCCGTAATTTCAATTACTCGAAGCTTTCAAAAATGAACGAAGAACATTCCGTACTCGATTTTTTCTCACAGGAAGAAAACTTCCCGCTCGCATTGATCGCTGCCGAACATCTGGACGAGATCCGGTTGCAATACAACAATCGGTTCTGGAAAGCGCTGAGCGAGCAACTCGATGTTCTGCTCGTGCAAAGCGAGCTGCCTTGGCAAAGCGAGCTCACCGAAGATCGCAACACCGAAGACTGCCTCGTCGGCTTGCGGCTTGAACCACGCTTCAATCAGCGCACTTTCCTGCGCCCGTTCATGGAGCAGCAGCTGCTGGGCGAGAGCTATCGCATCTATTACGGACTGATGTGGAACACTGCACCCGAGCCTGCACAGAAGAATTTGCCCGCCGTGGAAACGCTGCGCGCGCATTTGGGTGCGGCCGGATTCAAGCACAGCGACAGTTTCCTTGGATGGCAATGGTCTTCCTGGTATCCGCGTCGCAAGGATTTCCTGCTCCGATTCTCGGCACAGCCAGACGGATTGCTGAAAGATGCGATGCGGCCCTGGCATGCGATGCTGGATGAGCTTGGCGAACCGCTGCGCCTTGCCAATCTCGAACTGAACGAAGCGCCGCGCAGCGCGACGATCTCGCTCGATCGGTTGCGCAGCAAATCTGCCGGTTAGTCCGTACCGCGGCCGGAGATACGGCAGCCGCCATGGATAGCACATGACGGCACAGCAGTAATCCGGGGCCGATTCTTGTACACTCCCGAACAAATAGAAAATGGAGAACGGATATGGACGCGCTATCGCTTGCCAATCTGTCGGCTTATTGGTCTGATCAGGAAGTGGCGACCAACATCGTTGTTTTTTTCAACATGCTTGGTGCACTCGTACTGGGCCTGGTCGTGGGATATGAACGCTCCTACCACGGACGCGCGGCCGGCATGCGCACCTACGGACTGGTCTGCATGGCTGCCGCCGCCGTCACTGTCATCGCCGGTTACCCCTCCTTCTGGTACGGCGGGCATGTGAACACTTATCTCGCCGGCGACCCCACTCGCGTCATTCAGGGCATCCTCACCGGCATCGGTTTTCTCGGCGCGGGTGTCATCATGCGCGACGGGCTCAACATCAGCGGCCTCACCACCGCCGCCTCCATCTGGACCTGTTCGGCCATCGGCATCATGGTCGGCGTCGGCTTCTATGCATCGGCGATCATGCTCACCATTCTTTCCGCGCTGTGCATGATGTGGATTTCCAAACTGGAAAGTTGGCTGCCCTCGCGCCCCGCCATCGCGGTCACCCTTGAATTCCAGAAGAATTTTGTGCCGCTGGAACACACCCTGCGCGAAGTCGTTTACTCCAACGGTTATGAAGTCGCTTCGGGTTCCTTCGCCATCCGCTCCAGCAACGAAAAACTTGAATGGCACTTCGTCGCCATCGCCCTCAGCAAGAACAGCGGCGTATCCATGAACGAGCTGGCGAGCGGACTGAGCACGTTGCAGGGCGTTGAGGATTTTTCTCTTACCCACGCGAGAAACTGATCGACACAATGATTTTCATTTGAGGGTTTTCCATGCCGAGCGCTGCCGAAATCACGACTGTCACCCACGCCATTCAACAAGCGGTCGCGCCCGTCTTTCTGCTGACCGGCATCGGTGCGATTCTCAATGTGATCACCACCCGCATCGCCCGCATCGTGGATCGTTCCAGGGCATTGAGCAACTCAAGCAATCCAAGGCTGCCCGCCCAGTTGGAAGAAATGGAGATGCTCAGGCGCAGAGTGCGCTGGGTGCATTGGGCCGTGAGCCTCTGTACGCTGTCCGCGCTCTTCATCTGCATCGTGATCGCCGCCCTTTTTGTGGGCTCCGAGATAGGCGTGGATCCGGCGCGTGCCGTTTCGCTATTTTTCATTTCAGCGATGCTGGCGCTGATTTCCGGTTTATTGTGTTTCCTGCGCGAAATATATCTGGCCACCGGAAACATCGAGATGCGGAACAAAAAGTAAATATCCGGCATGCCACCAGTCTTTTCAGAGACTGACTTCCCTGCAACTGCTGTCCACTAGACCGGATTGTCCTGATCGAAGAAACGATGTTCCAGGTCGAAGCGCGCCGCCAGGTGTTCGCCCAAAGCCTGCACGCCGTAACGCTCTGTGGCATGGTGTCCGGCGGCGATGAAGGCCACTCCCGTCTCTTGTGCGACATGCACGTTTTGTTCTGAGATCTCGCCCGTCAGGAATGCATCCACGCCCAGTGCCACGGCCTGTTCGAAGTAACCTTGCGCCCCGCCGCTGCACCACGCGATGCGGGTAATGTTGGGGTTGGCATGAGCGATGACCTGCGGTACACGCTGCAAAGTATGCTGAATATGTTGGGTGAGTTGTTGCAGGGTCTGCGGGTGATCCAGTGCACCATGCATGGCGATATCCTGCTCGCCGAAACGCCCCTGTTCGACGAAGCCAAGTACTCCGCCGAGCTGTGCGTTGTTGCCGAATTCGGGGTGGGCATCCAGCGGCAGATGATAGGCCAGCAGACTGATATCGTGCTGCAGCAGATGGGCGATGCGGCGCTTCTTGATGCCGGCGATCGCGGCATCTTCGCTGCGCCAGAAATAGCCGTGATGAACGAGGATGGCATCCGCACCCCATGCCGTGGCAGCTTCCAGCACGGCTTGCGAGGCGGTCACGCCGGTTGCGATGCGCCTCACTTGGGGCCGCCCTTCCACTTGCACACCGTTCGGACAGTAGTCACGAAAACGGCTGACTGCAAGCTCGCTTCCGATATAATCGCGCAATTCGTTCAATCGCATCGGGTTCGTCCCCATAAATTTAGCGGCTCAAATCATATCATGCGTAAATTCTGGCTCCTGTTCGCCCAAGCTACCACCGTCGGCCTCGCGATGCTGTTCGTGATCCACACGCTCAGGCCGTCGCTGCTGCCCAATGCAGCCCGCAGCGGCGTGGTGACCTTGTACGAAAACAATGTCAAGGACGGCGGCGACCTGCCGGCAGTGGGCTTCAGCAAGGCAGCCCAGAAAGTGATGCCGGCTGTGGTCAACGTCTTCACCAGCAGCGAGGTGAAGCCGCAGACCCATCCGTTCATGGACGATCCGCGCTTCCGTTTCTTCTTCGGCGACCAGTTCGAGGATAACGTTCCGCAACAGACCTCCAGCCTGGGTTCGGGCGTCATCGTCAGCCACGATGGCTACATCCTGACCAACCATCATGTCATCGAGAGTGCCGACCAGATCGAAGTCGCCCTCTCTGACGGCCGCACCGCCAAGGGGCACATCGTCGGTTCCGATCCGGACACCGACCTCGCGGTCATCAAGGTCGATATCGGCAACAACCTGCCCGCGATCACGTTCGCCCAGTCCGATCAGGCGCATGTCGGGGACATCGTTCTCGCTGTCGGCAATCCGTTTGGCGTGGGACAGACCGTGACCATGGGCATTGTCAGCGCACTGAAGCGCAACCACCTCGGGCTCAGCACCTTCGAGAACTTCATCCAGACCGATGCGGCCATCAACCCCGGCAATTCGGGCGGCGCGCTGGTGGACGTGGAAGGCAATCTGGTCGGCATCAACAGCGCGATCTATTCACCCAACGGCGGGTCGCTTGGGATCGGCTTTGCCATCCCGGTGAGCACAGCCAAGAAGATCATGGAGCAGATCATCCAAAACGGCGCTGTCACGCGCGGCTGGATCGGCGTGGCGGTGCAGGATCTCACCCCCGAATTGCTGGAATCTTTCAAGCTCGGAGATGTGCAGGGAGTGCTGATCGCCGAAGTGGTTCGGGGCAGCCCCGCAGACAAGTCCGGCGTCAAACCGGGAGACATCCTGCTCAGCATCGCGGACAAACCGCTGACGGATTCCACCATCATGCTGGAAACCATCTCATCATTGCCGCCGGGAAAGGTCACCTCGCTCAAGTTGCTGCGCAACCAGGCTGAAGTGGAAGTTCAGGTCAAGGTCGGCAAACGACCAAAACCCAAGGCTCAGGAATAAACCGGAAGGGCGGGGATCAAGCAGGTTTCCCTCCCGTCCATCCCGCCACCACGATGCCCGCTTCGTAAAGCAGCCACAGCGGCATCGCCAGCATGAACTGGGAAACCACGTCCGGCGGAGTAAAGATCGCCCCGACGACAAACGCACCGACGATGACATAGGGACGAACCTCGCGCAATTTTGCCGTCGTCACCATGCCGGTCTTCACCAGCAACACCACGGCGATGGGCACCTGGAATGCCAATCCGAACGCCACGAACATGCTCAATACGAAGCTGAGGTATTTGTCGATGTCGGTCATGACAGCCACACCTTTGGGCGCGGCGGCGGTAATAAAGCCGAACACCACCGGGAAAACCGCAAAGTAGGCGAAGGCCATGCCGCAGAAAAAAAGAACCACGCTGGAAACCAGCAACGGCAATATCCATCGCTTTTCGTTCAGATACAGGCCGGGCGCGATAAAGCGCCATATCTGATACAGAATATAGGGGAGCGCGATCAGAAAAGCCGCCATCATCGCGACCTTGAGCGGCACAAAGAACGGCGTCGTCACATCCGTCGCGATCATCTGCCCGCCCTTCGGCAATTTTGCCAGCAGCGGCCTGGCCAATAAACTGTAGAGATCAGCCGCCCAGGGAAACAGGCAGATGAATACCAATAACAGGGCGACGGCGGAATTGAGCAGACGCGTGCGCAACTCAATCAGGTGTGAGATCAGGTTTTCGCTTGTACTCACGATAAAGGGGGGAAATTAGTCAATCGGAAACTGCCTCTGTTCGGGAGCAGGCTGTTCTTTTGGGGTGTTGCCGGCCGCGGGAACACTGCGCGGCCTGGCTTGTTCGACCGATGCAGCTTCCTGCTCAAGCGATTTCAAATGGTTATCCACCGCCTGGCCGGCCTGGCTTGCAGCCTGCATCGCCGCAGCGGCTTCCTGTTCCACTTTCTGCTTGATCTGTTTCAGTTCGTCCATCTGCATGTCGCGCTCGATATCGGCGCGCACGCCGTTGATATAGCGCTGCGCCCTGCCCCACAACAACCCCATGGTGCGGGCCACTTTGGGCAGGCGCTCGGGACCGATGACGATCAGCGCCACCACCATGATCACCACCAGCTCGGAAAAACCGATATCGAACATAAGTAATTTTCAGACTCAAACCTTGGTTTGAGTCTTCTCTTTCGCTTCGCCTTCGATGGTCTTGCCGTCATGTGCGACCTGCTTGTGCGACTCTTCTTCACCCTTCATGCCGTCCTTGAAGCCTTTCACCGCACCGCCCAGATCTTCGCCGATGTTGCGCAGTTTCTTTGTACCGAATATCAGCACCACGACCAACAATACGATCAACCAATGCCATATGCTCATCGAGCCCATTTCACTCTCCTTGTTTAATCTCGTTTAACCATGGGCGGAATATTGCCGCCGCCGATGACGTGGATGTGCAGGTGAAACACCTCCTGCCCACCGCCCTTGCCGCTATTGATGACGGTGCGGAAACCGTTTTTCAAACCCTGTTCCAGCGCCAGCTTCGGCGCCAGTAACAGCATCCTGCCAAGCAAGGCTGCATGGGCTTCTTCAGCATCCAGCAGCGATACGAGATGCAGCTTGGGAACCAGCATGAAGTGTATCGGTGCGACCGGATTGATGTCGTGAAAGGCGAATACCTCGTCATCCTCGTACACTTTGCGGCTCGGAAGCTCGCCGCGCACGATCTTGCAAAAGATACAGTTGTCGCTCATTTCCGGCTCGCTTTTTCTTCAATCCCCGACACGCCTTCGCGACGCGCCAGTTCTTTCAGCACATCGTCCGCGCTCAAGCCTTTTTGCGCCAGCAACACCATGCAGTGAAACCACAGATCGGCAACTTCGTATACCAAATGTTGCCTGTCTGCCTCTTTGCTTGCCAGCAAAACCTCGCCCGCTTCTTCGATCACTTTTTTCAGAATGGCGTCCTCGCCCTTGCTGAACAATTTTGCGACATAAGAAGAATCGGCTGCAGCCTGTTTGCGCGCCTCAATCGTCCCGGTCAGTCGTTGCAGAATCTCGTTGCTCATTTTTTATAGATCTCGTCGGGTGACTTCAGAACCGCGTCCGTTTCTACCCAGCGGTCCTGCTCCAGTTTGCTGTAGAAGCAACTCTCGCGCCCGGTATGGCAAGCGATGCCGCCTTTTTGTTCCACTTGCAGCAAAACCACATCGCTATCGCAATCCAGGCGTATCTCTTTGACCTTCTGGATGTGGCCGGATTCTTCACCCTTGTGCCAGAGTTTCTTGCGCGAACGCGACCAGTATATCGCCTCGCCGGTCTCTACTGTGCGCTTGAGGGCGTCGCGATCCATCCACGCCACCATCAGCACGCGCCCGGTCGCCGCATCCTGCGCGATGGCCGGAACCAGGCCGTCTTCGGACCAGTTCACTTTATTTAGCCAGCTTTCGGTCATTTAAACCCCAATCTAGCCACAGAGAACACATAGTTCACAGAGAGTTCAGCCAATCCTTCGAGTGCAGCGGGTTTTCTCTGTGTGCTCTGTGGCAAATTATTTTTCTCATTCATAACCGCACCTCCGACAGAGCGAATGGGTCGCTGCGTAGCAGCGGGGAACCCATCGGCCTACCCCCTGCGGGTACGTTACTGATGTAACTACTAGCCATTCGACTAGGTGAGCAAACAACGCTCACCAAGTCGCTGGTTATGGCGCAACCAGCCGTTTGCGGGAGGAGGTGCGATGCGGTTATTGGCTTCGGCATCACGCGCTGCGCGCATGAGCCTGCACCGAAACTGCGTTGTCCCGCACCCGTCGCAAACCCTCTCCTCAATCCTCTCCCGCTTGCGGGAGAGGAGGCGATTGCTCTTTCCCCCTTTGGGGGAAAGTTGGATAGAGGGCTGGCGCACCGTGTCATAACCGCACCTCAATGCCTTGCTTGGCCATATATTCTTTCGCTTGCTGCACGGTGTATTCGCCGAAGTGAAAGATGCTGGCAGCCAGCACCGCATCCGCGCCGCCCAGCTTCACGCCGTCGGCGAGATGTTGCAGATTGCCCACGCCGCCGCTGGCGATCACCGGGATCTCCAGCGCATCGGTCACGGCGCGGGTCAGCGCCAGATCGAAGCCGCTCTTCTGTCCGTCCTTGTCCATGCTGGTCAGCAGTATCTCCCCTGCGCCCAGACTTTGCATCTTCTTCGCCCATTCCACCGCATCCAGACCGGTAGCCTTGCGGCCGCCATGGGTAAACACTTCCCACTTGTTTGGTGCAGTCTGCTTTGCATCGATGGCAACCACGATGCATTGTGAACCGTAACGCGCCGAAGCATCGGCCACCAGCTGCGGATTGACCACAGCAGAAGTATTGATACTGACTTTATCTGCACCTGCATTGAGCAGATTGCGCACATCCTGCACTTCGCGCACCCCGCCGCCGACGGTCAGCGGAATGAAAACCTGCTCTGCCACCTGCTCGATGATGCGGAAGATGATACCCCGGTCGTCCGAACTCGCTGTGATATCGAGAAAAGTCAGCTCGTCCGCACCCTGCTCGTCGTAGCGCCGCGCGATCTCCACCGGATCTCCGGCGTCGCGCAGTTCGACGAAACTGACGCCCTTGACCACGCGGCCGGCGGTCACGTCAAGGCAGGGAATGATGCGTTTGGCAAGCATCAGAGCTTCGGCGACAGTTCGTCGGCCAAGGCCTGGGCCGCCTTGAAATCCAGCGTACCTTCATAGATGGCGCGGCCCGTGATCGCGCCGGTGATACCTTCCGAACGCACTGCGCACAAGGCGCGCACATCGTCCAGATTGGTGATGCCGCCGCTGGCGATGACCGGCACATGCAGGGGCCGCGCCAGCTCCACCGTCGCTTCGATGTTCACGCCGGTCATCATGCCGTCGCGACCGATATCGGTGTAGATGATGGCTTCCACGCCATAGTCCTCAAAGCGCTTCGCCAGATCGGCCACATCGTGCCCGGTGAGTTTCGACCAACCATCCACCGCGACCTTGCCTCCTTTTGCATCGAGACCGACCATGATGTGCCCGGGGAATGCATCGCAGGCTTCATGCAGGAAGCCAGGCACCTTGACCGCGGCGGTGCCGATGATGACGTAGGTCACCCCGATATCGAGGTAGCGCTCTATGGTTTCCAGATCGCGGATGCCGCCGCCCAGCTGCACCGGGATATCGCCCCCCACCGCTTCGATGATGCTGCGCACGGGAGCTTCGTTCTTGGGCTTTCCGGCGAACGCACCGTTCAAGTCCACCAGATGCAGGCGTCGCGCGCCTTGTGCCAGCCAATGTTTGGCGGTGGCAGCGGGATCTTCGGAAAAGACGGTTGCGTCCTCCATCACACCTTGTTTGAGGCGTACACAATGACCGTCTTTCAGGTCGATAGCGGGGATGATCAGCGTTTTAGTATCCATGATTAGCAGATTAAGCAGGATTCCAGTTGATAAAATTCTGCAGCAGTTTCAATCCTGCGGCAGCACTCTTTTCCGGGTGAAATTGCACCGCAAACAAATTTTCTTTAGCCACCGCGCAAACAAAAGGGCGCGGATAGTCGCTGGTGGCTTGCCCCAGGCCCGGATCACGCGGATCGACATAGTAACTGTGCACGAAATAAAATCGTGCATCCTGCTCGATGCCGTTCCACAAGACGTGGTCGCCCCCCCTATCCAACTTTCCCCCAGAGGGAGAAAGGGCAACCGCCTTCACTCCCTCTGGGAGCGGAGGATGTGTCAATTGGTGTACCTGGTTCCAGCCCATGTGCGGGACTTTCAGCTTGCTGCCTTGCGCATCGTGCAGGCCTGACGCAAATCGCCTGACCTGTCCGGAGAACACCCCGAGACAAGGTGTATCACCCTCTTCGCTGTGCTCGAAAAGCACCTGGAGGCCCATGCAAATGCCGAGAAACGGCTTTCCCTCCCTGATCACATCCGAAATCACGCGATCGAGGCCGCGAGAACGAATTTCGCGCATACAGTCCGGTGCGGCGCCCTGCCCCGGGAAAATGACCCGTCCGGCAGAGGCAATCACAGCGGCCTCGCCGGTCACGGCGATGTCCGCATCTGGCGCAACTTTGCGCACAGCCTGCTGCACCGAGCGCAGGTTGCCCATACCGTAATCAACGACTGCGATATCAACCATGGTGTGCTTACAGAGTTCCCTTTGTGGAAGGCATGACGCCGGCCATGCGCGGATCCAGCTCCGCCGCGATACGCAGTGCGCGTCCGAAAGCCTTGAAGACAGTCTCGGCTTGATGGTGGGCGTTCCCGCCCGCAAGATTGTCGATATGCAGTGTGACCAAGGCGTGATTGACGAAACCCTGGAAGAATTCACGGATCAGATCGACGTCGAATTCGCCCACATTTGAACGCACGAATTCGACATTGAAAACAAGCCCGGGGCGGCCGGAAATATCCAGCACCACACGCGACAGCGCCTCATCGAGCGGCACATAAGCATGTCCGTAACGACGCAAACCTTTCTTGTCGCCAACCGCCTGATTGAATGCCTGGCCCAGCGTGATGCCGATGTCTTCAACCGTGTGGTGCGCGTCTATGTGCAGATCGCCCTTCGCGTTGATTTCCAGGTCGATGAGACCATGACGCGCGATCTGATCCAGCATGTGTTCGAGGAAAGGCAATCCGGTATCCAGCTTGACCTTGCCGCTGCCGTCGAGATTCAGTTCTACGCCGATCTTCGTTTCCAGGGTGTTGCGACTGACTTTTGCGCTACGCATGATTCGCCTTATGCGAGTTGGTTAATGACGTCCTGCAATGCTGCAATAAATTTCCGGTTCTCGACCGGCGTTCCGACTGTCACTCTCAAACAATCGATCAAGGCCGGATGTCCGCCATTCAGGTTCTTGATAAGCACACCGTGTCGCTTCAGCCCTTCAAATATCTGCGTGGCTTTTTCCACGCGGAACAGGATGAAATTGGCTGCACTGGGATAAGCCCGCACACCGCTGATGGCATCCAGGGCAGCCAGCAACCTGGCCCGCTCCAGCTTGATGTCCTCTGCCTGTGTCAGCAACACATCGTGATGTTCAAGCAACCTTGTCGCAACCAGTTGCGGCAGAACGCCCACATTATACGGTAAGCGCAGTTTTTCCAACTGGCTCAACCAGGCTGCTGAGCCCGCCAAAAATCCCAGACGCAGTCCGGCCATGCCGAGTTTGGAAAAGGTGCGCATGACCAGCAGGTTGTCGTAGTCTGGCAGATGCGGGATAAAGCTGTCGCTGGCAAAGGCGTAATAGGCCTCGTCCATCACCACCAGGCCCGGCGCGGCCTGAATGATCTGCCGAACCGCGTCTGCGTCGAACAGGTTGCCGGTGGGATTGTTGGGATAGGCCAGGAACACCAGGGCAGGCTGTTCCCGCTTGACGGCATCCAGCGTTGCTTGCAGATCAAGCGAAAAATCTTCGGTCAGCGGCACGCCGACGTATCTCATGCCGGCGAAGATGGAGATCATCTTGTACATGACGAAAGACGGCTCTACGCTTAGCAGCACCGCGCCAGGCCTGGCGACGGCCAGCGCCAGCAATTGAATGATCTCGTCGGAACCGTTGCCTAGCAGGATATCCATGCCGGGCAACAAATTTGTCACTTTGCAGATAGCAGCCTTGAGTTCCCGCGCAGCGGCATCCGGATACCGGTTGATCTCGGCGTCCGCCACCAGCCGCGCGATCTCATCGCGCAGCGTTTGGGGCAACAAATAAGGATTTTCCATCGCATCCAGCTTGATCATTCCGCCGGCTGGCGGAACGTGATAGGCATGCAACGCCAGCACTTCCGGGCGCAGCAGATTCTCAGGAGTAACAACGGATCGGACGGAAGACATGATGTGGCGAGTTCGTTAACCAGCGGCATTCTATCGTAATATCCAGCCTAGTGCGCAGCGCGGACGCCGCTTATAATCGGAGCACCTGTACGGGATAACAGAATGACATCCAAGAAACTCCGCATATTGCTGGTCGAATCCTCGCACACCGATGCCCAGCAAACCATGAATAAATTGTCACGTGCGGGCTATCTGCTCGATTACCGGCATGTGGATAACGCAACGGATATGAAAACAGCCCTGTCGGGGGAGCAGTTCGATGTCGTGTTGTGCAGCTATGATCCCCCCGGTTTCGGCGGCCTGGCCGCGCTCGAATTGATGCAGAACAGCGGCGTTGACCTTCCCTTCCTGTTCCTCTCCCATGACTTGCGCGAAGAGACCATCATCTACACCATGCGGCGCGGCGCGGACGATTACATCTTCAAGGGCAGCCTGAATCGTCTTGCGTCCGCCATTGAGCACAATCTCCGCGCAGCGCGCATCCGGCAGGAGCACCGCGATGCGCAGCTGGCATTGCTGGAGAACCAGACCCGCCTGCATGCCTTCATTGCCGCCTTGCCGGGCATGGCTTACCAAATGCTGCTGCAGGATGACGGGCAAATCACCTTTCCTTACGTCAGTGAAGGATGCCAGGCCCTGCTGGGCATCACGCCGCAAAATTTGACCGATAACTCGTCGGCGTTCGAATCCTTGTTGTATCCCGATGATTTCAAGTCCTACCATCAAAGCATGCACGTCTCGGCAGAAAATCTGTCCTTCTGGAACTGGGAAGGCCGCATCCTCACCATGCCGGACAACGAGGTCAAATGGATCAATCTGCGTTGCAGCCCGCGCAAGACCGAGCAAGGCACGCAGTGGGAAGGCATCATCTTCAACATCACCCATAGCAAACTGGCCGAGCTGGAAATCCTGCGCTCCAAGTCCCAGTTGCGCGAACTGTCTTCGCATATACAGGATGTGCGCGAGCAGGAACGCATCGCCATCGCCCGCGAGGTGCATGACGATATGGGCAGCACCCTCACTGCCATCAAGCTGGATATCGCATGGCTGGGCGGCCGTCTGGCCGACAAGCCCGCGCTTGCCGAAAAGGCGAAGAACATTGAAGTTCTGGTGGACAGATGCATCGCGGCGGCAGGCAACATCTCGCGCAGCCTCCGTCCCAGCATACTGGACACGTTCGGCATCGTCGCCGCGATCGAGATGGAAGCGGGTGAGTTCGAGCAGCGTACCGGCATCTCCTGCGTGTTCGAGCATGCCCCCTCGATCGAAGACCCTTCGCCCGACATTTCAATCGCATTGTTCCGCATCTTTCAGGAGGCCCTGGCCAATATCACCAAGCATGCCCAGGCCAGCGAAGTGGTGGTGCTCATGCACGACCGCGACGGCATCATCGAACTGAAAGTACTGGACAACGGGCGCGGTTTCACCGATGCCGACCGCGCCAAACCCCGTTCATTCGGCTTACGCGGCATCCGCGAAAGGGTAGAATATTTCGGCGGCAGGGTGGAAATCGAAAGCGCCCTCGGTCAGGGAACGCAGATCGGCGTGTATATCCCGCGCGAGGCCGGACTCACAACGACGGATGACCCGCTGTCACAACAGAATTTATTTTGAGAAGCGATACCGTATGATAAAAGTGCTGATAGCAGATGATCACGCACTCATCCGCAAGGGCCTGAAGCAATTGCTGGACGACACCGATGACATGCGTGTGATCGGCGAGGCCGAGAACGGCATGCAAGCCATCCGCATGGTGGAAGAAACGGATTACGACGTGGTCTTGCTCGACATCAGCATGCCGGACAAGCACGGCGTCGAAGTCCTCAAACAACTCAAGGCCAACCAACCCCAATTGCCGGTGCTGATGCTCAGCATGCATCCGGAAGAACAATACGCCCTGCGCTCCATGAAGGCCGGAGCGGCCGGCTACCTGAACAAACAAAGCGCACCGCTGCAACTGGTCACTGCCATCCGCCAGGTCGCCAGCGGCAAGAAATACATCAGCACGGAATTGGCCGAACAACTGGCCAACGGACTGTCGCAAGGCTATCAGGAGTTGCTGCACCAGACCCTGTCCAACCGCGAATACCAGACACTATGCCTGATGGCCTCGGGCAAAAAACTGAGCGAGATGGCGGATATCATGTCGCTCAGCCCCAAGACCGTCAGCGTATATCGCTCGCGCTTGCTTGAAAAGATGAAACTCAAGAACAACGCCGAGGCGATCCATTACGCAATCAGCAATCACCTGATCGAATGACCCGCCCAAATTGGAGCGATAAACAGCCGCTATTCCCTGTTTCGCAACTGCCGCACAACCGGATAATGCCCCGCATGGACCCACACCGTATATCTGCCCATGACCAAACCCAAAAATCCTTCTGAAATCGCCCGCGAAACACTGACTGCGCTCGCCTCGCGCAAACTCGCGCCGACGCCGGAGAATTATGCGCAGATGTACCAGGAAATCAGCGGCGAAACCGCAAAATCCCCTTCCGCCGACATTGGCGCGACAACCAGCAAAGGCCGGCTCGTTCCCGCCTGGTCGGAATTGATCCGCGACTTGTTGCGCCAGCTTGAAACACCGCACAAAGGCATCACCATCACCCGCAAGAAGGATGGCGTGGATACCGTTCTGACAAAATTCTCCAAGGACCCGGAAGTATTGTTCGGCAAATTGCAGAGCCTGTTGCGCTCCTGGTCTACCGCACCGACCGGCCCCAGTGCCGGCGAACTGGCTCCGTCCGTCATGCCGGGCACCGCCTCCGTTGTTGTCCCGCCTCAACCAGCCGCAACTTCTGCCGCTTCCATACACGGCGATAACAACGACCTGATCGTTCAACTGCGCGAGCTATTGGCGCAAAGCCTGGAAAACACCCTCTCTACCCAACCCGAGCTGGCCAGCGAAATACAGGCACTGGTTGAACAAATACGGGCCACTGACAACAAGAGCCGTCTTAACGACCTTGCCAAACAACTGCGCCAGTTCTGGTTCAAACTGGAGTTGCGCGGGAGCGACAAGATCAAGATACAGGAAGGCCTGCTGCGCCTGTTGCGCCTGCTGGTGGAAAATGTCAGCGAAATGGTGGAAGACGACAAGTGGCTGCGCGGGCAGATCACCGCACTTCAGCTGATCATCAATGAACCGATGGACAAGCGCTCCATCGCCGATGCCGAGCGCAATTTGCGCGATGTCATTATCAAACAGAGCACGCTAAAACAAAGCCTGACTGATGCCAAGGCAACCCTGAAGAGCCTGATGACCACTTTCATCGACCGCCTGGGTGACCTGACGGCCAGTACGGGTGAATACCACAAAAAGATAGAAGGCTACAGTCAGAAGATCGGTCAGGCCGATAACCTGACCGAACTCAGCCATATCCTGAAAGACGTGATGCATGACACGCGCATCATCCAGACCAGCACCATGCGCTCGCACGAAGAATTGCTCGCCCACAAGAAGCAGGCCGACGAGGCCGATGCCCGCATCAAGGAACTGGAACTGGAACTGGAACAAGTCAGCGAACTGGTCAGGGAAGACCAGCTGACCGGTGCGCTCAACCGCCGCGGCCTGGACGAAACCATAGAGCGCGAGATCAAGCGCGCAGAACGCGGCAAGTCGGCCGTCAGCGTTGCCCTGCTCGACATCGACAACTTCAAGCAACTGAACGACTCGCTCGGACACCAGGCCGGTGACCGCGCACTGAAACATTTGACCCAGGTCATTAAAGAAACGCTGCGCCCTGCCGATAGTATAGGGCGCTACGGGGGCGAGGAGTTCCTCATCGTCCTGCCCGATACCGATCTGGCAGCGGGAATCGAGGCCATGCAGCGCCTGCAGCGCGACCTGACCAAGAAATTCTTCCTGCACAACAATGAGCGGATTCTGGTCACGTTCAGCGCCGGCGTCGCGCTGCGCCGTGAGAATGAAGACAACGAGGATCTGGTCGGCCGCGCCGACAAGGCCATGTACAAGGCCAAGCAGACCGGGAAGAATCGTGTGGTGGCTGCCGAATGAATTTAATCAAGCACCTATTAACTCTAATTTCTCCGTTCGTGGTGAGCTTGTCGAACCATGAACAGAGGCCGATTAACGTTCAATGTGCTATCTAACCGCCCCTTCGACAAACACAGGGCGAGCAGACTTAGCCAGCAGCACCCTAAAGTTTTCCGATAAATCTCCGATAACTGGTTCATACCGCGGTTGATGTGCATCACCAACCAAGGTAAACGGCAAAAAGCCGGATCAAAGTGCCACACTAAGGAGAATTAAAATGTCCCTATTCATCAACACCAATATCGCCTCGCTCTACGCGCAGAACAACGTTGCCAATTCGCAAACCGCATTGGCCACGTCGATTCAGCGCCTGTCTTCCGGCCTGCGCATCAATAGCGCCAAGGACGATGCGGCAGGCATGGCGATCGCCGCGCGCATGACTTCGCAGATCGGCGGCATGACCCAAGCCGCGCAGAATGCCAATGACGGCATTTCGCTGGCGCAAACGGCCGAAGGCGCGCTGGCGCAGGTAACCAACGATCTGCAAACGATGCGCAACTTGGCTGTGCAAGCAGCCAACGGCACCAACTCCGCATCCGACCGCAGTTCAATTCAAGCCAGCATTACGCAATTGCAAGCCGATATCAACCAGATTTCCAGCAACACTCAATATAACGGCCTGAACCTGCTGGATGGTACCCTCACCAACGTGCAATTCCAGGTTGGTGCCAATGCAAATCAGACCATCAATGCCTCAATTGGCACTTCAAGTGCTAACTCGATTGGCAACAACCAAGTCCTCACGGTTGGAAAAATTGACAACGCCGTTTCGGGCACAGGGACAGCTGGCACAATTGCCGATATTCCAGTAAATAATGTTACCAGTGGCACATTAACAGTTGCAGGCAACGGAGCCGCTGCAAGTTCTGCTCTTACCATTACTGCCGGTGAAACAGCTTTCGCCATTGCTACTGCGGTCAATGGCGCCAGCAATATTACTGGCGTAACCGCCACCGCAACGACCACCGCGACGCTGAATATCTCAGGCATCGGGACCTCAGGAAATTCAGTTAGCCTGACCTTGGTAGGTGCAAATAATGCCAAAGTAACGATTAGTGCTACCCCCACCAGCTCATCAGATGTGACATCATTAACAGCACAAATCAATGCGGCCTCTACTTCCACTGGCATCACTGCGATCGCTGGAGCAAATGGAACAATCCAACTATCCCAAGCCCAAGGCTACGATATTGGCGTACTGAATAATAATGCGACAGCCACAACCACGCTTACAGGCGGCAATGGAGCTGGTCCCAAGACCTTGGCGGCGTATGCAACTGCAGGGGACGCTGCTACCGTGGGTGGGCAGGTTTCATACAACTCCCCCGGCTCGTTCACGGTAACCGACTCTGGCACTAATATAGTCGCAGCTACCGCGACAACTACTGCCAGCGCATTGTCCGCGGTCAGCACAGTTGATGTCACCAAGCTTTCAACCGCCGGCGTCCCAATTGGGGCAAACAATGCGTTGGCTGTTGTTGATGCAGCAATCAACACCATCAATGGATTACGTGCAAACTTGGGCGCATTGCAAAATCGCTTCAGCAATGCACAAAGTTCGTTGACCACCACCAGCACCAACATGCAACAAGCCCGCAGCCGGATTCAGGACACTGACTTCGCCGCTGAAACTGCGAACCTGACTCACAATCAGATTCTGCAGCAAGCCGGTACTGCGATGTTGGCACAGGCAAATGCTTTGCCCAACAGCGTGCTGACACTGTTGAAGTAAGGGCTTAGTATGACCAATAGCCTGGCCGGAGCGATCCGGCCAGGATTTTGAACACAAGGAGAGGCAAAATGCTTATCCAGAATTTATCAGGCAATACTGTTCCGACGACGCCTGCCAGTTATGGCAACGCGGGTACGCCGGTTGTTTCCGTTTCTGCGCCAACCACGGGCAGCACAACGGTCGAATTACCGCAGGTGGCAGTTCCACAAGCCACCGGCACGCAGGGTGCGAATACGCAAACCGCAGGTATGCAAACATCGAGCGCGCAGGCCGCACAACAAGCCTCGCAGCCGACCAATGCCCAGTTACAGAGTGCCTTGGATAAGGTCAACCAGGCCATGCTTCAGGCCAATACGGGCGTGGAGTTCAGCATCGATCAGGATTCCAACAAAACACTGGTCAAAGTGGTCGATACCAAGACTGGGGATACGATCAAGCAATTCCCGTCCAAAGAGATGATTGCCATCAGCCAGTCAATTGACCAGTTTCAAAAAGGTTTGCTGTTAAAGCAGAAGGCATAAGCGAGACCAAACATGACGACTTCCTCCGTATCAGGCAATAATGCAGCCACTTCCTCCGCGGGGATAACTACCCCGACGATAGACGTGGCGGGAATCGTCAGTTCGTTGATGGCGGTCGAGCAGCAACCAATTACCACACTGAATAGGCAGATCAGCAGTTACAACGCAAAGATCTCGGCCATCGGCTCTGTCCAGTCGGCTCTGGCGTCGTTTCAAACTGCCGCGCAGGGCCTCAACAATCTGACGTTCAATTCGTTTTCGGCCACTTCGTCGAACGCTGCCGCGGTTTCCGCAACGGCGTCCAGCATTGCCAAGCCGGGCAACTATTCCCTGACGATTGGCCAACTGGCACAAGCGCAGAATCTGGTTGTGGCGGGACAAGCCAGTGCCACGACCGCCATCGGCAGCGGAGCTTCCACCACGCTGACCTTTGATTTCGGCACGATCTCCGGCGGCACACTGGCCAATGGCACTTACACCGGGGCCAGTTACACTTCCAATGGCAGCGCCACCAAGAGCGTCACTATCGATTCAAGCAACAACACGCTTTCCGGCATACGCGATGCGATCAACGCCGCCAATGTCGGCGTGACCGCCAGTATCATCAATGACGGCAGCACCTCACCTTACCGTCTGGTACTGACCTCAAACACCACCGGCGTCGCCAACAGCATGAAAATCTCTGTTTCCGGGGATGCGACACTGAGCAGCCTGTTGTCGGAAGACCCGGCCGGCACACAGAATCTGTCGCAGACCAGTGCCGCGCAAAACGCCAATTTCACGGTCAATGGCATCGCCATCAGCAAGGCATCCAATAACGTTGGCGATGTTGTACCCGGCGTTACCTTGAATCTGGCCGGGACCAGTACCACGCCGGTCACGCTGAGCGTCGCGCCCAATACATCCGCCGTCGGTACAGCCATCAACGGATTTGTGACTGCATTCAACGCCGCAGCCACAGCTATTCAAAACCAGACCAGCTACGACCCAACCACCAAGACGGCAGGCACGTTACAAGGCGATGTTTCGCTGAGCATCATCCAGTCCCAGATGGCGGCGATGCTGACCACAACGATGGGCAGCAATCCAAACGGCTTTTCGAACCTGACCCAGATCGGCATAGGTTTCCAGAAAGACGGCACACTTGCCGTGGATACGGCCAAATTGAACGCCGCGCTAAGCAGCAATTATCAAAGTGTAGCCAATCTATTCATTGCTGCCGGTAGCGCAACCGACAGCTTGGTGAGTTACACCTCGGCCAGCAGCAGCACAAAAGCCGGAACCTATGGCGTCAACATCACCCAGTTGTCTACACAGGGCACCGCAGTGGGAAGCACCGCAGCGGGACTAACCATTACCAGCGGCAGCAATGACAGTCTGAGCCTGACAATTGATGGAACCAGCACCTCAGTGACGATACCTGCCGGCACCTATACCGCGGCCGCGCTGGCTACTCAATTGCAAACCTTGATCAATGGTTCCGCCCCGATCTCCGGTGCCGGCAAATCGGTCACGGTCTCGCAAAATGCAGGCGTACTCACCCTGATTTCCAGCAGTTATGGTTCTTCTTCAAGCATTGCGGTCGGCGGAAATGGCGCCAGCAATCTGTTTGGCACACCAACGCAAACAACTGGCCTGGATGTGGCCGGTACCATCAATGGCTTGGCGGCAACAGGCAGCGGTCAGCTTTTGACCTCGTCCTTGGGTGACAGCCAAGGGCTGTCCGTCGCAATACAAGGCGGCGCCACAGGTAGTCGTGGTTCTATCAACTATACACAAGGCCTGTCCAGCCTTTTCAACAGCCAGATATCCACAATGCTGGGGACTCATGGATCGCTGGCGAGTGAAACCACACAGTTCAATAGCAACATCAGCGATGCCCAAAAACAGATTGATGCGCTGAATGCAAAAATCCTCGTCGATCAAACCAACCTGACCAACCAGTACGCACAACTGGATGCCATGCTTGGATCGATGAACTCCCTCAGCAGTTACCTTACTCAACAACTGGCCCGACTCTAGGAGTAACAACATGTCTGTCAAAAACGCACTTAAGGCCTATTCCCACGTTGGTATTGAATCGGGTGTCACCACCGCCGATTCTCACAAACTGATTTCGATGTTGTACCAGGGGGCCCTGCTGGCGATCGCGAATGCCAGAAATGCGATGTTGCGCAAAGACATGCCGGTAAAAGGCAAGTCCATCACCCATGCCATCCGCATCATCGGCGAAGGTCTGCAAGCCAGCCTGGACAAGGAAGTTGGCGGCAAGCTGGCACAGGATCTGAATGCGCTGTATGACTACATGACTGTGCGTCTGGTTGAAGCCAGCTCGAAAAACGATACCGCAATGCTGGACGAAGTGTCGGGCCTGTTAAATGAAATAAAAGGCGCCTGGGACATTATCCGTCCGGCGAATAGTATTCCGCCGGCAGCTGTCGTACCGCAACAGCCTGCACCTGTGCACAAACAAGCTGCGCTCGTTTACGGAAGGGGTTGAACGATGTCATTGGTCCTCGAAGATTTCCAGCGTCTCTCCGGCATCACGGGGCAGATGCGCGAAGCCGCAACCGTCGGAGAGTGGGATCGCCTGGTCTCGCTGGAGCAGGAATGCAAACGCAAATTTGAAGAGATCAAACCGCGTGACGTTATCCCTTCCAGCGCGGAGGAACGCGCCCAGAAGCTGGCGCTGCTCAAGAAGATCCTCGCCGACGATGCCGCCATACGCAACCGGACCGAGGGCTGGATGGAACAGATACAGCGCATCATGCAAAGCAACCGCAGCGAGCAACGCCTGCAGCAGACTTATCTGGCCAATTACTAGCCGTTTCTGCGATGCATGCTTCCCGCCAACCTTATCTCGACGTTGAAAGCGCTATCGGTCACCGATAAACCGCTGATCACGGCGACACCGGACAAAGGCTCTACCGATGTCGGCAAGCAATTCGAGCCGGGGCAGAAAGTTCAGGGCATGGTGCAGGCGCAAGTCGCCCCCAACGTATTCAATGTCCGCGTTGCCACCCAGTTGCTGCAAATGCAACTTCCCGCGTTTGTCCACTCCGGCGACACCATCACCCTGCAAGTCGTTTCACTGCAACCGCGCCTGACGTTCACACTGGCAGCTTCTTCCAACCCCGTCTCCACACCCGAATCGCTCAGTGCCGCTTCGCGCCTGCTTTCCTCGCTCTCGCAACAGCCACTGGAAAGAAGTTATGTGCGTCCCATCCAGAGTTCTCCGCTATGGACCGGCGAGAAAGTGCAACCCGACACGACACAGCTTGCCGGAAAGCTGCATGAAGCGCTCAGCCAGAGCGGCCTGTTCTACGAGTCGCATCAGGCGCAATGGATCGCCGGTGCCCGCCCCACCGCGCAACTGTTACTGGAGCCGCAGAACCAGTTGTCGCAAGGTACAAATGCAAGGACTGCCCAAACGGGAAACGAGCTGCATGCCACAACAACCAACATCCCCGAGCATCTGCAGACGCTGGTACAGCAACAGATGAGCACGCTGGAAACGCACCAGGTGCTGTGGCAAGGACAAGTATGGCAGGGCCAGGAGATGCGCTGGGAAGTGAGCGAGGACTCGCCACACCGCAACGCGCAAGGAGTTGAGGAAGGACAGTGGATCACCCAAATCAATCTGGACTTGCCCAATCTGGGTGGCGTCTCCGCACGTCTGAGCTTCAACGGCAACGCACTGAATCTCTCCCTGGACGTAGGCGATGCGCAGACCCGCGAAAGAATGGGCAATGCCAGTTCGCAACTGATTGCAGCATTGTCCGAACGCGGCATTCCCGTGGTTCATACGCAGATCACCCAAACGATCATCGCGCAGGACAACTGAAAAATGAATCGCATGCGCCATGATCGTTTTGCCTCTCCCCCGTCCCTCCTCTTCCACAGGGCGAGGGGTACGGCCGGATGCTACGCAAGATTCTCGTTATATGAGCACGCCGGATAAACCGCCGTCCAGGCAGATGGCGGTCGCCCTCGCCTACCGCAACGGCGATGCTGCGCCCAAAGTGGTCGCCAGCGGGCGCGGCCTGATTGCACAGGCCATCATTGAGCGCGCCAGGGAGAACGGCGTCTTCGTGCATGAGTCGGAAGAGCTGGTCAGCATGTTGATGCAGGTGGAGCTTGATCAACATATCCCGCCGCAGCTCTATCTGGCCGTGGCCGAACTGTTGGCCTGGCTATATCGTCTGGAAAGGGGAGAAACCACCTCAATTCCCCATACTGCGCCAATTGCAAACCCGCTACAATCGTCACAAGTAAAACCACGTCGATGACAGCCCCATGCGCACCAAAGAGATTCCGCTGAAGATAGAACTGTTCTCCAACGACGAGGAAAACGACTACCTCGTCAGCAATCCCAAAGAGATTCTCTCCATCCTCCAAACCATCGTCCAGCGCAAATCGCGGGTCGCCCTGTATTACAACGAGGGCAACAGCATGGTGCTGACAATGATCCTTGCAGTTGATGAAAACGGCGTCTGGATAGACGCGGCATCCAATCCGCTCGACAACAGGCACATCGAACGCAGCAAGCGTGTCATCTTCGTCACGACACACAATCAGGCCAAGGTACAGTTCGTTGCGGGCGATGTCGTGCTTGGAATGTATGAAGATGGCCCCGCATTCAGCATGGCCTTGCCAAGAAAACTGCTGCGCCTGCAACGGCGCGACTATTACCGGCTGGTCACTCCAGAAATTGACGCTCTCAAATGCATCATCCGCCCCGTTCCCGGCCAGACCCATATCCAGCACGAGGTCACCGTGATGGATATCAGCATAGGTGGCGTTGCATTGGTCTGCGAAGCAAGCGGGATCGAACTGCAACCGGGCATGGTGTACAAACACTGCCAGATCGAACTGCCGGAAATCGGCAGGCTAGAAGCATCCATCGAAGTAAAAAATACCTTCGAAATCACCGATCGCAACGGCAAAGTGAAGCGTCGAGCTGGCTGTGTGTTCGTAAAACCGGATAACAGGACCATCACGCAGTTACAACGCTTTGTGTCGCAGATGCAGACGAAAATCGCCAGCATGAATGCCGAACGACAATCCAGCTAAATATATCGACACTATTGAGCTCAGTATTAAGAATGAGCGCTTAGTGGCCAATACGAGATTAAATGTGAAACCTGGAAGAAACGATCCCTGCCCTTGCGGCAGTGGCAAAAAATTCAAAAAGTGTTGCCATGACAAATTAGAAGGGCATTTAGATTTGTCAAGTATTGCTCCGAAGAAAGCAATACCCTCTCTCGCAGAAATGAACCAGATTGTCGCCCTCTACAATGAGGGGCACTACGTAGAACTAGAAAGCCAAGCTCGCTTGTTGGTGGAACAATACGCAAATTCTGGGTTTGCCTGGAAGGTGTTAGGAACTTCTCTTTGGGTACAAGGTAAAGAGGCGCTGCCAGCTCTGTACAAGGCAACGGAATTTCTGCCAAATGACGCCGAGGTTTACAATAACTTGGGTAATGCTCTAAGAGACCTCGGGCAATTCGATAAAGCAGTAGCATGTTACCGACGAGCACTGGAGCTCCAACCCGATTTCGCAGAAGCACACAACAATCTGGGCAATGCTCTACAGGACCTCGGCCAACTCGATAGTGCAGTTGCATGCTACCACCGAGCGCTGGAGAGCCGCCCCAGGTACGCCGAAGCGCATGCCAACTTTGGCAACGCTCTGACATGTCTCGGACAACTTGACAACGCGGCGGCATGCTACCGGCGTGCGCTAGAGATCAACCCCGGTTTTGTAGAAGCGCAAAATAATCTTGGCAACACCCTGAAGAATCTCGGACAACTCGATAATGCAGTGGCATGTTTCCGCCAAGCGCTAGAAATAAACCCGAATTACGCCGAAGTACATGTCAATCTAGGCAATACCTTTAAATACTTCGGGCAACTTGACAACGCGGTGGCGTGTTACCAACAAGCACTCGCGATCAAACCCAATCTGGTCGAGGCGCACAATAACCTGGGGTACACCTTGAAAGACCTCGGGCAACTCGATAACGCAGTAGCATGTTTGCGCCGAGCGTTAGAGATAAAACCAGATTACTTCGATGCGCATAGCAATCTCTTGCTTGTCCTGAACTATTATCCTGACCGTATATCTTCACTTCACCTTGAGCAAGCACGCCAATTTGGCAGGGTTGCTGCTAGTAAGGCAAGCGAGCGTTTTTCCACCTGGAAATGTACGAGTCGCCCAGAACGTCTGCGTGTCGGGCTAGTATCAGGAGATTTATTAAATCACCCAGTTGGTTATTTTCTGGAAGGAGTATTGTCCCAAATTAGTCCTTCTCGCATTGAACTGATCGCATACTCGACAAACCACAAGGAAGATGAACTCACTGCGCGTATCCGACCATATTTTTCTTCATGGAAGCAACTAGTTGGAAAAAACGATGCCGCCGCTGCTCGTCAGATACACGACGACGGCGTGCATGTTCTGCTTGATCTTTCCGGCCATACAGAACACAACCGCCTCCCCGTATTCGCATGGAAACCTGCTCCTGTGCAGGCAAGCTGGCTGGGCTATTTCGCCACCACTGGAATAGCCGAAATGGATTATTTCATCGCTGATGAAGAGAGCATTCCTGTGGATCAGCGGAATCAATTCACTGAATCCATCCGGTATCTAACTGACACACGACTTTGTTTCACCTCGCCCAGCCTTGCAGTGCCTGTTGCACCGTTGCCGGCTTCCTCAAACGGCAAGATCACCTTTGGATGTTTCCAAAACTTAGCCAAAGTGGGTGATGATGTTCTGGCGGCATGGGGGAAGATTCTTGCTTCGCTGCCGAATTCAAGGCTGCGCATGCAGTGCAAGCAACTTGGGGAACCTGCGTTGGCAGAACAAATGCGCCTACGGTTACAGCTTCACGGCATCGCCCCTTCGCGCGTGGAACTTCATGGCTCAGTATCCAGAAATGATTACCTGTCTGCACATGCCGAAGTTGACATAATTCTTGATACTTTTCCCTATCCTGGCGGCACCACCACCTGCGAGGCCCTGTGGATGGGGGTACCAACACTAACCCTTGCTGGTGATCGATTGCTTGCAAGGCAAGGCGCCAGCCTGCTTAAAGCGGCAGGCCTTGGCGAATGGGTGACCGAGAATATAGAAGATTACGTTGCCAAGGCTATTACCTTTTCTACCGATCTGCCAAAACTAATAGCGCTGAGGGCAAGTTTGCGGCAGCAGGTATCGGCATCACCAATATTCGATACGAGAAGTTTCGCCCGAAATTTTGAGGATGCTCTTTGGGGCATGTGGGAAAATCACATAACGCATTCATTCTAAGTTGGCCTCTTTGTGGAATTCCTTCTAGATAGCATTAAAGACTTAATATAAAAATATGCGTAATACAATCTCAATACGACTTCAACTTATATGATTGAAATTATTAGTGCCACACGGATGTCTGAGGATGAATTCTGGAACAAGTCAGCGCTGGGAATTTCGCTGCGCCGTCTTGCACAAGATACTCGACTCGTTGCACACATTGTGTTCGAAAACCAGCTGGGCCTTCCAGTTGTATACAACGCACGCATCAATGCCCCCGAAGGGAAACCAATTCTTGCATTCATACATGACGATGTCTGGATAGACGATTTTTTCTTTGCCGATCGCATAATTCATGGTCTTAAGACATACGATGTTCTGGGCGTTGCAGGCAATCGCCGCAGAGTACATAACCAGCCAGCTTGGGCATTTATAGACAACAAATTCACATGGGATGCTCGTTCAAATCTGAGCGGCAGCGTGGCTCACGGCAACCAACCGTTTGGCGCAATTTCTATTTTTGGCGTAGCCCCTACTCAATGTGAGCTATTGGATGGAGTTTTTCTAGCTGCCAAAAAATCCAGATTAAATGCAACCAAAGTTCAATTTGACCCAAACTTTGACTTCCATTTCTACGACATGGATTTTTGCCGAACCGCGAGAAAAAACGGGTTGCGCCTTGGAACGTGGCCGGTTTGTCTCACTCACCAAAGCGGCGGCGCATTTGGGAGTTCAAAGTGGAACGAAAAATATGCTCTTTATCTAGAAAAGTGGCGGTCATAATCAGAGAATCTGCAGAAGGTGCCACTCATTCACTGTGCCACCCCAAACGGTCGCCCAGCTTCCTCATTGCTTCCTCTATCTATCCTCAACCCACTCTTGTTGATCTTATCGAAATTAGAGCACGCACCCGCACCAAGTCCCGTTAGCTGTGGGATGGCTTAGGGATTTGCCGGTTAGATTCCATAGCGCCATCAATCTGAGCAAGACGCGTAAGTTGTTCAATTAATTCTGCCTGCTTAGATATGAGAGCATTGCATTTAGCAACCTCATGATTCAGATAGGCGACACTTTCCAGAAAGAACAGGTCGAACTTTCCAGTAAGCGCGATCAACTCACGTGATTCGAATTGGTACAGCGATCTGATTATCTCGCGCGTGCCAGCGTCTGAAAGTAACTCGAATAGCGTTTCTATTCCGAAAAGTTTTGCCCAAGGTGGGGATTTTTCGCCCACTGCAATGATGGCCATTATAAATTTCAGCTCGCATCCATTGGAGCGATAGTATTCTTTTGCCTCTGGAAAAATGGTTACCAACTCATCAAACGAGCTGATATTAAAATAGTATTGGGAAATATAATGTGCTTCCGATCTGTATCGGATACGTACTTCCGGACGATTCCCGCTCGAATTTGCCTCATTATCCAATACACGAAATCTAACCAGTCTTTCCGGAAGTACATGGATATCGTATTTGAAGCACAGCCGTATCCACATATCAAAGTCTGGCAGTTGTGCCAAATAATCAAGATAAAGTCCGCAATCCTCATAGCACTGCTTACGAATCAGGATGCTTGGGTGACACAGTGCATTGCCGCGGAAGAAGAAATGGCGAAGCCATTCTTGGCGCGAGCGATTGGACTGATTGAATATGCTGTAATAAGCATTCGATCGATCAGCCAGTGGCTGGCCCCTCTCGTCGATCAGATGCGTATTGGAAAATACGGCTCCTATATTCGGGTTGGCCGCCAAGAAATCAAGCTGTTTTTGAAGTTTATTCAATTCCCAAACATCGTCAGAATGATGAATGGCAATGTAGTTACCTGAAGCTAATTCAGAGATGGCTTTGTTTACGCAAAATACAGGTCCCATGTTTGTTTCATTGCGGAACGCTCTTATCCGTGGATCAACATACTCGCTAATCAACTCCCACGAATTATCTGAAGAAGTATCATCTATAATAATTAGCTCAAAGTCATTAAAAGTCTGATTGATTACACTATCAATCGCTTCGCGAACATATTTCGCGTGATTATATGAAGTAAGTATGACTGAAACTTTGGGGGAAGCTTTCTTCATCGTATTAGGGAGATAACAAATACATTATTATTAACGGAGTCTTCATCTCATTTTCCTTATTAAGATACAACTCAATAACTAAGTTACTTCTCAAAAAGCCAAAGCTTAAGGCGTGAAAATTTATCTCTAAAACCAAGCATATCTTTAACAGCATTTGTCGCCGCAGCTTTGTTAAATGGGGAATCCCAATTAAGGTTATCTTGCAGCGTTGGTCTAATTCCACGTGTTAAGAGAAAATATGTACCCAACCCATCCTCTTCAATTAGGGAAAACCCCTGCTGTTTCATAAATGGGAGAAGTTTATTATCGTCAAAAAATAAGTTGTGCCATTGAACTGGAATATCGGGCAATCCCCACTCTGCCCTAATCTCATTCAGGGCATCAACACCCTGCACATATCCTTCGAGCATTATGAGCTTGCCGCCTTGCTTAAGTAGGCTCATCAAATTTAGCAGAATTTTTTTTTGTATTTCCCAGTCGGTTATGTTTATAAGAAACCTCTGACAAACAACGAAGTCGTAATCATGGTCTAATTTATAGTCATTCACGAAATCAACTTTCTTGAACAGAACATTATCGTGTCCACGCAGTCGATCTTTTGCTTTTTGCAATCTGGTTTCTGAAAAGTCAGCAGCATGAATTTGAACATGTGGTATCGCCGCGTATGCCAAAGTACCTTCCCCCTCTCCGCAACCCGCGTCCAATATCTTGCTGCTTTCGAGTATTCGATTCCGAATTAACTCTATTTCCGCACTAAGCAAAGTCTTGTCGTACATTGACTCAACTTCGTTATTTTCCCAATGACTGAGCACCTGATCATGGTTATAGCTGGTCATAAATTTACCCTCCTTGATTTATTATGCTTCATCCTAGAATCCGCCTTCCCATTTAGCGTGCTATCAAGCTAACTATGAAATCAACTAATGAAAAAGTGAGATCTGGATAAATTGGCAAACAAATCACCTGCTCCGCCACTCTTTTCGCCACCGGCAAATTGGTATGGGCCGCTGAAGGCAATGTTCGGTACATGGGGAAGTCGCTGATTAACGGATAAAAATAGCGCCGCGCAATGACGTTGTGCTCGCGTAGTTTGTGGTACAGCTCATCACGACTCTGCATGTAGCCGGGTTGCACCAAGATGGGGAAATAAGCGAAATTGGCAACATCCTCATTGACTGCCGAAAAACAGCGTATCCCTTCCACTCCAGCAAAAGCCTGGCGATAGCGTGCATCAATGATCTTACGCTGCTGCAAGGCATGATCAATGCCCTTAAGTTGTAACATACCCAATGCGGCATTGAATTCGCTCATCTTGCCGTTAATGCCAGGGGCGACTACCGTCACTTCATCGACAAAACCGAAGTTCTTCAAGTGGTCGATTCTCAGCTTGGTCTTGGCGTCCGGAGAAACAATAGCACCACCCTCAAATGTATTGAATACCTTTGTAGCATGAAAACTCAACACTGACAGATCACCATGGTTCAGCACGCTTCCAGAGTGATATTGAACACCGAATGCATGTGCAGCATCGTAGATGACTTTGAGGTTGTAGTTGTCGGCGATCTTCTGGATGGCATCGACATCGCAGGGATGACCGTACACATGCACCGCTAGGATAGCCGTTGTCGATGGAGTGATGGCTGCTTCTATCCTCGCCGGATCAAGGTTCAAGGTATCCGGATCAATATCGACGAATACCGGCTTAATCCCATTCCACAGTAGAGAGTGGGCTGTAGCAGCAAAAGAGTAAGGGGTTGTGATCACTTCGCCATTAATGCGTAGCGCTTGCAGTGCGGTAACCAGACCTATTGTTCCATTGGTAAAAAGGGAGATGTGCTTTACACCCAGATAATCACATAGCGCTTGTTCCAATTGCTGATGAAAAGGACCTCCATTTGTGAGAATCTTACTGTCCCATATCTGTTGCAGATAGGGAAGGAATTCTTCCAGCGGCGGCAAGACCGGCTTGGTTACGTAAATCGGCTCGTTCGAATTCGTCATTTGCTTACCACCTGTCATTTGCTTACCACATACAGGATGCTTGTGCGCGTCAAGCCTAGCGAACGGAATACATTTTCCCCAAAATACTCTTCGCCGAGCTCGGCCACACTAAATCCGCAACTGCGGATTTTGTTCACATAATCGTCATGTGCGTAGAGCCTGACATGGTCATCTTGCCCGTAAAGCCTCCATCGGCCGACCACATCTTTTACGCTCGAATCTTCTACAGTCTTCTCCAGCCCAACTACGATCGGGGCTACAAGAATGCCACACCCGCCTGTACTGGTAATTCTGTATAGCTCTTTGATCGCCCGATCATCGCTATCTACATGCTCCAGCACATGACTGCAAATGAAAAAATCATAACTCTCATCGGCAAAAGGCAGGTTCTGAAGGTCAACCTTGTAATCTACTGTATTCATGGCAAAGTCTGCAGTCATGTAGTCGATAAATAGCTGCTTGAGTTTAATCGAGAGCGCGGCCTCGGGAGCGAAATGCATCACCTTTCCGAAACGACTTAATGTTTTTTTTTCCAGCTGTTGATCCACCCACAACGCATAGATACGTTCTCGATCTGAAGCTCCACAGCGGTTGCACGTGTATTTCTCCAGTGAAAGCATCTCTCCGTTCTCCATATGCGGAAATCCGTGTAAACGCGCATTTTCTAGATAAAACGCCGGAAGCGGCAAAAATGAGATTTGATCGCTTCCGCAAACAGGACAGTAGTATGGTGACTGCCAGTTCGCTCCAGCCTGCTCGCCGCTCAAACTTGATTCCAAGGCATCCACATCGTCGCCCCCTAGCCCATGTTGTCGGGCCAACGCGAGAATCTCACGCGCAACTTCAATCTGGCCAGCCTGATGCAAAACATCAATGTAGCTCAACCAGTATTGACCACGCGTCGGATCAGCATCAAGTGCAGCCGTAAAAAATGGCAACGCTACCGCGGGTTGTTTCACTTGTAGGTACAGTACTCCCAAGTTGTAGTTTGCATTTTGATGACGGGATTGGATTTGCAAGATGGCTTTGTAGAGTTTTTCGGCAACTTGTAGCTCGCCTGCCTGATGATGTTCGAGAGCCTTGAGCAATGCCTGTCCTATGAC
Source organism: Sideroxydans sp. (assembly GCA_027310725.1). Classification (GTDB taxonomy): domain Bacteria; phylum Pseudomonadota; class Gammaproteobacteria; order Burkholderiales; family Gallionellaceae; genus Sideroxyarcus. Next base: position 92,155 of record DAIDAG010000080.1, on the reverse strand, counting down.
TTGCAATTGGGCTTCATCTAAAGAATTCTCATTCTCAATAGTCATTTTCCAGGCACCATTTAGTCCAAATCAACCTTTCTGTATACGGCAATGCAAGTTCGAGAGCGAAGCCCGCTCCTAAGATCATACCTGCATATTCATGATGTCGTTATAGGCCGCCACCACCTTGTTGCGCACCTGTATAGCCGTCTGGAACGAGATATTGGCCTTCTGCATGGCAATCATCGTGTCGCTCAGACTCACTTTGTCATCGCCCATGGCAAAGGCCTGTTGCATGTCCGTCGCCTGATGTTGCGCCTGATTGACACTGTCCAGGGAAGACTTCAACACATTGGCGAAATCCAGGCCGCCTGCCGCGGCGGGCGCCTGGGCGGGCTGCCCTTGGGCGGCGGCCACCGCCGCCCGCATCTGGCTTAACAGACTATCCACGTTGGTAACGTCCATACTCATGACCCACCTCCTTCTTTGGCGAAGCGCGTAGCGCTCGTTTTCATGACGGTACTGTATCCCCCATGCCAGTATGGCTAGCAGCGGAAAAGCACCCGATTTCCCCTGCTTTTCGGCATACTGATCTTGTTTCCCAGGCAGATAATGCGCAGCGTGAGGGGTGCCCCTTGTTCGATTTGGAAGAAAAGCATGGCTGATACAGATACCGCGAACCCGTCTTTGACCAGGCTGCTGCTCGGCATGCCCAGTCAGCAGAAACTGGGTTTGATCGTGGCAGTCGCCGCCACGGTGGCACTGCTGGCGGGGTTGTTCATGTGGGGACAGACGCCGGATTACCGCGTACTCTATGCAAACATGTCCGAGCGCGACGGCGGATCGGTCATCGAAGCCCTGCAACAGCAAAACATCCCCTATAAGTTCTCAGAAGCTGGCACGCTGATGGTTCCCGCCGACAAAGTGCATGAAGTGCGCCTGCAGATGGCCGCAAAGGGCCTGCCCAAGGGAGGCACGGTCGGCTTCGAGCTGATGGAGAACCAGAAATTCGGCACCAGCCAGTTCCTCGAACAGGTCAACTATCAGCGCGCCCTGGAGGGCGAGCTGGCCCGCTCGGTGGAAACCATGGCATCGGTCGCCAGTGCGCGCGTCCATCTGGCCATCCCCAAACAATCCGTTTTTGTCAAAGAACAGCAAAAGCCGAGCGCCTCGGTGGTGCTCGCGCTGCATGCGGGCAGCTCCCTGGATGCGGGACAGGTCAGTGCGATCGTGCATCTGATCTCGAGCAGCGTACCCAATATGCCGTCGCAGGGCGTCACCGTGGTGGACCAGAGCGGCACCCTGCTAAGCTCCGCACGCGACAGCAGTGCCGAACAACTGATGGATGCGACGCAGCTCAAATACGTGCGCCAGATCGAGCAGGATTACGTCAAACGCATCGAGGATATTCTGATCCCGATCACCGGCGTGCAAAATGTGCGCGCGCAGGTCACCGCCAATCTGGATTTTGCGCAATCGGAGCAGACTGCGGAAACCTTTAAACCCAATCAGCCGCCCAACCAGGCGGCAGTGCGCAGCCTGCAAACGCTGGAGACGATGAACGGCACACCCAGCACAGGCGGCGTTCCCGGCGCGCTGTCCAACCAGCCGCCCGTGCCCGCCACCGCACCCATCGTCGCACCGGCCAGCGCGGTTGCAGCTGCCGCAGCCGCTGCAACCAACACGCACAAGGAACTCACCACCAACTACGAGGTCGACCGCACCATCCAGCACACCAAGCTGCCGGTGGGCAGCATCAAGCGCTTGTCCATCGCGGTGGTGGTGAATAACCCGAGCACGACCGACAAGGATGGCAAGACCACTTCCCGCCCCTACACCGAAGCCGAAAAGGCCCAGATCACCGCACTGGTCAAGGAGACGGTAGGCTTCGATGCAAAGCGCGGCGACAGCCTTAACCTGCTCAACAGCGCCTTCAATGAACAGCAGGAAGTGATCCCGGAAACCCCCATGTGGAAGCAACCCGACACCATCGCAATGGCAAAGGATATCTTCAAGTATCTGCTGATCGCGGGCGGTATCGGTTTCCTGTTGTTCGGCATCATCAAGCCCGCCTTCAAAACCATCACCCAGCAGAGTGCGGCTCAGGAAGCGGCTCAGGCAACGTACGGGCAGGTCTCACATAGTGCAGGTGGCGCGACAGGACAATATGCGGCCCAACAGTCGGCAAACTCTTACGAAGACAACCTGCAGCTCGCCAAGCAACTTGCGAAGGACGACCCCAAGATCGTCGCGACGGTGGTCAAGGAATGGGTGAACAAAGATGAGTGATGCGGGCATCAACAAGAGCGCCATCCTGCTCATGACACTGGGCGCAAGCGAAGCGGCCGACGTGATGAAATATCTGGAACCGAAAGAGGTGCAGAAGATCAGTTCCGCCATGGTCGCGCTGAAGAACCTGTCGCGCGAGCAGATCACCAACGTGTTCGAGGAATTCCACGTCATCGCGGCCGAAAAAACCACCTTCGGCATGGACTCCGACGAATATATCCGCGACATGCTGACCAAAGCGCTGGGCGACGACAAGGCCGCCGGCCTGCTCGACCGTATCCTGCACAACAGCGACACCAGCGGCATCGAAAGCCTGAAATGGATGGATCCCTCTTCGGTCGCAGACCTGATCGCCAACGAACACCCGCAGATCATTGCCACCATCATGGTACATCTGGAGCCCGACCAGGCGGCCAGCGTGATGGCGCTGATGACCGAGCGCACCCGCAACGACGTCATGTTGCGCATCGCCACGCTGGACAGCGTCCAGCCTACCGCACTGCATGAATTGAACGACGTCCTGACCAAGTTGCTTACAGGCAACGTGGTGGGCAAGAAGAGCATCAAGGGCGGCATCAAGACCGCTGCAGAGATCCTCAATTACATGGGCAACCAGGATGCCGTGCTGGAATCGGTGCGCAGTCACGATTCCGAACTCGCTCAGAAGATGATGGACGAGATGTTCGTGTTCGAAGACCTGCTGGAAGTGGACGATCGCGGCATCCAGCTGGTGCTGCGCGAAGTACAGTCCGAATCGCTCATCGTCGCGCTCAAGGGCGCAAGCGAGGAACTGCGCGAGAAAGTCTTCAAGAACATGTCGCAACGCGCTGCCGAGATGCTGCGCGAGGACCTCGAAGCCAAGGGACCGGTCAAGCTCAGCGAAGTCGAATCCGAGCAGAAAGAGATTCTCAAAGTCGTGCGCCGTCTGGCCGACGAAGGCCAGGTAGTGATCGGCGGCAAGGGAGAGGAAGCCTATGTCTGAATTCTCAGTACCCGCAAGGGGTACGCCGGTGGGTACTCAGCCGTTTCACGGCGACCCTTCCGCAGCTCCCGAAAAACTTACCGCCTGGCAACGCTGGGAAGCGCCGAACCTGCAGACAAACGGATTACGCGCAGGCGAGGTAGCACTGCCTACTGCCGCCCAGATCGAGGAGATACAGCGGCAGGCGCGCGAGGAAGGTTTTCGGAGCGGCCATGCCGAAGGTTTGCAAAGGGCCTTGCAGGAAAACCGGCGTTTGTCCGACCTGATCGGTGCACTGGAGACGCAGATAGACGAGAAAGTCGCGCGCGAACTGCTCGAACTCTCCCTCGACGTCGCACGCCAGATGCTGCATCAGGCACTCAAAGTGAATCCAGAACTGTTGCTTGGGGTAGTCCGCGAAGCTATCGCCACGCTGCCGCACTACAATCAGGGAGCTCACCTGGTATTGCATCCGGACGATGCAACCCTTGTGCGCGAACGCATGGGTGAACAGCTGTCCCACTCAGGCTGGAAGATATTCGAGGACGCCAGAATCGAGCGCGGTGGTGCGCGTCTCGAAACGGCAAACAGCCAGATCGACGCTTCGCCGGAGACGCGCTGGAAGCGCATCGTGGCGGCATTGGGACAGGAAGCCTCATGGTTGATACCGGAATGAACAGCAGCCCTGACATGATTACTTCAAGCTTCCCGTCTGGTTTCGGGCTGCAGGAGGCTGCTCCCGCAAACGGCCGCGAAGCGGTAACGAGTCGCAACCTCCACCAGGAACGTTGGCAAGACCTGCTGCATGTGAACCGCGACCTGGTCGCGCAGAGTGCGCCCTTGCTAGTGAGCGGCCGCCTGACCAAAGTCACCGGGCTGGTGATGGAAGCCGTCGGTTTGCGCATGGCGGTGGGAAGTACCTGCTGGATAGAACTGCCGAACAACCGGATCGAAGCGGAAGTGGTCGGCTTTGCCGGCGACAAACTTTTCCTGATGCCGGAAAACGATGTGCAAGGCCTGGTTCCGGGTGCTCGCGTGATCCCTTCCGAACCGGTGCGTACGCCCATTGCCATCGGGCAGCGTCAACCGCCGCGCCGCCGCAGCGCCGACCTGGCACGCCATCTTCCGGTCGGCGAACACTTGCTGGGACGGGTACTGGATGGCGCCGGAAGGCCGCTCGACCAGTTCGGTCCTTTATCGGAAAGCAAGAGCGCCCCTCTTCAAAGCCGCCCCATCAACCCGCTGGAACGGGCCGCCATCAAGGATGCACTGGATGTCGGGGTACGCGCCATCAACAGCCTGCTCACCGTCGGACGCGGACAACGCATGGGACTGTTCTCGGGTTCGGGCGTCGGCAAGAGCGTGCTGCTCGGCATGATGGCACGCTACACCAGCGCCGATGTGATCGTGGTCGGCCTGATCGGCGAACGCGGTCGCGAAGTGAAGGAATTCATCACCGACATTCTGGGCAAGGAGGGATTGGCGCGCTCGGTCGTGGTTGCCGCCCCGGCCGACACCAGTCCGTTGATGCGCTTGCAGGGTGCCGCCTACGCCACCACCATCGCCGAATATTTTCGCGACCAGGGCAAGAACGTATTGCTCATCATGGACTCGCTCACCCGCTACGCCATGGCGCAACGCGAGATCGCGCTGGCCATCGGCGAGCCCCCCGCGACCAAAGGCTATCCGCCCTCGGTGTTCGCCAAGCTGCCTCAATTGGTGGAACGCGCGGGTAACGGTGCGGAAGGCGGCGGCTCGATCACCGCGTTCTACACGGTACTGACCGAAGGCGACGACCAACAGGATCCCATCGCCGACAGCGCGCGCGCCATCCTTGACGGTCACATCGTGCTTTCCCGCCGCCTTGCGGAATCCGGGCACTATCCCGCAATCGACATCGAAGCCTCGATCAGCCGGGCAATGAACCACCTGGTCAGCCCGCAACACTTTCAGCAGGTGCAGCGCTTCAAGCACATGTACGCGCATTACCAGCGCAACCACGACCTGATCAGTGTGGGCGCTTACGTAAAGGGTAGCGATCCATTGCTGGACAGTGCGATCCAGCTGTATCCTCATATGGAGCATTTCCTCAAGCAAGGCATGTATGAGTCGGAACGGTATGTTTCGAGCATGGAAAAGTTCTCCGAATTGTTCCCGAATGAAAGTTGACCGGCATGATCAAACCGTTTTCACTGCAACCCCTGGTTCACCTGGCGCAACAGAAGAACGATGCCGCCACCAAAAAACTCGGCCAGCTCAACCAGCAGCACCAGACTGCGCAGCAAAAACTGGATGCCCTGCAGCAATATCGCAGGGACTATCAGGTCAAGTTCCAGGAAGAAGCAAAAAACGGCATGGCACCTGCCGACATGAGGAATTTCCAGGATTTCATCGGGCGCCTGGATCAGGCCATCCAGCAACAGACCTCAGTGATCGAAAAGACCAAAGCGGGCGTGCAAACCGGACGCAGTGAACTGATGGATGCAACCCGCAAGATGAAATCCTTCGACACCCTGGCGCAGCGTCATGCCGATGCAGAAAAGAAACAGGAAACAAAGAGCGAGCAGCGTATCCAGGATGAGCACACGGGACGTTTCGCCGCTTACCGCACAGCAGAAAAGAACGGCGAACAATAATCTCAGGAGCGAATGCCATGACCAATCTTCCCATCACGACCAGCACGGCCCAAACCGCTGCCTCCCCCAGCCAGACTTCCAACACTTCCGAAACCGGCGACGCTCAGAACAGCCAGCCTTTCGGCGCAGTCCTGGCGCGCCAGATCAAGGATCCGGCCGCGAAAGATGCGAAGGCGAACGACAAACCCGGTACCGAAGTGCTCTTGCATCAGGTCACTGACTCGGTCATCAGCAAGAAAGATATTGCCGAAATCAGGAATGATGCCCCCGACACCAGGAAGACAAACCCTGTTGCGCCTGATAACACGGCTGCGTTGCCGACCGATATGCTGGCAGCGCTGATGCCGCAAGTCTTGAATACTGCTGCAACCTCGAGTGCCAAACCCGAGAACTCCGCAAGCACGGCGCAGGATAAGCTCGGCATTGCAACCCTCAAGGCCAATATTGCCGCCACTGCCCAAGCGGGCACAGCCGATACGACGGCAGTGACGAACCGCAGCGCCCAGGTCAAGGAACAATCGTTTGCCGCTGCTCTCGACGAGTCGGCCAGCCGCACTCCGGGCGGCATCGAATTGAACGCCGCCACGCAGGCAGCGATTGCCGCGTCTGCCGCACCGAAATCCGATGCCGGTGCGATCGCTTCATTGCAGAACACTGCCGCCAGCATCGCCGCACCAGCCATCCAGCCCGTGCAAGTGACGATCAATGCGCCGGTGACACAGGACAAATGGGGGGATGAATTCAGCCAGAAGATCACCTGGCTGGCTTCTTCCAACAAGGATCAAACCGCCGAACTGCACCTCAACCCGCCGCAACTGGGCCCGCTGGATGTCGTGATCAAGGTCAGCGGCGACCAGGCAACAGCACTCTTCACCTCGCCCCACGCGGCGGTGCGCGATGCGATAGAGCAGGCAATGCCGAAGTTGCGAGAAATGATGGCCGACAACGGCATCATGCTGGGCAATGCCACGGTCAGCGACCAGACGCCGCGCGACCAGGGCCAATCCGGCACACAACGCTCATCCGTTTCCCCCGTCAACGATATCCGAAACATTCCGGCAGGCACCGGCAATACTACCGTCCGGGTATCCCCAATCTCGCGCCATAACGGTATAGTGGACACATTCGCCTGACCCTTGAAATAAGGTAGGTTTCCCGTCTTATTCCCCCGATGGCAGGCGACAGATCGACAACATAATGCCAACCAACTAAAAGGAATCGCTAAATGGCGACGAAACCCCCAGCCAAACCCGCTGCTCCAGCCGCCAAAGAAGAAGCACCGGCCGCAGCCCCACCCAAAAGCAAGAAAATGCTGATCATCGGCATCGTCTCATTGCTGGTGATCGTCGCTGGAGGAGCGGGCTGGTACTTCACCAGAGGCCATGCCCCGGATGCACATGCGGAAGTACCCAAGGTGGAACCCGCGCATGAAGCGAAGTTCGTTCCGCTGGGCGAAAACTTCACCGTCAATCTGCAGCGCGAGGAAGGCGACCAGTATCTGCAAGCCGGCATTACCCTGAAGATCCTGCAACCGGAACTGGAAGAAAAGATCAAAATCATGATGCCTGAGATCCGCAGCAAGTTGTTGTTCCTGCTTTCCAGCAAAAAGCCTTCCGAACTCCAGACGATAGAAGGCAAAAAGAAATTGATCTCCGAGATCATCGCCGAAACCGATGGCGTGCTCGGCCTGAGTGCCCCGCCCGCCGCAACTGCTCCTTCGCATGAGATCGCAGCCTCGGGTGCCGCTTCTGCTCCTGTTGTCGCGCCTCCGGTTGCCGAGCCAAAAACCAAAGGCGTGGTGGACGTGTTGTTCACCTCGTTCATTATCCAGTGACGACGGGTTGATGCCATGAGCAAGGAATTCCTCTCCCAGGACGAAGTCGACTCGCTGCTGCGGGGCGTCACTGGCGAAGCCGAAGAAACCAAATCGGATGCGCCGGCGGGAGGTGTACGCCCTTACAACATGGCAACGCAGGAACGCATCGTGCGCGGACGTATGCCCACGATGGAGATCATCAACGAGCGCTTCGCACGCCTGTTCCGTATCTCTCTGTATAACTTTATCCACCGCAGCTCCGAGATCTCGGTCGGACCGGTGAGGGTGATGAAATTCTCCGAGTTCATCCGCAACCTGCCCGTTCCCGCCAACCTGAACCTGGTACAGGTCAAACCGCTGCGCGGCAACGCGCTGTTCATCTTCGATCCGAATCTGGTGTTCATGGTGGTGGACAGTCTGTTCGGCGGCGACGGACGTTTCCACACGCGTGTCGAAGGCCGCGAGTTCACCCAGACCGAGCACCGCATCATCCAGAAGTTGCTGGAGGTGGTCTTCCAGACCTATGGCAAATCCTGGGAAACCGTGCAAAAGCTGGATTTCGAATTCGTCCGCTCTGAAGTGAACCCGCAATTCGCCAATATCGCCACGCCGAACGAAGTGGTGGTGGTGACGACCTTCGAGGTGGAGTTCACCGGCGTCGGCGGCTCCATCCATATCTGCATGCCCTACGCGATGATCGAGCCGATCCGCGAGCTGCTCTACAGCACCATGCAGGGCGACCACGTCATCGCCGACAAGCGCTGGCTGCACATGCTGTCCAAGCAGATCCAGTCGGCAGAGATCGATCTCACCGCCGTGCTCGGGCATGCCATGACCAATGTGGAGCACGTTTTGAAAATGCGCGTCGGGGACATCATTCCGCTGGAAGTGGGAGACCATATCCAGGTCATGGTCGACAATGTGCCGGTGATGGAATGCAAGTACGGCGCATCCAACGGGCAATATGCACTGAAAGTAGAGAAGATGCTGGCGACGGAGCCGGCGGAATCATTGAACGGAGGAAAAAATGGCTGAAGAATCCACAGAACAGATCAGCGCGGACGACTGGGGTGCCGCAATGGCGGAACAAGCCGCAGTCGATCCCGTTGCACCTGCGGTTCAACCGCATGTATTCGAGCAATTCGGCGGTGCCGGCGGTGCGACCGCACACAACGACCTGGACATGATACTGGACATCCCGGTGCAGCTTACCGTAGAGCTGGGTCACACCAAAATGCCGATCAAGAACCTGCTGCAGCTGGCTCAGGGCTCGGTCGTGGAACTGGCCGGCATGGCGGGCGAACCGCTGGATGTGCTGATCAACGGCTTCCTCATCGCGCAGGGCGAAGTGGTGGTGGTGAACGACAAGCTGGGTATCCGCCTCACCGACATCATCACCCCGTCGGAGCGTCTGCGCCGCATCAACAAGTAACGGATGTCCATCATGCAAACTCGCATTCTTGCTGCCTTGACTTCGGCAGTTTTCTCCCCGCTCGCCCTTGCCGCCGACCCGGTGCGTCCTGCCTATGTGCCGCCGCCCGCCGCCGCGATGTCTTCCGGCAGCGTGCTGCAAGTCATCCTGAGTCTGTTGCTGGTGCTGGCAGCTGTTGTGCTGGTCGGCTGGATACTGAAACGCATCAACCTGCCCCAACAGGGCGCAGGCAATGCGCTCAGGGTCATCAGCGGCGTTGCGGTCGGCCAGCGCGAGCGCATCGTGCTGGTTGAGGTGAACGACACCTGGCTGGTAGTCGGCGTCGCTCCCGGCCAGGTCAACGCGCTGCACACGATGCCCAAGGGTTCCTTGTCCGCCGCACCGGGCACCCCGGCGGGAGACGACAACAAGTTCCAGGTCTGGCTGAAGCAGATGATGGAGAAGCGCAATGTCCGTTAAAAGGATAGCCGTCGCTGCCTTGCTGTTTGCAACGAGCGCTTCCGCGTTCGCCGCCGAGACCGGCATGCTGGCACTGACCAGCACGCCCGCGGCAGGCGGCGGCCAGACTTACACGCTCAGCCTGCAAACGCTGATCCTGATCTCGTCGCTCACTTTCCTGCCTGCCATCCTGCTCATGATGACCGGCTTCACGCGCATCATCATCGTATTGTCGCTGTTGCGCTCCGCCCTCGGCACACCTTCATCGCCGCCGAATCAGGTATTGGTGGGCCTGGCCCTGTTCCTCACTTTTTTCGTGATGTCGCCGGTATTCGACAAGATCTACGCCGATGCCTACCAGCCGTTCAGCGAGAACAAGATCACGCTGCAGCAAGCCTATGAAAAAGGCAGCGCTCCGCTCAAGGCCTTCATGCTGCGCCAGACGCGCGAATCCGACCTTGCGCTGTTCGTACGCATCTCGAACAGCGAAGCGCTTGAAAGCGCCGAGGATGTGCCGCTCAAGATCCTGGTACCGGCCTACGTCATCAGCGAATTGAAGACCGCCTTCCAGATCGGTTTCGTGGTGTTCATCCCTTTCCTCATCATCGACATGGTGGTGGCCAGCGTGCTGATGTCGATGGGTATGATGATGGTATCGCCCGCCGTGATCTCACTGCCGTTCAAGATCATGCTGTTCGTGCTGGCGGACGGCTGGAACCTGCTGGTCGGCTCGCTCGTGCAGAGCTTCTACACGTGAGGAAAGAACCATGACACCCGAATCGGTAATGACCATCGCACAACAGGCGATGGAACTGACGCTGATGGTTTCAGCGCCGCTACTGCTCACTGCGCTCATCATCGGCCTGATCGTCAGCATCTTTCAGGCCGCAACTCAGATCAACGAGATGACATTGTCTTTCATTCCAAAGTTGATCGGCATGTTTGCGGTGCTCATCCTGTCCGGCCCGTGGATGATCGGCCTTCTGCTCGATTACATGACCCGATTGTTCAGCAGCATTCCCTACATGGTGGGCTGACGTGATCAGCTTCACCAGTGCCCAGCTCACTGCCTGGCTCGCGACATTCATATTCCCGCTTGCCCGCATCCTCGCGCTCATCGCCAGCTCCCCGATCTTCGGCAACAAGGAGATCCCTGCACGCATCAAGGTCGGGCTTGCATTGGCGATCACTTTTGTCATCGCGCCGACACTCGTTATCCCTGCCGATCTGGATCCCGTTTCGGCACAGGGATTGCTCGTGCTGGTGGAGCAGATTGTGGCCGGAGTCATCATGGGTTTCTCCATCCAGATCATTTTCGCCGCGGTGGAGATGGCGGGAGATCTCGCCGGAATGCAGATGGGCCTGGGTTTCGCCAGCTTTTACGACCCGCAGAACGCATCCTTTACACCCGTGGTCGCCCAATTCCTCGGCATCATCGCCGCACTGGTCTTTCTCGCCGCGGATGGGCACCTCTACATGCTTTCCGCGCTGGCCGACAGCTTCCGGGATTTTCCGATAGGTGCCGGCATTCCGCCTTCAGCCAAGGCTTTCCGCACGATGGCCGAATGGGGTGGATCCCTGTTCAGTCTTGCGCTGCAATTCGCACTGCCCCTGATCGGTGCACTGCTTATCGCCAACCTTGCGCTTGGCATCCTCACCCGCAGTGCGCCGCAGCTCAACATCTTCGCGGTAGGCTTTCCTATTACCCTTGCGGTCGGATTCGCCACACTGATGTTAACGATCCCTTACCTGGCGCCGCTGATGGAATATTTCACCCGCTCCGGGTTGGACACGATATCGCGCATCATGCTGCAACTTGGCGCGCACTGAGTAAAAGACCGCGACAATCAGGGCCATGCGGCCCTATACCCACTTTGATAACACGGAATAGGTGTTTCCTACATATTTCGGCGTATATCAATCTCAATACGACAGGCGTAGAGTTGAAAAAAGAGTGTTTACGCTTCTTTGTCCGTATTGGGGATTGCATGTCCGGATACGTGAACATTCCAGAAATTGACGCAAAAGAATAATTGAAATCTGCAACCGAAAAGGGCTGATATGTTTTCAAATCTCCTGCATGCATCCCGTAGCTCAATACAGTTAAAACTGTTCCTGTCTTTGACTGCCATCGTTGCGCTCAGCCTCTCGGCCATTTTGGCCAGCCAGGTCTATCTGGTTCAGGACTATTTCGTGCGCCAGGCCGAAGCCAATTTGCGCAGCAGCAATTACCTGTTGAGCCGTGTGTTGGCCGATCCTCTTTTCGAAAAGGATTTGTCGCTGTTGCAGGCGAGGTTACAGGAAGTACAAACCAAACTGCCGCTGTGCAATTTTCAGTTAAAGGACGATATCGGGACGGTTGTTTACAAGGTCGGAGAAGTGCGTGCGCGCAGCGATACGGAATTCGATCCAAACAGTCTTGACGGGTGCTACAACACGATCATCCCGGTGGTTCACGAGAACCGGCTGTTGGGCACGGTGCGCATGGGCGTGCGGACCGACGACATTGCGCAAGCGCGTGAAAGCCTGATCCAGCATAGCGCTTTCTTCGCCTTGTTCTGGTTCGCGATCTTCATGTTGCCTTTCTTTGTGCAGATCCGCCGCCTGGTCCACCCTTTGGGGGATTTGTCCAAAGCCGCCCAGGAGATCGCCAATGGCAACCTCGACTACCCCACTCCCGAACCCGTGCGCGGAAACGACGAGATCTCGAGACTGATCACCAGTTTCCAGGGAATGGCACAGGCACTGGTAAGCAACAGGAATGCGCAAGCCGCCAGCCTGGCCGCGCTTAACAACGAAAAGTCGACGCTGGACGCGTTGCTCGCCACCATGCCGGTCGGGGTGATATTTGCCGATCGCAGCCATATCCGGTATTGCAACAACGCATTCCGGCAGCTGTGCCTGCTTGGCCCGGATGAAGATCTGGTTGGCATGAAGAACGATACCATGCTGCTGCGCCTGGGTCAGATCGCCGCAGAGGCGGATTCATTCCTGAAAACCCTCGCCGAGATCCTTGAGACTCGCAAGCTGATCGAGCCGAAATATATCGCGCTGAAAGACGGTCGCCACCTGCGCCTGATTTCAAACATCGTGATTGCACCCGAGAGCAGCGGTTACCTGGGGCGTTTCTGGCTATTTGAGGATGTGACGGAAGAACGAAAGACGCTGCACATGGCGGAACTGCGTGCCGAACATGACGCACTGACTTTGCTTTATAACCGTCAACGCTACGATCAGGATCTGCCTCGCCTCATCGCCCAGGCCGAACGTGACGGGTCGCGACTCGCCCTGTTGCTGTTCGACCTGGATAATTTCAAACCGGTCAACGATCTGCATGGTCATGCGGCAGGCGATATCGTACTCAAGAAAATCGCCGAAACGCTGACTCTGCAGTTGCGCCGTAACGAAGTGCTGTATCGGATCGGAGGCGACGAATTCGCATTATTGCTGGTCAATGCGAGCAATGACGAGATCGCGTTACTGGCAGAACGTATCGTGCAAACCGTTCATTCCCTCACGTTCGATTTCAATGGCACGACCGCGAAGGTCGGATGCAGTCTGGGGGTCGCGCGATTCCCTCACGATGCGATAACGCTCCAGGTCTTGCTGCAACTGGCCGACCGCGCCATGTATGAAGCAAAGCAGCGCGGCAAAAACAATTGGGTGATGCATCACGACACAACAAAGCATTGATTTTCAGGTTGCGGCATCGAGACCGAACGCTTGCGAATGTGCCGCGTTTGACCATCGGGACTTCATTTGCAATATGGACATTCGATACGATTGCCATATTTGAAAGCTGGAACGGCATGGGTGTCGTTGATTTCCTCGCGCATCAACACTGAAAGGCTTTCAGGTATTTCTCAGACCTTCCTTGAGTTTCCGGGGAAATTGATGAAGACCAATACACAATCGGAGCAGACACGCTGGTTAGCGTTCATCAGTATTGTGGGGATAGTCATTGTCGGGGGTTATTTTGTGCTTTACCCCCAGACGCTCTTCAAACCCGGTGCAAAGCTGTTCGATCTGGGTTACAACCTGGGCTTGGCCGGCGGCCTGATGATGCTGGTACTCTTGCTTTACCCGCTGCGCAAACGGCTCAGGTTCGCCGGCAAATTGGGGGCGCTGCCGAAATGGTTCAGGTGGCACATGTTGCTGGGGATCCTGGGGCCGCTCACGATCATTTTCCATTCCACTTACCATGTTTACATTCCCTACATTCACCCTATCGGCTCACCGAATGCAGCGGTAGCCATGTTCAGCATGCTGCTTGTCGCCGGTAGCGGCATTTTCGGGCGGTTCTTTTACACAAAAATCCACCACGGCTTGTATGGCCGCATGTCCACACTCAGCGAATTGCGTTCGGACCTGGAAAATTCGGAAGATTTGAAAGCTGTGTTAAACGCCGCTCCGGGCATCGGGAAAGCACTTGAGGATTTTCATACGCGCGTCGACGCCTGTGCCCGACAATCGGGCTCAGGGTTCATGAATTTTTTTACCGTGGGTTTTCAGACGATGAAGCTGTCCCGGTCCCTGCCCCGGGAAATCAGCCTCGTCATGCACGACGAGGCAGTGGGAAACAATTTCAGTCCGGAGCAACGCGCCAACATGGAACAACGGGTTCCGGACTATCAGAAAATGATCGTTTCCTATCTCAACGCGGTAAGGGATGCATCGCAATTCAGTACCTACGAACGATTGTTCTCGTGGTGGCATATTTTCCACGTCCCCCTGGTCTATTTAATGGTTTTCAGCGCGCTCTATCATGTTTATGCGGTGCATTTCTACTGACCAAAGGAATTGATGGCACCGCATGTCTCCTGTCACGCCGGAGCAAGGGCGATATTATTTTCGATCAGGCAAGCTATAACCTTTGCCACCAGTCGTCTTTAGACTCCCGGAAAATTGACAATGATCAATAGGCCGGGTTGGGTCATGGCTATACTGAATCCCCTTGCACAAGAGAGTCCACATGTTGCGCGACAAGATCCCTCAGCTCATTTGCCCCGCCGGCAGTTTGCCTGCCCTGAAAGCGGCGGTCGATCACGGTGCCGATGCCGTCTACTTCGGTTACAAGAACGACACCAACGCGCGCAACTTCGCAGGCCTCAATTTCGACGACAAGGCCATGCGCGAGGGCATCCGCTATGCGCAGTCGCGCGGCCGCGAGGTGCTTCTGGCCATCAATACCTTCGCCCAGCCGGGGCGCGACGCCGATTGGCAGCGCGCCGTCGACGGTGCCGCCGAACTCGGCGTCAATGCGGTGATTCTTGCCGACGTCGGACTGCTCGACTACGCCGCCAAACGCCATCCCGGTCTGCGTCTTCATCTCTCGGTACAGGGTTCGGCAACCAGTTACGAAGCTGTGAATTTTGCGCAGCGTGAATTCGGTGTGCGTCGCGCAGTGCTGCCGCGTGTGCTGACGCTGGCCCAGGTCGGGAACGTGATCAGGAACACCACGGTCGAGATCGAGGTCTTCGGTTTCGGCAGCCTGTGCGTGATGAACGAAGGACGCTGCTGGCTCTCTTCCTACGCCACCGGCGAATCGCCGAACACGGTCGGCGCATGTTCACCGGCCAAATATGTCAAATGGGAAAAATCGCCGGGCATGATGTCGACGCGATTGAACGGCATTCTGATCGACCGTTTCGGCGACGACGAACCGGCAGGCTACCCCACGCTGTGCAAAGGACGCTTCGAGGTGAACGGCGCGACCTACTACGCGTTGGAAGAACCGACCAGCCTCAACGTGCTGGAGATCTTGCCGGAGATCGCCCGGATCGGCGTCACGGCGATCAAAGTCGAAGGGCGCCAGCGCAGTCCAACCTATGTCGCGCAAGTCACCAAAAACATGCGCGCAGCGCTTGATACGCTTGCCAGCGAAGGCGAACGCTACCAGGTAAAGCAAGCCTGGCAGGCCGAACTGGCCAAAGTCTCCGAAGGCAGCCAGGCCACCCTCGGCGCATACAGCCGCCCTTGGAGGTAATTCGATGAGACTTGCCCTGGGTCCCCTGCTCTACTTCTGGCCGAAACAGGCCGTACTCGATTTCTACGCCGAGATGGCGCAGAACCCGGCCATAGACATCATCTACATCGGGGAGGTGGTCTGCTCGCGCCGCCAGCAATTGCGCGTTGCCGACTGGATCGCACTGGCACGCGAACTCTCCGACGCAGGCAAGGAGGTCGTCGTCTCGGCACAGGCCCTGCTCGAATCGGAAAGTGACCTGAAGGCATTGCGCCGGCTGATGGACGAAGCCAACTGCAAGGTCGAGGCCAACGATCTGGGCGCGGTGAACATTGCCGCCGGGCGCCCCTTCGTCGCGGGCCCGCACCTGAACATCTACAACGAGAGTACGCTGGCAACCTATGCGCGCTACGGCATGCAGCGCTGGGTACCGCCGCTGGAGGCAGACCGCAAGCTGATCGAAATGCTGCACGCCAGTCGCCCAGCCGGGATCGAGACCGAGGTCTTCGCCTTCGGCAAACTGGCGCTGGCATTTTCGGCCCGCTGTTTCACTGCCCGCCATTACGACCTGAACAAGGACGACTGCCAATTCAAATGCATGGAGCACCCGGAAGGGATAACGCTGAAAACGCGCGAAGGCCAGCCGTTCCTGGCCATCAACGGTATCCAGACCATGTCGGCGCAGAGTTACAACTTACTCGGCCAGATGCCGGACATGCTGAAGACGGGGATCGATATCGTTCGCATCAGCCCGCAGCCGCAATATACCCCGGCCATCGTCGCGGCCTTCGACGCGGCACGGCATGGAAAGACGGTCAATCCGGATACGCGCGAGTGGAACACCAACGGCCTGGTTGACGGTTACTGGTTTGGCGATGCCGGCATCGTGAGCAGGTACCAGAGTGAAATCGACGAACTTCAAGGAGCATAAGGATGAGTCCGCACTTCAGCATTCCAAAATTCAAGTTGCCTGCGCTGGTGGCGCGCATCGGCGTTCATCTGCCGCAATGGCCGCATGCAATGTCGCTGACGGCCGGGCTGAATGCCGCAGCAAGGATGAAACTGCTGCCTATGGATAGCCTGGAGTTGCTGGAAGGCCGCAGCTTCTTTGTCGAAGTCCTGGATACAGGTGGACGCGCCTGCTTTACCTATCGGGCGGGCCTTTTCCGTCCTTTATTCTCCGTGCCGCAAGCGCCTGATCTTTCGTTCCGCGCCAACCTCTCCGCTTTCATGCAGATGCTGGCCCGCCAGGAAGATCCCGATACGCTCTTCTTCAATCGTGAACTGTCGATCGAGGGCGATACCGAACTCGGCCTGATCGTCAAGAACATGCTCGATGCGGTCGAATGGCCACAGTTACCGAAGCTGCCTGTTTTCAGCAACTGACCGCGGTCCGGTCAATATCGCCAAATTTTCTTCACAGCCTGATTGCAGAAACAGTGTTGCACGCCAAATCACAAAACGCTCCGCAATCGTACAGGTCCGCCCACGCTCGATTCGTTGCCTGTACATTTCCGCTTTATTAAATTATTTTCATCTGCAGTTCTTTTTCTGCCTCACCAGTAAAATCGGCCATCGATCTGGTTTCGCCGGAAAATGAATAGCGATCTTACCGATCGCACGCTTTCCCTGGAACAGGCTGAATGCTTGCCTGAGACTCAACCTGTTTAGAAACCCAGACCAATTGTATTTCCGGGAAATGGAGTTCATACATCATGGAATGGAAAGATGAGTATTCGGTCGGGATACTCGAGATAGACGACCAGCACAAACTTCTGCTGCGCAGTTTTACCGCCATAGAAGAATCAATAAGACTGGATCAAGGCTGGTCCAATACGCACTACGCCATACTCGATTTGAACCAGCTGGCAAGAATGCATTTCACTTTCGAGGAAGCGATCATGCATATGTTCGGCTATCCGGAGACGGAAGCGCATCAAAATGAACATCAGCAATTCTTTTCCAGAATGGCCAGCATAGAAAGACATTCTCTGAAAAAATCCGCCGAAGTCGAGATGGTCCAGTTTCTGCGAAGCTGGCTGACGATGCACATACTCGGAAGCGACAGAGGTTATGCGAAACACATCTTTTCCGGGGCACAGGTTGTCAGGTCGGTCCGCGAACCATTGGTACACATCGGCTGAGCCATTCAATTACCGCTTCATCTACTCCTGCTTCAAAGAACGAGTAAGGGTTGTCCATCCTTTTTGCGGTTGATCAACGCGCCATCCTTGCCGTTTATCCCGATACGGCCGTACCCGTTTGAACAAACCGGCCGGTCGTATCAATTGAAATGCGAAGCGGCTCAGGTATCGAGCTTGAAGGATGCCACGCTTTTGTTGAGAGTCTCAGACAGCGATTTCAATTGTTGTGCAGACGCCGTCACTCCACCTATCGACGTTTCGTTCTTTTCCGCCATCTGCGCGATATTCTCGATGTGCCGGGCAATATCCTGACTGGCTGCCGCTTGCTCGTTTGAGGCGCTGGAGATTTCGCGAATTCGTTCCAGAGTAGCTCGCGTTCCGCTCTTTATCTGATCCAGCACCCCGGCGGCAGATTCGGTAATTCTCACGGCATCAAGCATGCGCTCGCGACTTTCAACAGTCTGTTTGATGGATACCTGCACGCCATCCTGAACCTTGCCGATCATGCTGGCGATATTTTCAGTAGCATGGCGCGTATTTTCGGCAAGCTTGCGTACTTCATCGGCGACAACGGCAAATCCCCGCCCCTGTTCCCCTGCGCGCGCGGCTTCGATGGCGGCGTTGAGTGCAAGGAGGTTGGTCTGATCGGCGATATCCTTGATCGTGCTGACGATGAGACCGATCTCATTGGCACGATCACCGAGACTGGTTACATCCAGCACGACTTTTTCCACCGCGCCGGAGACCGAACGAATCCCTTCTACCGCTTCCAGGATTCGCTCCTGCCCCTGATTGGCCGACTCTGCCGCCGCTTCGGAAATCGCCACGGCCTCGGACACATTCTCGGAAACGTGGCTGACACTGACTGAAACTTCTTCAACGGCAGCGGCCGTAGACTGCGCCGCCGACACCTGTTCCCGGGAGCCCTTCGATATCTGTTCTGCGGAACCGGACAATTCGCCTGACGCAATCAGCACCTGCCGCGCCGAAGATTTGACTCCGGTTATCAGGCTCGACAGGGAAGCGGCCATCTCGTTAAAGTGTTGCGCGACCAAAGACAATTCGTCGCGCGTGTCGAGCCTTACTCGAGCAGTGAAGTCTCCCGCCGCCAAACGTGAAGTCCCGTCGTTAAGCCGGGTCACCGCATTCGCAATGGACAGGTACATCCCTATGAAGAGATAAATGCTGGCAAGTACGCCAGCCAGGACAAGAGCGGCCATTCCCCAGAACTGCATGCGTACCTTATTGCCGCGCTCGGCCAGTCTGTCTTCAAATATCTTGCGGTTCTCGTCGACCAGGGTCCATGCGGACTCGATCGCCATTTTCGAAGCTTCGGTTATTTGCTGTTGATTTACGGCGATCGTATCGGCTCCAATGAAGTTTTGCCTCATGTATGCAAGCAGCGGTCCGCTGGTGCTCTTTACATTTTCCAGTGCCTTGTCGAGTCGCTCCTTGATGACCGGATCGGACTTCATCGATGAAGCCAGCATGGCTTCCACTCCGCCCATCACATCTTTGAGGCGGGCTTCAGTCACTTCGTAGAACACCTTGTCCTGCGGTGTCAGGGTACCGCGAGCTATGTTCAAAGTCTGATAGGCATATATGCGTACCGTGACCCCGGCCACTTTGGGGGTGTTGTTGGCGAGCGGGAAACCGAGATAGAAAAGATCGATATCAGGCTCGAATGACAACCCTGCGCTGTCGCCGAGATCATGCATAAACGCATAAAGGCGATCGAATTCCTTGCCGTGGGCGGAAAATGATTTTTGCGCGAAATCTTTGTCCACAGGAAGAGCTGTCACTTTAGACTGCAGTTCGTTCCAGCCATCGCGCATCCCGGCAACTCCTTTCGTCGAATCGAACAATGGTGCGTACTGCAGGGCATCTGCCTCCAGTTTGCGCATGAATTCCTCGGTCACCATTGCCTGCTGCTTGAGGCGATCTTTCAAGCTTTCATCCCCGGGCATCGCAGTAATGGCAACACGGCGGTAATCTATCAATGCCTTGTTCCAGCTCACCAGGTCGCCGATGAAAGCACTCCCGGCTTGTTCGGCCTTGATTTGCTGCACCCGCGCATTGAGGGCGGCAAGTGAATGCCAGGCAAAATAGCCAAGGACAACCGAGAAAATAGCGCCGGTCAGTGCGAACTTCGATGGAAAGCGCAATCGGCTCATCAGGTACGTGGCCGGGGAAAACAGGAATTGCATGACTGATAACTTTCTACCGACCGGGCAAAGGCCCGGCTGCGGTCATATTATTTATTGATATATTCGGTCCGGCAGCTTTATCCGCCGCTGCACGCCACACCACAATCCTGGATTGTGAAATCATTTCGGCATTTATTTCGGAAGCTTGAGACCCCACTGGAAAATGATTGCCAAACCCGCGTAACCTGATTTGTATTGCAGCGATTTATTCAACCGCAATTTTAGAGAGGTTTAGTCCCCGATACCGAAGAAGGGCAAAAGGAAACGGCCAGATATTTAACCCGCCTCGTCCATGCGGTTCGCCGGATCCGTTTAACCACTTTGAAGAAGAGGCTTGAACCACTGTGGCTGGCAGCAGCCCTGAATAGGACCCTGCTCTCTCTGTCAGACCGTCATGAGGGACTGGCGCTGCCAGTCCCCGCCGGCTTTATGCAAGCTTGAACTTCAGTTCACCCAGCTTCTCGATCGAGCTGACGATCTCGTCGCCGGCCTTGAGCCAGACCTGCTTGTCCTTTGGATAACCCAGGATCACGCCATGCGGTGTGCCGGTAAAGATGATGTCACCCGGTTCCAGCGTCCAATGTTTGGAAATGTAGGCGATCATCTGTTGGGTATTGAAGATGAAGTCATTGGTGTTCCACGATTGGCGCACCTCGCCGTTGACGCGCGTTTCCAGCTTCAGGTTGTTCGGGTCCCCCACCAGATCGGCCGAAACGAAATAGGGTCCTATCGGTGCAAACTTGTCGAGCGTCTTGCCTATCATCCATTGGCTGCTCGGCAGCTCCAACTGCAGATCGCGTGCGGAAAAATCGTTTGCGGTGCAATACCCGGCGACGTAGTTCAAGGCGTCGGCTTCCGGAACATTGCGAGCCGACTTGCCGATAACGATCAGCATCTCCGTCTCATAATCGAATTTGTAGGAAATGTCCCTGGGGGGCAAGTCGATGGTGCAATTGTGGGCGGCCAGTGCATTGTTGAACTTGTTGAACAGCGGGGGCACCCGTGGCTCCTGCATGCCGATCTCCTTCGCATGGCGTTTGTAATTGAGGCCGACGCAAACGATCTTTCCGGGGTTGCTGAAAAGTCGTCCATGGGTGATATTGGCCTCGTCGAGCAGGGCCGGCTTGATCTTGGCATTGCCGCTGCCGGCAGCGATCCTGGTGAGGCCTGCGGCATTCCCTTCTCGCAGCAGTTCCTCCATCGTCATCGGCGCCGGAATGCCGAGCAGATGAGATGCCTTCCGTACATCGATAACGGCGCTGGCGGTCTTGATGCCCAGCGTCTCGGTACCGTCGGCATTGGCGATCGACAACAAAGTGAGGCCTTTCGGCATCTCGTGCGGCCCGGAAAATTTCTTCATGTGCGATTCTTGCCCGGCATCGGCTTGCCCGGTGATTCCCATTGCAACTCCGGCGGTAACTGCAGTCGTTGCGGTCAGGAACGTGCGTCGTGTGATCATGATATCTCCTCTTGTTATTTGAGCTGCGTGGTTCAACTTGTTCAGTCCATTGCGGACATCAGGTCACGGCAAATTCAAGTTCGGCCCTTCCATAGCCGCCGTGAAAGTCAGGAAGTACCCCTGCCAAAGTAATCGCTGCAAATGTTCGGTCACTCTGGAGGGAAATTGCGTTTTATATTGACTTGAGCATGCCGCCAAGCGAACGCCCATTCACATGGTGTTCCATTTCGTGCAGTAGCCATCGGGTGATATTTCATCGTCTTCCGGAATCACCTTGCACCGGCCCATATCCTTGTCTGTCTTTCCCGGGATGAATTCCAGGCAAGTCGTGCAGTTCATGTTGTCTTTGGGGAAATTCTGGTATTTCAATTGGGCGCGCACATTGGAATTGGTGTTCGCGGCAGCTTGACGATTGAAAACAACAAGCGGCACCAGAACAAAAGTCAGGCCGGCTGACTTCAGGAATTTTCGGCGCGTCAGGTTAGTGTCCATGTTGTTTCCAGTCGGTTGGTTGCGCCGCGTGATTTGGCCTGGCTGACATTTCATGACTTCTTCGCTGAAATTGACGCTTGCCATTTTGCACCAATATCGACTCGCCTCGAAAGTAACTCTGACAATACGGGCATTTCACAATGCGGGACGGGCATCCGCTTTCGCCATCTCTTGATGACCCTGCTCGGATACCAGGCTTTCCATATCCGCCAATCCGGACTGCTTACCGCGGAAGGCTCGGGAATATTCCCGCTCCGGAGAAAAATATTTCCCGCAGGGGCTGACCGTTTTGGGGAATAACTCATTCTCCGCAATGGTATTGCAGGTATGGCGTATGGCGCGATGCCGACATCGTCCAAGCGGGAGTGCATATGCCGATTAATTCCAATTGGAGGCAACCATGAACACGAATGAAACAGATATGGACAGAAGGAAGTTCCTTCAACTGGCATGTTACGGCGGGGCCATCTATGCATCGGGTATCGGGTTGGCAGCCTGCTCCTCAACGGGCGCGGGCAAGTCTGCCGAATCGGATTTCTTCTTTGTGCAGTTGTCCGACACGCATTGGGGTTACAGCGGTCCGGCCAATCCCGACGCGCGCGGCACGTTGCCCAAGGCGATCGCTGCGGTGAATGCGCTGCCGGTCGATCCGGATTTCATCGTCTTCACCGGAGACCTGACACAACTCACACTCGACACCAAGGTACGCCGC
Organism: Sideroxydans sp.; assembly: GCA_027310725.1. Classification (GTDB taxonomy): domain Bacteria; phylum Pseudomonadota; class Gammaproteobacteria; order Burkholderiales; family Gallionellaceae; genus Sideroxyarcus. The sequence continues at coordinate 69,625 of DAIDAG010000080.1, read as the reverse complement.
GAACGCATGGCGGAATTCCGCGAACAGGTCGGCGCACTCCGTGTCCGCAATATCCGTTTCCTGCCGGGTGAGCACGACGCGTCAGCCGATCGCGGCGATGCTTTCCGGGAATTTTTCGGAGCGACCCATTATTCCTTCGATCACAAGGGCGTCCATTTCGTTGCGCTGGATAACGTCTCAGACCCGACAGGATCATTGGGAGACGAACAGATCTCCTGGCTGGAAAAGGACCTGGATGCGCGATCAAAGGATGTTCCCATCGTGGTGCTGACTCATCGCCCGTTGTTCGACCTGCAGCCGCAATGGGGGTGGGCGACCCGCGACGGTGCGAAGGCACTGGAAGTATTGCAGGCCTATCCGCGCGTCACCGTCTTTTACGGGCATATCCACCAGGAGAATCAGCACATGACGGGACACATCCCGCATTACGCGGCGAGATCGCTGATATTTCCCCTGCCGGCACCCGGATCCGGGCCCGACCACCTTCCCTTGCCGTGGGACACCGCACAGCCTTATCGCGGACTCGGCTGGCGCGAGATCGAAGCCAGGGGCAGTGCACGTTCGATCGAGGAACGCGAGCACCCCGTCGGCTGAGTATTCGGCTTTGCCGTCACGCTGACAGGAACTGCGGCGGAAATGTGTGCGCGTTTCCCGTCAGGCAAGAGAGTTCAGAAAAGGAGATCGATAACATGAAGAGTTCACTGCGAATTCTGTCCCAGGCAGCAGTCGTCATGCTGGGCGCCGCGGCCCTTAGCGCCGGCGCTGCCGCACCGCTGAGTGAAATCAGATTCTTGGCCTCGCAAGAGGGAGTCGCGCTGCAGGGCACGTTCAATGATTTTGTGGCGAACGTGAAATTCGATCCCGCGCGACCGGACGTCGGGATGGTTCTGGTCAGCGTCGATGTTCGCTCTGTCAACACTGGCACTCCAGCCGCGAACGATTTGATCAGGAGCGCGGATTTCTTCGATGCCAATACCTTCCCCCAAGCGACCTTCGAGGCTTCCGAATTTCATGTCAAGGACGCGGGGCACTACATCGCCAAGGGCGCCTTTACGCTCAAGGGTCATACCGTCGCCGTGCCGGTCGCTTTCGTCACGACTGCCACTCCTCAAGGCCGCTGGTTCGATGGCTCATTCACTGTCTCGCGAACATCGATCAAAGTGGGACAGGGTGAGTGGGCAGACACCTCGACGCTGGACGACGCCGTCCAGATCCGGTTCCATATCTTGCAGGAAAACCCTCGCATCGATGCGTCCGTATCTCCGTCCACCTATCGAAAGTGACGGCGATTGAGCAACCAGCGCTGTTTCGTCGCCGATTTAGGACGCATCGATCCGATGCTCAATCCGATCCGGGGAGGCCAATGATCTGACATCCTGCCGTATTTGCAAATTATCGCGCTCCAAGCTGTAATGGGCGGGAATAAAGCCCTTCCATAACCGGTATTACGATAGAGAATACGGAATCGCAGGATGGACTCCCCGATAAAAACAAAAGAAAAACGTTTTCAGGCGATGGTATTGCCGCATCTGGATTCGGCTTTCAATCTGGCGCGCTGGCTTGCGCGCAACAACCAGGATGCGGAAGAGATCGTGCAGGAGGCCTATTTGCGCGCATATAAATTCTTTGACGGCTTCCATGGCGAGGATGGGCGCGCATGGCTGCTGAGTATAGTGCGCAATACTTTTTACACCTGGTATCGGCAGAACAGGGCTGAAGGCCAGACCACCCAGTTCGAGGAAGAATTGCACAGCATCGGGAACACCGACTCCAGCAATGCAGATCATGACGACGACAACCCCGAGACCCTGCTCATGCAGAAAGATTGCCAGCGACAGATGCAACTGGCCCTGGAAACATTATCGGTGGAGTTTCGCGAAGTGATGGTCTTGCGTGAACTGGAAGACATGTCATACAAGCAGATCGCCGGGATCACCGGAATACCGATAGGCACAGTGATGTCGCGTCTGGGGCGGGGACGCAAGCAGTTGGCTGAAATCCTTGCATCACAGAAATGGAATACATGATGGACCATCAGAAATTCATGGAACTGCTGCCTGCCTATCTCGACCAGGAGCTTGGCGTCGCCGATCTGCTTGCGCTGGAACAGCACCTGGACAGTTGCTCCGCATGCCAAAGCGAATTCTCGACGCTGAACACCACGAGGGAAAGGCTCAAAAAACATGCCCCCTATTTTTTCGCTCCCGATCACCTCGCTCAACGCATCACGATGAGCCTTCCGCGCCATCGCACGGATACCCCAAGCCCCATAGGGTGGAACCTGAACTGGATGAACGCGGGTGCAGTACTGGTGGCAGTGCTGGCATTGGCCTGGAGTGGCGCCGTGTATCTGAACCAGCCTTCGAGCCAGGACAGGTTGGTCGAGGAACTGATCTCCAGCCATGTTCGTTCTTTGCAGGTCGATCACCTGTCTGATGTAGTCTCATCCGACAGGCACACGGTAAAGCCGTGGTTCAATGGCAAGCTGGATTTTTCGCCGCCTGTATTCGATCTTTCATCCAGCGGGTTTCCTTTGGTGGGAGGGCGGCTGGATTATCTCAACGGCCGCACCGTGGCCGTGCTGGTCTACCGGCACAATCAGCACCCGATCAATGTCTATGTCTGGCCGGGCAAGACCGGTGCAACTGATTTGCGGCTTCAAGAGCACCAGGGCTATCACCTGATTCGCTGGACAAAGGACGGCATGGAATATTGGGCAGTGTCCGATCTGGCAACGAACGAACTGGAATCATTTGTCGGAGCGTTGCGCGCGCAGGTATAGCTTCCCGAGTTATTCCATGCGGCTCGCGCAAACGAACTGGCCTTCGATCTGGCAACCGGATTCGTTCCTGATCGGGACATCGGTCATGCGCAGCAGCCTGAATCCGGCATTGCCCAGCAAGGTTGTCAGATAGCCGGGGTGATGGCTGTATCTGCCGCTGATGTTCAGTCGATAGTCCGCCCCCGTAGCCCCGTGCAGTTTTTCGGTACTGAAGAGCAACATCCCGCCTATCGTCAGCTTCCCATAGATCAGCGCAAGGATTTCATCCAGCCGCCCCAGATAGACGAACGTGTCCATGCAGGTAATGAGATCGTAATGCTCGCCAGTCGTCAGCAGGAACTCGGCGATATCGGATTTGTGCAGTTGCCGGTACACCTGCTTTGCAGCGGACCGGTCCAGCATGGCTTGGCTGAGATCGACACCCACCAGCTCGCGTGCGTAGGGCTTCATTACTTCACCCACCATGCCGGTACCGCAACCCAGGTCAAGGATGCTCAGGCTGGAAGCCGGCAGATCAAGTTCGGCAAGGTGATCCTGCACCAATTGCGGGCCGCAGTATTTCAGTCTGCCCAGAACGTTCTCGAAACTGTTCGCGAAGGCGTCGAACGTCTGTTCGACATACCGATCGCTGCATCGCGCGGGCACTTGCTGCCCCCTGTACGCGGCCAGCAAATGCGTCGCTACCGGGTTGTCCGGTTCCTCTGCCAGCCAGCTCTCAAACAACGAGATCGCTTCGTCCACCCGCCCCAATTCATATAGCGCCTGACCCAATACCATTTTCGGTTTGCTGCCCGCCGGTTCGGCCACGATGCCGCGGTAGTTGCAATGCCGCGCCTCCTCGAACCGTTCCTGCTTCAGATACAAGGCCGACAGCAAGTAGAAAGCATCCGGGCAGTTCGGATCGATGTTTATCGCAGCCTGGTAGCATTGCTCGGCACGAACCCATTCCTGATCCGATTCGAACGCAGCCCCCAGGTTGGTCCAGTAGAAATATTTATCCGGATCAATCGCGATGGCTCTGGTAAAAGCATCTATCGCCGCAGTGACCTTTCCCAGTCTTGAAAACACGATGCCCAGATTGAAATGCCATTCTGCATGGCGGTTGTCGATGGCAATGGCTGCCGTCAGTTGCTCGAACGCTTCCTGCAATCGGTCGGACTGTTGCAGCAGATATCCCAGATAGTGCCTGGCCTGGGCGTCGGCTGGGTCGGCCAGGATGATTTCGCGATACATGTGCTCGGCTGCCTGCAGATCGCTATCGAGATGTTTGCGCAGCGCCGCCTGGAACATCGGGTTGGAATTATTTTGCTCAGCCATCAATACCTCTATGCAGATCAGCGGAGATCACGGAGCCCGCTCCTGCGACTGAAGGCTGTTCAGCCCCTCAGTGAACGCTTGCCACTGCTGCCGGGTCGTCTCCGTCATTTGCGTCGCCGTATCCAGCATCTCGGTGATCCAGTCTCCTCTTTGCGCGAACGCGATCAGTTCATCGGCAGTGGCCGCCCCGGATTGCCCCGAAGCACGCAATTGGTCCCAGGCCAGGATGCGCCCCATGGTCGCCACCACGTCCTTGAGCCGATCCAGTTTCTTGCCCCACTCGCCGATGGATACGCGATCCTCCGAAGGTTGCAGTCCTTTCAGGATGCACGGGAGTCCGTCCAGTTTCACCGGATGAAGGAAGGCGTGATCGACGGCCTGCATCCTGTTCTGTACGGTCACCACCCTGCTCGCTTCGTCCGGCCAGTCCGGCTGTTTGATTCCGAGTCGTGCAAGATGCGGTGCCATCGCCGACGGCTTGGCCTCCTTGATATCGAGCAGGTAGTTGCCGTCGGGAGAACCCTTGCCTTCCACCAGCACCACGAATCGCTCCACGCCGAGGCTGCCGGTCCCTGCGATGCGGCGACCGATGTCGAGTACTTCGAAGAACTTCGGATCGGTCTGTGTGGAGGCGAAACCAGCCATGAATCCGGCAACGAGTTTCTTCTGGGCATCGGAAGCCGGTAACGCTTTCACACCGTCCAGTATCAGGCTGCGCCGGTGGGCCTTGCGGGTCGTGCGCTTGTCGAGAAACGTGGTGCGTTCGCGACTCTGCAAAGTCGTCAGCAGCGCATTCACGAGGCCGGCGGATGTTTCCCGTTCCACCCACAGCGGCTTGCCGTTGGCGAGGGCGCTGCGATAGGCGTCCAGACAGCTTTGGCTGACCTCCAAAGCTTGGGCCCTGGTCGCGTTGAGCGTATCGGCGCCGCACTGGATGCTGGTCAGCAGCCTGGCCATGTCCCAGGTGGCCGGTGCCAGTGCGGCCTCGTCGTAGTCGTTGATGTCAAAATAGACCAGCCGGTTGTCGCCCTTGTAACTGCCGAAATTCTCGAAATGCAGATCCCCGCAACACCAGGCCAGAGGTGCGTTGCGAAAGAGGGACGAATCCGGCAGGGAGTCGTAGAACAGGTGACAAGCACCGCGTAAAAAGATGAACGGGCTCTGCGCCATCTTGGCGTATTTCATGGCAAGCCGCTCAGGGTCGCGGCCCACGTTGTTGCTGAATATCGCGTCGGTGATACCGGAAGGGTCCGGCAGGGGCTGCTTGATCATCGGGAGCTGCCTGGCTTGGATATAGGAGCGCATAATATACATATATGAGCACCGATATGCCCGACAGATTCGCGATCGATACATCCGAGCTGACACGCCAGTTCGGCAATCTGACCGCGGTGGATCACATCGCACTGCGCGTTCCGTATGGCGAGATTTTCGGCTTGCTCGGCGCGAATGGCGCCGGGAAGAGCACCGTCATCAAGATGCTCACGACCCTGTTGTCACCCACCTCCGGAACGGCCGACGTTGGCGGTTTCGATATCATCCGGTCCCCGGCGGACGTCAGGCGGCGCATCGGCTATGTATCGCAGCTCCTGTCTGCCGACGGCGCACTGACCGGCTATGAGAATCTGCGTCTGTCGGCCAAGCTCTATGACATACCCGCAACAGAGAGAAAAGAGCGGATCGAAAATGCGCTGGAGTTCATGAGCCTGGTCGACTCTGCAGACAAGCTGGTACGCACCTACTCCGGCGGCATGATACGCAGGCTTGAACTGGCCCAGGCCATGCTGCATCGCCCAGCGATCCTGTTCCTGGATGAGCCGACGATCGGGCTTGACCCCGTTGCGCGCCACACAGTGTGGGATCGTCTGATCGATCTCCGGCGCAACCATGGCATGACGGTACTCATCACCACGCACGACATGGAAGAGGCAGAAGCGCTTTGCGACAATCTGGCGATACTGCACAGGGGGAAGATCAGTGTGGTCGGCAAACCTGCCGAGTTGCGCGCCGGACTCGGGGAAGGCGCCAACATGGACGACGTGTTCGTGCATTACGCGGGCGGCTCCATCCAGGAGAGCGGCACTTTCCGCGAGATCGTGCAGAACCGCAGAACAGCCCATCGACTCGGCTGACAGGTTATTCCAATGAAACGATTCATCCGTGAAAGCGCCGCCATCGTGCAAGTCGAGCTGATCAAGCTGATCCGCGACCCGACCGAGATCATCTCGCGCGCGGTGCAGCCGTTGCTGTGGCTGGTGGTATTCGGGCAGGTACTCGCCCAGGTTCGCGGCATACAGACCGGGCAGTTGAGCTACCTCGCTTTCATCACGCCGGGGATACTCGCGCAGAGCGTTCTGTTCAGCGCGATCTTCTACGGCATCGCGATCATCTGGGAGCGCGACCTGGGCGTGGTGCATAAACTACTGGTCAGCCCCGCGCTGCGCATTTCCCTGGTATTCGGCAAGGCGGTTGCCGCCGGATTCCGCGGCCTTCTGCAGGCGACGGTCATTTATCTCATCGCATTCGTGATGCATGTTTCGCTCAGGCTGGATCCGTTCGCGATCTTCGCGGTACTGGTCAGCGTGATGCTGGGCTCGGGGATCTTTGCCACGTTCTCGCTCGTCATCGCCTGCATCGTCAAGACGCGCGAACGTTTCATGGGAATAGGCCAGCTCCTGACCATGCCCATGTTCTTCGCGAGCAATGCGATCTATCCGCTGGAGATCATGCCGGGCTGGTTGCGTTTCATCGCACAGATCAACCCGCTGACTTACCTGATCGACGCGCTGCGCGGGCTCATGATCACGGGAGGGGAAAGCATTCATGGTTACGCTGTGGATTTTTCGGTTTTGCTTGCTGTATTCTGCGCACTGTTATTCGTCGCGGTAAAGTTATACCCCACCCTCGCCGAATGATACGCATCCTTTACTTTTCCCATTGCTCCAACGCGGCGACCACCTCGGCAACGACTGAGCCCCAGTCGCCCATCGCGGGCTGGCGAAAGAGGCGCATGATGCCGGGGTACCACGGCGTATCCTCGCGATCCGTCAACCAGCGCCAGTCTGTCTTGTAATCCGGCAACAAGACCCAGCAAGGCTTCCCGAGCGCTCCTGCCAGATGAGCGACCGCAGTGTCGACGCAGATGACCAGATCGAGATTCATCACGGCAGCTGCGGTATCGGCAAAATCCGTCAGCTGCGAGCCAATATGGATCAGATGCAATCCATCGGGCGGCTGAATCGCATCATCTTCGCCGGCGCCTTTCTGCAGGCTGATAAAGCTCACATCGGCTACCGACCCCAAAGAGGCCAGCACATCAAGCGATGGAAGCGACCTGTCTGCATCATTTTCGAATTGGGTGTTTCCCTTCCACACCAAACCGACTCGGATCCCGTTTTTTGGTAACAGTGCGGCCCACTTTTCGACCAGGTCATGCGGCGCTGCCAGATAGGGAATCTTTGCCGGGATGGAATCGAAATCGGTTTTACAGTGGTATGGAATGCTCAGAAGCGGGGTCCAGAAATCCCAGCCGGATGCCGGTAATTTCTCGTCGAAGGAAACCACGCTATTCACGCTTTCCAGCCCTTCCAGCAATGCCTTCAAGGGCGGATGACAGATCATGGTGATCGACGCTGCACCGCGCTCCTTCAGCACTTCCGCGTAACGGCAAAACTGGATCACATCGCCGAGACCGGCCTCGTAAACGATCAGGACCGATTTGCCGGCGACTGCTTCGCCCTGCCAGCGCGGGCAATCGAATCGGGCAGCCGGTTCTGTGTACCAGTTGCGGGCCTCCAGACACTCCCAGCCTTCTTCAAACCGACCCTGGCGCAATAGCAGATAGCTGAAGTTGAAGCGGGCCGTTCTATAGGAGTCATTCAAAGACAGCGCCCTGCGGTAGCATTGTTCCGCCTCTGCTTCCCGTTTCATGCAAGCATAGAGCACACCAAGATTCGACCACCCCACCGGAGACCCCGGCTCAAGCGCGATTGCTTGCTCATAGGCTGCCTCAGCTTCGGCGAATCGCTTCTTGCCGGCGCACAGCACCCCAAGGTTCAGATGAGTTTGCGAATAGCCCGGGGCAAGTTCGATGGATCGCCGATAACAGATCTCGGCGGCATCCGTATCAAACTTCCTGTCCAGCATCAGGCCGAGATTGGCATAGGCCTCGGCAAAGTCCGGCACGATTTGCACAGCTTGCCTGAAGCAGGCTTCTGCGCCGGCGACATCGCCGGTTTCCATGCAGCGGGTACCCTGGAAGAAAAGCGCTTCGGCTTCCGTGCGTTCCTTGTCTATCATGACCGTGAGATGCATCTGGGTTAATGGCAATCCAAGGAACCGGGTTGCATTGTCCGGTTCCGCATCCGCGCATTCTAACTGCACAGAGCAATGCAGTCGTCAGCCACAATAGATTTCAGAAACGCCGGGATTCAGGCACCGGAAATGACGGGATGCAAGGGAAACCTTGCACGCCGCATCAAAACGGAAGGAATTTACAGGTAGTTGAACAGCGACAATTTGGATATAGAAGCAAACGATTGTTGTGCTGCCTGTAGCGCGGTGTGCTGCTGTGTCAGATCGCTGATGGCCTTGTTGTAGTCCGTACCCTGGATGGACGTCAGCGTTTGCTGGTATTGCAGCCCCTGCTGGCTGACGGTGTTTTGCAGGGCAGTCAGTTCGTTCAGGCGGGACCCCATCGAAGCGCGTACGGTCAGGATATTATTCAAACCCTGATCGATGTTCCCCAATGCATCGTTCACACTTTGATTGAAAGAAGTACCGCCCGGCGCTGCCGGCGATTTCAGGGTATTGATCAGGTTGGATAAGGTAGCGAAGATGCCCTGATTGGCGCTAGGCGAGACACTGAACACATCGCCATTCGCAGGCGCTCCGTTGATTTGCACCTGAATGCCGTTGAAATTGATGGCATTGCCGCTGGTGTAAGCGACGTTGGTTTGACCGGCAACAGCGACGGGAGCGGCAGGATTGGTCACATCGGTCACGGAATAGGTAGTCACTCCGGCGACTACGCTGAATGACAGCTGGTAAGTGTTATTGTTGTATAAAGCAGGATTGATCACCGCACCGGTGCTGATGATGCCTGTCCCCGTGCCTGTATTGGCAAACTGGATGGTCTGCCCCGCGGCCGTGGCTGTTGTTGCCGGATTGGAAGCAACGAAGTGCGTTGCATCTGTGATGCTGGCGACCGTTGTTCCGGCCGGGAACCCGCCCCCGGTGATCGGCATGCCCGGCACCAGAGCACCGGTGTTGGCCACAGTCACCGACGTTGCCCCCACGGCTATGTTTGCGCTGATACCCAGGGTCAAGCCTGAAGAGGCGGTGAATGTTCCATTCCCGTTTCTCACCTTCATGAAGATATCCGTGCCCACGTCGGTGCTGGCGATCTGTCTTGTCGGGCTTACCTGTATGTTGCGCTGCAAACTGTCGCCCTGGTAAGCGATGCCGGCGGGAGTATTCACAAAGGGCTGTGTGTTGCCTTTTGAACCCGAAAAAAGGTAATTTCCGGTGCCGTCCGTGCTGTTTGCCAGCCCCAGCAATTCCTGCAATTGGCCCTGCAAGCTGGTCGCCAACGATTGGCGGTCGGAGGTGGTCAGCACACCGTTCGCCGCATTCACCGCAGTCGACTTCACGCTCTGCAGCAGCGTCGTCACGCTTTGCAGAACGTTCTCGGATAATGAAAGGGTGTTTTGAGCGGCAGTATTGTTGGTGCCATATTGGGTGTTTACCGAATTGGCCTGATTGAGCTCAATGATGCGCGCCGCACCGGTAGGATCATCGGCCGGCGACTGGATACGGTTCCCGGTCGAAATCTGCTGTTGGGTTTGAGCAATCTGCGCCTCGAGATTGTTCATGTTGGATACGTTCGAGCTATAGATGGTGGCGGTACTGATTCGCATGATCTACTCCTACTTCAGATTCAGAATGGTGTCGAACATGGTATTGGCGATCTGCATCGCCTTGCCCGCTGCCTGGTAGGCTTGCTGATAACGCAACAGATTGGCCGCTTCTTCATCCAGGTTGACACCGGAAACAGCCTGCTGCGAGTTGGTCACCTGGGTCAACAGGCTGGTCTGCGCCTGGCTGGTGGTAGTCAACTGGTTCGTCTGTGTGCCCACTTGGGCGATCAACTGTGCATAAGCACCCTGGTAGCTGGTCGTGCCGTTCACCAGCGTATTGGTTGTCTGCAATGCTGCCATTTTCAGCATGTTGCTGCCGTCGGCAGTGGCGTTGGTGTTCTGAGTCACGGAAAACGTGTCCCCGGCAGAAGGTGCACCGCTAATTTGCGTCGTCCAACCATTAAACGACAACGTCGCTCCAACGGCCGGGTTATACAGCGTTCCCGGTGCACCAACGAGCGTTGACGGCGCAGTATTGTCAGTGACAGTAAAGTGAGTTGCATCGATAAAGGTAATCGTCACATTGTCCTGCAGCGGAACCGCACTCAATGGCAGCGGGGTAGTCGCGGCCACGCTGGCTGGCGCAATGGTGCCGGTTCCCAGGTTGGTAGTCGGCGCGTTGGAAGCGATGGGAGCTGATGCGGCGATCTTGGTCGGGTCGGTGATGTTGAGTGCAATATTGCTTGCGCCGTCCGCCGTGGGTCGTACAAGGAACGAATCGCCCGCAACGTTCGCCACCGAACCCGCCGTCAATTGCAGTGTGATGCCGGTACCTGGGAGCGTTTGTCCTGCGGCCAACTGTGCCGGAGTGAAAGACTGCGCGGCATTGGTGGTCGTATCGTAGACGGTATAGTTCGTACCATCGAACTGCACGCTGTAATCGTGCCCTGTCAGCGCCGAGGTACTGTTGACGGTCGCCGCGAGTACACCGTTGCCAACGTTGGAAGAGGAAGGCGTCACGCGCGGTACTGCCGAAGTGAACATGCTTGCGCCGAGCGCGCCGTTCAGATCCGTTCCTTTTTGCTGTTGCTGATTGAAGGTATCGACAAAACCCATTGCAATGCGGCCAAGCGCATTGACTGCCGGATCGAGCACGGTCTGGCGGAAACTGAGGTATCCCCCCAGGCTGCCGCCCTGCAGCGAACTTTGCTGGATCGGAATCACGGTGCCATTGTTCGCATAGGCGACTTGCAGCGCCGTCGGGTCGGTGGGAGAAGCGATCGCTTGCAGCGTCGTGGTCTGGTTACCCAGAACCAGCGATTGACCGTTGCCGATATAGACGTTCATCGAACCGTCGCTCTGCTTGATAGTTGAAACGCGTATTTGCTGACTGAGCTGATTGACCAACTGGTCGCGTTGATCCAGCAGTGCATTCGGCTGCTGGTTCGGATTGTTGGCCTGCGCTTGGACAATCTGCTCGTTCAGTGTGGCGATCTGGTTCGCATAGCTATTGATCTGTGTCACGCTGTTCGAGATCTGGCTGTTGAGACCGTCCCGAATCTGGTTCAAGTTCTGGCTCAGGGACTGGAAACGGCTCACCAGCGTTTGCGCGCTGCCGATCATGGCCTGTCGTGCGGGCACGGACTGGGGCGCATTGGAAACGCCGTTCACCGCGGTGAAGAAATCCTGCAGCGTGGGAGTCAAACCGCCGCTGGAATCACCCAGCAGATTGCTTACCTGCTGCGACAGGCCCAGTTGCGTATTCAGATTGGACGATTGCGTCTGCGCTGCAAGTACTTGTGCACTCAAGAACTGGTCATATTGTCTCTGCACCGTCGCCACGCTGACACCCTGCCCGATGAACCCCGAGCCCGTGTTCTGCGGCAACATCTGCGTCTGGACGATCTGTTCCCGTGAATAGCCGGGCGTGTTGGCATTGGCGATGTTATTCGAGGTCGTTGCAAGGCCTGCTTGGGCCGCATTGAGCGCGCTCACTGAAATACCGAAAATAGCCATATCGCAAGATCCTTCTGCCGTTAGTCAGCTCTACAGTCTGGTTATCGGCACATTAATTGAAAACTTTAGACGCGGGTGCTGACGCTGCCGATCACGCCGACCAGCTTGTCCGCGTAATGCGGGTCGGTCGCATATCCGGCTTGCTGCAGCCCCTGCGCAAAGACCTTGGCATCTTCCTGCCCCGTCACTCCCGAATAGCGCGGGTTATTGTTCAATAATTTTGCGTAATCCTGAAACGACTCCGCATATGAGCCGTATGCGCGAAAGCGCTGCACTTGTTGGCTCGCCACTCCGTTGTGATATTCGGTGGTGGTCACTTCCGCCACCTTGCCCTTCCAATCCTTGCCCGCCTTGATGCCGAAAAGGTTATAGCTGTTGCTGCCATCCGCCATTTTTATCTCGCGCTTGCCCCAACCGCTTTCCAGCGCAGCCTGTCCCAGTATGAGATGCGCCGGGATACCGGTACTGCTGCTTGCCTGCTCGGCAGGCACTCTTAATTTATCGATAAAGGATTGCTGGACATCGGCCTTGTAAGCTGAAGGCACGGCGCGCATCGCGGCCGGTGCAACCGCGGCGGGAGCAGAGGGACTGACCTGGTGGTTGCGGCTGAGTTGTTTCACCATGACTTCCGCCAATCCCACGCCGCGAGACGACATGCTTTGCGCCAATTGCTGGTCGAGCATGCCGGTGAACATCTTGGTCTGCTCGCTATCGAATACACCGTCCTGCGGTGTCGCATCGCGCATGCTTTTCAGCATCATGTTCAGGAATACCGCTTCGAATTGCTTGGCTGCCGCCTTCAGCGCCTGGTCCGGAGCCTGCGTAGCCTGCAATTTCAGCCTGTTCAGACTCTGGCTGTCGATCGCCATGCTGCTGATGTCTGTGCCGGAGATCGCCATGGCCGCAGAACCTATATCACCTCAAGTTCGGCGCGCAGCGCACCGGCGGCCTTCATTGCCTGCAGGATCGCCAGCATGTCCTGCGGGGTCGCACCGATGGAATTGAGCGCCCTGACCACATCGTTCAGATCCACACCGCGCTTCAGGTGCAGCAGATTGCCTTTGTCGGCCTTGATCTCGATATTGGCATTGGTCACCGCCACGGTTTGCCCTTGCGAAAACGGCGCGGGCTGGCTCACCGTGTTCTCGGCGTTGATCACGACAGTGAGGTTGCCGTGCGCCACGGCGCAGTCATCGAGCGAGACATGCTGATTCATCACCACCGAGCCGGTGCGCGCATTGACGATGACCTTGGCACTGCCCGCCGCCGCATCGACTTCCAGGTTCTCGATCTGCGAAATGAACGCCACGCGCGCGTTGCCTTCCGGTGCCTTGACTTGTATGGTGCGCGCATCCACTGCAGCCGCGACCTCCGGATTGCCGGGCGAAACGTTATTACCGATCACTTCTGCCAGACGCATCGCCGTGGTGAAGTCGGCAGAATTCAATTCGAGATAGATGTACTCGCCCTGCCCCAGCGACGTCGGCACCGTGCGCTCCACTGTCGCACCGCCGGGAATGCGGCCCACGCTCAAGTGATTGATCTGAGTCTTGGAACCGCCCGCCGCCGCACCCGCCCCGCTCACCAGCATGTTGCCCTGCGCCATGGCATACACCTGCCCGTCGGCGCCTTTCAGCGGCGTCATCAGCAAGGTGCCACCGCGCAGACTTTTGGCATTGCCGATGGACGATACCGTGATGTCGATGGTCTGTCCGGGACGTGAAAACGCCGGCAGCGAAGCCGTCACTGTTACCGCGGCCACATTCTTCAGCATCATGATGCTGCTGCTGCCCGGCGGCATGTTGACGCCCATCTGCAACAGCATGTTGGTGATGCTTTGCACCGTGAACGGTGTTTGCATAGTCATGTCGCCGCTGCCGTCCAGGCCGACCACCAGCCCGTAACCCAGCAACTGGTTCTCGCGAACGCCCAGCACACTGGCCAGGTCTTTGATGCGTTCCGCTGTTGCGCTCAGAGAAACGAGCATCAACAGCGCAAATAAAAACGATCTGATATTCATGGCTTACCCCGCTAGAACGGCAATACCGAGTAGAAGATGCGGTTGAACATGCTGAGCACTGCAGATGTGTCGATGCTGTTTGCTCCCTTGTATTCGACATGCACGTCCGCCACCTGGGTCGATTGCACAGTGTAGCTGCCGCTGATGGTGGCCGGATTCACGATGCCGGAAAAGCGCACATATTCCTGGGCGTATTTGATGGACACTTGCTTCTCGCCTGCAACACGCAGATTGCCGTTGGGCAGCACTTCAGTCACTGTCACGGTGATGGCTCCCGTGAAAGAATTACTCCCCGAACTGTCACTTGCGCCGCCCGATTTGACACTGCTGCTGCCCGACACTCCGCCAGTCAATCCCGTCAGGGACGGTGCAGTAATCGCCAGACTGCCGGTATTGGTGTCGTCATGTCCCGATTTGCCGGAAGCCGCCGTCGTTTCGACGATGTTGACGATGAGCACATCGCCAACGTGGCGCGGGCGCATGTCCTCGAACATCGGATGATCGTTCACTCCCGCCATGAAAATTGCCCCCTCGTTATTCGGCACCAAAGGCAAAGGGGTCGGACGAGCCGTCAACGGTTCCCGGATGCTGGTGGACGGCGGCGGCACGCAGGCAGTCAGTGGCAAAGCGACAACCAGCAGACTTATTACTCCCATTGTTTTACGCATGATTCGCCTCCGGAAATTCAAAATTGCCTTTGCGAGCATCCGCTTCGCGGATTGCCTGCTTGACCCTCTTCTCGTGTGTTCCCTCTCCTTCCAGGAGATAACCGGCGACTTGCCAGCTTGCGGGCTTATAACCAACCACTTGGCAACCGTCTTTTGGTTGCTTAGTGGGATAGCTAGTTGTTCCACCAGGGTCAGGATGGGGGGAAGCGCCCATGGCAATTTCAAGCATGTTCATTTTGATAACATTACATCTGCGTCAGTTTCTGCAGCATCTGATCCGAGACGGTGACCGCTTTTGAATTGATCTCGTACGCGCGCTGTGTCTGGATCATGTTCACCAGTTCTTCCACCACATTCACGTTGGAAGTCTCGACATAACCCTGACTGATCGTTCCTGTGCCGTTGGTGCCGGGCACATTGGCCAGAGGCGCCCCCGACGAGCCTGTCTCCTGATAAAGGTTCTGCCCCATGCTTTCCAGTCCGGCCGGATTGATGAATGTCGCCAGCTGTATGCTGCCGACCTGCACCGCCGCTGTCGTACCCGGCTGCGTGACCGACACCACGCCATCCTGGCCGATGGTTACCGAGGTGGCATTGGCGGGGATGGTGATCGACGGCTGCAATGGAAAGCCATTCGAAGTGACCATCTGCCCCTGATTGTCGGTCTGGAAAGAGCCGTCGCGGGTATAGCCCGTCGTGCCGTCTGGCAGCACAACCTGAAAGAAGCCTGCGCCCTGGATCGCCACATCTAGCTGATTGCTGGTCTGTTGCAGGTTGCCCTGGGTATGGATGCGTTCGGCCGCGATAGGGCGCACACCGGTTCCGATCTGCAGACCGGAGGGTATCTGTGTCAGTTGCGACGATTGCGCACCCGGCTGGCGGAGGTTCTGGTACAGCAGATCCTCGAACACCGCACGCGAACGCTTGAAGCCGTTGGTACTGACGTTGGCCAGGTTGTTGGAGATGACATCCATCTGCGTCTGTTGTGCTTCCAGACCGGTCTTGGCAATCCACAGGGAACGAATCATGATGAGTATCCTTTTATAAAATTCAGCCGGTGACGCTGAGTACGCCGCTGGCTTGCTTGGCGTTGTCGTCCGCCGTTGTCAGCATCTTCATCTGCATATCGAATTGGCGCGACAGCGAGATCATGTTCACCATCGACTCCACCATGTTCGTGTTGCTGCCTTCCAGGTTGCCCGAGACCACACCGACCTTGATGTCTGCGTCGGCCGGTTTGCCGTCCCTGGTGCGGAACAAACCATCCTCGCCGCGCACCAACTGATCCTCCGGAGGATTGACCAGCTTGAGACGCCCGACCAATACCACTTGAGCCGCCATCGTTCCGCTGGGTACGGTCGAAATGGTTCCGTCCTTGGCAATCGTCACCTGGGTGTCCGGCGGTATGGTGATGGGCCCGCTATCGCCCACCACATTCATGCCGTTACGGGACTGCAAAATACCGTTGGGCAACACCTGCAGGCTGCCGTTGCGGGTATAAGCCTCGTTGCCGTTGCCATCCTCTACCGCGATCCATCCTTTGCCATCGATGGCGACATCGAGTGTGCGTCCGGTGGCTTGCATCACGCCGGGCGTGAAGTCGGTGCCGGATGTCGAATCGACCACGAAGGTACGGGTTGCAAGGCCTTCGCCCACCAGCGGTACGCTGCGAAAGGTGTCGATGGTCGAGCGGAATCCCGGCGTGTTGACGTTGGACAGATTCTGCGCCACCGATGCCTGCTGCTGCATGGTGTGCGAAGCGCCTGTCATCGCGGTATAGATCAGCCTGTCCATGTCACCTTCCTCGCCTCAGTTCACTTAACGCAAGTTGACGATCGTCTGCATGATCTGGTCTTGCGTCTTGATCGTCTGCGCATTGGCCTGATACGCGCGCTGTGCAGTAATCATGTTCACCAGTTCCGCGGTGAGATCCACATTGGAGTCTTCAGTTGCCGAGGTTTGCAACACACCCAGGCTTGCCGATCCCGGCGTGCCCACGAGCGGGTTGCCCGAGGTGGAAGTCTCCGCCCACTGGTTGTTGCCCAGCGATTGCAGGCCCTGGGCGTTACTGAAGTTGGCCAGCACCACTTGTCCGAGCGTCCTTGTCTGGCCGTTGGAATAACGGCCGGTGACCATACCATCCGAGCCGGTGGTGAAACCGGTCATCTGACCGGAAGTGTAGCCGTCCTGGCTCAGCGAATTCACGCCGAAGGTGGTGCCGAACTGCGTAGTGCTGCCAAAGTTGAAACTCAATGTTTGCGGTGCCGCGCTGGGCGGATTAGTCACGTTCAAGGTGACACCGCTTGCATTTGTCCCTGGCGCCGAAGTTGTGAAGGTGGTTGGGCCAGTAATTGTGATTGTGGTTCCCGCAGGGAAATTGTCACCAGTGACCGTTGCACCGCTTACCAATCCAGCAGTACTTGGCACGGTAACGGTCGTACCGCCGGTTATTGTTGATCCCGCAAGAGTTATCGCAGCCGAAGACGGGGTGAAAGACGCCGAAGTCACCGCAGTCGTTGGGGTCGCCAACGTGCCGTTGGTATTGAAAGTCATTGGCGTTAGCAGCCCTGGAGTTGCGCCGCCCGGCGGAACCATGGCTCCGTCCACTGTCAGATAGGTATTCCATGTGTTCGCTGACGTTTTGGCAAAATACATTGAGGCAATGTGGCTTCCACCCAGACTGTCGTAGATCGTTGCCGAAGTGGAATTGTCAAAGGTCGCAGGATTGTTCGGATCGAACGCCGGTGCCGCAGGAATGATTGCCGCATTTGCATTCAGATTAACCCCCGCAGTGACCGCAGTGCTGGCTTTGGGCAACAAATTGGCTGTGGATATCTGGATCGGGCCGGGCGTGGTTGCCACGATGACTCCGGCTGCATTCGGCTGGTAGCCTGTCAGGTCTTTACCCTGGTTATCGACGATGAAACCGTTCTTGTCCAACTGGAACTGCCCGTTGCGCGAATACGTGATCGTGCCGTTGTTGCTCATGCGGAAAAAACCGCTGCCGCTGATAGCCATGTCCAAGGAGTTATTCGTGGTGGTGATATTGCCCTGCGTAAATTGCTGCGCCACAGCCGCCACCTGGACACCGATCCCGGCAGCCACGCTTGATCCGCCGCCGCCCAGTGAGTTTGCATAGATGTCGGCAAATTGCGCTTGCGATTGTTTGAAACCGACCGTGCTGGCATTGGCGACGTTATTGCCGATCACGTCCAGACTTTTGGATGCTGCATTCAGACCGCTCAGACCTTGTTCGAAACCCATGACATCCTCCTATTAAATTCGATCTCTCGCACTCGGCGAAACGTTCATCACAAAACCTGACGGACCGCGCTCAGTGCCACATCGCCGAGCGTGCCCATGCCCAATGTCGGCCCGCCTGAGGTCAGCGCCAGACTGTTCACCATCCCGTAAGACAGTGTCGTCGGGCTGCTGTTGCTGGTGCCAAGCACTGCCTTGGCGCTGAATTGGTAGGTACCGTCCGCCACTGTTGCGCCGGTATTGTCCTTGCCATCCCACTGGAAGTTGACCACACCGGCAGCACTTTGCGACCCGAGTTGCATGGTGCGCACGACATTGCCCTTGGTATCGGCGATCGTCACCGTGACCTGGTCGGCAGGCTGGGTCAATTCCACCGCCGCATTGGATTGCCCGCTCGCCAGCGCGATCTGGTTGCCCGGCACCAGCGCCGCGTGCCCGATCATGGAAGTCGCCTGCAAGGATTGTGACGTCGTCATGCTGGTACTCAGCGCCTGCACGGTTGCATTCAATTGGTTGATGCCGCTCACCGTGGAAAGCTGCGCCATCTGCGACGTGACTTGCGAGTTGTCCATCGGATTCAGCGGATCCTGGTTCTGCAACTGCGTCACCAGCAGCGTCAGGAACCGGTCCTGGGTGGCGGCCAGCTGCGAACTTGCCACAGCAGTCGCCGCCGCTGTGGTCGATGAAGTAGTGCTCTGTACGGAAGTGGTCATGATCTATCTCCTTTATTGCCCGAGAGTGAGTGTTTTAATCAGCAGGGTTTTGGATGTATTCATCACATCCACGTTGTTCTGGTATGAACGGGAAGCCGAGATCATGTTCACCATCTCGTCCACCGGATTCACATTCGGCATGGTCACGTAGCCCTTGGCATCCGCCATCGGATGTTTCGGGTCGTACACCATTTTCATCGGCGAATTGTCTTCCACCACCGCCGCCACCTTGACGCCCTCCCCCGGCTGGCCGGCAGTCGGCACGGTGGAAAACACAACTTGCTTTGCCCTGTAGGGTTTGCCGTCCGGTCCGGTGGCGCTGTCGACGTTGGCAAGGTTGCTTGCCACCACGTTGAGACGTTGCGACTGCGCTGTCATGGCGGAACCGGCGATATTGAAGATATTGAATAGAGACATGATCGTTATCCTTGCAGGGCGGCCAACACGTTTTTGACATCGTTGCTGACGAACGTCAGGCTAGCCTCGTAACGCAAGGCGTTGTCGGCAAATTGCGACCTTTCCACGTCCATATCAACAGTATTCCCGTCGGCACTCGGTTGCAACGGCTTGCGATACAGCACCGGCGCCCCCATCACGCTTTCGCCGGACGCACCCGCCAGATGCTGCGGCGAAGTCGCCGCCACGGGCAATTTCTGTCCGTTGCCCGATAATGCCCCCTGCAATGCACTGGCAAAATCGATGTCCCTCGCCTTATAGTTCGGCGTATCCGCATTGGCGATATTGGACGCGATCAATTCCTGGCGTGTAGCGCGCAAATTCAGCGCTGACTGTTGGAATTGCAACATCTGGTCTATTCTGCCGCTCATCTCGCCCTCCTGTCTGTCTGTTCCCGCACCTGCAGCTCACCGCCCCCGGTGGCAGCCGCTACTTCTTTCATGGTTCGCATACTAATCACGGCATGTCATGCCCTATTTGACGATTAGGGGTAGAAAGCCGTTCTATTTCCCGCTTTAAAAATCCGCCTCCGGTTCCACAATATGGCCATGAAAAACCTGTGCTTAGTATTGATTGCGACCTTTATTTGCTCCCCGACCGCTTGGGCCGCAGACAAGCAGAGCCATGCCGCAATACGCGAGGCCGCCTTGGCCTATGCGCAGGCACAGACCCGCGCTTTGCCGGGCAAGGTCGGCATCACGGTCGACGACATCGATGCACGCACTGTCCTGCCGGCTTGCGGCACGCTCGAGGCCTTTCTGCCCGCCGGATCGCAGTTGATGGGCAAAACCAGCATCGGCGTGCGCTGCAACGAAAAGCCCGGCTGGTCGATCTTTCTCCAGGCCAACATCAAGGTCAGCGTTGACAGGCTGGTCGCCAATCGCCCTCTGGCCCAGAACACGGTGTTGAGCGCGAACGACTTCAGCATGCAAAACGGCGAACTGGGACAACCTGGCATCCTTACCGATCCGGCACAGGCCATCGGCAAAACGCTCAGGTTTGGTATCGGTGCAGGGCAGGTGCTGCGGCAAGACATGCTGCGCGCGCAGTTCGTTGTGGTCCAGGGAAATACGACCGAAATAAGGGTGCGCAGCGAAGGGTTTTCCGTTCGTTCGTCCGGGCAAGCACTCAATAACGCCACAGCAGGACAGATCGTGCAGGTACGCATGTCTTCCGGCCAGGTCCTGAGCGGTGCAGCGGGGGCGGACGGCACCGTGGAAGTGCGTCCATGAAGCAGCTATAATCTGCAGTAGCCGTAAAGTATCCTAAAGTTTATCGATCATCTGCCGATGTAATGCTTAACCGAGTCAGTGAAAAGGGAATTACCCCATGAAGATCGAAAAAACCAGCAAGCCGCTCCCCCCCAGCACGGCAGGGGAAGCGAGTTCGCGCAACTCAGCAACGAAAGCAACAGGCAGCCAGACTCCCGCCGAAACAAGCGGTACCAGCGTACATCTAGGCTCCACCACCGCGCAGCTGCGCAGCCTGGAGGGCAGCATCGCCGGTACCCCGCTGGTGGACGTGAAAAAGGTCGCGGAAATCAAACAGGCTATCAGCGAAGGGCGCTTCAAAGTCAACTCCGGCGTCGTTGCCGATCGCTTGATCAACTCCGTGCAAGATCTCATCACCGCGAGCAAACGTTGACCGCAAAACCCGCGAACGGCCTGACGACAGAGTTTCTGTCCAACCTGAACGACGAATGCGCCGCCTTGCGCGCATTCGTCGTTTTGCTTGAAAACGAACAACGTATCCTGCTCGGCCAGCACACTGAAGAACTGTTGCCACTGGCAGAAGCCAAAATACAACTCACCAACAAGATAGCCGCGCTTTCCGCGGCCCGTCAGCGATACCTGCCGGAAGGCACGAGCAATATGGCGGAGTGGCTGAAACGCAATATCCCGCAGGGATTGCCGGCATGGCAGGAAGCCCGCCAGCTGGCGGCACATGTGCAACGCCTCAACCAGACCAACGGTGAAATGATCCAGATCAAGCTGCGCTACAACCAGCAGGCACTCGGCGTACTGTATGGCGCGGCACAGAGCACCGCCGGACTATACGGCGCGGACGGCCAACCCAATCTGCCCAGCGGCAGCCGGACGCTTGGCAGCGTCTGAACAAACCTCATTACTGCTCTACCCCGATACCGATTTATTCCGCTTGGGATCAACCTGATGACCCAGGCATCTGTCTTCAAAACGGCTGAAATACGCCCGAGATGAGACATTCAAAATAGGTGGATTGATTAGGTTCGAACGACGCTTCCTAACCCGTTTCGAAAATTGCGCTGAACGGATTCGTTGCCGCAAACCGGACATTGGGGACCTCACATATTCTACCCGTCGCGGCGTTCAGTGGTTTTTATAAAAATTTATCCTTTTTAAGGGCATCAGTAATCTGTTTTGACAATTTTTCAGCACCGGCGGTTTTCCATACCGTAAGGTCGAGACCGGAATTGTCGACGAATATCGACCCACGCCAAATCACCTTTTTATTGAGATCTGAAACATCACCTCTCAAATCTACAAGAATCAGATTAAGCCACAGTCTTGCAACTTCACTTGAGCTGCCGCCAATTCCGCCGGACATATTTAAAATTTGATAACGAACCGGCTGAATAAGCAAGCGTGTATCAGGATGAAAATCTTGTTCGCCTAAGCTAAAGTTAACATTAAGTTCGTTTTGTCTGGGCTGAGGAATGTCATGGATAACCACACTTATCTTTTCATCCAGAAAAGCATGGGCAAGTGCGGCATCAAATCGGTTGGAAAACGTATCCGATTCAAGTCTGCCTTTGAACCCAAACGTTGGGACGTTTACTATACCCGACCATATAGAAAGCTTTTCTATATGTCCTTGATAATCTTTTACGTGATCTGTTGAGACTTTATATTGCGCACATGATGACAGCATTCCAACTGCTACCACAATTGCTATCGACGATAAAAAGGTTTTATGCAGCTTCATCAGGTATCTCCAGACTGTCATGGATTCAAGGCGAGCGGATCAAAACCGGCCAATTGTGTTCGTACATCCTTCAAAATATCCCGCCCGATAGCAGCCGCTGGCGAGTTGGGTTTCAGAAAATATTGTGCATCTCTAAAGTCAATACTGCCATGGCTCTGCCAATCGAATAATCGGCGGACGATACCTGAATGGATGGACAAAAACAATATGCCGTTTTGGCCGATGCATTTTTTGGAAGGTCTGAATTGGAGTGCACCCTCGAACGGCGGGCTCATGGCACATTGCAGTAGCTCAAGTTGCGAATTGCCTTCGCTATAGCTGCCGTACGCGAAGGGCCGTTCCTGGCCGCATTCTGCCCGACCATTATTGCTGAAGCCACAGTCCGCTATGCGAAAAACTTCAGCCATTCGATCTTAGACTTTTCATTCGCCTCTGGCGTGCCCAAAGGAAACGGTCATTAAATCAAAAAGGGGGCATTCAACGATTAAGCCGAGCTGCCCCCCTTTTAATCACTGGCCCAATTTATTTCTTTAAATTATCTCCAAAAATATCATCAGATATTAAAGTGTAGAAATATGGCACATAGGTTAAAACTGTACCCTGATATATACCGAGATTTCTCCATGTATTGGTAAGTTCTGCCAAAAGTGATTCGTTGTTTAGGTCTGGTTTTAAAGCTTCCAGTATCGATATTAATGGTTTTAGACTATCTTCCCTTGCGTATGTATTTAACATCAGAATTGCGTTATCAATATATCCGACGTTCATATTATCCGTAATATTATTCATATTTCTTTTTATCCGTTTCATCAAACATTCAAACTTTAAGGGGAGCAGCCTTTATTTTTTCTTTTCATCTACTATGCATAAGGAAGATGTAGAAAAAGTAATTTCATATTCAAATCGTATCGCAATTCAAATTGGAAGGCACATGCGAACGGCCGCTAATGGCCGCGCAGCGCCCCTTCCCAATCTTAACAGCGAACGGCAACTGTTCTACCCATTCCCGACGGTCGCGCTTCTCGAAAGCGGCCGCTCGACCCCTATAGTCACTCTCCGTCCTGCACTTTAGCGCATCGTTGGCTCGTAGATCACCACCAGGTTTCCTGACTGGAACTTTCTCGTCGAAAGCGACCGGAGTGAGTGCCGCTCCTTTATGCCATCAAAGACCTTTTTTTCCGCTGCCGAGCAGGATTGGCGTGATGGTGAAGCGTAGCTCATACAGAAGCCCGAGTTCAGGGAAGGATGCGGCAAGCTCACTTCCCTCACCCGGAGCAGACCGTTACCGGGAGCTCGTTTCAAGCGCGCCACCTTGCCGGCAATGGAGTCGGTGGCCAGACGGCGTTCAAAAGAAACTCATCGTTGCGATGCGGAATATCGGATTTAAGCCATTCATGGTTCGACAAGCTGACCGCGAACGGATTTGATTTCGGTTCTTATTGTTGATCCGGGGATTGCGGAATCGCCGGTTCCGCTTCAGGCTCCGGCGACAGCACGGTGATGGTCACGCGACGGTTGCGGGCGCGATTTTCGGGGGTATCGTTCGGCACTACGGGTTGATTGTCGGCCTCGCCTACCGCTTTCAGGCGCTTTGCAATAATGCCCTGATCGATGAACAAACGAACAACACTGCTTGCGCGAGCTGACGACAGTTCCCAGTTGGAAGGAAACCTGTTGGTACTGATGGGCATGTTGTCAGTATGCCCTTCCACTTCGATGGCAAAGTCATTGTCCGCCAACACCTTCGCCGCATCCGCCAGTGTCTTCTTTGCTTCCGGCTGTATATCCGCTTCTCCCTGGTTGAACAACGCGCTGGCGTTGATCTCCAGTTCCACACCGCGGCCGTTCTGCGAAACGTTCATCTGCCCGCTCTTCACAAATGTTGCCATCGCTGCATTCAGCGTCTGCGCGAGATTCTGCATGCGTTCGTTCTGTTTGCGTTGCTTCTCGGCCAGGCGTGCATTGCGCCGGTCGACCAGGGATTTGAAGAAGATCTCGTCCTCGGTCAGTTTTATTCCACTGCCTTCACCCGCTTTGCCGTTGGCGCCGAACGCCTGGTTGACGGAGACACTGAAGACTCTGTACTTGCCCTCGTTCACCGAGGAGATGCCGTACATGACGACGAAGAAGGCGAACAGCAGCGTGATGAAGTCGGCGTAAGAGACCATCCAGCGCTCGTGATTGTCGTGCTCCGCTCTTTTGGGGCGGCGCGCCATCAGGATGCCTCCGGGATATAACCCTTAAGTTTGTTCTCGATGAAGCGCGGATTCTCGGCATTCGCCACCATGCACAGCCCGTCGATCAGCATCTCGCGCAAGTTCACCTGCTGCGCGATGATGATCTTCAACTTGCCCGCGATCGGCAGGAACAGCAGGTTGGCGGAACCCACGCCGTAGATGGTTGCGATGAATGCGACCGCGATGCCGGCACCCAGCTTGGCCGGCTCGCCCAGACTCTGCATCACGTGCACCAGTCCCAGTACGGCACCGATGATACCGATGGTGGGCGCGTAACCCGCTGCCGATTCCCACACACGGGCGGCTTGCCAGCGCAGCGTCTCGTAGCTTTGCAGGTCGATGTCCAGCACCTCGCGTATCTTTTCCGCGCTGTTGCCGTCCACCAGCATCTGCAGTCCCTTGGCGACGAAAGGTTCGTCGATGTTCTTGAGCTGGGCCTCCAGCGCAAGGATGCCGTCCTTGCGCGCGATACCGCCCCAGGTGGCGATCTGGTGTGCCAGCTTCTGCGTGTCGATCAGTGGCGTGACGAATACCCAGCCTGCCATCTTGATACCACTCACGAACACATTGAGCGGGTGTTGCAACATCACCGCGCCGATGGTGCCGCCAAACACGATGAAGAATGCAGCCATCTGCATCAAGACATTGATCGACCCGCCTTCCAGCAATTGCCCGCCAATGATCCCGGTTATGGCAACAACCAATCCGAACAGGCTAAGCTTGTCCATAAACCCAGACTCCGTAGTTGAACGGGACGTAGTGTACGTTCATCGCGGTGCAGCGCAAAGCGAGAGTGCGCGGAAAAAGACCCGATATTCTTCTTGTCATCCTGCCTGGTTCTCCTGTGGCGCGGTCAACTGAGGAGCGCGGGCTCAATGGCCCTTCATCGACGTACGCAGGCGCGCCACGGCCTGGCTATGCAGCTGGCACACGCGCGATTCGGAGACGCCCATCACTTCGCCGATCTCGCGCAGGTTCATGTCCTGCTCGTAGTGCATGCCCATCATCATGCGTTCGCGCTCCGGCAATCGCTCTATGGCCTGAACGAGCGCCTCGCGGAAACGCCCGTCCTGCAGCAGTTCCAGCGGGTTGGAATCGGTCGAGAACTCGAATCGCTCGAAGAAATCCTCCTCTCCCTCGCCGTGAAAATCTTCATAATAGAGCAGTTGGGCGCCGCGCCCTTCCTGCAACATCTGCTGGTATTCCGGCAAAGTCACGCCCAACTCTTTGGCAATCTCGGACTCGCTCGGTGCCTTGCCCAGCTTCTGCTGCAGGCGGCTGATGGCCGCTTCGATGCGGCGCATATCGCGGCGAAGGCTACGCGGCAGCCAGTCGGCGCCGCGCAGCTCATCCAGCATCGCACCGCGTATGCGTTGCGCGGCGTAAGTCTCGAACATCGCGCCGCGCAACTCGTCATAACGGCTGGCGGCATCGAGCAGCCCCATCATCCCGGCCTGGATGAGGTCATCCACTTCGACGCTGCCGGGCAATTTGAGCATCATGTGATGGGCGATGCGCTTCACCAAAGGCGCATACTCCTTCAGGCATTCTTCCTTGTCGCTCAGTCCATTCGGCGTGTACATAGCCTTCGTCTTAAGATTGCCGGCGATATTCATGTGATCGCCATTGTATTGTTTACCGGACGCGATTGGCGCATCAAGCGTTGCACCACGCTGCCCAGCACATCATGCCCTTCATCCGACACCGCCGGCGCGCGCAGCAAACCTTGTGCGATCTCGCGCATTGCGTAGGACGACTGTGCCGCCGGGAAGACCTCGGTCACCGGACGGCCCAATTGTGTCGCACGTTTGAGCTTTTCATCAACTGGAATATGTCCCAGGTACTCAAGATGCACTTGCAGGTGCCGGCTCGCGACCTGTGCCATATTGTCGAATATCGCCAGCGCTTCGCGTTCGCTGCCCACCTTGTTGACCACGATATCGAATGCCTGTCTGCCATTATGCATCGCCATCTGTTTGAGCAGCGCATAACTTTCCGTGATGCCGCTGGCGGTGGCGTTCAATACCAGCAGCAAGGGCTCGTCGCCGGACAGGCTGGCACAGAACGAATGCCCGGCACGCGCCGCATCCACCAGCACCACGTCCGCATCTTTCGCTGCGGCACTCAGCGCCTCCAGCAATCGCTCGCGCTGGCTCTCGCCCAGCTTCGGCAAGCCCTGTATCGCCCTCGCCACGGGCAATACATGAACGCCCTGTGAACCCTGAACAATCACATCCTGCAACGTCTTGTCGCCGTGCACCACATGCAATAAATCGAAACGCGCCTTGAGTGCCAGCGTGTTCGCCACATTATCCTGCGACAGGTTCTCGTCCAGCACCAGCACATCCTTGCCAGAATTTCCCAGCACTGCCGCCAGATTCACGACGATACTGGTTGCCCCCAATCCGTCGCGCGCGCCGACCACCGTCACCACGCGCGAACTGGAGCGCGCCAGCAGGCGGCGCAACCCGGCAGCTTGGTCAGGGATATAAGATTGTCCCTCTCGTTTGCCTCCTCTCCCGCTGGGGGAGGATTGAGGTGGGGGCATGTCAGATCGCATATTGCCCCCTCATGTTCTGTGCGCTGCCCATGCCCGCCATGAAGGCAGGCAGTTCCGCCTCGTGCATGGCGAACGCCGGGCTCGTCTTGCCCACATCCTTGAAGACGCGATGCAGCAGATATTCCAGGTTCACTTCATGCAGATCTTCAGGCACGCGCTGGCCGCTGGCAATGTAGTGCATGGTCAGTTTGTGGCGTACCACCACATCCAGCACTGTTCCCAGCGTCACCGCCTCGTCCAGCTTGGTCGGGATGCAGCCGATCACGCCCGTGCCGCCGTACATCTTCACCACATCGTCCAGCGTGCCGCCGGAACTGGTGGCATTCAGCAGCAACAGGCGCTGCACGCCCACTGTGTCGAACATCTGCGCCTGTTCCGCCACGCGGCTGTCGCGCTGCCCCACACCCATGGTGTCGATCAGCACCAAGTGCTTGTGTTTCAGGCCGGACAGGGTGAGTTTCAGATCCTCGGTATCGCGCACGGCATGCACCGATACGCCGAGTATCTTGCCGTAGATCTTCAGTTGCTCGTGGGCCCCGATACGGTAGCTGTCGGTGGTGACCAGCGCGACCTTGTCCGCACCGTACCTCACCACGGCGCGTGCCGCCATCTTGGCCGTGGTGGTGGTCTTGCCCACCCCGGTCGGGCCGACCAGCGCATACACGCCGCCGCGCGCCACGACATCTTCCTGTACCGTCGCCACGCGCAGATTGTGCCCGAGGATGCGGCGCAGCCAATCCAGGCCGCCGTCGGCCGGGAGCTTTTCCAGCAACTGGCGCGACAGCATCGGGCTGAAGCCGACGTTGAGCATGTCGCGCAGCAGACCGCCGCGCACCGGATCGCGCTGCTGCATGTCAGACCAGGAAAGGCGAGCCATCTGTTCCTGCATCATGTTGCGCATGGTCTTGATCTCGGAGAGCAGCGTCTGTTGTTCTGCGGTTGTATCCCTGGTCTCGCGTACAGCCATATTCTCGCGCATGGTGTTCGCTTCCAATACCTTGGCCCCAAGCGCTGCCGCCTGGTTCGCACCTTGTGCGGAGAGCCTGCCAGGTACCTGGGCCTTGGCATCATCCCTGGCTCGCACCTCGTTCCCCGCTCGCGAAGGCGACCGGTCCGGACTGCGCTGCTCCGCTGCGCTCCTTCCACTCACTCGAGTCTCGCTCAGGTGTGCCAGTTCAGAGCCGGCCACGGCCACGATCTCCACGCCCTCCGGCACTTTCCGGTTGGACAGGATCACGGCATCCTCGCCGAGTTCGATACGTACCAGCTTCAGTGCGTCACGCGAACTGGCTGCGATGAATTTTCTGGCGTTCATGCTCTACCCCCTACCATGGATGTAAACCGTACCGTCTTGAATCCCGGCACTTCGTCTTGCGAAATCACTCTGAGTTGCGGCAGCGAACGCTTCAGGAAACGCGCCAGCAGATCGCGGATATGTCCGGGCACCAGCAGCACCGCGGGCAGGCCCAGTTGTTCCTGGGTCTGTGTCGCATTGCGCGCCTCGCGCAGCAGGGTATTGGCCAGGTTGGGCTCGATGGCCGAGCCGCCTGCCTGCAATGCCTGCGCCAGTACGTACTCCAGTTCCTTGTCCATACCGATGACCTGCAACTCCTGCGCTGAGGGGTAGAACTGCTGCACGATGGCCGCGCCAAGTGCCACGCGCACCAGGCCGGTCAGCACCGTCGTGTCCTGCGTCTGCGGCGCATGTTCCGCCAGCGTCTCCAGGATGGTGCGCATGTCGCGGATATGCATGCCTTCGTCCAGCAGGTTCTGCATCACTTTCTGCACTGTCGACAGCGGCAGCAATTTCGGCACAAGGTCTTCGGTCAGTTTGGGCGCGAGCTTGCCGAGATGATCAAGCAGCTGCTGCAGTTCCTGGCGACCCAGCAACTCGGCCGCATGGGTATGGATCAGGTGGCTCATGTGCGTCGCGACCACGGTTCCCGCATCGACCACGGTGTAACCCATGACTTGCGCCTGTTCGCGCACAGCCGCATCCACCCAGGTGGCCGGCAAACCGAAGGCAGGGTCTTTGGTCGGGGTGCCCGGCAATACACCGTTCACGCTGCCGGGGTTGATCGCGAGGAACATGTTGGGGTATGCCTCGCCGCTGCCGATCTCGGCTCCCTTCAGGGTGATGCGGTAGGCGTTGGGACGCAGATCGAGGTTGTCGCGGATATGCACGGCAGGCGGCAGGAATCCCATGTCCTGGGTGAATTTCTTGCGGATGCCCTTGATGCGCCGCAGCAGGTCGCCGTCCTGCGCCTTGTCCACCAGGGAGATCAGGCGATAGCCGACTTCAAGTCCCAGCACATCGACCTGCGCCACATCCTCCCAGCTGGCTTCCGGCGCTTCGGTACTCGGCGCGAGCACCGGGTTGGCCACTTCCGCCGCCTTGTCTTCCGCCTGCTTGGTACGCTGCAACAGGAAGAACGCGAACCAGCCCATCGCGCCCGCCAGCAGCAGGAAAGCGAAATGCGGCATGCCGGGAATCATACCCAGCATGCCGATGATGGCGGCAGTCAGAATGAGTACTTGCGGGCTGGAGATCAATTGTTTGGCCAGCTGCTGGCCGATGTTGTCTTCGCTGGCGACGCGGCTCACCACCATGCCGGCAGCGGTGGAGATCACCAGCGCCGGGATCTGCGCCACCAGACCGTCGCCGATAGTCAGCAGGGTGTAGTTCTTCGCGGCGGTCGCCAGGTCCAGATCATGCTGCAGCACGCCGATGACCAGGCCGCCCACGATGTTGATGAGCATGATGATGATGCCCGCAACGGCATCGCCGCGCACGAATTTCGAGGCACCGTCCATCGCGCCGTAGAATTCCGCTTCCTGCGCGACCTCGGCGCGGCGTTTGCGCGCCACGTCTTCACCGATCAGGCCCGCATTCAGGTCGGCATCGATCGCCATCTGCTTGCCCGGCATCGCATCCAGGGTAAAACGCGCGCCCACTTCCGCGATACGCCCGGCACCTTTGGTGATGACCACGAAGTTGATCACCACGAGGATGATGAACACCACGATACCCACGGCGTAGTTGCCGCCGACGAGGAAATGGCCGAACGATTCGATCACCTTGCCTGCGGCATCCGGCCCGGTATGGCCCTGCAGCAGCACCACGCGCGTGGAAGCCACGTTCAGGGAAAGACGCAGCAGGGTGGAGATCAGCAGCACGGTGGGGAAGACGGCGAAATCCAGCGGCCTGGTGGTGTTCATCGCCACCAGCAGCACCATGATGGCCAGTGCGATATTGAAGGTGAACAGGATGTCGAGCAGGAACGGCGGCAGAGGCAACACCATCATCGACAGGATCATCACGATCAGGATGGGGCCCGCCAGGCCGCGGACACCACCGCGCATCATGGCGGCCTTCAACGTTTCCAGGATATTCATACGCACCTCTTGAGTTCATTCGCGCAGTCTGCCGAGACCGCTTTTCTTGTGCGTATTATCTGAAACGGCCGTCAAATCGATGACGTGAATAGAGGGGGATTTCTGCGGCAATTCAGGCGAGTCGGCAAAAACGCCTACAGCGCTGCATTCGCCGGATCGAGCTCTTTCGGAACCGGCAACTCATGCGGCTCCTGCGGATAGACACCACCCGCCTGTTTGTAGCGGCGCAGTTGATAGACATAGGCCAGCACCTCGGCAACGGCGGTATATAGCGCTTCCGGGATAGCCTGCCCGAGTTCGCAGTGCTTGTGCAACGCGCGCGCCAGGGGCGGCGCTTCGAGTATGGGCACGTTGTTCTCTTTGGCGATCTCCCTGATGCGTGCCGCCATCAGATGCGAGCCTTTCGCCACGACGACAGGCGCGCGCATCTTGTTGTCGCTGTACTTCAGCGCAACGGAGAAGTGAGTCGGGTTGGTCACCACCACATCGGCGGTCGGAATCTCCGCCATCATGCGGCGGCGTGCCATCTCGCGCTGCATGCTGCGGATGCGCGCCTTGACCTGCGGGTCGCCCTCGGTCTCCTTGGCTTCCTGGCGCACCTCTTCCTTGGTCATCTTCAGTTTCTTGTTGTGCTCATACAGCTGGAACGGCACATCCACCGCCACGATGAGCAGCATGCCGCCCATGATGGCGGCGAAACTGCCCCATACCAGATTGCCCAGATGAGGGATGGCGTGCGCGAGGGGTTCGGTCACCAGCATCAGCACCGCTTCCTTGTTGTGCCAGATCACCCACGCTCCCACCCCGCCCACCACCACAGACTTGGCGATCGCCTTGCCCAGTTCCATCAGGCTGTTGATGGAGAACATGCGGCCGATGCCGTTGAGCGGATTGAGTTTGCCGAAATTGGGTTGCAGCGGTGTCAATGTGAACAGCCAGCCGTTCATCAGCAGGGGCGAGAACACCGCAACCAGTAGCATCAGCCCCAGCAGAGGCAGGAAAGCGAGCAGTGTCGCCATGCTCAAATCATGCAGGTGCGGCAACAGCAGTTCGGTATGGAAAGCCAGTCCGGTATCCAGCGTCAGGCCCTCGCGGATCAGCGAGACCAGTTGTTGTGAAAGCGCGGAACCCATCAGCCATATGCCGGCGCCGCCTGCCATCAGCACGGCAAAAGTGGATAGCTCGCGCGAGCGCGCGACCTGGCCTTCTTCGCGCGCCTGGTCCAGGCGCCGCTGCGAGGGCGATTCTGTTTTTTCTAGGTCACTGTCTTCTTCGGCCATGGCACGATCCTTTGCACATGGCGATTATCGGCATCGGAAGGATTTCCAATCCGCTGAACAGCGGGGGAAATATGGCTTATCTAGCCAGAGCGAGCCGCGCCAGCACGCGTTCCGCCATCCTGGGCAAGGGCACGATCTCGTCCACCGCGCCCAGCGCGATGGCCTCGCGCGGCATGCCGAACACCACACAGCTGGCTTCGTCCTGCGCGAAGTTGTAAGCACCTGCCTGCTTCATCTCCAGCATCGCGGTCGCGCCGTCCTTGCCCATGCCGGTCAGCATCACACCGATGGCATTGGCTCCCAGCTGTTTGGCGGCGGAATGAAACAGTACCTCGACCGAAGGGCGGTGGCGATTCACCGGCGGCTCCCGGCTAAGCGCGGTTCGATATTTCCCGGCGACCCGCTCCAGCAACAGGTGCGAATGACCGGGGGCAAGATAGACGCGGCCCGCCACGATGTCCTCATGATGCTCCGCTTCCTTCACCTGCATCGCGCACAGGCTGTCCAGGCGTTCGGCGAAAGATTTGGTGAACAATTCCGGCATGTGCTGGGAAATAAGGATGGCGGGGCAGCGCTCGGGCATGCCGGACAGGAATATCTTGAGCGCCTCGGTACCGCCAGTGGAGGAGCCGACCACGATGATCTTCTCGCCCATCATCGCCGCTAGTCCTTTACAGCCAGTTCGTACACGGTATGTCCGCGCAACTTGAACCAGGCACCGGCGTGATAGAAATTCTCCGAATGCCCGGCAAACAGCAGGCCGTCGCTGCGCAATAGCGGGGCGAACTTCTTGAGTACGGAGAGTTGGGTGTCCTTGTCGAAATATATCATCACATTGCGGCAGAAGATCGCATCCACGGGCGCATGAATCGGCCACGTCATGTCCAGGAGATTGATGCGCCGGAAGTCGATCTTCTTCTGCAGCTCCGGTTTCACCTGCACGAACCCGGCCTGCTCGCCCGTGCCGCGCACAAAGAAACGTTCGACCTGCTGCGCCGGCAGCCTGGCTATGGCATCCGCCTTGTAGCGCCCTGCACGTGCGGTTTCCAGCACTTTGGTATCCAGGTCGGAAGCGATGATATGGAACGGCCGCTCATACCCGCCCAATGCTTCCACCGCCGTCATCGCCATTGAATAGGCTTCTTCCCCCGTTGAGCATGCCGAACACCACAATGTCAGCGGCCTTCCCTTTTCCTGTTTGCGCAGATGCTCGGCCAGCAGGGGAAAATGGTGCGGCTCGCGAAAGAACGAAGTGAGATTGGTCGTGAGGGAGTTGGTGAAGGCTTCCCACTCCGCCGCATCCCCTCGCTGCAGATGATCCAGGTAGTCGGCGAAATTCCTGATGCCGGTAGCGCGCAGCCGCCGGGCCAAACGGCTATACACCAGTTCCTGCTTGTTCTCTCCCAGGGAGATGCCCGCGCGTTCGTGGATCAGCTTGCGGATGCGCTGAAAATCCTGGTCGGTGAAATTGAATTCGCGTGGGTGAGCATTGTTCATGCAGCGATTTTAACTGTTTGTCCGGCCAATACCTCAGGTTCCGCGCACGTCGCTGAGCAGTTCCTTGATGTCCAGAATCAGCACGATGTCGCCTTCGCTGGACATGGTGACGCCCGCAACGCCTTTGGGACGGAATGTGTCCAGCGATTTGATGACCACGTCTTCATGGCCGACGAAACCGTCCGCAGTCAGGATGAAGCTGTTATTGCCGAACTGCATCAGCACGCCGACTTCCGATCTGTCGCTGCTGCCCCAGCCTATCAGCTGCGACAGGGGCAACACCGGCAGCACTTCGCCGCGTACCACCATGGTCGCCTTGCCGGATACCCGTTGCAGTTCCCCCTGCGTGACCGGCAATATCTCGCGCACCATGGACAACGGCACGGCAAAAGACTGGTCGGCCAGCCGCAATACCAGCACCGGCAGGATCGCCAGCGTCAGCGGCAGCGAGATGGAAATGGTCGATCCCTTGCCCGCTTCGGAACTGATATTGACCGTGCCGTTGAGTTTCTGGATGTTGGTCTTCACGACGTCCATGCCGACGCCGCGGCCGGACACGCTGGATATCTCGTCCTTGGTCGAAAAGCCGGGCAGGAAGATCAGTTCGAGACAGCGGTTCTCGTCCAGCGTATTCGCGATCTCCGCGGTGATCAGCCCTTTCTCCACCGCCTTGTTGCGTATGACTTCCGGCCGCATGCCCTTGCCGTCGTCGGTGATGGTGATAAGGATATGGTCGCCTTCCTGGCGTGCCGAGAGCTCGACGAAGCTCTTCTCCGACTTGCCCGCGGCGACCCGTTCTTCTATCGTTTCCACACCGTGATCCACGGCGTTGCGCACCAGGTGCACCAGCGGATCGTTCAGGTCTTCGATCATGGTCTTGTCCATCTCGGTCTCTTCACCGACCAGGACCAGTTCGACGTCCTTGCCCAAAGAGCGTGCCAGATCGCGTGCCAGACGCGGATATTTCTTGAACAGCCGACCGATGGGCTGCATGCGCGTCTTCATCACGGCGTTCTGCAAACTGACCACCAGCATGTCGAGCTGGCTGACCGATTGGTCCAGTTCGCGCAGGGTATCCGCATCGTTGTGGCCCTGCAGGATATCGGAACGCAGATGGGTAAGGCGGTTCTTGGTCAGCCCGATCTCGCCGGACAGGTTGAGCACCTGGTCCAGACGGTCGGTATCGACGCGAATGGTCGTTTCTTTCGCTTCGGCAGCCGGCACATCCCCGGCACGGCGCCCGACGGTCGTGCCCGGCACATCGGTGGAGCGGCGTCCGAATGCCTTTCTGGTGGATTCTTCCTCGTTGATCGCTTCGGCGATCTTTGCCTCATCGCGCGTCGCACCGACTTCCTTGACGATATCGTTGCCGCCCGTGATCGCGTTATACAGTGCATCCCAATCCACGGCGTCCGCGCCCACTGCGGCGGGTGCGGCGGCCGTCGGCGCAGGCGCTGTCGCCGCGGCCGGTTTGGCGTTCCTGGATATTGCCGCGATCGTCTTGCCGCTCAATGCATCCTTCAAGGCCTGGATCACCTCCGCCGGCGCGGCGGCGGGTTGCTGGCTTTGCTGCAACGCGCCGAACATCTTGCGCACTTCGGCGGTGGCCGCAAAGATCACATCCATCAATTCGGCAGACAGCTTCAGTTCGTTATTGCGCAATTTATCGAACAGGTTTTCGGTGAGGTGGCATAACGTCACCAGTTCGGATGCGTTGAGGAAACCCGCGCCGCCCTTGATGGTGTGGAAGCCGCGGAATACCTCGTTGAGGAGCGCAGCATCGCCGGGATTCTTTTCCAGCGCCATCAGCTTGCTGTCCACATCGGACAGCATGTCGCCTGCCTCCATCAGGAAGTCCTGCAACAACTCTTCCATACCCACGAAATCGTTCATATCCGTCTCCTTGTCAGGATTCAGGATACGGGAGACAGGATACGGCCAGTCCGCACGCCCCCTGTCTCCTGTCTCCCGCATCCTGATTCCTAAAACCCCAAACTCTCCAACAAATCGTCCACCTGATCCTGGCTGGTCACCACATCGGAACGTCCCTGCGCATTGATGACCGGGCCATTCAGCAGGCTGTTGTTGATCTCCGCTTTCACCGAAGCCGGCGCGTTTTCCAGCAGCAGCGACAGCAGTTGCTGCTCCATGTTCTGTGTCAGCTCAATGATCTTCTTGATGACTTGACCCGTCAGGTCCTGGAAGTCCTGCGCCATCATGATCTCGGTCAGCCTGGCATTGGTTGCTCTGGCCTGCCTGGGCATCTCATGCAGGTAGGCATGGGTCTGCGTGACCAGGTCCTTGAACTGCGGGACGTCGAGCTTTTTTTCGAACAGCATGTCCCATTGCCTGGCCAGGTACTGTGCGTCGTTGCCCATCTTCTCGACGACGGGCTGTGCCGCTTCGGTGGCATTCAGCACGCGCTCGGCGGCTTGCTGCGTCAGCGTCGCCACGTAGTTCAGGCGGTCGCGGGCATCGGGGATGGTCGACGCGGCCTTCTCGATCTCCTTGTTCAATCCCAGCTCGCGCAGCGTGTCGTGCAAAGCGCGTGCCATGTGGCCGATCTGGTTGATGACCTTGGTCGGATCGCCGTCGCCCGCCGCCATGGGAGCATTTGCGGCAGCCACTGTCGCCGGTTTGCCTTCATTTGCGTTTGCCGCAATGATGCTGTCAAAGAGCGCTTCTAGGTCGTCCGAGTCCTGGGTTGCAGTATTGGTAGCCATTACCTGCCTCACTTGTTTAATTGCGGGAATGCCGCAAATATCTTTTTCAGCTTCTCGTCCAGAGTCACTGCGGTGAACGGTTTCACCACATAGCCGGAAGCCCCTGCCTGCGCCGCCATGATGATGTTTTCCTTCTTCGCTTCCGCCGTCACCATCAGGACCGGCAGATGTTTCAGGCTCTCGTCGGCACGGATCGCGCGCAGCAGATCGATGCCGGTCATGTTCGGCATGTTCCAGTCCGACACCACGAAATCGAAAGGCTCGCTGCGCAGTTTGTTCAGCGCGTCCACACCGTCTTCCGCCTCCTGCACGTTGGCGAACCCGAGTTCCTTGAGGAGGTTCCGCACGATACGTCGCATCGTGGAAAAATCGTCCACCACCAGAAACTTTGTATTTTCTATTCCCATCACCTTCTCCTAAAATCCTTCATGCAGAGTGGGCACAAGAACGTGCCCGCCCTGCATTTTATTCACGTCAACAACGGACGCAACGTTGACGACAGCACGATCGAATCGAATTTCGATACGTAATTATCCACCCCGACGCGCTTGCCCATGGCCCGGTTCGCATCCGAAGACAGGGACGAATGCATCACCACGGGAATGTCGTCAAAACGGCTGTCGCCCTTGATGTGCTGGGTCAGCACATAGCCGTCCATCTCAGGCATCTCCGCGTCGGTGAGAATGACCTGTATCTGGTCGTGCAGGTTGACGCCCGCGCTCTGTGCCGCATCCGCCATCGCTTTCAATCTGTCCCATGCTTCACGCCCGTTGTTGGCCTGCACATGCTTGACGCCCATCTTGTCCAGCACCTCGACGATCTTCCGGCGCGCCACCAGCGAATCGTCGGCAAAGAAGACACACAGTTCGTGTTCCGACTCGATCCTTTCGACATTGCCGACCACCGCCTCGCCGAAGGCATCGGCCAGGATCTGCTCTACGTCTAGAATGGACACCAGCGAACCGTCTTCCAGCTCAGTGATCGCGGTGATCAGCGCTCCCTTGTCCGAAAGCATGCCTTCGGTCGGATGAACCTTGTCCCAATCGACCCGGATGATGCGGTCGACACCTTCGACCAGGAATCCCAATATATGGCGGTTGAATTCGGCGACCAGCATGGTCTCGTGCTTGATCGCGGGGTTCATGCCCATGAAATTGGCCAGGTTCAATACCGGCATGACATGGCCGCGCAGGCTGACGATACCATCCACTCCGCCGGGCATGTTCGGCGTGCGGGTCACCTTGCCGATCTGGCACACTTCCTTGACCTTGAACACATTGATGCCGAACTTCTCGTTGCTGCCCAGGCTGAACAGCAGGATCTCCATCTTGTTGGTTCCCGCCAGATTGGTGCGGGCATCGATATGCTCCAGCATCCCATCCAGCCCCGAACTCATCATGTCTTCTGCATAACTCATCTTCAGCTCCTCGCTAAGCCAATAGCCGGGTCAATGTCTGCGCCAGTTTCTGCGGCTCGAACTTCGGCACATATTCATCCACACCCACCGCTTTGCCGAGCTGCTGGTTGGAAGTACTGGACAGGGACGAATGCATCAATACCGGGATACCGGCAAAACGTTTGTCCGACTTGATCTTGCGCGTCAGCATGTATCCGTCCATTTCCGGCATCTCCACGTCGGTCAAAATGACCTGCACCATATCCTTCATCGAAGTATGGGAGGCAACGGCATAGTCGGCCATCTTCGACAGCTCGATCCATGCCTGGCGCCCGTTGATGGCGGCAATCGACTTGACCCCCATCGCATCCAGCGTACGCTGGATCTGGTGTCTTGCCACGGAAGAATCGTCGGCGTAGAACACCGTGCGATCCTTGCCTATCGGCTTCACGCTCTTGAAGATCATCTCGTCTTCGTCGAAATGCCCGGTCTCGGACAGGACCTTTTCCACGTCCATCATCATCACCAGGCGGCCATCCTTGAGTTCGGTGATCGCCGTTACCAGACCGCCCATTTGCGCCACCAGCATCGCCGGCGGAACGCGCATCGCCGACCAGTCCAGGCGCAGGATATTGTCCACACCCTTGACCAGAAAGCCCTGCGTGTGGCCGTTGTACTCGGTGACGATCATGATATCGGCCTTCTCGTCCGTCTCGATCCCCGCGTATTTCGCCAGATCGATCACCGGCACCAGCGCCCCGCGCAGGCTCACCATGCCCTCCACCGCCTCCGGCATGTCCGGCGCACGGGTGATGGGCGGGATGCGCATTACCTCGCGCACCTTGAACACATTGATGCCGTAGGTCTCCTCGCGCCCGGTGCGCTTGTCCAACCCGAGCGTGAACATCAGGATCTCCAGCTTGTTGGTACCCGCCAGCTTGGTTCGGGCATCGATGTTCTTTAACAGATCAGACATGTATCTCTCCTCCGGATGGCCGGGACAGATGTCCCCGCTTCCCTGACTTCATTTTCCCACAGCACATTTGGTTAACGGATAACCCGCCTTGCTCAGTTCATCGGCAGATTTTGCCAATTCTTCAGTGGCAGATTTGGCATCCTGTACAGAATGGGTATTATTGTCCACCAACCCCGCGATGCGTTCCAGGCTCTGCGCCACGCTTTCGCCCGCCGCCGACTGCTCTTTCGAAGCAGTGGCGATATGATCGACCCGCCCGGAAACGTTTTGCGTGGCGTTCATGATCTGCTTCAAACCGTCGCCGTTTTTGCGTATCAGCGTGATCCCCTCTTCGACCTCGGTCACCGCCTCCTGCATCGATTTCACCGCCAAATCGGAAACCGCATTGATCTCGGCGATGGTTTGGGCGATATCCTTGGTGCTGACGGTGGTGCGTTCCGCCAGCTTGCGCACCTCATCGGCCACCACTGCGAAGCCGCGCCCCTGCTCGCCGGCGCGTGCCGCTTCGATGGCCGCGTTCAAGGCCAGCAAGTTGGTTTGGTCGGCAATCTCCTTGATCGTATTGGCGATCGCGCCGATACGCCGGATGGACTCTCCCAGTTCGGAGATGGTTTTGCTGGATGACTGCACGGTACTTGCCACCTTGCCGGTCGCCACGATGCTGAGTTCCATGTTGCGACCGTTTTCATCGACGATCTGCCGCATCGTTTTGACATCGCCAAGCGAATCCGCCGCCATATTGGCGACTTCGGCGACTGACTGGCTGAACTGTTCCATGGTAGCAGCGATCTGCTGGATATGGTCCTGTTCCGTCATCGCATTGTTCGCCACCCCGGTCACCTTTGTATCCACACCCTTGATGTGTTCCCGCATATTCTGCACTGAAGAGACGATCTCATCCATCATGGTGCGCAGGTAGGATTGCATGGTCTGGATCTCGCACAACAACACGCCCATTTCATCCCGTGTGGAAATATCGAGTTCGTTATCCAGATCGCCTTCCATGATGTGCTTGAATTCCGCCCTGACCATGTCGACCGGCTGGCGCACATAGCGCTTTACGCAAAAACCGATAAAGAAGAACAGGAACACATGCAATGCGACCTGGCCCGAGATGGTCTGCAATTCCATGCGGTGGATACGGTCGTAATCCGGTTTCAAGTCGACCATCACATCCGACGCGCCGAGAACCGTACCTTCCTGGGCCTGATGGCAACCGGTGCAATCGGTACCGTGAAAATCCTTGCTGGCCGTGTAAGGAGTGATCACGCGCAGGAATTGGGCCCCCTGTTCGTCCTGACCGAATATCACAGCCGGCTTCCGGGTATCGAGCGCCTGGCGCTGCGCGTCGTCCTGGACGCGTTCTTGCGGCAGCCCGGCCCCGTAAAGATCGATCACCGGCTTGGCGCGCAATATCCTTGCCGACTTGATGTTCACGCCCGAGCTGAACTTGCGGATGAGAAGTTCGCGGTTGCCGACTTCCCCGATCTGCCCTGTGACCATCAACATGTTGAAGCCGTCAATGATCTCGTTCGCGATCTGCGCGCCTTTCTCCTCCGCCTGCGTGCTCGACTCTTCACGCATGTTGGCGGAAACGAAGAATTGCGCCGCCGACAACACGACCAGCAGCGTCGTCTGGATCAGAAACTGCAATTTCGAGATCAGCGACCAATTCTTGAATTTGTAGCGCTCGTACCTGGAAACGACCTGCGCGCCGGTCCGGTTCAACTCCCGATACAGTGCCTCAGCCTCGGCCACTTGCTCACGACTCGGCGCCCTGCGTATCGAAACATAGCCCGTGATCTTGCCTTGCTCGATGAAGGGCGCAACGGTGGCGCGCACCCAATAATGATCCCCGTTCTTGCAGCGGTTCTTGACCACGCCGCGCCAGGGTCTGCCCGCTTTAACCTCATCCCACAACCACTTGAAAGCTTGCGGCGGCATGTCGGGATGACGCACGATGTTGTGGCTTTTTCCGAGCAACTCCTCGCGCGAATAGCCGGAGATGTTCACGAACGCTTCGTTGCAATAGGTGATGATGCCCTTGGTATCGGTCTTGGAGACGAGTACCGTCCCGGCCGGGAATGGCACTTCTTTTTGCGACACATAAGCGTTCTTGTTTTGCATATTTCCACCTAAGGCTGAAGCCTATGCCTTGATTTGACCGGCTGCTTTTAGCAGCTCTCTTGCCACCTTTTTCGGATGCGCTATGTCCTGTCCGCGGGCATAGCGCCTGAATTTCATTTTTATACTTTAAAGCGTGCGACGGCACGCTGCAGCTCGACACCCATGCGTTCCAGATCGCCAATGTCATGCGCCGTCCGTTCGATGGCCGCATGGTTCTTCTCGGCCATCCTGGCGATCTGTTCGATGTGGCGGGTGATCTCATTGCTCGCGGCACCCTGTTCACCCACAGATACGGCGATCTCGCCGACGCCCACGTTCGATTCTTTCACGGCCGCGCCGGCCTCGTTCAGCACGGCGGCCATCAATTCGACATGTTTGTGCGTGGTTTGCAGGGATTGCACACCGGAAGCGATGGCCTGTTCCACACGCGACGATTTCTCGTCCAGCTTGCCGGTCACCTTGTCGATCTCGCTGGCCGACTGCGCGGACTTCTCCGCCAGCTTGCGCACCTCGTCTGCAACCACCGCGAAACCGCGCCCCTGCTCGCCGGCACGGGCGGCCTCGATGGCGGCATTCAATGCCAGCAAATTGGTCTGGTTGGCGATGTCTTTCACTTGCTGCGTCATGCTGGCGATGGTGCGCGCACTTTCGACAAACTCGCCGGCAGCCGATGCGATCTGTTGCACGGCATTTTCGATGCTCTGTATCTCATGCACCATCTCCTCAACACTGCGATTGCCCTGCTCGGTCTGCTGCAGACTTTTCTCGGAAAGTCCGCGCACAACATTGGTGTTTTCAGCCACCGAATTGATGCTTGACGTCACCGCCCCCACCGCCGCCGCGGTGGATGAAACGGCTTCGCTTTGCGCACGCGAGCCGCCCGCCACTTCCGAAGACGTCGCGGCGATGTGACTGGTGGTCTTGTTGATCCTGTCCACGCCGTCCAGCACTTGCCGGATGATGGCGGCGAAGCTATCGATCAACGCGTTGAATGCGACGGCAGTCTGTCCAACCTCGTCCTTGCTTTTCACCGAGACGCGGCGGGACAAATCGCCGTCGGTCTGCATCGCCAGCATGATCTGCTGCAGCTCTCGCGTCGGACGAGTCACTTGATTGATCAGCCAGCCGATGACGAAGAACAGCAGCAGCTGAACCACGGCCTGTCCCGCCCATAGCACTGCACTGGCTTTGCTCATCGCCTCGTATTCGCCGGTCATATCCAGGCTCACGGTCACCGCCCCCATCACCGCGCCTTCTTCCACCATATGGCATTGCAGACAATTCGTTCCGGTGCCGCGAAAATCTTTTGCAGCAACGATCGGTTGAACCACGCGCAGAATGCGCTTGCCGTCTTTTTCGATAAATTCGTTTTGCTGCTCGCCGCGGCTCAATGCCGCGCGATCCAGATCGTCCTTGGGCTGCTCCTCAGCCGCACCGGGTCCGAACTGCGCCTGTACCGGGTTGCCGCGCATGACCCGCAAGTCTTCCGCCTTGCTGGATGCAGCCATCTTCCTGACGAACAGTTTTCGCTGTTCGACATCGGTGATCGTCCCGTTCAACATCATCATGTTCAGACCGTTGAATGCACCGTCGGCCGGAATCACCGCGCGATTCTTGGCGTCTTCCAGTACGCGCATCTCGTAGCGGTCGAATGCCCAGCGTTGGGCGGCAATCATCACCACCAGCAGGATCAGCTGGATAGGGATCTGCAATTTATTCTTGATCGAGAGACTGCTCCACCATTCGCTCATTTTTTTTACCTTTTGCGGTCCGGCATTCCGTTATCAGTGTCCATCAAACCTTGAAACGCCCGATGGTCCTGTTCAAATTTGCAGCCAGCTCTTCCATCGACTTCACGGCATTGACGGTACGCTTGACCACTTCGTTGCTGCTGCTGGCCATATTGGCGATCCGGTCGACGTTGCGCGTGATCTCCTGACTGGCATCACGCTGCTTGTTGATCGATACGGAAATGTTCTCCAGGCCGCGATTCACACCGTCCACGGACGCATTGGCTTCGACCAGAACGGCCGTAACCTCCCTGATGTGCGCCTGGCTGCCCTGCAAAGCAGCCAGCCCACGCTGCACGGTCTTTTCGACCTGCCCCGACTGCACGCCAAGAGCCTGGGTGACTTCATCGATCTGCATCGCGGATTGCGCTGATTTCTCCGCCAGCTTGCGCACCTCATCGGCGACCACGGCGAAGCCGCGGCCTTGCTCGCCAGCCCGTGCCGCCTCGATCGCCGCATTCAGTGCCAGCAGATTGGTCTGTTCCGCGATCTCGCGCACTTGCTGCGTCATATCGGTGATGCTCTGGGTGTTGTTGACAAACTTGCCGACGTCGATTGCGATCTCCTGCACCGAACTTTCCACACGCCCCAGTTCCTGCATCATCTCCTGCAGACTTTGCTGCCCCCGGTTGGCGCGCTCCAGGCTGTCGTTTGAAAGCCTGGCCACTTGGTCGGTGCCTTCCGCAACTTGGGCGATGCTGGCGCTGACTTGTTCCACCGCCCTGGATGTCGACTCTGCCGCATCGCTTTGCCGTTGCATGCTCTGCGCAAGTTGTTCCGC
Source organism: Sideroxydans sp. (assembly GCA_027310725.1). Classification (GTDB taxonomy): domain Bacteria; phylum Pseudomonadota; class Gammaproteobacteria; order Burkholderiales; family Gallionellaceae; genus Sideroxyarcus. The sequence continues at coordinate 26,807 of DAIDAG010000080.1, read as the reverse complement.
GTCATGCGCAAGCGAGCGGGCGGCGTCCGCAACCTGATGGGCATGACCGTCCACCTGGGTGACGATCACATGGAAACCGTTGGCAAGGTCATTGAAAGCCTGGGACGTCTGGCCGATCTCATCCTCACTGCGCACCGCAACACGTTTCGAGAGGTCTCCATCCTTCTGCATGGTCTGCATGGCTTTCTGCAATTCCTTTGCGGGCTTGGTCACCAGACCGATCAGCCAGCCGATGATGAAATACAAGGCGATTTGCAGAACGAACTGCGCTCCCCATAGCGTCAAGTTGGCACGCCTTACGACGGCATATTCGTCGCTGATATCAAGTGTGATACTGGCCGCACCATTCACCGTGCCTTCCGGCACCGTATGGCACATCAGGCAGTTCGTACCCCGAAACTCTTTACTGGCGATGAAAGGGACGACCACGCGCAAGGCTCGCACACCGTTCTTTTCCAGCAACTCTTTCTGTTGTTTTGCGGAAGAAAGCGCCAGCCGATCCAGATCGTCTGCCGGCTGCTCGGACGGCATGCCCGGGCCGAATTGATCCTGCACCGGCTTGTTGCGGATGACACGCAGCTCCAGCACATGTTCGGAAGCGCCCATTTTTTTAACCAGCAGGGTTCGCTGGTCTTCCTGGCTGATAATGCCGTTGAGCATCAACAAGTTGAGTCCGTTGATTACCCCGTCCGCCGAAACGACCGCCTTTTCGCGCGCGCCTTCCAGCACATGCGCCTCGAACCTGTCCAATGCGGTCATTTGCACCATCGTCAGAACGACTATCAGGACAAGCTGTATAGGAATCTGCAACTTGTTCTTTAGTGAAAGTCCGCTCCACCACTTATTCATTTCATCTACCCTGACTTCCCTGCTCTGTTATACATGCCCTATTTCCATAGCGGCATAAGGTTATTATTCTTTAATGCAGAGCAGACGGCTGGCCTGGATTTGCGACTGGTTCCGGCAACCCAGGAGCGGCCGCAGCCGCTGGCGCCGAGGCGCCGCTTGTCACACCGGATGCCGCATCTGGTTGCAACGTATCGAGTGGATCCCCGGTTTCGGCATCGATATCTACGCTGCCGCCGTCTTTCAGGGCCGCTTCTTCTGCTTTTTTGTTCATCACGATGATGCTGATCCGGCGATTGATGGGGTTGAGTGGCTGTGTTTTATCAAATAGCACAGCCGACGACAGGCCGACCACGCGCACGATCTTGTCATCGGCCAGACCGCCTTTGATCAGTTCACGGCGGGAGGCATTGCCCCGATCAGCCGACAGCTCCCAATTGCTGTAACGCCCGTCCGCAGTTACATACGGCTGTGCATCGGTATGCCCGGACAGGCTGACCTTGTTCGGCATTTCGTTCAGTACATTACCGATCGAACGCAGGATATCCTTGGTGTAAGGCTCCAGCTCGGCGCTGCCGCTCTTGAACATGGGGCGGTTCTTTTCGTCCACAATCTGAACGCGCAGACCTTCCGAGGTCAGGTCCAGCAATATCTGATCCTTGAATTTCTTCAATTTGGCATCCGCGTCGATCATTTTTTCAAGGTTGGCTTTCAGGTCCTTGAGTTTTTCAAGTTCCTTTTTACGCTCCAGGCGCAGAAATTCCTCCCGGGTCGCCTTGAGGTTGATGATCTTTTTTTCCGGCGGCAACTCGCCCGATTTGACCTGGCCCTCGCTGCGCGTGAGATCCTGCCCGCCCCCCTTGATGATGCTGGAACTGTCGCCGCTTCCCGTGCCGCCCATCAATGCCACTTTCAGAGGTGTTTTGAAGTACTCCGAGATACCGTTGAGATCGCCTTTGGTTGTCGAACCCAGCAGCCACATCAGCAGGAAGAACGCCATCATCGCCGTCACAAAGTCGGCATACGCGATCTTCCATGCCCCGCCGTGCGCGCCGCCCACCACCTTTTTGATGCGCTTGATGACGATGGGTCTTTTGTCTTCGTTTGCCATGATTCGGTTCTATCGACTGGTTATTGGTAACGACTAACGTTTTTGTTTGACGTGCGCTTCCAGTTCGATGAAACCGGGGCGCTCGGTCGAATTGAGCGCCTTGCGGCCGAATTCCACTGCCATTGCGGGTGCGTAGCCGTTCAGGTTGGCCAGCAGGACGACCTTGATGGCCTGCAACATCTTGCTGCCCTCTTCGGCTTTTTGCTCCAGCAGGCCGGCCAACGGACCGACGAAACCATAGGCCAGCAAAATCCCGAGGAAGGTTCCCACCAGCGCGTGCGCGATCAGCATGCCCAACTCGGCCGGCGGAATGCCCACCGACTCCATGGTGTGTACCACGCCCATCACCGCTGCAACGATACCGAACGCCGGCATGCCGTCGCCCACCTTGGCGATCACGTGCGATGACACCATCGCCTCGTGGTGATGCGTCTCGATCTCCACATCCATCAGATTCTCGATCTCCATTGCATTAAGATTGCCGCTGACCATGATGCGCAGGTAATCGGTCATGAATTCGACCACATGATGGTCTGCAAGTATCTTTGGATATTTGGCGAACACGGGGCTCTCTTGCGGATTCTCGACGTCGCCTTCTATGGACATCAGGCCTTCTTTGCGCACTTTGCCGAGCAATTCGTACATCAGCGCCATCAGCTCCATGTAACTCTCTTTGTTGTACTTGGAGCCTTTGAAAATTGTGGGCAGATCTTTAAATGTCGCCTTGATTGCCTTCATGCTATTGCCAACGAAGAAGGCGCCGCCCGCCCCCCCCGCAATCATCAGCAGCTCCAACGGCTGCAATAATGCGGCCAGATGTCCGCCGGCCAAGGCAAAACCGCCGAACACGGAACCCAAAACCACTAAATACCCAACAATCACCAGCATAATTTGCTCCCTTGAATCGACACTTTTTCCTATTACGATGGCATCGTAGCATTCAGGTACCCTGCCCATAAATGGAACAGGGTACCTATTCGCCGGCATTTCAGCTTCTCAGCGATTCAGGACGCAACAACGCCGCCACTGCTGATGATACCTACTCGTCAGTAGTAGCGGCGCTTGATGTGATAACTTTAGGCGACTGCAGCTTCGCCTTGTGCGGCTTTTTTCGTTTTCCCCGCGCGTGAAGGCGGACGGCAAATGCCGCAGTTGTAGCTCTCGCAAAGCTCGTTGGTGTGCACGACGAAATGACCGCCACACTCTTTGCATTCCGTCAGTTGCAGCATTTTGGCCTCGAAAAAACGAATCAGGAACCACGCGCGCGTGATGCTCAGCACCTGCTCTCCCGTGGTGACCGCCACCTGCTCGAGGTACAAACGGTAACTCTTGATCAAAGCCTCGACGCCGGAAACACTGGCATTCTTCAGCAGATACTGATGGATGCCCATGAATAAAGAGGAATGGATATTGGGCAACCAGCTCATGAACCAGTCCGTCGAGTACGGCAGCATACCCTTGGAAGGCGATTCCCCCTTGACCTCTTTGTAAAGTCTCAACAGGCGCTCCCGGCTCAGCCCCGTTTCTTCTTGCAGCAACTGGAGGCGCGCCCCCAATTCGATAAGATCGACCGATATCTGTATCTCGCGGGCTTCGTTCACTACGCTCTTGTTTCGCATGGATCTCACCTTACCGTTCAGAGAACCAAAGCTTCGGCGGGCTGCCCTGACATCAGGATAGCGGCATGCGCCTGCGACATCATCCTGTCCTTGTTGTAATCGGTGACCATATTCAGCAGCAAGCGCTCGTCGAAACGGAAACGGCACAGCAACATGTTCGACGCGGCCATTTTGAGCATCTGAGCCGAAGAAAGCCCGACGATCAGGTCTGCCAGCTCTTCGCTCACCCCGAGACGGAAAATCGCGCTGGCCTTGTCGTCGCGTATCATTTGCTGGGCCAACAGCATATAAGAGAGATTGGTTTCCTTGATTTCTTCATGCAATTGATTCGTGTTCATAGCAGTCCCCTCGCTTAAACAGTGTGATGTCTTGTTACGACGGTTGCATTCTCGGGGAGAAAATCCAAGTGAAATATCCGACGACTTCCGATTATCCTGTAGGAATATGGCCTACAAAAAAGCAGAAAAACCCCTATATGGCCAAGACCAATAGAGGTGATTTTGTGTACCAAGCTTCGCGAGGGGACGCAATTGCTCGTACTGTTGATGTATCGGCGGGAATTTTGAAAACTTTAGGGAAATCTTTAAAAATAGTTAGAATATTTTCAACTTGCATCAACAGATTGATTATATGAAATTTAATTACAAAAAACTATTTCTTGCCACCTTGAGAAGCAGAAATCAGCAAACAAGCCGGGAAATTATTCAGCCTGCAGCCTTGTTCCAATTTTTTTATGGCTTCTTCATTGCGATTTAACCGTTTTAACGCAATACCCTCGGCAAAATAGGCCCTTCCGTCTTTCGGCTGAATTGAGATCGCAGCCTCGAATTGATCCAATGCCTCCTGATAACGCCCAGCTTTGCTGTATGCCATTCCCAGACTATAGTGAACCGGCTCAAGCTTGGGACTGATCGCCGCGGAACGCTCAAAGTCCCTGGCCGCCTCTTCCCATTTCCGCTCTTCCATCAAGCCCTGACCGCGATTAAAGAAGATCCGGTCTGCGCCAAACACTCTTTCATCCTTCAACAGCAACGCTGCATCGTTCCATAAACGAAATTGGTCACCGAATACCCATAGGCGATTCCATGCCAACGGGACGAGCAGGATTGCCACGCAACCCAGAATCAGAATCGATCTCCGTTGCTGGAACTGTAATAGCAATAACGGGATCAGCAGCAGCAAGCCCGGCATCCACAGGTAACTGCGATAGAGCACGAATGGCTCTTGCACGCGAATCCCGACCAGTTCCACGCCGAATTGCAGCCAGGGATAGAGCAAAGCGAATCCAATCAATCCCTTTGTTCCACCACGCAACAACAGGCGAATAGCTGCCGCGCCATAAACAGTGAATGCGAGAAGCCCGATCCAGGCGTTCCAGTCCGCCCAGTTGGCGACGAAAGGCTCGCGCATATCCACCGACATCCATGACACATTGGGCAACAACCACAACAACAGGTATTTGAAGAACAGTCCCGTCTGAGTCAACATGCTCAGCAGATGCAATTCGGGGGTGCCGGCCAACACTCCCTGCTGTTCGAACAGTTCTGCCGCCATCGGTTCGTAAGGCGTGCCGAATATGCCGCGCGCTCGCAAAGTTACCAGCACAGCCACAAGCAGGAACGCACTCCACGTTACCCATAACGCGCGGTTCGAAGCGATATTCCTTTCACCCAGCAACGGGGTAAGTGCAGCCAATACCAAAGGCGTCAGCACGCTATGTTCTTTCGAAAAGACCGCAAGGAAATAACACAACACCGCCAGCGCAAGCCAGCGCCCCTGCCCTGTGAGCAAGCCGCGCAGATATGCCATCTGTGCCAACAAGGCGAACAACGTCGCCATCAGAATGCTGCGCTGCACCACATAACCCACAGCGTAGACTGCCACCGGATGCAGCGCAAAGAGCAGCGCACCCAGCCAGGCACCCCAAATCATCATTGATGAATCACGGCGATCGGGAAACACGGCGCAGATCAGTTGCCGCAGCAGGTAGAACAGTAAAATGGCATTTGCCGCATGCAACAGCAAATTACCCAGATGAAAGAAATGCGGCACCACATCGCTGAAGAGTGCGACCGTCCAGCCCAGCGAGGCATAGGCAAACCAGCGCAAATCGAAATGGAATCCGGCCTCTGCATAACGCCCGGGAATGCCATTCATGAAAAAACTCAGGTCGTCGAAAAAGAACTCGTTACCGAGAAACGGCAGGTAAACAAGGCATACCGCCGCTGTCAATGAAAGCAGCCAGCCGCGGTCGCGCTTCAGGAAATAATCTAAAAATATTGTGCGATTCAACATGGATCGTTCCCACAAAAAACAAACCCCTCCGAAGAGGGGTTTGCGCGCAACATAATTCAACTTATTGCGAGTTTGTCGTGCAAGCAACACCTGCATTGTTGAAGTACTTGGTCAAAATCGGATCGATGGTACCCCCAGCTAAGGAACATGCGTAATGCCACACCATAGCTGTACCAACAACGGCAGTATTTGCAGCAGTAGCAGCCGGAGGTCCACCGGCAGGCACTCCAACAGACGGCGTAATGGTAACCAAGGCACCGTCGATCGTACCTGCCTTGATCTTACCTGGAGCAAGGGTCAGGGTTAAAGCAAAAGAGTCTCCAATCACATTTGTATTGTATGCGAGATTCGATACTTCTGAAGGCAGGGTAGGAAAGGTGCTCAAACCTATTGACGTCCAAACATCAGGCCCCGCATCGACTGTACCTGCCGTACCACCTACACCACCCGTTACATTGACGGTTGCAGTGGCCAGCGGGAAAGAGCCATTTTCCTGATAGTACATCGCCAGTGCCAATTTGACTGAATCCATCGTCGATTGCACTTTGGACAGCTTGGCTTTCACCACATAGTCCTGATACGCTGGAATCGCCACCGCTGCCAGAATACCAATGATGGCAACCACGATCATCAGCTCTATCAGGGTGAAACCTTTCTGAATTTGTTTCATATTGAACTCCTTAAAAGAATTTATTATTGCCGTTGCGGGCTACACACAAGGTGTGCGAATGGATATTAGCAGAACCCGTGCCAGATGGTAACCAATCGAGAAACGCCCTGTTTTATTGGCTTGGATGTCCGATGCAGACCAACCGATACCCGGATCGTAGCGGCAGCAAACATAAAAGCGTCAGGCTGGTGACGTTTTTTGTCACTTTGCACACCCTGGTATTTCAAATATGCAGATACTCAGGGAACATATCCCGGAATCTTGCTTTCATCCACCAGGTCGATCTGTTCCGGCTTGAGAAATTGTTTGGCATAGGTGAGATAGACCTTTTCGCGGATGAACACGTCGAAAAGGTCCGCGTCGATATGGCCGTTCTCCTTGAATTTGCCAAGGATCGCCAGCGACTCGGTAAGCGTCTTGCCTTCCTTGTAGGGCCGGTCTTTGGCAGTCAGTGCCTCGAAAATGTCGGCGATACCCATGACCCTGGCCTGTATCGGCATCTGATCGCGCGTCAGGCCCTTGGGATAACCTTTGCCATCCATGCGCTCGTGATGGCCGCCCGCGTATTCCGGCACATGTTTCAGGTGGTTCGGCCAGGGCAGCGCCTCCAGCATCTTGATCGTGACGTTGATGTGGTGATTGATGACCTCGCGTTCCGCCGCAGTCAGGGTGCCGGCACGGATAGTCAGGTTCTCGATTTCTTCTGCGTTAAGGAAGTCAGCCGGTTCGCCCTGGGTATTCCGCCATTGGTATCGGGCGATCTGTTGTACCCGGGCAATATCGGCATCCTGCATCTTTTCCGATCCGATATTGCAGCGGCGCAGGAATTCGCGGTCGGCATCGAGTTGCCGGACAGTCGCTTCAAAGTCGGCCTTCGTCTTGGCTCCCTTGAGCATCTCGATCTCGGCGTCGCGCTTGAGCGTCTCGAAGCGCGTATCGATCAATTGAATACGGTCAAAGATGGTCTCCAGCTTGGTGGATTTATCCACCACATGCACCGGCGTAGTGATCTTGCCGCAGTCATGCAGCAGCCCGGCGATCTTGAGTTCGTAACGATCCTTGTCGGTCAGGTTGAAATCCTTGAGCGCACCCAGTTTGGCCTTGTTCGCTGCTTCGGCCAGCATCATGGTCAGCGCCGGCACACGTTCGCAGTGCCCGCCGGTATAGGGCGATTTGTCGTCAATGGCTGTATTGATGAGGTTGATCAACGACTCGAACAAATCCTCCAGTTGCTGGATCAGTCGCCGGTTGGTCAGCGCGATGGCTGCCTGCGAAGCCAACGACTCCAGCAGATGCTGATCGTCTTCCGAAAACGAAACGATCGCGCCGCTTTCCCGATCCAGGGCATTAATGAGTTGCAACACGCCGATGATTTCACCCTCGTGGTTCTTCATCGGCACCGCCAGGAACGAAGTGGAGCGGTAGCCGGTCTTCTTGTCGAACCCCTTGGTGCCGGAAAAGTCGAAGCCCTCGGCGGTATAGGCATCGGCGATATTCACCGTCACATCATTCAGCGCCACATGCGCCACCACCATGGAATGATTGGGCTTGCCATCCCTGTCGATCAGGTGGATGGGATAGGGCTTGATGGCATTGCCGCTGGTACCGCCCTGCGCAATGTCCAGCGAGTTGGTACGCATGATCGAAAATTTGAGCTGCTGCTGATCAGGTTCAAGCAGATACAAGGTGCCTGCATCGGCATTGGTGATACGCTGCGCGGCGACCAGAATGGTCTCCAGCAGACGATCGATGTCGCGTTCGCTTGAAAGCGCAACGCCGATGGCATTCAATTCCTCCAGCCGGTGCAGCAGTTTTTCGCCTTGCGTCATGACTTTTCCTGATCCCGCTATGGCATGAAAGCTACTTGATACAAACGGCGCGCACTTGATGGATGTCGGTGATGCCGCTCAGGACCTTTTCGATACCGTCCTGTTTCAGGGTACGCATCCCTTCTTCCAGCGCAAGCGCAAAAAGCTCGGCAACCCGCGCATGTCCCTGGATGGCTTTCTTGACCGCATCGGTACCGATCAGCAATTCGTGCAAACCGACACGCCCGCGATAACCCGTGCCGGAGCATTTATCGCAACCCACTTTTTCGTAAAGCTTGATCTGGCCTTTGTCATCGCCAAACAGTTTGACCCATTCCCCATACAGCGCCTTGTAAGCGGCATTTGGATCCTTTTTCCAGGTCTCGGTGCTGCGCATCTCCTCGGCATATTCGGTGAGCAGCGCTTTGATCTCATCCTGCGACGCGATGTGAACTTTCTTGCAGTCCTTGCATAAACGCTTGGCCAGACGTTGCGCAAGGATGCCGAGCAGAGCATCCGCGAAGTTGAATGGGTCCATGCCCATATCGAGCAAGCGGATGATCGACTCCGGCGCGCTATTGGTGTGCAGGGTGGCGAACACTAGGTGGCCGGTGAGCGAAGCTTCGATGCCGGTGGAAACCGTCTCCTTGTCGCGCATTTCACCCACCATGATCACGTCCGGATCGGCGCGCAGGAATGAGCGCATGATGGAAGCGAAGTCCAGGCCGGCCTTCTTGTTGACCTGCACCTGGCGCAGGCCTTTTTGCGTGATTTCCACCGGATCTTCCACCGTCCATATCTTGGTATCCGGCGTGTTGATGTGTTTCAGGATGGAGTGCAGCGTAGTCGTTTTACCGGAACCGGTCGGGCCGCATACGAAGAACAGGCCGTAAGGTTTGCTGATGGTTTTTTTCACCAACTCAAGATTCCGCGCCGAAAAACCCATGTTATCCAGCGGTATGGGTTCGCCGGAAGCGAGAATACGCATCACCACATCTTCCACGCCGCCCTGCGAGGGAATGGTCGCAACGCGCAACTCGATATCCAGGGGACCGTATTTCTTGAACTTGATCTTGCCGTCCTGCGGCTTGCGCTTCTCGGAGATATCGAGGTCGCACATGATCTTGAGGCGCGTGATCATCGCATTGCGATAGGTGGAAGGCACTTCGATGTAGTTCAACAGCGAACCGTCCTTGCGCAAACGGATTCCCGTCTTGCCTTTGCCAGGTTGCGGCTCGATATGAATATCCGAGGCCCCCATCTTGTAGGCATCGATGATGATCTTATTGACCAGTTTGACGAGTTCGTTATCCGCCGCGGCGCTGACTTCGTCCTGGCTGGCACCGCCCACTTCCTCTTCATCCCCGCTTCCCAAAGAAGTCAGCAGGTCATCCATGGAGCCAGTATCTTCAAAGCTGCCGGTGATATCGCCCACCCCGCCGGCGGCGCCGCCGCCATAAAACTGGTCCAGCGTGGCCTTGAATTCGCGCTGTGTACATACTTTATAGATCAGCCTGTTCTTGGGGAAAATATTGTTGACCACCCGCGACGCCTGTATACGTTCCGGGTCGGTGGTGAGAATGATCACGCCCTCCGGGGTATCGTCCACCGGCACCCAATGGCTGCTTGCCACATATTCGCGTTTCAGGTTGCGCAGGAGTTCGGACGGCTTGATCCGGTCCGTCTTGAGCGGCTCATAAGGCACACCGAAAAAACTGGACAACGCCTTGCCCAGCGCTTCCGGCTTGACCTGGAACTCATCCAGCAGAACATCTTCCACATCCACACCCTTGCGCCGCGCGGTGCGCGTTGCCAGTTCGAATTCTGCCGCGGACATCACCGCATCTGAAACGAGGTAGTCGTATTTGGTCTTGACCGTGTTGGCCTGTTGCTGGCGTTGCTTGAGGGCGACCGCCAGGGTTTGTGCCAGTTCGCGCGCTCCCTCTTCCACCATCGACGGAAAAGGGATGCCGGCCTTGTTGTTGATGACCTGCATCACCCCGATCAGGTCGCTTCCCTCCACATCGACTATCGGTGCAACCAGCATCTGTTTGGTACGGTAACCGGTGCGCCGGTCTACATCCTGCAGAAAGCGCAACGTCGTGCTGAAAGCAGCCAGTTCCTGCTCATCGTAAACGTCCTTGAGATTGAGCAACTTCTTGTGGAATGCGGCATAACCCGCAATGCTTTGTTCGGCGATGGGCAGCTTCAGATCCTTGAACGAATTCAGTCCGGTCTTGACCTTGGAGATCAGCGACGCTTTGTCCTCACCCACCACGTAGATGGTCAGGCGGTCGGCATTGAACAAGGTGCAGATGTCCTTGCTGACATCCAGCATGATCTCGTCGATGTTGCTGGTGGCGTGGATCTTGTTGGTGACGTGGTTGAGGTTCCTGGTGAACTCCAACCGCAACCCCATTTCGTTCATATTGCCTTGTACCGGACTCGCCATTCTCTTTCTCCTCAACCTTTCAGCTACTATTGTTGCTGCTGTGCCTTGGGCACAGACCACAAACCGTTCTCCAGAACATACACGTCGTATCCGGCCTGCGCCAGAATGAATGCGGCGGCCGCACTGCGCCGCCCGCTCTGGCAATAGGCGATATACGTTGTTGCCTTGCTGAGCACCCCGATCGCATTGCGGATGTCATTGAGCGGCACATTGATCGCTCCCGGCAACTTGTCGTACCGGTATTCAGGCGGATGGCGCACATCCAGCCAGATTGCACCCTGAGCTGTTTTCTTCCCGGCATCCTCGTAACTGATGCGATGCAACAGGGGTTCCTGCATCAACTTCAGGAAATCCTGTTTCTTCAGTCTCAACAGCACGCCGTTGCTCTTCATCGTCACCGTGGCGTTGCGTTTGGAATCCGAGATCAGCGCTTCCTCCCCGAAGACATCGCCCGCCTTGAGTTCTGCCAATACCAGATTCGCCCCGCCAACCAGGCGCGTGACTTGCGCGCGCCCGCTTTCGATCAGGTAGTAATAATCGCCATCATCGCCTTCGCGGATGATGACATCCTTGTCCCATACCGCGATCGCTTCGATGCAGTTCAGCAGTTTACCGATATTGGCAGACGGCAGATGTGCAAACGGGCTGTTGCTCAGATTTTCCGCGCTGAACATGCCGGAATTGAGCAGCCTTTTCAGCGCCGATTCCGAGCCATCCTTCAACGCCGTCGACCTCGCATCGTCGTGATAGGCGAACTGATCCCATGTCACCATACGATCCAGCAGGTCGTCATTCACGCGAAGCAGTTGCACATCGCTCAAGGCCTGCGCCGAGCGGATGGCCGGCTGACGCTTGCCTATAGGGTGACGCGCCCATTCCGAGCCGGACCGGATCAGCACCCGATTGCCATCCTCGTACACCACCTCCAGTTCACCGCGCAACAAATAGACCGACTGCCCGGTAGGCGGATGCTCACTGAACGGGTCGCTGCCCTGTGCCAGGCTTTCCACATGGCAATAGTCGAGCAGTTCGCGCAGGCGCGCCGGGCTGAACGACGAGATCGGTTCCAGCGCAGCGAGTATTCTGATGTCGAGGATATCCTGCATAATGTCCCTATGGCCGCTAGAACTCGAACACCTGTCCGTTTTGCAGCATCTTCGGTACAAATTTCTGCACGCACTCACCGATTTCCTGCATCGTCAGTTCGATCTCGCCCGGCTTCAGGTGCGAGATATATATCTTGGGATGAAGCGTGAGTTTGTCCAGCTCTTCAGCCAGCAAAGAAGGGCATAGGTGTTTGGAAATAACGGCAAGATCCATTTCCGCGTTCGAGAATGCGGTTTCGACGATCAGATATTCCAGGTTCCGGATACGGTTGACCGCCTCCCACAAGGCATCGCACGTGGTCGTGTCTCCGCTGAACACCAGGCTTTTCCTCCCGCTATCGATCTGAAAGCCTACCGCCGGAACCACGTGATTCGCCGGCAGTGGTGTGATCTTGCGGCCACCGATTTCCACCGTTTCACCCAGCGCAATCCGCTCGTAACGCAAGATGGGCTGGTGCAAACTGGGTATCTCACTGAAATCCGGCCATATCTCCCAATTGAAAATATGCTGCTTGAGAATGCTCAACGTCTCGTCGGTCGCATGAATGACCAAAGGCTGGTCGCGCATGAATCCCACGCTGTCAATGAGCAGAGGCAGACAGGCAATGTGATCGAGATGGGAATGGGTCACAAAGACGTGGTCGATCATGCTCATCTCGGCCAGACTCAGATCGCCGACACCGGTTCCGGCATCGATCAGCACATCGTGGTCGAGCACCATCGAGGTGGTGCGCAAATTGCCCCCGATACCGCCGCTGCATCCCAATATTCTCAGTTTCATTTTTGAGACATCCTTTCGCGGTCCTCCCGGCCTTATTTCGTCCCGAAGACGAACACGCCGTCCCAGTTCTCACCCGGCGGATTGCTGCGGTAGTAGGCGACGCGCTCGCCGTACACCCCATACAATTTCTCCTGCGGAGCGATCTTCGACAGGCCATACAGTTGCAGTTCCGCCTTGTCCCATTCCTGCTTGCGATAAAATCTCAGCGCCTGCTGGAACAGCCTGATTTCTTCAAGCACGGAGAATTCGACCTCTCCGACCGGGCCGATTGGTTCGTAGACTGCCACCGGTTTGTCTTTTCCTTTGACGCGTACCAAATCAAGTTCGCGATAGACAAATTCCGGGGCCTCTTTCTTGGTCACCTCTCCCACCAGCACACCGACTCCATACTCCTTGGTAATACCTTCCAGACGCGCTGCCAGATTGACCGCATCACCCATCACCGTATAAGCCATGCGCACCTCGGAGCCCATGTTGCCGACGCTCACCCGTCCGGTATTGATGCCGACGCCAATGGCAATGTTCGGCCAGCCGCGTTCCCTGAAATGCGGCTGCAGGTCGCTCAACGCGCGCTGCATTTCCAGCCCTGACAGCACGGCGTGATACGCATGGCGTGTATCGGGCAAAGGCGCTCCCCAGAACGCCATGATACAGTCGCCCATGTATTTATCAATTGTGCCGCGATGGCTGTAGATCACACGCGAGAGAGGCGTCAGAAACTCGTTCATCAATAGCGACAATTCCCTGGGTTCCAGCCCTTCCGAGATCGTGGTGAAGCCGCGCACATCCGAGAACAGGACGGTCATTTCCCGGCTTTCGCCTTCCATCGAAACCTGCTCCGGATTTTTGCTCATCTCGTCCACCACTTCGCTCGGCACATACTGGCCGAACAAGCCGGTAATCTGTCGCTTGGTACGTTCCGTTGTAAAGTAGCCGTAGGTCATGTTCAGCGCGAACAAAGCGAAGACCATGGTCAGTCCGCCCGCCAAAGGTAGCGCGATATTGCCGTATTCCCACAACGAACCATTGACGATGACTTCAAGCAGCAGCACACCCGTCGAAAGCAGGGTGCCGTAGATCGGACCCAGCAGGGGCAGAAGAATAGCCAATGCAACCCCGACGACCAGCAACATCAGCACGTTCGCACCCAGCACATAAGGGGGGTTCTGCCTGATGTCCTGATTGAGGATGCCGCTGATCATGTTGGCATGGACTTCCACTCCGGGATAGACCTCGCCGACCGGCGTGGAACGCATATCCATCAATCCCGGCGCGGAAGTGCCCACCAGCACGATCTTGTTTTGCAGGTCTGCCAGCGGGGTGCGCTCATGCAGCACGTCCGATGCCGAGATGTAACGGAACGTTCCGCGTCTTCCCCGATAAGACACCAGCGCGCTGACCTCAGCATCCACCGGAATACGCAAATTGCCCTGTGCCGACTCCAGCGTCAGCCACTCCAATCCGCCATAGTTCTTGTCTTTGCCTGTCGCATAACCTGGAGATAATTTTGGCATACCCAGTACCGCGCGCGCGACTGCCAGTGACAGGGATTCGTAATACGCCCCATCGTATTCGACGATCATCGGCACACGGCGCACTACCCCGTCGAAATCGACCACCGGATTGAAGTGCCCGGCCGATTCCGCGCTGCTTTGCAACTCAGGCAGGTTCCCCCCGTAGCTGTCCCAGCGCATGAACGAGATCGGTCGCCCCTTGAAAGTCCCAGCGGGGAAAACCGGTTCCGGCAGGACGCCGGAAATGCTCTTGGCGGAACCGCGCTCGCCGTTGCTGAAATAGTATCCCAGCACCACGCTTCGGTGCCGGATCTTGTCGGCGAAAAGTTTGTCGTATTCGAGGTGAGGCTGGATCCGGGTTAACACGGACTGGAACTGTGCCACGTTCTTGAGCTGATTCTTCCCCAACTCCTGCAATACTTTCAGGCCGGAACTGTTGTCCTTTTCGGCGAACACCACGTCGAAGCCGACCACCGCAACACCGTAATGTTCGAACAGTTTGTCCATCAGCGCTGCCAACTTGTCCCTCCCCCACGGCCAACGCCCTTCTTCTTTCAGGCTCTTTTCGTCGATGTCGAGAATGACGATGCGATCGTCACCCTTGTTCGGCAAGGTCAGCCGCAAACGGTAATCGTAGAGTTTTGCGTCGATGAACCGGACGAAGCCCAAACGGTAGAACCTGGCCGCATCGCCCATAAACAGGAGTACCAGCGAAAGACCGAGCGCAATAAGAAGTGCGTGCCTCTTCACCTGCCGCCCCGCCTTTCCCCCCGCCGGATTGCGCGTCGACTGATCACTGAAGTAATCAGGTCTTGAAGTAGAACTCCATCTTTACCCCGGCCAGTTCGATGAGGTCATGGTCTCTCAATTGGTGCGGTTGCTCACCTATAGACGAACCGTTCACGGTAGGGAAGCTGCCACCTTCCACGTGGGTGATGAAAAACCCGTGCGGACGGCGCGCCAGCACCGCCACTTGCACTCCGGGCTTGCCCAGCGTCGTCAGGTTCTTGACCAGTTCCAGCTCTTTGCCCGCATTGGGGCCGTTCAATATTTGCACCACTGCTGCCGGAGGTTGCCCTGCCGATGCTTCGGCTACCATGCCGCTGTTTGTTGCATTGAACTGTGCGGTCGCTTCCGTTTTGCGCGTCACAGTGACATCCAGAGGGGACTTGGCAAAACCTTCCTTCGGCGACATCTTGACCGGAGCGCGCAATACCATGGTCTTCTCAAAGTCTGCCGCCGAAGTCTGCGTGGGCTGATCGTTCAGATATTTCAATTTGTACTTGCCGATCTCGATCACGTCATTGTTCTGCAAGAAGTGCTTTTTTGTCGGCGTACCGTTGACGGCCAATCCGTTGGTGCTATCCAGGTCTTCCAGGAAAGAATCGTTCAGGATAGTAACGATGGCGGCGTGATCACTGCTCACCGCAAGGTTGTCGATCACGATATCGTTGTGCGGCTTGCGCCCTATCGTGGTGCGCTCCTTGTTCAGCGGATATTCTTTCAGCACCGCTCCGTCCATGCTGAGTATCAATTTAGCCGGCATATCATCAATCCCCGTAGTTAATTCTTGCTATCTCAATTTCCGAACCATGAATACAACTTCTGCCACCATCCGCGAGGGGCGGTGTAACGCCCCTTTACCTTGACCAGGATGACCGACACGTTGTCGCGCCCGCCATTGTCATTGGCCAGTTGTATCAGCTGGGTTGCCGCCAAAGGCAAATTGTTCTGCAGCATCTGCAGCGTCGTCCCGATATCTTCATCCTCGACCATATCGTTCAGACCGTCGGAGCACAACAAATATATGTCGCCGACTTGAACCTCATGCACATGCAATTCGGGGTCGACGTCGGCATCGATGCCGACCGCGCGAGTCACCAGATTCTTGTTCTTGGACAAGCGCGCGTCTTCCTTGCTGATCATTCCGCTGTCTATCTGCTCCTGCAGCAGCGAATGATCGCGCGTTACGGACTCAAACTCATCGCCGCGCAAACGATACATGCGCGAATCGCCTACATGCACCACTGCCACCCGATCATCGTAGAACAGCGCAGTGACGATGGTCGTGCCCATCCCGGCATATTGCGGCTGACTCTGCGCTGCACGGAAGATGGACAGATTCGCCTTCTTCACGTTGTCGCGCAGCAAAACCACACCCAGTTCCTCGCCCGCACCGTCCAGGTCTTCCGGGTGCGCATCCTGAAGACGGTGCCTCACCTCGCTGGACAGTACCGAAACGGCGATCCCGCTCGCCACTTCGCCGGCATTATATCCGCCCATGCCGTCCGCCAGCACCACCAACCCGAGATCCGCATCGTAAGTGACGCTGTCCTCATTATGCGAGCGCACCATCCCGGGGTCGGTCTTGCTGACTATCTCAAGCGCATCATGTATATCCACGTACCACCCCTGAAAACGTCTTTACTTTATCGCCCATGCCTCAATTACAGGCTCGCTGCACATTGCCGTATCGCTTCGGCCATCGCGTGGCCGCTTTCATAGCGGTCTTCGATCTTCTTGGCCAGCGCCTTGTTTATGATTGCCACTACGCACGGTGGCACATCCGGATCGACGCTCAGGATGTCCAGAGGTGGCTCGTTGGCGATCCGGAACATCAGTTGAGCCATGGAATCGCCAGCGAACGGCAGCTTACCACACGCCAGTTGGTACAGGCTCACACCCAGTGAGAACAGGTCCGAATGCCCCTCGATCCTGACGCCCGACAATTGCTCCGGCGACATGTAGGAAGGCGTACCCAGCACCATGCCGGTCTTCGTCTTGGACGAATCCGTGATGCGCGCAATACCGAAGTCGGTAACCTTTACCGTGTCGCTTTCAGGGTCATACATGATGTTGGCGGGTTTGATATCGCGATGCACGACGTTCAGACTATGCGCATAGCCCAGCGCATCCGCCACGCGCGCAATGATGCTCAACACCCTGGGCAGCGGCAACAAATTGGGCTGCTTGGTATACATCACCAGATCCTTGCCCTTGAGGAACTCCATCGCGATATACGCCAGATCATGCTCTTCGCCCGCGTCGTACATCGTGACGATATTGGGATGGTTCAGGCGCCCGGCCGTTTCGGCCTCGCGGAAGAAACGGGCTTTGACGTCTTCCAGCTCATCCGCCTCGAACTCTTGCGCCAAAGCCATGGTCTTGATCGCCACAACGCGGCTGATCTTGGGGTCCTTGCCCAGATAGACCACGCCCATCGCACCTTTGCCCAACTCCTTCTCGATCTCGTAGCGCCCCAGCATGGGCTTGGCCAGTCCGGGCCGATCCAATTTCATCGTGCTATCGTTGCTTCGGCCGGCAGAGCCGCCGAGCACAATTGTCTCCGCCATTGCCCTCGATTGTGCCGTTCGCGCTTCCAGGTCGCGGAACTTGGGGTTGTGATCGGCCATATACCTGAATACCGATTCAGCCTTGTTGAACTGGCGCTTCCGCTCGAAATCCAGTCCGAGGTTGTACAACACATCCATCAAGCTGTCGTCCAGCGGAACTTTGCGGAACTTGTCGAAGGCCATATCCAGTTGCCCCTGGCCCTGGAACGCCAGGCCCAGCATGCGATTGCTTTCTGCGGAATCGGCATCGGATTTGAGCTTGCCCTTTTCCGTCATCAGAAAACGTTTGGTCGTCAACAGCAGATGGCCGACCAGCAACAGTGCCGCCGGCAACATCAACTGCAACCACATCGCCTGCGTCGTCATCAGGATGAAATGAACCGCCAGCAACAACACGAACAGCCCGCCCGTGATAGCCGCTGCCAACCCCGCGCTCAGGCGCGGCACCAGCAGGATCAGGTAAAGCGATACCGCGAGGAAGACAGCGCTCTGGGCCCAGAATGCCCATCTCGGCGTGACGAAAAAATCCTGCTTGAGGATGCTGGAGACTGAATGTGCCAGCGTCAGCACAGGCGAAGTCCCGGCAGAGATCGGGGTCACTTGCGATGAGCCCACCCCGGCCGCGGTGGCGCCGATCAGCACAATTTTGTCGCGATATTTCTCCGCGGGTATCTTGCCGCTCAACACGTCGTAAAAGGAATCCACCTGGAATGCAGGTTTCCCTTCGCGGTCGCCGTAGAAGAAAGTGTGCATGCGCAGGGCCGGATCGGTGGCAATGTTGAGGTTGCCCACCTTCACACCCTGCCCCAATGTGACCTTGATATCTTTTGGATCGAGATTCAGGCTCTTGGCCACCAGCATCAGCGACAGCGAGGGATAGTATTGGTCGAAATAGCCGATCACCAGCGGCTCGGTGCGCACCGCGCCATCCACATCCGGCGTGGCATTGAGGTGGCCGATGGCCAAGGCAGTCGCGCCGATAGAGGGGATGGGGAATTGCGCACCGAGGGCAGGAATGGGCAATGCAGAATCTTCGCCGCCCACCACATTGGTCAGGTTGTTCTTGAGGACATAGTCCGGAAGCGCGCTATCCGGTTTACCCTGGGGCTCGCCCAATTCGAAGTACATGCCCAACAGCACATCGTTGGCCTTGAGCATGCTTTCTGCCAGTTTTTTGTCGTTATCCAGATGATCCAGGGCATCCTGCATCAATGCATCCAGCTGCGCCCATTCATCAGGATTGCTGCGTTTCAGAGAAGAATCGGCAAGGATTGCGCCGATCTTGTTGATATAGTCCAAGCCTGCATCGACTTGCGGCTCGAAGAAAAAAGCGGTGTTCCCGACCACCTTGGCATGTCCCGAAGCCAGAATGTCCAGCATCTTGCCCTGGATTGCGCGCGGCCATGGCCAACGTCCAAGGTTGGCGATGCTCTGGTCGTCGATGGCGATGACCGCGACCTTGTCGCTGGGTGACCGGGAAGAAGCCAGCACGCCCCAGTCATAAGCCTTGCGCTCCAAGCTCTGTATCAAATCACTATTGGCACTGAACAGGAACACCAATGCGATCAGCAAAGCGGTGAACCCATCCGTTTTCCAAAATGATTTCTTCATATTCGCCCTGCCCGTTTTCACTCGATCACTGAGCACACAAGGGCGAATACTAAAACAATTTTCAAAATCAAACCATACCTGTTTGATTTATCAGCCGTTTCACTTAATGAGCAATACCGGAACGCTAGCCAAGTGAGTGACTTTGCTGGCCACCGACCCAAGCAACAGATTGGACAACTTGTCCTGGCCATGAGCGCTCATCACGATCTGATCAACTTGTTGCTCCTGTGCATATTGCACAATGGCCTCAGCCGGCGCGCCGATACTGATGTGATAACTATATGCAAGCCTGGCCGCATCCAGCTTCGCACGTGCCTCGGCCAACGCGGACGCACCCTGCTCGCGATAGTAATCATTGATAGTTTCCTGATTTATAAACAGTTTTACATTTCCGGACGCCAACTTCCATTGCACATTCAATAGACACACTTGCGGCGTTTCCTTTAACCAGGCAACACTTCTGATCACGTATTCCACCGCGCGGTTAGCGCCAGCCGAGCCGTCTACCGGAATCAATATCTTCATCGTCATTTACCCGTTCAGGATTTATCGTGCGGGGATGGAACCTGTTCGTCAAGCAGGTCGATCACCCGTGCTTTCGCTGTCTTGCGTGCAGCCAGCCACTTGCCAACCACCAGTACAAGAAACGCACACCCCGCCGGGATCAGCCAGTGCAATACATGTTGCGCGTCCAGCAATGTTTTGAAAAGCGCCTCCCCTGCCAGCATCTCACCTGCGACGTAGCCCAACAGCGCGCCTCCCGCGTAGATGATGAAAGGAAACCGGTCGATCAGTTTCAATACCAATTGGCTGCTCCAGGCGATGAGCGGGATGCTCACCAGCAGGCCGAATACCAGCAGGGTGGCGTTGCCGTGTGCCGCGCCCGCCACGCCCAGCACGTTATCCAGGCTCATCACGAAATCGGCGATGATGATCGTTTTTACCGCCCCCCAAAGGTGAGTATCAGCCTTGATATTACCCTCGCCGTGCTCCTCTTCTTCCGGCTGGATCAGTTTTATGCCGATCCAGATCAGCAACAAGGCGCCGACCAGCTTGAGATATGGCAGCGAAAGCAGGCTGACCGCGAAGAAAGTGAGGACTACGCGCAGGGTGATCGCCCCTGCCACACCAAAGAGAATACCCCGCTTGCGCTGTTCCAGCGGCAGGTTGCGGCACGCCAGCGCGATCACCACTGCGTTATCCCCCGAGAGCAGCAAGTCGATAACGATGATCTTGAACACATCCACCCAGAACTGGGTTGAACTCAGCATTTCCAGCACGGCATTCCCTTCAAAACCGGGGAAGGGATAAACGAGAAGGGATCGCACCTGCGGTGCTCAAGGGGAAACCTCCACCCCTCCCCCTTCCCCCATATCCCTTTCCGTTTTAGCCTTTCAACACCTTTTGCATCGTGCGCCCCATCTCCGCCGGGTTGCGCGTGATGTGTATGCCGCATTCTTCCATCACGGCCAGCTTCTCGTTGGCTCCGCCCTGGCCGCCGGAGATGATCGCCCCGGCGTGCCCCATGCGCTTGCCTTCCGGAGCCGTAACGCCAGCGATGAAACCAACCACCGGCTTCTTCATGTTGCCCTTGATCCAGCGCGCGCATTCTTCCTCGTCGCTGCCGCCGATCTCGCCGACCATGATCACCGCGTCCGTTTCCGGATCGTCGTTAAACAGGCGCATCACATCGATATGCTTCATGCCATTGATCGGGTCGCCGCCGATGCCCACACAGGACGACTGACCGTAACCCAGTGCGGAAAGCTGCCCGACCGCTTCGTAAGTCAGCGTCCCGGAACGCGACACGACACCGATGCGGCCTTTCTTGTGGATGTGTCCGGGCATGATGCCGATCTTGATCTCATCCGGCGTGATGAGGCCGGGACAGTTCGGCCCGATGAGCAGCGTACGCTTGCCCTGCATCTTGTAGCGGGTCTTCAGCATGTCGTGCACGGGAATACCTTCGGTGATGCAGATCACCAGGTCCAGATCGGCTTCCACTGCTTCGTCGATTGCCGCTGCCGCACCGGATGGCGGGACGTAGATCACGGAAACCGTCGCACCCGTCGCTTTTTTCGCGTCCAGCACGCTGGCATACACCGGAATCCCTTCAAAGTCTTCGCCGGCCTTTTTCGGGTTCACTCCCGCAACGAAGCAATTCGCCCCGTTCGCGTAGCTCTTGCAATGGAAGGTATGGAACTGGCCGACCTTGCCGGTCATGCCCTGGGTGATGACTTTGGTGTTCTTGTTGATCAGTATGGACATGATGTTTAACCTTTCGCAGCCGCAACGACTTTTTGCGCCGCGTCCGCCATATCGTTACCGGAGATGATGGGCAATCCGGATTCAGCCAGTATCTTTTTGCCAAGCTCGACGTTGGTTCCTTCCAGACGCACCACCAGCGGTACGCTGAGGTGCACCTCACGTGCTGCCGCCACTACGCCCTCGGCGATCACATCGCATTTCATGATGCCGCCGAAGATGTTGACCAGGATCGCCTTGAGCGACGGGTTCTTCAGCATCAGCTTGAACGCCTCGGTCACCTTCTCCTTGTTCGCGCCGCCGCCCACATCGAGGAAGTTGGCCGGACTGCCGCCGTACAGTTTGATGATATCCATGGTCGCCATCGCCAGCCCCGCGCCATTCACCAGGCAACCGATGTTGCCGTCGAGCTGAATGTAGCTCAGCTCAAACTTCGACGCTTCGATCTCGGCCGGGTCTTCTTCATCCAGATCGCGATAAGCCACGATCTCGGGACGACGGTACAGTGCGTTGGAATCGAAGTTGAATTTTGCATCCAGCGCCACCACGCGGTTGTCCGCCGTGATGATCAATGGATTGATCTCCGCCAGCATCGCATCCTTTTCAACGAAGGCGCGATACAAACCCTGCAGCACCTTGACCGCCTCGGCATTCGCCACATCCGGAATACCGATGGAACGCGCCACTTGCGCACCCTCCGCATCGGTCAGGCCGGTGACCGGATCGATACGCACGGTTCGGATCTTCTCCGGCGAATGTTTTGCGACTTCTTCGATCTCCATGCCGCCTTCGCTGGAAGCCAGCAGGGCCACGCGCTGCGAAGCGCGATCCACCACCATGCCGACATAGAATTCCTTGACGATCTGCGCACCTTCCTCGATCAGCAATCGGCGCACCACCTGGCCTTCGGGTCCGGTCTGGTGAGTAACGAGACGCATGCCCAGGATCTGGCCCGCAAACTGTCGCACTTCATCCAGCGACTTTGCCACCTTTACTCCGCCGCCTTTGCCGCGCCCGCCCGCATGAATCTGAGCCTTCACCACCCATACTTTGCCGCCCAGTTTCTGAGCTGCCGCGACAGCCTCCTCTACGCTAAAGCATGCTACTCCGCGCGGAGTCGGCACGCCGAACTCACGCAGTATCTCTTTACCCTGGTATTCGTGGATTTTCATGATGACTCCTGTTTTAGGAAGAGAGGAATTTACCAGACGGCGTCAGATCCGCTGTTTGGCATCCTTTAAATAATAATCATTATTAGAATACCAAAATCAATGGGCGCGCACCCCATCCCCGCGCTACTTTTAACGCAGGCAGAAATCTTTTCGCGGCTATCGCCGAACGACTTCTCGAAGTCCTGATAATACTCCTCAACCGGTCTCAGCCGACTTAGAAATCCCAGCGCACCCCCCCGGAGCAGAACAGGCTGGAAATACTCGTACTCACTTGCGGGCCGTTGGTATCGATCTTCTGATAGCTCAAGTCCGTGTCGAAAGTGAACCGTTCCCTGAAACGGTAGGATCCGCGCAGCATGGGCATGACTTGCGTCGTCGTACCGCCGAATTGATCTTTGAAACTGGACATCTGCAGCGTCGTATCCACCATCCAGCCGCTGTTGATCTGGTTGTGGTTGTAGAAGAATACGGTGTGGCCGTTCACCGTGCCGCTGGAGCTCAAAGTAACGCTCCCCGACCAGATATCCCCCTGCTTGTAAAGGCTGCTCCCGATCACTTGCCCGGTCACGCTTCTTTCCAACCCGCGACCCGGTGTGGTTTGAACAAAGCCCTGGGGTGTCGCGGTACCGGTACCCTGAGATATCGGCAAACCGGTGACCGGATCTATCGTCTGTCCGCTGGTACCCAGTCCCGTCGTGTTGGTCAATCTGAAGTCGCCGCCAACTTGCCATTTTTCGCGGAAGGGGACAGTGATGCCGACTTGCCCCATATTCGCGGTTGCAGTGCGCGCCATGGCCAGATCGCGCAGGCTGCTGACCGACATGGTTTGCAGCAAATCATTGACCGATGACGTGCTAGCGCCGTTCAGGGCGTTGCGGATGCTCAGGGAAGGGGTTTTGCGGTGATCCAGCATGAAACTCACGGTCGCGTCGGGCAGCAGATACATCCCTTTCGTCATGCCCATGAACTGGGCTGCGTTCACCGCCTTGAAATAGGCATCGTAGTCCAGTAGTCCGTATGCATTTCTCTTGTCGTCGAAATACCGGTATTCCAAGCCTATCGCACGCCGGTCGAGCACTCCCTCCACCGTTTGATTGATGCCGTAGAACGAAAATGACCCCTTGTCCACGCTGGCACCGACAAATCTCGGTTTGGCCCCAGGCGAATAATCCACCAGAGCTCCCGCCACGCTGTTCACACGCAGGTCTTGTGCATCGCCATATGAAGCTGCCAGACCGTCAAACAGCCCCAGCACACCGTCCCCCATGGATGACTGCCTTCCCACTCTCACCAGATAATTCTGCGTGCGGCCCTTGATTTCGCCGTAGGCTGCAATTGCCCGATTGTAGCCGGGTTGAGTGGACAGAAAATTCTTGGTGTTCACATCCCTGAACACGAGACGGCTGTCATAGTTTTCATTTCTGTAGCGTTCCGACGCGTCCACGCTGGTGATGAGCATGGATTGGTCTGTCATCGATTGCGAATCGGTCGTCGTCACGCCGTTGAAAGTGCTGGTCGTCGCGATATTGCTTCTGCCGTAGTAATAACGCGAGGATATGCCGCCGAATGTGGTCACGCTGGGGGCCAGTTTCTTTTCCGAGCCGGCAGCCGCCATCGGCGAGTTCGCCCCCCCTTTCTCCGACAACCCTTCCAGACGTTGTGCCACACGTGCCGCACCCGCACTCTCCGGATACAATCTCAGATACAGGTCGTATTCGACTTTCGCCTTGTCGGGTTGCCCGCTGCGTTCACGCGCGACCCCGATCCATTCCTGCCCCTGCTGGGTGTAATCGTTGGGGGGCAACAGCAACAGCTTGTTCAAGACTTCGACTGCCTGTTCGTTTTGTTTGGCAGCGAGCGCATCGCGCGCCTGTATCATCAAATCGCGCGCCTGCCGGCTGATGTCTGCCACGGCCGCCTCCTCCGGCTTCAATGTCGTTCCGGCTGCGGGTTTCTCTTCCGGGCTGATCGCAGGCAGAAAAGGCAGGGGTGCATTGCTCGCCGGCTGTTTGTCCGGGCGTATGGTAATCAGGAAACTCCGCCTGTCCGTGCCCGCTTCCACACTGAATTCCGCTTCCCGTGAAAACTCGATCACCAATTTCGGCTTGGTCAATTGATCCCGTGTGGTCACCGTGAAGCCCGGAATGAGTCCGGAAGGCGGAGACTTGCGTACTTCGTCATCCACCCAGGCTTCTGTGCTTGCCACCCCCTGAACTCGCTCGAAATAGATCTCCAGTGTCTTGCCGTGGCTCTCCGGAAAATGGCGCAGGTACTGCACCGGCCCGGTCAGCCGAATGGTCGCGACGACTCCCTGGCGTTGATACTCGATCTCTATGTCATCCAGAGGCTGTGCATCCGCGAGAAAAGGAAGAAGGGTCAGCAATAAACCGCCAAAGAATCTGTGACGCTTAAAGAATTGTTTCCTCATCCTTGCTCCTGGCCAACTTTAAAATAAATCATGTGCGTTTTCATTTATACAGGCCCGAAAATTCTTTCGTTTGCCGGATGGGAAACCACGCCGCCCAGGCCGCTCAATTCCAGTTGACATACGCTGTTCCAGTTCTGCCTGCGGGTGCGTGGCACGAACTGCTCGAACACGTCACGTTCCCCTGGTGGCTGCTTTGTTGAGGCGGATGGTTAGGTGCATAGACGACGGCACCTTTGTAGTGACAGGAGTTGCATGCCGTCTGGGACAGATAGGCGTGCAAGGCTGCGCCTGTCGCCACAGTCGTCCCGATATGGCAAACGGTGCAGGGAACACCAGGGGTGTAGGTTACGTGGCCCGCCGGGGTGGCTCCGAGCGCACCTGCCCAGCTTGGCGAATTCATGGTTGTGGTCGTATGGCAATCCGTGCAATTTTGGGTTGCGGTAATGGCGACGTGACCAGTGAATGAAGTAGTTCCTTTTGCATCGGTACCGTTGTGGCAGCCGCTGCAAAGTTTGGTTGGCGCCATATGCCTTGGCGTCCAGGAAATATAGTTATGGCAATCGTCGCACGCGTTGTTGCGCATGAGGTTATAAACATGGGTCGCTGTCGACCTGTAGTACTGGTTGGAACCCTGAACATGGCAACCTGCGTTGGCACAACTGCCCGGTATCACACCGACGTGATTCCAGCTCGCAGGAAGAAATGAATAGGATCTGTGGCAGCTGTCGCAGGAGCCGGTCGCCTTCAGGCCCACGCCGTGGCTTGCCGGCCTGCCGGTGGAAATCGACCCGTTATGACATGTCGTGCATTGTCCCGGCAGTGCAGTCCCGTGGTTGTAACGCGCGCCGAGGAAGGTAAAGGTATTGAAATGGCAGGACTCGCAAGGTGCGTCGGTCACAATGTGGTTGGTGGGTTTCGGTGTCGCCACAACGCGCCTTCCCAGTGCATGACAGCTGTCACAATTCCTGGGGGTGCCCTTGAACACCCCCGCAACGTGACATATTTCGCAGGCGGCCGTGGCGTGTCCGCCGACAAGCGGGAAACCGGTGTTCATGTGATCGAAATCGCGCCCGGCCATTTGCGTCTCGGCCATTGCCTGTAGCGCAAATACCGCCAGCATCACGGCAAATATGTTGCCCAATATTCGTCCTGGTCGTTTCATTTTCTCTCCCCTGATTTAACTGTTACCGCGTGCATTCAGCCTATTACTTCTTTCGCGTAATTGTCACGCCCATCCTGATCTGCTTCCAGTCATTACCTTCGTGGCAACGTTCGCAGCGGTCGCCGAAATTGCCGTTGTGCACATCGTCGCGATCATGGCAAATTCCGCATGCAGCGGACAGCAGCACTTTTTTGTCCATCGGCTTCTTGTGACAGGCATAGCAGTTGCTGCCGATCTTCTTATGCGGCCCGTCCAGCTTGAAGCCGGTCTTATTGTGGTCGAAATCCCACGCCTTCCAGTTTCGCGTGTTGTGGCAAACCTGGCATTCGGTCGCCAGTTTGCGTTTATGGACATCATCCTTTTCGTGACACGACCAGCAATCCGACCTTGCGTCCTTGAACGTCACTGCGGCGTGACATTTTTTGCATTCCACCAGCAGGTGACGTCCAAGCAGCGGAAACGCCGACATTCTGTTGTGGTCGAACGTGGTCTTGTTCCAGGTTTGCGCATCATGGCAGGACTCGCATTTTTTGCCTTCCTGCCCCTTGTGCTTGTCGTCCTTCTCATGGCAAGACGCGCAGTCGCTCTGCAGCTTGTCCTTATACAGATCACCC
>DAIDAG010000055.1 GCA_027310725.1 Sideroxydans sp. | reverse complement strand
GACGTTGTGCGCGTGGTGAAACTCATCCGCATCGCCGAATACAAGCGCCGTCAGGCCCCGGTCGGCGTCCGCATCACGGATCGCGGATTCGGGAAGGACTGGCGCTATCCGATCACAGTACGTTATCAGGATGACTTTTAGAAATTAGTACTCTAATACCATTTGAAAGATATCGCATGGATTTACATCAATTAAGAATCTTTGTTGCCGTCGCCGCCAATGGTAATCTAACACGCGCTTCCGAAATTTTATGTTTAAGCCAACCAGCTGTCAGTGCCCAAATTAAAGCCTTAGAAGAAGAGCTCGGTGTTAGTCTTTTCTTCAGAGAAGCGCGTGGAATGGGATTGACGCCAGCAGGGAAGGTGTTATTGACAGAGGCCAGTAGTGCTCTAAAAGCAGCTAAAAATGTAGTATTTCGAGCACAACATTTTCGAAACGGTATAAGTGGTGAATTTAAATTGGGGACAATTAGCGAGCCGGTTATTCTTCACTTGAGCGAACTTCTATCGACACTGTTGTCCCGACATCCCGATTTGCACATTTCGTTATCACAAGGAATCTCTGGAGATATTATTGATCAAGTTTTAACTGATCGTATTAACGCTGGCTACGTGATCGGCCCAATAGATAATCCGAATATTATTGCAATCAAAGTAGCACCAATTACGCTTCGGATTGTCGCTCCAGTAGCCTGGAAAGAGCAAATCATTAATGCAGATTGGAAGACAATAGAAACCTATCCCTGGATTTCAACTCCCGCGAAGTGCTCATTCAACCAAATCTCATCTCTCATGTTTGCGAAGCATGGAATAATGCCGAAAACAATAATTGAATCCGATCAAGAGATAACCCTCAAAAAACTTGTCTCTTCCAATATTGGGTTAACGCTCTTACGAGAGGACTTGGCCCTTGCAGCAGAAGCAATGGGAGAGCTAATAATATGGCCAATTGGTGCAGAGATCAGTTATCTTTACTTTATTTACTCACGCATCGAGGAAGATTCTCCTGCACTGAATGCAATCATGAATATCGTAAAAGATGTTTGGAAGCTGCCCTCTGCACTTACCACTTCTGATTAGATCCGCCTTATAGCAAATGCCCCAGATTCTACGTTTGCTTTTTGAAGCATTCGGCGACGTTGATATAAATTATTAAAGATAAGTGCTGTTGCGGTAATACAAGCGCCCAGAATCTGGCTATTTTCTGGAACTATTCCATTAAATGTTGAGATTGTGAACGCGGTCACAGGTACAACATCCATAAACAGAACTCCGTTCATTGGGGTAATAATTTTATTACCCAAATTCCAACTTAGAACTCCAATGAAGCCAGCCACAAGTGACATGTACAGCAAATGTGGAGTAATTGCGATAACAGCAGGAGCTGTTGGCAATTTAATATAGCTGGCACCTATTAAAATAAATACGATTACAAAGATACTTGTAAGTCCGAGAAGTGTCGTAACCGCGGTATATCGATATGGTGACCATTTAGGAAAGAAACTTGCACCTACTGTATATACCACCCAGCAAAGCGCCCCCAAGATTAGGGGTATATTTGCACTGTAATTCTGTGGAGTAGAAAAGATATCCGCAATATGCCCTTTGGTTATGACAAGTGCTACACCAAAAAATGAAAGCGTAATAAATCCAAAAGAAAATATCGGTGGTCGAACTCCGCGTATAACCCAATTTACGAGAAGTCCAAGCAGCGGCATTGTAGCCATCATGATGGATGCCGTTAATGCGCCGGATGCTCCAGCTAATTGCTGTCCCCAGAAAACAAGGAAGCCAAAACCGGCAAAACCAGCAGTTCCCAACGCCCAGAGAAGCAAAATTCGTTCATGTTTTAGTTTTAGAGAGTCAGATCCCTCCCTGGAATAAAGTAGAAATATGAAAACCGTACCGGCAATCGAGTACCTTAAAGCTGTAAACGTAAATGGGTCAATATTTTTGAGCGCGTCCGTCATAACTGGAAACATTCCGCCCCATGCTAGTGTCGCAACAAGACAAAAGAAAACACCTTTTAAATAATCCTTATGCATATTAGCTCCTTAAATTATCATTTTGTAAAATTGCAGTTAACTGCTAAAAAATTAGCGTTCCCTCTGTAGCTAACCGTTCATGGCTAACTGCTAACTATCTGTTCTGATTCACCATATGATTTCCCCAATAGCAGCCTCAAATCACCTACACGTACTTTCCCGCTTGGGCTATACGGTATTTTCGACACTTCGTAATAGCGTATTAATTGCAGTTGTTCCTTGTCTGCAAGTAATTGGATTTGCGCCTGCAGATCCTGAGGTTTGACTGACTGCGCTTTCATTTCAATAGCGCACTCAATTGTTGTATTTGAATTGTCATTGTTTTCCAACAGTGCTACATCCCTAACGCCGGGAATGCAACGAATAGCATCCTCCAGTCGATAGAGATGACGCGGATTGTTGTTCTGGTTTATTGATCGATTCAATAGGTAAAGCCTACCTTCAGCGTCGAGATATCCTGTTTCTGACGTCAGTAAGAAGCGATTATTGTCCAGCATCACTGCCTTCGAACTGCCATCGCTGTAGCAATCCATATTCATGTAGCTTGAAATAGCTATGGTTCCAATCGCATTGGGGCCCAATCGCGTCCCTTTAGGGCCGACGATGGCTACTGTATTCCCGTCAAAAGCACGACCGACGCTATCGGGGTAATTAGCGAGATCGTCAGGTTCGGCAATTGTGTTAACTCCTGTTTCGGTAGTACCGTAGTACTCATAAATCACTTGCCCAAGTTTAGAAAGTGCTTTTAATTTCTGCGAAACTGGGAAATGCTTTCCTCCAATCAATAACCATTTCAGGTGATTATTGTTTTTGTAATCCTTTGACTCCAACGCATCTAATATTCTGGCAAGTAATGAAGGAGTCATGACGCTCGCCGTGATTCTCTTCTCGCTCATTATTTCGGCTATCCCACTGGGTGAGTCCAGTCTTGAGAAATAAATCGTTGCTCCAAGGTTCATGAACATGCGGGCCCATCCATTCCCAGCTGCGTGATATAAAGGCATGCTTAAAAGAAATACATCTTCGTGATTAAAGCCATATCGACTCGTAAAATATGTGAAACGTCGCTTATCGAAGGACTCTGTACGAATTACGGCTTTGGGTAACCCACTAGTGCCTGAGGTTAAACCAACGGCACGATAGAGATAGGATGGGTTCGCTTTCGAGAGATTTTCGGGATTATCCAGACTTAACGGTTTGCCTACTGCATCCACATAAACGATAGTTGGCGAATCTAAATCGAATAGTACGGATCGTGACCATCCCGATCCAAACACCTCATCATCGTTGATGAGAGATCCCA
This sequence comes from Sideroxydans sp., assembly GCA_027310725.1. GTDB lineage: Bacteria > Pseudomonadota > Gammaproteobacteria > Burkholderiales > Gallionellaceae > Sideroxyarcus. Next base: position 23,577 of record DAIDAG010000055.1, on the reverse strand, counting down.
TGGATACTAGGATTAATTCGGCACCGATTACTAGTGACAATTTTTTAAGTATAGCGACCGGTAGGGAGTAGTCTAGTCCGGTAATCGGAATGTTTAGTGTGGAGAACGCAGACAACCAAGAAATCAATTCAATACGATTATGAGATATATAGCAAACCTGCTTAGGCAAGCCATGTTTGAAATTGGTTAGAAGAAATTGAATTTTCTTCTCGGTATCGATTTGAAATTCTTGCCACGTTATGCCGGTGTCTCCATCAACTAATGCGTCTTTGTTTGGTGTACGTGCTGAGTGCTGCCTGATTGATTGTAAGTTGATCATGTGTGCTCCGATTGCATAAATTGTGAATCACAGCTTCTCTAGATGGAAAAGACGTGAACACCGGAATTTTGAATATCTCTAATCTTCTTTTGAATATGGTGTGTAATTGACTCACCTGGGACTATCAAAGGAACTCCAGGCGGGTAAGGAATGATGAATTCCTGAGAGTATCCTTGGATTGGAAAGTTTGCGGGATAAGCAAGCTGTAATTCACGTAGAGCGCTAATTAGTTTATTCACGCATTCTTGCTTGATTCCGATGTGGAAATTTAGCAAGAGAGAAGTTTCCGTTAATCGATTGATGTAGATTCCATATTTTGCATAAAGTAACTCCTTAACATCTATGGGCTGGATACCAAGCTCTTCCACGTTCAGAGAGATTTTTGTTGGGTCAGCGAATGCATATTGAAATGGATGTTCTGGAAAAATGTACTTATTTGTTTTAAATGTATTCAATAATGGATCTGTGCTGATTGTTTCTATAAACATCTTCGCAAGATATGTAACCTTCCGCGTTAATGCTTCCCCTTGTATTGCCATCTGTGCGCGAGCCAAATCTAATGAGGCAAGAATTGGGTAGCTTGGTGACGTGGTATGAATTTGAAAACGTGCTGCATGCAGACGATCGCGCAATTTATTTGAACCGCGAAAATGGATCATTGAGGCTTGCCTCATGCAGCTAAGTGACTTATGTGCTGAATGTGTTGCTACAACAGATAAGTCTGGATATTCACTCATGAGTGAGTCGGCAATATTCATTGCTGCATATTTACTTATCAGGTTGTTGAAATAATTCGCCGCTCCCCACGCCTCATCAATGAGGAAATTTCGCGTACCAATATCATGCTTTAATAGGTATTCTATGACGCTAGGTATGTTGTAAATAACCCCATCGTAGGATTGAGCGTTGAGTACTATTAAATGATAGGGTTCGCCATTTTGTTTTGCAGTTATTGCCTTTTGGACTAACTGTTCTAAATGCCAATGATTTCTACCTGAGTGTTCGCAGCTGTTTGTTGGAATAAGGTAGTCAACTTTGGCGCGAAGAGAATGCAACGTGAAGTGCATCGATTGATGGCATTGCCTATCCAAGAGCACTCGACCGCCGTCTTGATGAAGTGCGTGGATGGCAATTTGATTTGAAGTAGTGGTGCCGCTCGTCACAAACAGCGTTCCGTCGGCCGAGAATAGATTCGCAGCAAGCTGCTCTGCTTCTTTAATTACCCCATTTGCAAAAAAGAACGAATCGAAATATTTTCCAGTCAGCGTCATCTCTGTGCCAAGTAGTGTATCCCCAAGTAATTCCTGATATTTATCTGCCAGCTCACAATTAGTTATGGACATACTTCGTGATAAAGGTAGGGCATGAAACGATGTGAGGCTTTCTGCACTCTTTAGCTTAATCAACGCATCTGCTAGTGGAGTACAGCTACTTTCTTTTACCGTTTTCATTAAGTCTCCTTAGCTAATATTCAATTGGCGAGCGATGAAATTTCAAACGAACTATTTCAAATTATCTTTAGAGCGTCTAATCGTTTTGTTGGATAGGAGTTATCAGTTTTTCTTATCCGCCTGTTGCTCAGTGAACTTTGAAAGAACTGTGTTTGTTGGCGGAAATACAAGTGGAGTATTAATGATTGGAATCGATGGCCGACTTTGCATCGCAACGGGACCTGGGTTTTGTATGGTTATGGGTAACGGAATTCGTCGTAATATGTAAACTGATTGTCTATTACGAGCGGCGCGGCTTACCTGCGAGCCGGCGAAACCAGACTGTTCCCGGCTGCCGATCCGAGATTAGGCATGCCCAGGGCTGGGGGTGATGTTCGAGGTACTGGAGAAGCCCCTGGGCTAAGGAAGCAAGGACTCAGTCCGTTCTCTCCAACTCTTTGAAAAGCTCACGATTAAAGGCTTTGTCGATGGGTAAATTATCCTAAAAAACTCAACGGACACTCCTTCGATGCCTCGATACACCTTGCTGCGCAATGCACTCGGCATGAGCGGAGTGGATCACCCAATGGTTGAAGTATCCGTTCGCCGAGAATAGGCCGTGTAGCGCGCGTATCGAAGGGGCAGTTGCATCGCAACTGCAGGATTTAGGATTATGGAGCTACTTTGCGCTTCGTCTATCATTCATGGTTCGACAGTCTCTGCGTGTGCTGTTGGGGCGATGCCTGCCTCTTGCGGGTGCATCGCGAACGATGGGTTTAATCCATGTTTCACTACTCAGTGTTTCAGGCTGGCGGAAAAGATGGCCTTGGCTTTTTCCGAAAAGTCGAATTCGTTGAATGTGCGTTCGATCTCGGCCTGGTTGCGGCCTTGTGTGCGGTCTTCGAAGCTGATGCCGATGGCCTTGCCGTTGGCGGCCAGCGTCTGGAAGGCAAAATGCCAGAGTTGCGTTTCGGCCAGGCGTTCGCGCAGCTCGGCTTCCTTGGTGATCGTGATACCGGCTTTTTTCAGTGAATCCAGGAAATCCTCAAAGGATTCGTTGCTCAATCTCCCCATTTTCTACTCCTTTTTTGTACGGTGTTTTCCGCCATTAGGCCATTAACGCCAGATTTGTAACAAAGTTGACATGGAGGCAAAACAAAAAAGGTGATGGAATCCAATTATCGGGATGACCAAAGGGTTTTTGGTCGGCGGAACTGGACGTTTGTGCCTGAATTGTTGAGGGAAAGCGCTCAGACCGTGATCGGTTTTGACTTCGCAACGAGACTGCGGACCATGTAGACGAGATAGAGCGAGATCAGGGCGGCGAAGAAACACCAGACGGAAATGTAGGCATAACCGTAGATCGCCGATGCCAGCACACTGGACAGGGCAACCAGCAAGCCGAAGATTTTGATCAGCCTGTGGCTGGAGAGGAAAAGCGGCACCAGGGTGGTCAGGGCATAGAGTGCGGCAGGCGTGATCGGCAGGTGGATGGAGTCGCGATAGGGCACGGAAAATTTGTAGACGATGGAATGTTCCCTTATCGCGATGTTCATCCATTCGGGATGGGAAAGCATGACGGAAAAGACCAGCGTACCCGCGAATGCGCCGAAGATCGTGCAGCCGCCAATGACCATCCTGCGGATATTCCCGGGCTCGACAACGTAGCTGCTGAGCCCCAGCCACCACAACCACAGGAAATGCGAAAAGAAATGGAACCCCAGCGCAAACGGTACCGCCGCATGGACATTCCCCGCATCGAGTTCCTGCCATACCCGACCCTCGAATGCCTGCTGCAAACCAAAGAAAACGGGTATCAGCCCCCAGGTCCAGTACGGGGATCGCGATCGCCTGGCCTGCTGCACGGCATACAAGCCGGTAGGCACCAACACGGCAGCGGCGCTATAGCTGACAGTTGCGGAAAAGCACATTGGACAGAAGTCTCACCGGTAATTGCTTCGCAGGCGAAATCATCGAACAAAACATCAATAGATGCAAATTTCGGAAACGTGCACTGCCGGAAGTCAGGTTTCCTTGAGCAATTCTTCCGGATACGGTTTGCTGGGGTAGTGGAAGGGGACCGGGCCGTCCGCTTCGCCATGGAGGAACTGCCTGACAAAGGGGTCTTGCGAGTTGATCATCTCGCCCGTTTCGCCCTTTGCGACCACGACGCCGTCGTGGATGAAGTAGATGTAGTCGACGATCTTGAGCGACTCGGCCAGATCATAGGTCACCACGACGGAGGAGATGCCGAGGGCGTCGTTCAGTTTGCGGATCAGGTTGGCGATGGTGCTGAGCGAGATCGGGTCGAGACCGGCAAAAGGCTCGTCGTAGATGATCATCGCGGGGTCGGTGGCGGTTGCCCGCGCCATTGCCACACGGCGTTGCATACCGCCGGAAAGTTGACTCGGCATCAGCGTGTGGACATTGCGCAAACCGACGGCCTGCAACTTCATCAATACCAGGTCGCGGATGATCTCTTCCGGCAGGTTGGTGTTTTCCCGCAACGGGAAGGCCATGTTGTCGTATACCGACAAGTCGGTGAACAGGCCGCTGACCTGGAACATCATCCCCATCTTCAGCCGTATCTTGTATAACTCCTTGTTGCTGAGTTCATGAAGCACCTTGCCCATGAATTTCACATTGCCTCGCGACGGACGCAACTGCCCGCTGAAGTGGCGCAGCAAGGTGGATTTGCCGCTTCCGCTGGCACCCATGATGCCTACGACCTTGCCGCGCGGAATGGCGAGATTAATGCCCTTCAGCACGTCGCGCGCGCCATAGGAATGATGCAGGTCGTTCACTTCAAGCAGGTTGTCCATGGTTTCGGTACGATAGTTAGGCTTCCTGCAGCCATTCTCACATGGAAGCGGCTGCAATCAAAGGGGGCAAAATGAATCCGTCCCGGTATTTTTTGTTAGCATGCCGGTCAGACAATAAATTATAAAAGCAGGGGGGATCGTGGCGAAAGTTCGGCTTGAGCATCGGCATGTGATACTGGGGGAGCCCCTGCAATTCGATCTTGTGGATGAGCGCGGAAGAGTGTGGCTCAAATACGGTTATGTGATCCAGAGTGAAGGCCAATTGGATAGGTTGATAGACCGGGGCGTCTTTTTCGAGGAAATAATCGACGAGTCGCAGCGGCAGCAGCGGGAGAAGGAGAACGTATCCGTCTTTCTGGGTGTCGGCGAGTTGGCGGGGGAATTCCAGCAGCTGTTCGACCACGGGCCGTTCAGTTACGGGGAAGTGCTGCGTGTCGCCGAACTGATCCAGGAGTTGTGCGAACTGGATGGCGACGCGGCACTGGCCAATATACAACTGTACAGGAGCGGCCGCTATTCCCTGCGGCATTCCTTCCATACCGCGCTGCTGGCCGAGATGCTGTTGAGGCATCTGGACCGGCCGCGGGAGGTCAGGTGTCATGCCGTTGCCGGTGCGTTGACCATGAATATCGGCATGCTGGAGTTGCAGGATTTGCTGTACCAGCAGAATGTGCCGCTTACGCTTGAGCAAAAAAGGGACGTCATCGCCCATCCCCAAATGGCGGTCGAGTCGTTGCGCAGGCAGGGCGTCGATCTTCCCGTCTGGATCGAAGTCGTCGCACATCATCACGAAATGATCGACGGGTCCGGTTACCCCAAACGCCCCCCCATGAATGTGCTGAGCGTCGAATCCCAGGCGGTATCGATGGCGGATCGTTACTGCGCCATGGTTTCGGAGCGGGAATACCGCCCCGGAACGCTGCCCAACATGGTGGCGCAGAATTTGTTGAGCCGCCAGGCTGCCACCATTGCGCCAGCCCTCGCAAATGCGTTCAGAAAAGAAGTGGGGAACTATCCGCCAGGCACCCTGGTTGCCCTGGCTAACGGGGAAGTGGCCGTGGTGATCAGGCGTTTGTTGAATCCGGAGCATCCCCTGACGCGCAGCCTGCGATCGCCCAGCGGCATCCGTTATGCCGAGCCTCCGAAGCGAATAGCCAGCGGACCTGTTTTTTCCATCAGGGAAGCGGTGGATGCGCAGGTGATCAAGGATTGCGATTGGGCCAGCCTGTGGCCGCGGGTGGAGCTGGAAGAGAGCAAAGATGGAGAATCCGGGGCCGCGTGAACCGGCAGAGCGGTCTGGATTTGCGCAGCCGTCTGGTCGTGTGTGGCCATCAGGTTGCCGAGTGGGGTGGCGTATCTGTCACGCCTCCCACGCGATGCATTGATTTATTTTGGCAGGCTCTTGGCATTGTCTTCGGCCTCATCGTCGGCGTGGCGGATCACGGTAGGCGTTACCGTAATGGTCTCGCCCTTGCGTATGCCGTAATGTTCGTTCAGCAGCTGGGCAATCAGATTCGCATGGTTCTGGTCGGGAACCAGAGCCAAAGTCACGTTATCGACCTCGGTATGCAGGCTGATGCGAAAGAAATGGGCGGGTAACCTGAGATAAGTACGATGCATGTTGGACCTCGTTGGGTTTTGGCGTCGGTTTTCAACCGCTAAAATCACCCCTCCGTCGCAGCTCAATGAATGGGCGTTCCGCAGACTTGGCCTAACGCTACCGTTGCGCCGTCATTTTGTAAACAAATTAAAAGGTATAGGCCTTGTCTATACCCACGCACGGCGGTGCCTGCAAACGGAAACTGCCGATAAATCAATCTGCACTGACCATCGTTTTCGTTTCAGTCTGTTTCTTCCTTCGCCATCTCCAGTTCCAGCCAGCCTTCTTCCAGTTCCGCCACCTTTGCGGCGAGCCGCACATGTTCGGCATTGAGCTGGTTCACTTTCGCGCGGTCGGGATTCGCATAGGTGGCGGGATCGGCAAGTTGCTGGTCGACGGCGACGAGTTCGGCTTGCGCCGCAGCCAACGCCGTCTCGAGCTTGTTCTGCTTGGATTGCAGCGCCTTGCGGTTGGGCTTGGGCGCATTCTGCGGGCGCGGCTTCTCAACCTGCGGTTGTGCGACGGCCTCGCGCGGGCGGCGGGTCTCGATCCAGCTCTTGTAGTCTTCGAGGTCGCCGTCGAACAGTTTGGCTTCGCCGTCGGCGACCAGCCACAGTTCGTCGGCCACGGCACGGATCAGGCTGCGGTCGTGCGACACGATCACCACGGCGCCGGTGTATTCCTCCAGCGCGATGGTGAGCGCGTCGCGCATGTCGAGGTCGAGGTGGTTGGTGGGTTCGTCCAGCAGCAGCAGGTGCGGTTTTTGCCAAGCCAGCAGTGCCAGCGCCAGGCGGCTCTTTTCCCCGCCGGAGAAGCTGGCCACCGGGCGGTCTTCGCTGTCTCCCGCAAGGCCGAAACGGCCGAGGAAGTTGCGCAGCGTGAGCGTGGTTTCCTTGGGTGCCAGGCGTTCCATGTGTTGCAGCGGCGTGGCGGCACTGTCGAGGTTCTCCAACTGATGCTGGGCGAAATAGCCGATGCGGATGTCGGGCGTGAACTCGAGCTTGCCGGCGGTGGGCTGCAGCTCGCCCACCAGCAGCTTGATCAGCGTGGATTTGCCAGCGCCGTTGGGGCCGAGCAGGGCGATGCGCGCGCCGGCGCGCAGCACCAGTTCGATGTTCTTGAACAGTGCCTTGTCGCCATAGGCGAAGCCCATCTTCTCCGCGCGCAGCAACAGGTCGGGGCTTCGCTCCGGCGCTTCGATCTCAAGTTCGAAATGACCGTCGGTGACATGCACGGCCGCGATGCGCGTGATGCGGTCCAGCGCCTTGATGCGGCTTTGCGCCTGCTTGGCCTTGGTGGCCTGGGCGCGGAAGCGGCGCACGAAGTCTTCCAGATGCGCGATCTTCTCCTGCTGCTTGTTGAATGCCTGGTTCTGCTGCGCGATGCGCTCGGCACGGGCGCGCTCGAAGTCATCGTAGTCGCCGGTATAGGTGTCGATGGTCTGGTCGTGCACATGGGCGATGCGGTTGACGCAGGCATTGAGGAACTCGCGGTCGTGCGAGACCAGCAGGATGCTGCCGGGATAGCGAGCCAGGTATTGCTCCAGCCAGAGTATGGCTTCGAGGTCGAGGTGGTTGGTGGGTTCGTCGAGCAGCAGCAGGTCGGCGCGGTGCATCAGCGCGCGCGCCAGGTTCAGGCGCATGCGCCAGCCGCCGGAGAAGCTGGCGACGGTGCGTTCCAGGGTGTCGTTGGCGAATCCCAGCCCGTTCAGCAGTTGCGCGGCGCGCGCCTTGGCACCGTAGCCGTCGATGGCTTCATAACGGTGCTGCGCGTCGAACCATGCCGTATCGTGGCTCTCCTTTGCCAGAGTCTTCTCCAGCAGGCGCAGTTCGATATCGCCGTCGAGCACGAACTCGAGTGCGGGCATGTCGGAGTTGGCGATCTCCTGCTCGACGTAGGCGATGGTCTTGCCGGACTGCATGGAGATCTCGCCGCCGTCCGGCTTGATCTCGCCGCGGATCAGGCGGAACAGTGTGGATTTGCCGCAGCCGTTCTTGCCGACGAGGCCGATGCGCTGATCGGCGAAGGCCTGTAGATTCACGTTCTGGAGTAGCGGGATGCCGCCTTGCAGGTAAGTCAGGTTCTGTATATTGAGCATGGGTGCGATGATAACAGACGGGGTGGTCTGGTTAGCTCACGGCAATGGCGCTACTATCGCCGGCATCGGGGAGCAAATAGGGAGGGATGGCCGGGTAACCTGTTCAAGCAGCTTTCTTCAGTTACCCGATCGGTCGATATGCGTAAAAAGACCTGGCTTGGTTGGAGCAGCGGCAAGGACAGTGCGTGGGCGCTGCATGTGCTGCGCCAGTCCGGCGAGCACGAGGTGACCGGGCTGTTCACCACCATCAACGCGGCATTCGAGCGCGTGGCCATGCATGCCGTGCGCGTCGAGTTGCTGAAGCGGCAGGCTGAGGCGGTCGGCTTGCCGTTGCACCTGATCGAGATCCCCTATCCCTGTTCCGACGAGCAATATGACTACGCGATGACGGACTTTGTGATGCTCGCCCGCAACGACGGTGTGCAATGCATGGCGTTCGGCGACCTGCATCTGCAGGATATTCGCCGCTACCGCGAGGAGCGCATGCAGGGCACCGGGATCGAGCCGATATTTCCCTTGTGGGAAAGACCGACGCGGGCGTTGCTGGAAGAGATGCTGGCTGGCGGCTTGCGTGCCTGCGTCACTTGTGTCGATCCGCGGGTACTGCCTTCGAAGTTTGCCGGGCGCGAGTTGACGCCTGCGCTGGTGGACAGCATGCCATCCGGCATCGACCCTTGCGGCGAGAATGGCGAATTCCACACCTTTGTCTTCGACGGGCCGATGTTTGCGCAGCCGCTCGATATCGAGATGGGCGAGGTGCTTGAACGCGATGGATTTGTGTTTGCGGATTGCCGCTTGCGCGGGACGCCGGCGGGATGAATTGACAGTCGGGGTTTCGGGTGAGCCAACGAGCATGTGCCGAATCGTTAAACAGGTCCGTGCCTGATTGTTGTCGGCAATAAAAAGAGGGCGCCAAGCCCTCTTTTTATTGCCACGCTTTTTACCGCTACTTACTGCCTTACGATCTTCTCGCCTTCGACTTTGATCATGTCGCCGGCCATGACGCCGGGAGCCGTCGTGTAACGAATGACGCGCTCTTCACCATTTCCCAGCTTCACGGTCACATCGTAGACGTTGGTTTTCTTGATCTTTTTCTCGACCGTATTTCCGGCAAACGCTCCGCCTACCACCCCGGCCAGCGTTGCCAGATCGCGGCCCGTGCCTTGGCCGACTTGATTGCCGATGATGCCGCCCGCCACTCCTCCGGCGATCACGCCCAGGCCGGAGCCTTTGCCTTCCTGCTCGATTTCCTTGACGGAAACGACCACGCCGCAATTGTCACAGGCGATTCTTCTTTCGGACTCTGCCTGGGCAGTTTTTTCATGTGCAACGTGAGTACTTTCAGGGGCTGACTCCCTGCTGCCATGTTCCTTTGCTTTCTCTCTTGCCAGTTCGGCTTTTACCTGCGCCTTGATTTCTTCATCGGAAGCTTTTTGCGAGCAACCGACGAATGCCAGCACACTGATTAAGGACAGGATGGCGAATGCATTGTTATGCGTTGTCTTGGTGTTCAAAATGGCCTCTATAGTTGGTTCATTGTAGGAATAATGGTCAATCAGCAAGTGCTGAAATTGACCCGGAGTCCGGGCCGGCAGGTCGGCTCCGCAATCACGTTTACTGTGAGTATCGATTTTCAGGTTGGTTCAATCTGTCCAAGGTCGATTGCGGACAGTTTGCACGCGATTCTGGTGAATAAATCGGATATCAACCCTGAGGATTTTATCGGAACCGGCCATCATTCATCCACTTTTCGTATTCGCATGAGCATCGTCCCGCGCTGCAATATGAGAGCAGGCTTAGCCGTGGAAACCGCAGGGTTATGTTGACGTTAACAACCGAAAACCGTGGTATGTTTCTACCGGCTTCCGCCGTGCGGATTATTCCACTGCCCTGATGCAATTGTGATGTTCAGATTTATTGCCGGATTTTTTCCCCGCTTCGCCACAACTTCATGGCTGTCATGTTTGTTGTGCATTGTGCCTGTGGCATGCGCGGCTTCCCCGTTGGGGCTGGAAGGTGGCTGGTATCAGGCGCCTGCTGACTGGGTTTACGATGGACGGCACATTCCGGACAACGCCCGACTGCAGCCTGTCGATTTTGTCTCCCATACCGGCGGACGTTTTATCTTTGAGGCTGACCTGCCGATAGACCAGCCCGGTACCCAGGTGCTGGACTTCAAGAATTCCAGTGTGATCGGTGTTTTCCACCACTGGATATTCGATAGCGAGGGCCGACAGGTCGGCTCGGCCGAAGGGGGTATCGAGAGCGCTGAGGAGAATCCATTCCTGCTGCGCCACGGAAGGGAGTTCCATCTGCCTCCGGGCCGTTACCGTCTGATCACCGAAGTCTCCGCTCCGTTCTTTCTTGCTCACCCGCAACCCTACATCGACTCACTGGAGCACTACCGGCAGGCCATCAAACCGGGCAATGCGCTGGTATTCCTCTGCCTGGGGATACTGCTCGGTCTTGCCATTTATTATTCGGTGCTTGCATTGGTCCGGCGCAATGTTGTGGACGGAATGTATGCGCTGTTCATTCTGGGCAACCTGCTTTATAACGGTACGGCATTGCTGGTCTATCCCGACCTGTTCGGCGTGCACTGGTTCTATCTCATCAGCATGCCCATCCTGTTCTCGAACTGTGCCTATGCGATGTTCGTGATCACGTTGCTGGATATCCGCCGCAAGGGCAATCCGCGCCTGTATCGGTCGGGCATGTGGCTGCTGGCATTGCTCGGGGCCTTCATTCCGCTGGCGCTGTTCAAACCTCACTGGTCGCTTGAACTGGATCGCTATGGTGTGGGCCTGTTCCTGCTCTTCGGCCTGGTCTCCGGCATCGTGCGCGCCAGGCAGGGCGAAACCACCGCGCGCCTGTATCTGGTCGCCATCATCACCTTCTGCTTGCTGGGCTTCACCTCTATCGCTCTGGGCAGGCTGCCCGGCGTCTTCACTTTCTACATGGAACATATAGGTCTGGTTGCAGTGACGGTCGAAGCTTTGTTGCTGGCACTGGTGGTGGCCCAGCTATTTGCACAGATGCACAGGGAAAGGGAAAGAGCTCTCACTCAAGCCCGAAGAAACAGGAAGCTCGCCCAAACCGATGCACTGACGGGATTGCCCAATCGTTACGCGCTCGAATTGGCCTTGGCGCAATTGCCCGTGCAGGGGAGCCTGACCTTCATCGATCTTAACGGGCTCAAGCATTATAACGATCGCTTCGGGCACGAACGCGGCGACCAATTGCTGTGCAGTTTTTCCCGGAACCTGGAAAGTTTGTTGCCGGAACATGCCAGCCTGCACCGCCTGGGCGGCGATGAATTTGCCGTCACCAGCAACACAGGCAATGTGTCCCAGATCGAGGCCAGGATAACCGACACGTTGAAAGTGCTGCACGCCGAAGGCTTCGAGCTGGCCGGCGTCAGTTTCGGCTCCGTCAGGGTGGCGGAGAATCCGGCCAAGGATAAACTCATGCGCATGGCAGATGAACGCATGTATGAGCGCAAGCGTCGCGGCAAAATGCAGCAACGTCCTGATGGCGATCAAGGGCCGATCGCGACTTCCTAGTTCTTTCTGCCCGGTCGGGCTCGCAACGGATTTATGATGTCGTCCGCAACGGCGATTTTGGAGCTCACTTTGATGGCAAACACCGACACTCTGGCAAGCCTGCAGCCGCGTTCAGTCTGGGCGCACTTCGCCACGCTATGCGAGATTCCGCGATCTTCTCTGCACGAGGCGGCATTGCGCGGGCATTTGATCGAATGGGCACAGGCGCGCCACATCGCCAGCCACGTCGATGAGGCAGGCAACCTGATCCTGAAAAAGCCGGCCAGCCCCGGTTGCGAGGCGATGCCGGGCGTGGTCATGCAAGGCCATCTCGACATGGTGTGCCAGGCCAATGCCGGAACGCGGCACGATTTCGGCCGAGACCCGATCGATGCGCAGGTGCGCGATGGCTGGGTGGTGGCGGAGGGCACAACATTGGGCGCGGACAACGGTATCGGCGTTGCGCTGGCGCTGGCCGCACTGGAAGAGCCCGGCCTGGTCCATTCCCCGCTGGAAGTGCTGCTCACCGTCAACGAAGAATCCGGCATGGATGGCGCGCGCGGGTTGGCGGCCGGCATGCTGCAGGGCAAGATGCTGATCAATCTGGACACCGAGGAGTGGGGGCATTTCTATCTGGGCTGTGCGGGCGGCGTGGATGTGGAACTGCGCCACGATTGCGAGATGCATGCGCCGCCGCCGGGCTATGTGATCCTGCGCTTCGATGTGTCCGGCCTGCGCGGCGGCCACTCCGGCATCGACATCCACCTCGGGCGCGGCAATGCGATCAAGCTGCTGGCCGAAGCGCTGCGCGACCTGTCCGCGCACACCGACCTGTACCTGATCGAGTTGAACGGAGGCACGGCGCGCAACGCGATTCCGCGCGAAGCGTTCGCGGTGTGTGCGCTGCCCGCGGCCGCTGCGCCGGGAATCGACGAGTGGGTACAGCACCGGCACGAGGCATGGCAGCAGCGCTTTGCAGCGGCGGATGCGAACGTGTCGTTCAGGTACGAACTGGACGACATGCCGGTAGGCCGGGCCATACATCATGCCGAGCGCGACCGTTTGCTCACGTTCCTCGACATCGCCGCGAACGGCGTCTCGCGCATGAGCGATGACTTTCCCGGTGTGGTGGATACCTCGGACAATCTCGGTGTCGCCAAACTTGCGCATGGGGCGTTCCATGCCACCTTCAAGGTGCGGTCGCTGCATGACGGCCGCGCGGATGCGCTGGCCGACAAGCTGATCGCGCATGCCGCCGGTTACGCGCTGCGCGCCTGGAAGCAGGGCATGTACCCCGGCTGGACGCCCAACCCGTCATCCGGCCTGCTTGCGCTATGCCAGCGGGTCTATACCGCGCAATTCGGCCGGCCAGCCAGCCTGCAGGTGATACACGCCGGGCTGGAATGCGGCCTGCTCGCTGCCAGCCATCCGCAACTGGACATGATCTCCTTCGGCCCCGACATACAAGGTGCCCACGCGCCCGGTGAGCGGGTTGAGATAGAATCCGTCCAGCGTTGCTGGCAGTTGCTCAAGGCGGTCCTGCAGGCACTGGCAACAAGATCGGGCGGATGCTCCGAATAATCGCTACGAATCACTTTATGCTGAATTCTTTGATGCAGGGCCTGTGGACGTGGACGCACTGGGGATGCGACGGGGTAGAGTCACTTTCTGTGCGGCGCAAGATATTTCACGTCAATGTGGCCGCGCTCATCGCGATCTTTTCGATGGCGCTTTTCGCTGTGCCCAATGTGCTGACGGGGAATTCGGCCCTGTTCAAGACGGAGTTGGCACAAATACCGTTCTATTTCCTGATACTGGCCGTGCCCCGGCTGAATCGCCATGGCCATGCAGGGATTGCGCGCTGGCTGCTCTCGCTTTCAGTGACGGCTGCGATTGCGACCGATATCTGGGTGGCCAACGGTTCATGGCTCGACCTGCATTTCTATTTCATGCTCTTTGCCTTGCTCGGTGTGTTGTTCTTCCCCTTGAGACAATGGGTCAGCATCCTTTTCCTCTTTACAGTGAACGCATCGCTGTTCGTGTATTGCGGATATTTTGGCGTCGAACCCGACCCTGCGCTGTTGTCGCTGGACACGGCGACAGCCACGATGTTTCGCGCGGCTTATGTCAGTACCAGTCTGTTCACGCTGCTGTTCATCACCTGGCTGGGGGAATATGTGGCCAACAAGAACGAACGCGAGCTGGAAAAGCTATCGGGCATGGATATGCTGACCCAGCTTCCCAACCGGCGCCGCCTGGAGCAGCGGCTGATGGAGAAGATCGCTGTCAGCAAACGCACGGGGCAGCGCGGCGCGGTCATGTTCCTGGATCTGGACAATTTCAAGCCGCTCAACGATACATACGGACATGCGGCGGGAGACATGCTGTTGCAGGAGGTGGCGCAGCGCATCCGCGCCTGTATCCGCGAGACCGATATGGTGGCTCGCTTTGGCGGGGACGAATTCGTGATCTTGCTCAGTGAATTGGGGACGGAACAGGAAGATGCAAAATGGCGCGCGAACCAGGTGGCGGAAAAGATACGCGTCACGCTGGCCGAACCTTACCGCATCGCCGTTCGCGCCGGGCAGGATGCGACGGGACAAGTGGAGCATCGTTGCACCGCGAGCATCGGTGTCGAGATGTTCGCGGGCGGCGCAATGAGCGAGGTCGATATCCTGAAACGTGCGGATGCAGCCATGTACAAGGCGAAAGAGAGCGGGCGCAATGCGGTCAGCTTTCATGAAGAAAAACAGTATGCGTGGGATAACCCGCAATTGCCGACGGTTGCCTGAGCGATCAATGGCCGCCCATGACCGGAACCGGATTTGCCGCGGGACTATCAATGCCTGACCGGGGCTGCACGATTCGGCTCGACCGGGCTCTGGCGGCTTGGGGAACTCCCGATTTTTCGGAGGCGCTCAAACGGGAGCTTGCGCAACTGGGCGCGGGCCGACTGCCGTTGCAGCAGGGCTTGTCCACCGGCAACTATGTGGCGGACGAGCCGATCACCGTCGTGATCAACCGTATCTCCGGGATGGGCGATGTCATTCGCGTCACGGCAGGGATATTTTTCAAGGGCATGATCGGCGGCTGCAGTTGTACGGATGATCCCACCCCCGCAAGCGATATCAATGAGTATTGCGAACTTCGGCTGGAGATCGCCGGAACCGGTGCGGCGACGGCGGTTGTGCTGGAGCCTGACAGTGGCTGGAGTGGCTTGCCTTGAAGCGGTGGATCGGCCATTCCGGAAGTTATCCCTGTCCGCAAGTCTGGTATCGAGACCAAGTGCAGTAAAATTCGGGGGCGGGGGGCAACAGTTTCACGAATACCCCCACCGGCCTTCTGTACAATGGCGGACTTGCCGAAAGCCAACCGAATACTGTCGTTTTGTAACATTCATTGAACCGGAGTCCATTTTTTTATGAAAGCACCCATTCCTCTACGCGAAGTTCCCCAGTCCAACATCTTTCGCAAAGGCGATGTCTTTGTGCTGTTCGGCGAGTTGTTCGGACGCGGTTATGCCAACGGCCTGATCAACGAGGCACGCAAGGCCGGCATGACCATCGTTGGTGTCACCGTGGGCCGTCGCGATGAGAACAATGCGCTGCGCGCGCTGACCGCCGAGGAACTGGCGACAGCGGAAGCGAACCTGGGCGGGCGCATCATCAATGTGCCGCTGATGGCCGGCTTCGATCTGGATGCCCCCGCGGGTGAACCGACCCCGACCGATCTGCTGGCCGATATGACGCTCAAGAGCTGGCAGGATGACAAGCTGGATTGGGCACATATCGAAAAATGCCGCGCCGTGGGCGTGAAGCGCTTCAAGGATTCCGTGGCCAGGGTGATGTCCGAGCTGGATGGCATGATCCCGGACGGCAGCAATGCTTTCTTTGCCCATACCATGGCGGGCGGCATCCCCAAAGTGAAGGTGTTCCTGGCCATCGCCAACCGCATCTATAAAGGCCGCGGTGAACGCTTCCTGTCATCCGGCGCCCTGCTCGACAGCGATCTGGGCAAGCTGATCATGATGAATTTCGACGAGGTCACCGCGAACACTTTCCAACACCTGATCGAAGGCAGCGCGGCAATCCGCGCGCGTCTGGAAAAGGCCGGCGGCCAGGTGCGTTACTCGGCCTACGGTTACCACGGTACCGAGATACTCATCGATGACCGGTACCAGTGGCAGACCTACACCAACTATACCCAGGGCAAGGCGAAGATGCGCCTCGAGCGTATCGCCGAAGATGCGTGGAAGCAGGGCGTCAAGGCCACGGTCTACAACTGCCCGGAGATACGCACCAACTCTTCCGATATTTTTGTGGGCGTGGAGCTCTCGCTGTTCCCGTTGCTCAAGGCATTGAAGAAGGAACAAGGCGGCGCCTGGGCTGAAGCGCAATGGCAAGCCTGTCGCGATGTGCTGCAGGAAGGACATACGCTGGAAAGCCTGTTGCAGAAGATCGATGCCTACAATGCCAGCGATGTGATGAAAGGATTCCGCAACTTCGAGGCTTGGCCCATGCCGAATTCGGCCGAACTGGCCGAGGTGATGATCGGCACGTCGGACGAGATCACGAAGATGCACAAGAGCCGCGATGCGCTGGTGACCGATGTGCTGAGCTCGCTGGTACTGGAAGGCACCGGGCCGCTGATGTTCCACGAGTCCTCCGATCCGGCCGCGCCGGTGCTGTGGCTGAACCACGACGTGATTGCAAAACAGCTCAACTCGATGCATCGCTGAAATGCGGCAGCTGTGCATGGAACGGTTTTGAAACGGGCCCGGTCTTGAAGTTTCTGCATGGACGAAACGAAGGAATGGAATGAATAAATTGCATTTCCTGGCTGCATTGCTGTTTCTGTCGGGTTGCGCAAGTTCCACTGTCGAACAGGCAAAAAACCCCTGGGATGCGCTCAAGCAAGAGACTCGCCAATGTTTGACGGATGTCAAAAACGACAGGGAGCTCAGGAGCATCGCTAACAAGGTCTCGTTGGGCAGCACTTATGACCGGGATGTTTATTTCGAATTGGCCGGCATCAAGGATCTGCCCACTGCTGAAGAAAAGATCGTCATCGGAAAATGGGTAGCCAAGCTCAAACCTTGCTACAAGGTCAAGGCTGAAAGCTACGCCTACGAACCGGCCAGCATTGCCAAGTGGTCTGCAGTGATGGATGGCGAACAGCAAGCGCTGCTGTCCGAGTTCTCCCGGGGCAAGCTCAGCTATGGCCGGTTTGCGGCGATGCGCCTCGATATCGATACGAAATACCGGGGCGAGATCACACGCGCTGTCTCTGCCGACTATAAACGCCCGGAAAGCATGCCGCAGAAAAAAGACAATGCATTGCCGAGGATCCCGACAGATTCATCTTCTTCTTGCGGATGGGAAGGTAAACAGTGGGTTTGCCGCTCTCTTTAGGGTGAGTTTGTTCGCAAAATATGAGGTGGCAGTTTCGAGCCTGTCTTGATTCTCCCCGCAGCTTCAAAGATGAATATTACTTGACACCATGAATCTGGATGCACGTACTCTGCTGTTTTCGCTGATTTTGACTAACACCTTTATGGTGGTGAGTCTGTTCGTCGCAGTCTCGAGCAGGGAAGAAGCTGAGAAACAGGACGGCATCGCCAAATGGGCGGTCGCAATACTGCTGCAAACACTGACCTGGATTTTGATCGCTGCACGTGGAAGCATCCCGGACGCATTTTCAATTGTTGTCGCCAATGGTTTTCTGTCCGGCAGTTATGCTCTGATGCTGGCGGCCGTCGGTGAATTTCAGCAGCGAAGGGTTCCGCGCTGGAAGTATTTTGTGCCCATCGCTCTGACACTGCTGGTCTCAGCAATCCTGATCAATGACATACATGCGCGCTTCATTTGGGGCGGCATGGTCTATATCTTCCAGCTGTTGCTGTTTGCCCGTACCCTGCTGACCGCCCCGGAATCACATACCGGTCGTGCCTGGAAGCTGCTGATCAGCGGGATCGCAGTCGTTATAGTGGTGCTGTTGCTGCGTGCCGTTGTAGCGATGACCGGCCAGGTCATTTTGGCGCAGCCCGGTGCCAACGATGCACCGCACTGGATTCAGGTTGTTTCCTTTGTGGCTCTGATGGGCTCCTCGCTGCTTGGCTCGATCGGTTTTCTGCTGATGGTGAAGGAGCGCACGGATCGGGAAGTCTTGCATTTGGCGATGACCGACAGTCTTACCGGGGTGCCCAACAGGCGTGCCCTGATGGACTATGCCGAGCGGGCGCTGGCTCAACGTGGCGGCCGGTCCATGGCTTTGCTGATGATCGATGTCGACCACTTCAAGCGTATCAACGACACCCGCGGTCATCCGGCAGGGGATGAGGTGCTGCGCCAGATCTCCCGCCTGCTGTCGAAGCGTTTGCGCGGCGGTGACTTGCTGGGACGCTATGGTGGCGAGGAGTTTTGCGTGGTCGCTCCGGATACCGATGCTGAGGGCGCGCTGAAATTGGCCGAATCCTTGCGGGCCACCCTGGAATCCGCAGAGCTGACAACCGAGAGCGGGAAGATCTCCGTCACGGTGAGCATTGGACTCGCCCTTTCCGCCGCGGATGCCGAACGGGAACTGAAAGATATTCTGGCAGAGGCCGATGTTGCGCTTTATTCGGCCAAAAAGGGTGGCCGCAATCGGGTGGCCAGCTTCGGTTAAGGTGTTCGGCGCAGCATTCAAACTCAAGGGGACAGGCATGGAAGGACAGCAGTTTCTTGTTGCCGGCCATAGTGGCATTGGATGCTGCCGTTCCCGTTTTGCCGTGAACCTGCAGTGACTTTGTCCGATTCAATTCTTTCGTTCGCATTCGCAGTATTGATTGCGGTCACAATCCCGGCTTGCGCCGAGGCCGCGACTTGTCCGCCTGATGTTGAACAGCCCACGCCCGAGATGGTCCGGGCCGCCGCGCACAACGCTCGCGACCGCGGCTTTCTGTGGCGTATCAGCAAGGACGGGCGCACCTCCTATCTCTACGGCACCATGCATGTCGGGAGGTTCGACTGGACGATTCCGGGACCCAGTGTGGCGAAGGCCTTGCGCGCCACCGATACGCTGGCGCTTGAACTCGATTTTCTGGATGCAGACATCCGAAATCGGGTGAGCAAGGGCATGTCGACACAGCGCGTCATGAAGTTGCCTGCGCCGCTGGAAAAGCGCGTGCGGGAACAGGCAGAGGCTGTGTGCATTCCCTACGATGCACTTTCCAGGCTTGCTCCCGAGTTTCAGATCGTCACCCTGACTCTGATGGTGGGGCGCCGGGACGGGCTCGATGCTTCGTACGCGATCGACGGCGTTCTGGCGGGGATAGGGCATGGCGCGAAGAAGGACGTGGTGTCGCTGGAGACGCCCGAATCGCAACTGCAGCTATTGCAAATGAAGGATGAGCGGGAAACCGTCACTTTCGTTCGGGAGAGTCTGGACGAAATGGAAACGGGGCGCGAGCGCAAACTGCTCAAGCGTTTGTCCCGAGTGTGGGCCGATGCGGATTATCCGGAGATGGAACACTACAGCGAGTGGTGCGATTGCATGAACACCGAGAATGAACGCGAATTGATGAAGCGCATTCTGGATGACCGCAATCCCAAACTGGCGGATCGTATCGATGCGTTACACATGAGCGGCAAAAGGGTATTTGCCGCAGTCGGCAGCTTGCACATGTTCGGGGTGACGGGGTTGCCTATGTTGATGTCGAAGCATGGTTATGTGGTGGAGCGTATTGAATTAAAATCGCGGTGAGATGTGCATGACTGCGGTTTCCAAACTAGAATCACGCCATTGAAAAAATCCCGGGGACTGTGGAATGAATCTGGCCGAGTTGTTTCGTCACGAGACGGATCTGGAATCGCTTTATGCCGGACAGACTTTGTTCAATGAAGGAGAGAAGGGGCATTTGATGTATATACTCATGTCGGGCACGGCCATGATCTTCGTGCGCGATAAGCTGGTGGAAACTGCCCAGGCGGGTGCCATCGTGGGTGAGATGGCGATGATCGATGACGCGACACGCACGGCAACGGTGATTGCAAAGACGGATTGCAGGTTTCTGCCCATCGAGCGCGATCGTTTCAATTTCCTGATACAACAGACCCCGAATTTCGCCTTGCATGTCATGAGAGTGATCGCTGAACGCTTGCGCAAGGCAGATGCGATTTTGTGACTGAACGAAACCAAATAAAGAACGCGTTACCAAAGGATCGAGGAACAAGATGAAAGTGACACCGGAAATGGTCAAGAATTACATCCAGCAGGGGCTGGACTGCGAACACATCCATGTTGACGGCGATGGCCGTCATTTCGAGGCTGTGATCGTGAGCAAGGAATTTGCAGGCTTGGGGATGCTGAAGCAGCATCAGCTTGTCTACAAAGTTTTGGGAGACAGGATGGGGCCGATACACGCCCTGTCGATGAAGACCCTGACACCGGAGCAGTGGGCCAATCAGGCATAATTATTTTAGGAGAAGAACATGGATGCAAAAACAATCGCACTGGAAAAAATCAGGAAAACCGTTACCGAAAATCCCATTGTGCTCTATATGAAGGGTACGCCGCAGTTTCCGCAATGCGGGTTCTCCGGTCGCGCGGCACAGGTGCTCAAGGCTTGCGGGGTGGACCGATATGTCGCGGTGAATGTGCTGGCAGACCAGGAAGTATTCGACAACCTGAGGTTCTATGCCGATTTTCCGACTTTCCCCCAGCTTTACATCAATGGCGAATTGATCGGCGGTTCCGACATCATGGTGGGACTGTATGAACAAGGCGAGCTGCAGAAACTGATCGAGACAGCCACGGCGCATTAGGCCGCGGTTCGTCCGTACTTGCCGGGCCGGCACCTGATGATATGATGAGGGCCACCCTTCGGGCTTGCTTGCACCCGAAGCCTCATATCCGTTTCAAGGAATGACATGATGCAGTCCGGCCCGCGTGAAATCGTCACTCCTTTCCGGTCCATCCCCCTGGTGGTGCCGGAAGGCATGAAGCACAACGAGTTTTTCAACAGCACGGAAAACCTGAACGACCTGGCGAACAACAACGGTTTGCTGGTGAATTCCGAGAACCTGTTGCTGTACCGAAAAGCGTTGGGCCATAGCACCGAGTTCGATTGCTCGATCATCTACAACACTTCCAAGACGATCCTGAATCCGCTGGGACGCCCGGTGCGGCGCACCCAGGTCGCGGAGAATGTGAGGCATGTGTGGAACCGGATGAATCAGATCATCATCGATTACATGCTGGAACAATATCCCGATCCGGACGAGGCACTGATCCTGGCCGGTGAAGCGAGCCTGGATGCGACCTGGCCGCTGACTTCTCCCGGCGTACCGAGCATACGCATGCTGCATAACCACTTCGTCGTTTTTCCAATGGTGGCGTTGCGCAAGGCCAGGCTGGCCGATGCGGACAATCCCAACCTGACCGATGGCGGGCAGCACAGCCTGTTTCAGGCTTACATGCGCGACGTGTATCGCGAATTCTTCGACAGGGCTCTGGAGCTGAAGATCCTCAAGCCGGCAAGCGAGTCCGATGCCCGTATCGGGCTGACCGGATACCCGCAGGGTTTGCCCAGCTGGGAGATACAGAACGGCGCTGCAGCGCTCAGGGACGTGCATTTCTGGAAAGAATACGACGAGGTGCTGAAAGGCTTCATTGATTTCTATCGCACGTTCTTCTCGCAGGTTTCCACGCACAACGCCCCCATGCTGCCGGATGTGTATTTCCCGGAGGAAGTCGAAAGCGTGCTGCTGTTCAACAATGATTTCATGAAGACGGCGAAGAAAGTGCGCGACCTTTGTATCGTGGATGCGAAATATGCCAATGCCATACGCTGGCAGCCCGCCTTCAAACAGCTGATCTACCGCAACGATGCGGGCAAGCTGATCGTGACCATCAGCCAGAACTCCATCGGCAATGCGATCACGGAGTTGCTTGGCGTCGTGGTGAACCGCATTCCCGACGCAGATGCTTATTCACTGCATGAACCCGCCCTTATCGGGCGTTTGCTTGAGGTGCGCCGCCGCCTGATCGAGGCCGATCTGGGCGAAGGGATCGCCACGGATTACTGGCCGAAGGAATAAGCGGGCTCATTGCTGCCGGATGAGAGGTCACTTCCGTTTCTCGGGGGTTTTCAGCATCACCCGCTCCGCCTGTACGCTGGCATTCCCGTCGCTCAGCCAGACTTGGCCATCCTGGATGGTGCATTGCAGGTTCATTGAGCGTTGTGCCAGTTTGGCCAGTGCACGCGTGCTTTCCACCGGCAGGTTGATGATGCTTAGATTTTTCTGCCGTTCGAATTGGGCGCTGTTCTGCGCGAACCACATGTCGGCGACGCGTCCGCCATAGCAATACACCACCACCTGCTCGGCGCGCCCGCAGGCTTTGCGTATCAGTTTCTCGTCGGGGATGCCGACGTCGATCCATAATTTGATCGCGCCAGTCAGATCCTTCAGCCACAAATCTGCCTCTTCGTCGTTCGTCATGCCCTGGCCGAACTCCAGATGCTCATGCGCGTGCATGGCAAATGCCAGCAAACGTACCATCATGCGCTCGTCGGTTTCGGATGGATGCCTGGCCAATGTGAGCGTGTGATCCTGGTAGTAATGCCGTTCCATATCCGCGATCTGCAGATTGGCTTTGAAGATGGTTGCCTTGATTGCCATGAATTTTCCTGATTGTTTGCTGTGTGGAGATAGTGCGGGCAGACTGATGATGGCAGTCGATCCATGCGCGTGAACTGGAATATTTTGCTCTGTTCTGCTTTTTTCGAATTCGTCGGATGATAACCAGAGAGGAGTGGTGGAGCAACATTGCGCAAATTCATTTGCGCTCAAGAAGTTGCCATTCGTGCCGTTATGTACCTGCATTCCAGGATGATCTCACGGCCAGAATGATCAAGTGGGACTTTGATATGGATACGTCAATTCAGGCGGTGCGTGGCATTGCAGTCCTGGATGTGACATCAGTTTTTTGCGAAACATGGAATGTTTCGTTTTTGAAAATGAATAAGGAATAGTCATGAATCAAAAGAGCAGTCTCACACTCAAGGCGCGTCTTTACATTTTGCTCGGCAGCATGTTGCTGGGACTCCTGCTGCTGGGCGGGTATTCGGTGTTCAATCTGCGCTCGCACATCATGGAAGAGAAGAAGCAGGCACTCCAGGCCCTGGTGGATGCCGGCATGGGGGTCATCCAGCAACAATATGATCTGTTCAAGGCGGGCAAGCTCACGGAAGAGGAAGCACAGCGCCTCGCCAAGGACAACCTGCGCAAGAGCCGATACCACAACGGCTCGGACTACTTGTTCATCTACGATATGAATGGTTTCAATGTCATGCTTGCCGCGAAGCCTGAACTTGAGGGCCAGAGCAGGATAGATGCCAAGGATCCGACGGGGAAGTACTACATCAAGGAATGGGTCGAGCTGCTCAAGAAGAGCGACAGTGCCTACATGGACTACATGTTCCCCAAGGCCGGTTCCAACGACCCGATCCCAAAGGTGGCCTACGCCAAGGTGTTCCAGCCCTGGGGCTGGTGGCTGGCCACGGGCGTGTACATCGAGGATGTGGATGCGGAGTTCAGGCAGGCGGCACTGAAGTCGGTCCTGTTCCTGGTGGTGATCGCGGCCGTGCTTGGCACGTTGGGCTGGACGATCAACCGCAGTGTGCAACGCCAGATCGGGGGTGAACCCGCCGTGGCCGCGGAGCAGGCGGAAGGATTCGCCAGCGGCGACCTGACGCGGCGCATCGTCTCCTCCAGCGACCAGCCGGGC
>DAIDAG010000053.1 GCA_027310725.1 Sideroxydans sp. | reverse complement strand
GTCCAGATCAACACGCTCTACCGTCCACGGTTCGTTTATCCCCAGCAAGTGCCGGTACAGTTCTTTGCTTTCCATCGCTCGTCTCCCAACCAAGTCAGAGACGATAGATTAGCTTTTACCCACGCAATTGTCAGATGAACCCATTAATTATTGATATCAATTTTCAGGGGATTAAATTATGCAAAAGAAAATTATCGCGCTTGCAATCGCTGGCGCATTCAGCAGTCTCGTTGCAGGTTCAGCCTTCGCTGACGCGACAATCTATGGCAACGCCGATATGGGCGTGGTTAGTCGTAGCGGCAGCAGTGGAAATGTCACTGCCAACGGTACCGCCACAACCGTGGATTCAGGTGTTTCGGGTGACAGCTACCTTGGCTTCAAGGGCAGCGAAGACCTCGAGAATGGTATCAAGTATATTTTTGACGTCAAAGCTATCCTCGACTTCAGTTCACAGGCGAATAGCCCATCACCTAATGGTGCACCTGGAAACACTTTAGCTGGGGGTGGATTGACATCTGGCCACGCTTATATCGGTCTGACCGGTGATTTTGGTACAGCCGTTGCTGGACGTCTTGACGGCGCTCGTTTCACCTTTGCTGGTAAATACAATGCGTTCGGTCTGGGGTCGGTTGGTGAATTTGCTGACCTGCAACGTCAACAAACTCGTGCTGACAACGCCGTTGCCTATATCTCCCCTACCTTCGCTGGTGGCTTCAGCGTTCTGGCGGCATATACATTCAACCTGACCGGCCTGACAAAGGTTAATAGCAATACCGCTCAATGCTTCACCGCTGGCTGTACACCCGCTACCAGCGCAATGGATGGAAATGCTCACCTATATGCAATCGCACCGCAATACAATAGCGGTCCGATCAGCGTAACGTATGACTACGAAAACGCCTCTATTAATGGCCTGGCTAACAGCGGTATAGCGCTCAATGTACTTGGCGGTTCCTACGACTTTGGTGTTGTCAAGGTGCTGGGGTATTGGGAATCAGTAAAGGGTGATACAGGTGCTGTTTGGGTTTGGAACGCGAAGAGCTGGACACTTGGAGCGACTGCACCATTGGGTGGCAATTTCCTGGGCAAGGTTTCCTACGGCAAGATTAACGATGCAAACAGTGGTGCCGTTGGAGATAACGCTGCCGGAAACCTGAACAAGATCTCTATCGGTGTGGATTACACCATATCCAAGGACACCAAGTTTTATGCGGATTTCGCCAAGATCGATAATGGGACAGGCGGCATGGGTACGATGGCTTACTCAGGCTACGCCAACTCGCTTGATGGCGGTCCAGCTGCTGCAACTGGCTTTGGTAGCACAGGCTTCGACTTGGGTCTGGCACACAAGTTTTGATTCTAACTTGGTCGAGTTTCTTGGTTGAGTTGAACGGCCACCTTCGGGTGGCCGTTTTTTCGCCCCCTGAATCAGCATGATCTTTGAATGTATCCCGCTTGCGGCTAAGCAAAGCAAAACGAAACTTAACGTTCGCTGTCAATGGAAGCGAGTATAAAGCCGAAAAATGTGTCGAAGCTAATCAAGGCAGAGCTGGAGTGATCGAATTGAACATTGAGGCCACTGTGCATTTACTCAACAGCAACAGGCGCATGTCGAGGAAGAACACCTTATTATCTTTTCCGGCCAGTGTGTGTAATGTCGCATCAACACTGTGCTGTATATTATTTTCTGCTCACGCACTTGCGACTCATATGAGTGCTCTTGGCTCATGAAAAACGAAGAGAGATTCTATTGAAGCCGGATCGCTGTTACCAACACTTGATAAAGCAAGTGGATGACGTAGCCTGGCGCAGAGGACCAAAGTTATCTTGTTCGTACCTGGCAATATGAGCAATACCAGCAAAGCAGGGTTGGTTTATTTTTCACTTACTGAATTTGCAGGCCTCAAACCAACTGGTAAAAGCCAGCGGTTCAAGCCTTGTGATCGACAGTGCGAGCCATCAAGTAATGCCATTTGATTTTAAAACTTGTAAGTGGCCTTGCCCCCGGCCAACCAATTGCGCCCGGGTGCACCTTCGTAAAACTGGCTGGCTGCCTGGTTGACGATAACTGAGCCCACATAGAAGCGGTCGAATACGTTATCGACTCGCGCAAACTCGGAGAGCGACCACCCTCCGATATTCTGCCTGACAATTGCCCGCAGATTCATAATTCCGTAGCCACTTGAATAAGCCTGGTTCAAGTCATTTGCCGCAATACTACCTGCAGCTCTCCCCTCGATGCCATACTCAAGAGATTTATCCGGCTTGCGCCAAACCATTTCAGCAAACAGGCCCTGCTTGGGCACGCCGGGTATTCTATTGCCGTTGTTGACTGTAACCGATTTAGTATTGATTGTTTCAGTGTAAGCCTGCTCGACTGTCGCATTGACCAGGGTATAGGCCACGTTTGCCTGCCATTGATAGGACAATTGCCACTGCGCATCCAGTTCCATTCCTTTGCGACTTGTCTTGGGCGCATTCATAAACGCAGTCTTGCCGAAGTTGCTCGACGCAACCACGATATCGTTCGTTGTTTCTGCATCAAACAAGGCAACCTTAACCTGTGCAACGCCGGTAATTTCACTCTTGGATCCAATCTCCAGCTGCTGCGTGCGTGCTGCCAGCAAGCCGATGTTGCCTGTATTTGCCACAGAACCAGGAGCAGCGTTCACATAAGCCGGACTATAAAATACTTGATTAAGTGTGGGAGTATCAAATCCCGAACCGTATGACAGGTACACATTTGAATTTTCCTGCACATAGTATTGTGCGGAGGCCATACCGGTCACGGCTTGATAATCATGGGAACCCAAAGTGGGCAGCGAATTCTCACTGACTGCGCTCAATGTGGTTTTCGATTGCCGTGCACCCGCAGTGAAAGCAAGACGATCTGTGGGACGTAATTCACCCTGCATGTACTCGTCCAGATTCCGAGCTTCCATATCGTATACTTGGTCGGTGGTGGGTGAGACCACCTGTTGACCGGCACTATTATTGAAGGTGAGCCGATGATCCTTGTTCTGGTTGCTGTCTATGCCGGTGACCAGTTTTAACGGGATGGATCCGACTTCCCCGGTATGCAGCCATTTGCTGTTCATGCCATAGTACTGCCGGTCCAGATTGATGACGCCATTGTATGTTGTGGCAAGATACTGAATAACGTGGCGGTCCCCATAATATGGTGTGAGCGTAATCGAATCACTGTCGCTGATACGCTGGGTTATCACCAGACCACCTTGAGCTTGGTCGACGCTTTTGCGTGTGTCATAAGTCAACGCTCCAGTACCGGCGGCACGAGGATCACTCTGTAATTGTGAAGCTGTCAGACCGAGCGGATCCAAAGCGGTCAGATTAACGTTATTGGCAACTACCGTCACCGAAGTATCTTCCCCGAATTTCAGGACCAGCTTGGCATTTTCATTTTTTCGATCGGCAATGCTATGGTCACGGTAGCCATCGGTATGCAAGGCACCACCATCCAACACATAATTGATATCGCCCTTTTCACCATCAGCCTTAAGTCCGTATTTGACCTGTCCATAAGATCCGGCTGAAAAATAGGGCGTGAGCTCCGCACCCGGTTTTCCGTTTTCCGTAAACACATTAATAACCCCGCCGGCCGAGTTCCCGTACAGTACAGAAAACGGACCGCGCATGACTTCTATATGATCCGTAGAAGCAAGATCAATATGAGAAATCTGGCCCTGACCATCTGCTGCCGTCCCGGGTATACCGTCGACAAATATCTTGATGCCACGCGAACCAAAGGTTGAATTGGCCCCGAAGCCACGAGAGGAGATCAACAGGTCTTGCGCGTAGTTTTGACGGTTCAGCGCAAAAATGCCAGGGATGCGCTGAAGTGGCTCAGATAAATTCTCCTCCGGCTGACCATCATGAATCTGACGAGAATTGACCACGCTGATCGATGCAGCTGTATCCATTATTCGCTGTTCGGTTCTGCTGGCTGTGACCACCATCGTATCGAGCTGGTTATCTTGTGCACCTGCGTTAGTCTCGGCTAGCGGAAGCACGCATAGCAGGACAACCTTTGCAACAGCGCGTCTGCGCGATTGGATAGCTTGAGCGATGCCAATATATATTGAGTTATTCATCGTATTTCCATGTCGTAGAGTTGATTGGAATACCTACATGAGACATGGAAAGCTATGCAAGTACTGTGCCAGTTAATTCATGATAATCGATAGTATGGGGCTGCAATGGAAACCATTCGGCTACAGAATTTTCGCCAAATAGACTCACAAGGTTTCTTTCACATGATGGGTTCTACAAAGCGCGATCAAAGCCTACGGGAGCATTATTTCTTGGTCGCGTAGTGGCGATAGATAGTATTGCGCGATACGCCAAGCATTTTGGCGGTGGCCGATACATTGCCGCCGTTCTCTTCCAGAATCTTCTGGATGGCGGAAATTTTGATTTTTTCCAGATTGGCATGGCTGATAATCGAGTGCTCGCCAATATTGATGCTTTCAGTCCTCTCAATGCACCCCGTATTGGAAGCTTCGACATCTTCCAGAAAATCGTCCGGCAAATGTTCTCTCCGTATTTCCTTTTCATCACCGGCAATGACCATTGCAGTGCGCAGAAGATTCGACAGTTGGCGAAAATTTCCCGGCCAGCGATGTTGCTTGAATAACTTCATGATTTCAGGCGAAACCACGTGGAGTACATCGGTTGGTTCGGCGGCGAGAATTTTTTCTATCACAATTTGAAGATCGGTCCGCTCGCGAAGCGGAGGTAGTTTCACCACCAATCCGTTAATGCGGTAATACAGGTCTTCGCGGAATTCCCCCTTGGCGATCATAGCTCGCAGATCGCAGTTGGTGGCACAGATCAATTCGACATTGACCGCTATTGACTGGGTGCTGCCAAGCGGCGTGACCAAGCGTTCCTGAAGTACGCGTAACAGGCGCGACTGCAGATTCAGCGGCATATCGCCGATCTCGTCCAGGAATAGAGTTCCCCCGTTTGCTTGCAGTATTTTTCCAACACTGCCTTTCTTGCGTGCACCAGTGAAAGCGCCATCTGTATAACCAAACAGCTCAGACTCAATCAGTGTCTCCGGAATCGATGCACAGTTCACCGCGACGAATGGACTCTTTGCACGCGGAGAGTCGTTATGGATCGCCTGCGCAAGTAATTCCTTGCCGGTCCCGGTTTCTCCGACGATCAGTATAGGAATGTCACGCCCCAGCACTTTTTTGACCTTGTCAATCACGGCCGCGATCTGGGGGTCGCCGGTGTTCAGGTAGCGTAAACAGGACAGCCGTTGACTGTCTTGCCGTATCTCTTTTTGATTTTTTTCGTGAATTTGCTTTTCATCGTGAGCCGTATTGGCAACATGTTGAAATGCATTGTTGGTGCGGTGCAATTGCGCACGACTGTATACCCGTATGCCGTTGTGCAAACAAAGGTTCAACAGGCCGGGGGCTGCAGTACGGTAGTGATCAAACAGGGAGGAAACCGGTAAGCCAAACAGTGAGCTGAAGGTGTGCGACTGAAGTGCAACAAGAGAAAGGCCAAGTTGGAACTGACCAACTCTGTTGGCAGAAAGAAAGCGCCCAGCGGGAGTGAACGATGCAATACCCTCCATCAAGGTGCCGATAAATTCCGGACGCGGGTGAAAATGCAAGATGATTGCGTCTTCAAACGTCGACAAAAACAATTGATTTTCGATCATTTGTGCCGACATGCGTACCAGTGCCATCGTATGCTTGTGATAACTGCGCTGGTCCCCGGAAACATCCAACACACCGATCACCTTGCCGTGGCAATCAATGATAGGCGCAGCAGAGCAAGTCAGGAAATGATTGGCACACAAATAATGTTCGTCCGCATGGACAAGAACAGGCTTTTGCTCGGCGATCGCGGTTCCGATCGCATTTGTACCTCTGCTTTCCTCCGACCATGCAACACCGGGACTGAGTGCAACACGATTCGCTTTTTCGAGAAAATCATCATCACCTAGAGAATGCATGATCAAGCCATTCGCATCTGTCAGGAGCACCATGTTGTGGGTGTTGAAGATTTGCTCGTAGAGTGTTTCCATTACCGGCACGGCATGCGTGTGCAAGCGCTGGTTCTTTTCAATCAACAGAGACAAATCGGTACGGTGAAGAGGGCTGAATTCCGGCCTTATTTCTTTGTCCAGTCCGTAGGCAGCAGAACGCCGGTGCGACTCTTCTATTGTGATACTGCTATCACAGACGGAAAGCGTACTCGATATAGACTCCAGATTCTGCCCTTCTGATGATTGCGAAGGAGCTGCTGGACTCATTTTCGAATTACTAAGACCTTGGTTTTTTCCCCGCGTCATAAATCAACTCCCTCCTCCCTGCAGTGAGGAATATTTATTATTATTTTCTGATGGGCAGTTCCTTAATAAATATTGAATATGGCAACTGTCCCGTAATGATTCATAGAGGAATTGGCACGTGCATGTGACTCAATGCAGCTTGGTGACTGGAATTTGCAAAACTTATGTGCGCCAGAACGGCGCGAGTTCCAAGCACGATACACGCATAACATGATGCCTGCAAGAATACAGATACGTCGCCTAGCCAGTATTAATTTTTATGGTTCATCTGACAATTGCGTGGGTAAAAGCTAATCTATCGTCTCTGACTTGGTTGGGAGACGAGCGATGGAAAGCAAAGAACTGTACCGGCACTTGCTGGGGATAAACGAACCGTGGACGGTAGAGCGTGTTGATCT
>DAIDAG010000021.1 GCA_027310725.1 Sideroxydans sp. | reverse complement strand
GGATCATCTGCGGGTCGGTATCGATCAGGCCGCTCACCATCCCGGGGTCGATCAGCGTGGCCGAATAGGCCAGGAACATCGGCACGAAGGCGAACAGGAAATACAGGCCGCCGCCGAACACCGAGCCCCAGATGGCGATCTTCTCGGTCTTCGCCGACTGTACCCGCTGGAACACGTCCTGCTGCGGGATCGAACCGAACATCATGGTGATCCAGGCCGCCGCGAACCCGATGACCTCCCTGGCATCCAGCGCTGGCCAAAACTCTAATTTGCCCGCCTGCACGGCATGACTGACCACCGTCCCCACGCCACCCACCTCGCCGCTGATCTCGTAGCCGATGAACAGCATGCCGATGACGATGATGATCATCTGGATGAAATCGGTGATCGCCACCGCCCACATGCCGCCGAAGAACGTATAGATGAGGATGGTGCCGGAGCCTATCCACATCCCCATGACCTTGCTGATCTCGCCGCCCGACACCACGTTGAACACCAGGCCGAGCGCGGTGATCTGCGCCCCCACCCAGCCGAGGTAGGAGATCACGATGGCGATGGTGGTCAGCACCTCGACGCTGCGGCCGAACTTCTTTTTGTAGAAATCGCCTATGGTCAGCAGGTTCATGCGGTACAGCGGCGCGGCGAAAAACAACCCGACCAGGATCAGGCACATGGAGGCGCCGAAGGGATCGGCGACGACGCCGTGCAATCCTTCCTTCAGGAAAGTCGCGGGGATGCCGAGCACCGTTTCGGACCCGAACCACGTGGCGAACACCGTGGCGGTGACCATATAAAAAGGCAAGTGGCGCCCGGCGATGGCGAAATCGCGGGTGTTATGCACACGCGTGGCCGCATACAGGCCGATGCCGACCGAAATGATCCAATAGGCGATGACGAACCACAACAGCATGTGAGTTTCCTGCGATTGACGATGGCGCTTATTTTATCAGCGTTCCCGAAAAGGAGCAGGCTGCAGACCGATGGTCCGGGTTCCAGCCGACAGGCGATTTGCTCGGCTTGCGATGCACAGTCAAATACAATCGCGTAGCGGCATGTCGCCCAGCCTGTACGCCGATGCCCGGGCAATCGACGGCTTTGCCTCCTGACTTTGCGAAGGATATTGACAAGAAAGGCATTCGTAAATTGCAGTTGAAATTCACTTAAAGCTCTCCAACCTCGATTAACGCTTGCCGGCGTTGATATCTCCAATCCAAAGTACGGCGGCTCTTTGTATTCTTGTGTTGATGGCGAGTACAAGCCATAGCGTGCAAGAAATCGATTGTTTTGACTTTGGAGGTCGGATTTTCTATCCTCCGCCGATGAGTCTCAGCCAACCTGATCAGTGTTCGTTGTGGGGCAGCATCCCGACGCAGACCTGAATGAGGCAGTGGACGATTGCGCGCTGGCTGAAGCGGCAGGTGTACTGGCAAAACGGACGGCATGGTAAGTCGCGGATAACGGCACATTAAAATCAGAATACAAGGTAAGTCGTGCATGAAACATTCAGGTCTAATTGGTTTGCTCTTTCTAAGCGTGTTATCCACCACCGGACTGTTGAGTGCCTGCGGTGGCAATGGATCGGTCACCACCTCGTCGGGTGGTAGCGGTGGTTCATCTGGCACCGCCGGCTCTGTCGCTCCTTCCAAGGGGTGGACCACCGTAAAGATGGGCGGAGGCGGGTATATCCCCGGCATCATCTACCACCCGACCGTGGCCAATTTGCGCTACGCCCGAACCGACATGGACGGCGTGTATCGATGGGACAATGGCATTTCCCAATGGACTGCACTTACCGACGGTTTTGCTCCGGAGGATGGCGGCAATGAAGGTGCCGAGAGCCTGGCCGTCGATCCCTCGGATGCAAGCAAGGTGTACATGACGACGAGCATGTCTGTTTCCTATGGAAACGGACGGTTCTATTACTCGTCCAATCAGGGCAACACCTGGAGTTACGTGAGCCTCCCCTTCCCGGTAGGGTCGAATAACCAGGGCCGGGCGATCGGAGAACGGTTGGTGGTCGACCCCAATCTTCCCTCGACGATGTTCTATGCATCGCGGACGGCGGGGCTTTGGAAAAGCACGAACTACGGGCTGAATTGGAGCCAGGTCACATTGCTGTCAAATTATGTGATGACAGCAGCCGACATGACTAACTCCAACGGCGGGAGCCCCATCGGGGTGGAGTTCGTTGTGTTTGACACCACGGTCCAGACGACGGGCTTTACGCCGACGGGGAACGCCACCCAGACCATCTACGTCGGGGTCGCCCCCGACTACAAAGTCCTTGCGGGACTCTCCTCCTATCTCTACAAGTCAACCGATGGCGGAGCCACCTGGACCGGGATCGCGATTCCCGCTGCTGTGACGAGCGCGACGACCGGCACACCTCCTGCTCCTGTTCTGCCTTATATACCTCACGTGGCTCGGGCTGCCGACGGAATGCTCTACATTCCTTTTGCATCGAGCTCGGGGCCTGGTAGCGGCGCCCCCTCGTGGCTATATAAGTTTGACGGCACGAATTGGACGAAGCTGCTGGACTCCTCCATGGGGCCCTACTATGGCGGTATTGGAGGTCTTTCCGTTTATGGTACCGGCGCGACAACGAAAATTGCTTTTGGCGTATCCGGCACATGGGGGGACGCTACCTGGGTGCAGATTGCGATGGCCTCCGCTGACGCCGGCGCTACTTGGCACGAAATCGGAAGATCCGGTGACACCAATGGAAGCCTGAATTACCACGATGTGAGCGGTTACTGGGGGTGGGTCGACGATTTGCAGATCGATCCTTTCAACCCGAATCACGTGACGTATGGGATAGGTGGCGGGATCATGTCAAGCACCGACGCCTTTTCAGCGTCAGGCTGGCTTCCTCACTGGACCTTTGACGTCAACGGCATCGAGGAAATGGTCAACCTGGTGATGACGGCACCGCCCCCCACGGCCTCGTACGCGCTGCTCAGCGGGCACGGTGACACCGGCCTGTACGTCAATACCTCGCTGACGAGCTCGGCAAACAATCGGTCACCCGGTTTGGGGGGCGGAAATGGGACGGGAATCGACATGGCGTGGAACAACCCCGCCTACATCGCGGCGGTAGGAACCTATGTCACATCGAAAGGGGCGTACTCGACCGACTCGGGTGTCACCTGGACGAACTTCCCGACTGTACCGCCGACCGCGTCGAACACCGGGGATCATTCCCGAGTAGCGGTGACTGCCGACGGTTCCAATGTGATCTGGTCCGTCGCGGGTCAGATTCCCTACTACACGACCGACAACGGAACCACCTGGAAGGCCACCAACCTTCCGGCCCCAGCGTCTGCGTACAATGCCTCCTATCATATTGCCGCCGACCGAAAAAACCCGCTCAAGGTTTACGCTTACGACCATGGGGGGGATTGGTGGAATCCTCCTGGTTCAGGAAAGTTCTACTATTCCACTGATGGGGGGCACACCTTCACCGCCAGTACTCAAACCTGGGATCCTTACGGGTTCAACAACACTGACTTGGCGGTCAACCCTTTCGCCGAGGGCGATCTCTGGCTGGCCGACGCCAACAACCTGTGGCATTCCGTCGACTCTGGCGTCACCTGGACGAAGCTGACAGGAACCTTGGTAGGAACAGGAAACACGACCCAGCACGGCGCCATGAAAGTCGCATTGGGAGTGCCTGCTGCGGTTTCATCCTACTCGGCAGCGGTCTACTTCGTGGGAAGACTGCTCACTGGAGGAGTCTACGTCTACGGAGTATATCGGTCTGACGACGCAGGGGCTCACTGGACCCGGATCGACGACGACAATCACCGTTACGGCGGTGTCGGCGGCATCGTCGCCGATACGCGGGTCTATGGACGGGTGTTCCTTGCGGGTCGAGGAATGGACTACAACTACTGAGTTGGCTTTGTTAATCCGAAGTGTCCCAGAGCATCAATAAAAGGGCATTGTTGCAGTTCGCACTCAATGTGCTATTCATAGCCGAACTTCAATATCGACCGGCAATTACAATTTAATGCAGAATGACCAACTTGGCGCAAGTTACCAAATCAACCGCAGATTACGGATGCCCATAATGACAAGACATTTCCGTACCATATGCTCCGTCCTGCTTGTGCTTGCCATGGCTACTGGCTGCGCGGCACCCAGGCCGGTGCCGTTTCAACTTGTCGATTCCGAATCCAGGGTACAGAAAGGGGTGATCTTCCCGGGCAAGCAGCTGATTGAAGCAAGGATTGATGGACAGTTATACAAGGGGTTCTATATCTTTGCCACCGGCGAGGCCTATTCTGAAACCTTTGGAGGCTGGCGATCTTTCCCGCGAGATACGCAAACGACGTTCTCTTCCAATTCCGCACGAGCCCAGTTGGTATCCGATAAAGGACAGCGCTTGAGCTGCGAGTTCCTGTTCGAATCAAGGCGCGCCATCGGCGAATGCCGTTCGCCTGCGGGCGTGGTTTTTCAATTGATCGCGGACGGTAATTGAACGCCGTGCCGGGGATCGCGCGACTTCTGCCCGCACACAGAAAATTTGACGAGGGACCCGGCTCCTCATCCCTTTCGCTTCCATTGCGCCGATTAGACTGTCACCCTCACATCCATGCCCAGCATGCGTATACGCGCAGCGAAGCTTTCCATCTGCTCGCTCGACAGGGCAGATAATCGGGGAGCCTCCACCTGCAGCGAAGGGCGTGCCAGACCATAGAGCAACACACCCTGCGGTTTGATGCCACCGCGCAACAAGCCCTTGATGAAATTCACGTAGTCATCTTCGTCCTGTGCGCCCGGTGCGGCGCCATCCAGCGCGAACCAGCAGGTCTGCAGCCAGGTGTCGGGGCAACATGCGATCGCGGCAACCAGGTTCTGCCGCACTTTATCCATCGTTGTTTTGGTGTCGTTGATCCGCTGCATGCCTGCCTCGCTGGCGCGATCGAGTTTGAACCAGACTTCCCCGTTGAGTTGCGCCATACGGCGCAGGCCCTGCTGCACGTTGTCGCGCTGTATCAGGCTCCCGTTAGTGATAAGCACCAGCTTGAGGTCCTCGGGCTTGTGCCTGGCGATGACCTCGATGACGTCGGCGAATTCCTGCGCGCTGGTCGGTTCGCCGTTGCCAGAGATGGCGATGTCGTTGATTCGGCGTGCTTCGGGCGGCACGTGTTGCATGAAATCGCCGTGCTGCAATTCGTGCAAGAATCCGCCGAGTTCTTTTTCCAGCAACGGCAGGTCTACGGGAGGTGCGGTGCCCCGGGCAAGATCGGGCACCTGGCAGTAGATGCAGCGCCAGTTGCAGGCATTGTTCGGATTGAGGTTGATGCCGATGGAGACGCCGCCCGCGCGGCGCGAGACAACCGGATACACATAACGCAGCCCGGCGCTGTCGCGGCTATGGTCGGTGATGCTCAGCATGGGGAGTTCATCAGTCATGACTCATTGCCAATTCGGACTGCCCGCTCGCCCTGGGTGTGTCTAAGGATGAATGAGCTGCACGGCATGGGCTTCGACGGGCTCGGCCCGAACGCTTGGGTGAATGGCGACGAACTCACGCTGGTCCGCCGCCTGTAAGCTGTGCTCAAGATTTGACCAGCGGCAGATACTGCGCCGGGTCCACGGGCCGGCCGAACTTGCGGATCTCGAAATGCAGCTCG
This sequence comes from Sideroxydans sp., assembly GCA_027310725.1. Lineage (GTDB taxonomy): Bacteria > Pseudomonadota > Gammaproteobacteria > Burkholderiales > Gallionellaceae > Sideroxyarcus. Next base: position 57,964 of record DAIDAG010000021.1, on the reverse strand, counting down.
ACCTGGCTGGCGTCGGTGTTGCCCATCTCGGCGATTTTCTGCCCCTTGCTGACGTTCTGGCCCTCCTTCACCAGTATCTGGTCGTTGTGCGCATAGGCGCTGAGGTAGGTCTTGTTGTGCTTGATGATGATGAGCTTGCCATAGCCGCGCAATCCGCTGCCGCTGTAAACCACCTTGCCCGCCGCGCTCGCCACGACAGCCTGACCGCGCCGGCCGACGATATCGACGCCCTTGCGGTTATCGCTCTCGGAAAATCCGGCGACCATCTTGCCGTTGGTCGGCATGCCCCATTCCAGCGGCTCTTCGTCATCCGCCGCGCGTGCCGAAGCGCCCGCCGGCCTGACCGGCACGGCAGCCACAACCGGGGTCGCCGCCACCGAGGCCGCCGATTCGTTCTGCAGGCGTTCAGCCTGTACCAGGGCATTATCGGTATAAACCAGTTTGCCCACCTTGGGGTAACTCTTGATCGCGCCCTGCTCGGGAACCTGCGAAGCCATCACCGGCCTGGGCACGTCTCTGGGCGCCGAGCCCGCAACCGGGATATGCAGTTGCAGCTGCTGCCCGATCTTGATCGCCGCCGGGTTGGCAAGATGGTTCCAGTCCGCCACGTCGCGGTAATCCACACCATTCAGGAAGGCGATGCTGTAAAGCGTGTCGCCCTTTTGCACGACATATGTCCGCGTAACGGTCTCGTAGTCGGAATCCATGACCGGTACCGGCTTCTTCGCGGCCGCTTGCGATGACGCACCCGGAATCTTGTCCGCACCATACTCCATCACGGGAGCACGGTGCCCGTTCGGAGCGGTAGTCGCACAGCCTGCCAGTACGACAATGGCCAGCGTCAACGTCCCCTGCCGCAGAATCTGTCTGTTCATGCTTTCCCCATCACCAACGGTACGAATTTCACGGCTTCCAGCCGGCTTTCGCGAAAGCCGTTCTCTTCGCGCTCGATCAGATACAGGTATTGTTCCTGAGTTCCCATCGGCAGCACCATTCTACCACCGACCCCGAGCTGCTCCCGCAGCACGGCGGAGAGCGCGGGGGCGGCGCAGGCCATGATGATGCCGTCGAACGGAGCCGCGTCCGGCAGGCCTGCGGCACCGTCCGCATAACGCAGATTGACGTTGAATATCCTGAGTTCACGCAGCGTCTTTCGGGCGCGTTCATGCAAAGGCTGTATGCGCTCGACGGAGTAGACCTCCTTCGCCACCTTCGCCAGCACCGCGGCCTGATAACCGCAGCCGGTCCCGATCTCCAGTACGCGGTTGAGCTGCATGCCGTTGCGCAGGACTTCCGTCATGCGCGCCACCGTGTATGGCTGGGAGATGGTCTGCCCATGTCCTATGGGCAGGGATACATCGTCGTACGCGCGCGTTGCCAGGGCCTCGTCGATAAAAATATGGCGCGGCACTTCGCTCATCGCCGCCAATACCGTTTCGTCCCGGATACCTTCGGCGCGCAAGCGTTCTATCAGCCGGCCGCGCGTGCGCGCAGACGTCATGCCGATGCCGGCGTGGCGCAAGTTCACTGTTGCGTCCCCATCCAGGAGCGGACCGCATCCAGCTGGCCGTATTGGGTCAGGTCGATCTGCAGTGGCGTGATGGAGACCCGGCGTTGAGCTGTCGCAAAGAAATCCGTGCCCTCGCCCGCGTCCTGCGCCTTGCCCGCCGCGCCGACCCAGTACACGGGCTGGCCGTGCGGGTTGCTGCTCTTGACCGCCGGTTCGGCCTTGTGTCGTTTGCCCAAGCGCGTGACTTCCATGCCCTGCAGTTGATCGTGCGGAATGTCCGGCACATTGACGTTCAGCAGCCAGGGATGCGAATTCGCCTGTGTCATGAAGCGTTGTACCAGGTCCACCGCTACCTTGCCGGCCGTGTCGTAATGCACGGGTTCATGCCGCGCCATCGAGATCGCGATGGCGGGAATGCCGAGCAGGAATCCTTCGGTCGCCGCGGCGACCGTGCCGGAGTAAATGGTGTCGTCGCCCATATTGGCACCCGAGTTGATGCCTGATACCACGATATCGGGCTGCGTATCCAGCATGCCGGTGACAGCCAGGTGCACGCAATCGGTCGGCGTACCGTCGACATAGTAGAAACCGCTCGCTGCCTGGCGCAGATTGAGCGGGCGATTGAGCGTGAGCGAATTGCTCGCACCGCTACGGTCGCGTTCGGGTGCAACCACCACGACGTCTGCGATAGCGGAAAGGTGTCGAAACAGGCAAGCCAGGCCCGGCGCAAAATAGCCGTCGTCGTTACTGATCAGAATGCGCATAGGGCAACAAGAAGCTGAAGAGGAGAAGAGCCAATGGATATCATAGTCGTGTGCGATCGTGTTAGCGCGTCAACCGCGGATCGCGGAAACGAATGTTAGCTGCCTTTCCACTTTGCTTCCAGCCCGATCTGCCGGCCGTTCGATCCAGTCCGGGAGGCCATTCCGGATTGCCCTCCCGGCAGGCAACCGGATCCGCCCGAGCTTGCGGCGATTCTCGCATATCGACAACCGGCAGGAGTTATCCGCGCAAAACCGCCTTGCTTCCGGTTGGAAATCACGCATCGCGCGATTGTCATGCGTTCCGGAATTGACCGCTCTCGCACGCAATCGGCCGGAGACTCTCCATAGCGTATCCGAATTTTCCCCGCCAAGCCGAGTACCCGCAATTTTCGCGGGGACAAGATCGTAACTTAATAATTCTATTGAATAAATTAATCTCACCACAATTCCACAACCAAGCAAATGGATTAACTTGTGCAGTTAACCCATTAATAATAATGAGAAAAAACAGAGAAAAATGTTGACTTTTTGCTTGGCTTTGTTAGATTAAAAATCCAGAGGCGTGATTTCATTGAAAGGTTAGCCTTGTATAGCCAGATATCCGAACCTCAGATCATCAAGTGCTTGTATGGCATGAGTGGTCATTCGGGGATTTTATCCTGTGGCGAATTATTGACTGGCAATTTTTCATTGGTTACGCGCAAGCATGCAAAAATCTGATCAATCCATTCGCAATCGCTTGTTGGTAGCCCGGCTACCGGCAATGCCGCAGATACTCGTCAAACTGATCGACCTCTGCCAAAGAGACGATGCAGGCATGGGCCAGGTTGCCAAGCTCATTGCGCACGATGCGGGCATGACCGCCAAGATCCTGGGCATCGCCAACAGTTCCGCTTATAGCCACAGCAGCCTCCAGTTGGGATTGGCGCAATCACTCAATACGCTCGGTATCGAGATGATCAAGACCCTGGTGATCAACGAATCGGTATTTCAGACGTTCAGCAGTTTCTCCCGCTTGAACCGCGCGGATCTTCGCAGCTTCTGGCTGCACGCGCTTAAGACGGCGGTAATTGCCCGCGAGCTGGCAAAGAAGATGTCCTACCCCCGCAGCGAGGAAGCCTATCTGGCCGGCTTGCTGCATGACGTCGGGCGGTTGGCACTGTTAGGTGCCGCACCTCACGAGTACGCTTCGAATTTCATGGCGGAGGACGATGAGCATCTATGCTCGATCGAAACCGGCTCCCTGGGGATTTCCCATGCGGAGGCCGGGGCATGGCTCATCGAACAATGGAACCTTGATTCCTTTCTGGCCGACAGTGTGCTTTACCACCATGAACCGATCGCACGTTTGCAGGCCGCGCATCCGCTGATCCGTCTTGTTTGTCTGGCGCATCTGCTGGGCTGTTACAAGAGCGACAGCCCGGCGCTGGAAGGCGCTGCCGCCCTGTGTGCCGTCGACGAAACGGACATACAAGCGATCCTGGGCAGCGTGAACGACTATACAAAGACCGCGGCCACTTATTTTGGCATCGACCTGACCGATGCCGACCAAGCCTTGCCGTCCGCCGAATATGTGCCGCAGGAACCTGCCGCGAACCGGGTTGAGGAAAGGCTTGCGGATGAGGTTCGCAACATGGCCATGATATCGGCATCCGTCCAGACTTTTTCGGGTATCCGAAGCGCCAAGGAACTGCTCGAGTCCGTCACCCGGTCAGCGCGCGTCCTGTTCAACTTCGAAGACATGGCCGTCTTCCTGCAAGATGCCAACGCGCAGGCGCTGGTGGGTTTCCCGATCGGGGATCGCCAGCAGCGCCTAAGCGGGTTCTCAATACCGCTGGCCGCCGGCGGAATCCTGGCCGAGTCAGTCTCCAGTCGGCGGATAACCTTTGCGAAACGCGGCGACAGCTCGCTCGGCCTTGTCGAGGAACAACTGCTGAGGGCCATGGGTACCGAATGCCTGGCCTACATCCCGCTGTCTACCGGGCAATCCGGCCTGGGAGTTCTGGTAGGGGGACTGTCGTCAGTGCAATTCGATGAACTCTGGGGCCAGGAGCGATTCCTGAAGTCATTCGCGACACAGGCAGCCGCATCGCTGGAGTCATCCACGGCTGCACGCAACGAAATGGAAAAGCACATCGCCAGGGTAAATGAAGCCCATCGGGAAGCATCGCGCAAGATCGTCCACGAAGTGAACAATCCCCTGTCCATCATCAAGAACTATTTGGGCGTCCTTGACGACAAACTTGCGAATCAGGAGCCGGTCACCGAAGAGCTATCGATCCTCAACGAAGAGATCGACCGCGTCAGTCGCATCGTCGGCGGGTTTGCCGACCCGCAGTCTCCTCCGCGAGAAGAGACGACGGAGGTTAACGCCGTTCTCAAAGATGTGGTACGGTTGTTCTCCATCAGCCGCTTCTTGCCAGCCTCCGTGAAGATTGTTGTCAAAACGACTGACCAGCCTGACGTGATGCCAGGATCTGCCGACTCGCTCAAGCAGATACTCCTGAATCTGATCAAGAACGCAGTAGAGGCATTGCCCAAAGGAGGGGTAATCGGGGTCAGGAACAATGGGCACGTGCAGCGTGAAGGCCGCGCTTACATCGAGTTGCGTATCAGCGATAATGGAGCCGGTATCCCGGCAGACGTCCTGGCCAACCTCTTCTCGCCAGTGCACAGCAGCAAGGGCGGGGAAAATCGCGGACTGGGCTTGAGTATCGTCCACGGGCTGGTCAAGAAGATCAACGGCTTGATCAGTTGCCGCAGCGGAGAATCGGGAACAACATTCGAGATTCTCCTTCCCGCTCATGAGGCTGCCGGCAAATACGGCAGCGAGCCGAAGCAAGTCTCGAAACATGAGGTGAGTTGAAGATGAACACTACTGAAGATCATAAGTTGACATTTATGAACTTTACCTCTGGCCTGATGGGTGGAGCGGGGGCGCCGATCGATATGAAGGCGCCGCCCCGCGTTCTGCTGGTCGACGATGAGCCGAGGATGCTCAGCAGTCTGGCCGAACTTCTCAAGACGGGCGGCTATCAGCTGGATACTGCCGGAACCGGTTTCGAAGCGATCGATCGCCTGGGCAAGGGCAGGTTTGACCTGGTTATCCTCGATATGACGCTTCCGGACATGACCGGTCATGAGGTCATGGACTTCATCATCTCAGGCGATGCGAGCACGGATGTGATCGTCGTCAGCGGGAACAACGATATCGATTCGGCGATCGGAGCGCTGAAGCGCGGCGCATTCGACTACTTGCGCAAACCGTACGCTCGCGAAGAACTCCTCAAGACGGTCGGAAACGTCCTGAAGCAACGCGCCCTGAAGGCGGATAACCAGCGGTTTGCATGGCAGCTTGAAAATTCCGAAAGAGTCTACCGGTATTTCGTCGAGAACTCCCCGGACATCATCTACACACTAAACAATGAAGGCATGTTCACATTTGTAAACAACCGGGTCGAGCAACTGCTCGGCATGCCGCGCGAGGAGCTGATCGGCAAACACTATTCTTCCCTGGTCCACGATGAAGACAGCGAACTGGCCCGCTACGTTTTCATGGAGCGCAGGGTCGACGAACGCGCCTCGCGCAATATCGAGCTGCGCCTCAGAAGCCACAAGGGATACTGCGAAAGCCGCACATTCGAGAACTCCCTGCTGACCATTTCGTTCAGTTCGATGGGAATGTATGCGGTGAACCAGAGCGATAACAACCCGGAGTTTCTTGGAACCTACGGCGTTGCGCGGGACATCACGGATCGCAAGCGCGCCGAGGAACTGATCGCCTATCATGCCTATCACGACATACTGACCGACCTGCCCAACCGGGTACTGTTCAAGGATCGTCTGGGGCTGTCGATCATTCAATCGCAACGGAACGAGACCAAACTGGCGGTCATGTTCATAGACCTCGACCGCTTCAAACTGGTCAACGACTCGATGGGTCATGTCAGGGGCGACGAGCTCCTGCAGCAAGTCGCCGTTCGACTGAAGGAATGCTTGCGCAGGAGCGACACGCTGGCCCGCCTGGGGGGAGATGAATTCGTGCTGTCCATCCCGGACTTGCGGGACAGGCAGGACGTCGCGGAGATCGCGGAGAAGTTTCTCGATTGTCTGCAACAGCCGTTCTTCCTCGGCAGCACCGAAGTGCGGATTTCGGCCAGCATCGGTATTGCCATGTACCCGGATGACGGCTCGTCCATCGAGGAACTGGTGCGGCATGCCGACCTGGCCATGTACCACGTCAAGGCGCAGGGGAAGAACGGCCACGCTTTCTACGACAACTCGATGGTTGATGCCTCACACCAGAAACTGGTCGTCGAGCAAGACCTGCACAGGGCGCTGGAACGCGGCGAACTCGAAATGTACTACCAGCCGCAAGTAGATGTTTTGACCGGCAGGATCGTGGCCGCAGAGGCCCTGATGCGCTGGAATCACCCGGAGCGGGGCTTGCTGACGCCCAGCGAGTTTTTGCCTTTTGCAGAAGAAAACGGCCTCATGATCCCCATCAGCGACTGGATGCTCGAGTCCATATGCAACGACCTGATCGAGTGGAATACGGCATTGAGCGAACCGGTCAGGGTGGCGCTGAACCTTTCGCCGCAATACCTGGAGCGGGGAAAGTTCGTCGAGAAGCTGACCAGCACACTGAAGCGTCACGATATTTCCCCGCAACAAATGGAAATTGAAGTCACGGAAAACACGTTCATACGCAACCCCGACCACGCGATAGAGCAATTCAACAGACTGTGCCAGCTCGGTGTGAGCATCGCGATCGACGACTTTGGCACCGGCTATTCATCTCTCGCGTACCTGCAACGATTCTCGATCCATACGCTCAAGATCGACCAGTCCTTTGTGAAGGAAATCCACTGGGAGAGTGCCCATTCGCCCATCATCATGGCCATCATTTCCATCGCCAAAGGGCTCGGCCTGAACGTGGTCGCCGAAGGCGTGGAGACAGAAATCCAGTCGCGATACCTGGAACGCGCCGGCTGCAATATCATGCAGGGATATTTGTACCACCGCCCGATTCCCAAGGGAAAACTGATACAAAAGCTGATCGAGCTGGAATCGGATCGGCTGGACCAGACCTTGGAACAGGCCGGCGCGAAATAATCCCAAGACCATGCACTGGAAATACGGCTTCGGGAATCCCCGGAAGAAGCGGCTGAACCACGCCGCTGACCAGGCCGATTGGCCCCTCCTGTCAGGGAGTTTGGAAAACACGACTCAGGACCAATTTGATTGGTCGGGGTGAGAGGCGTCCCGAAAGCAGATAAAATAAAAGTTGCTATACGGTTTAAATTGCCGTAATGTTTCGCAAAACAAATATCTATCGGCTTTGCGGACATTATGCCCAATGGCACTCCAGCACATTACACACCCATTGCAGTCGATGAGCCCATCGACTTTGCTTCAAAACTTGAGTCCACATCCTCCGAATTATTGACCTCTGCTCTCCCTAAAGGATGGGAGGCCGCTTTAGCCTGGTCCAAGTCTTGCGGCGTTTTAAACGAATTATTGGTCCTACTTGACGCCACCCTCGCCTGGGATCATCCCAACGTTTTCGGCAACCTTCTTTCTCATATTTCCTCTCCAATTTGTATGGAGATGCTGGAAGAGTCGGCTCAAACCGAGTTTGCCGCTAAAGTTTTATGGAAATTAGCTTTCGCAGCGTCAAAAAAACCAACCATCCTGCCTCAATACCCTCGGTTAACCGACAAAGTCGCAGCTTCCAAGCAATTCAAAGGTGACACTCCAACGCTTTATATAATTGCTCTAATAGTTGAACGCTCCCCTCCGGGTACAATGGCAGATAGGGAGTGGTTCTTCACTTTGCGCTTATGGGTTCTGACGCACGCGATCAATCGTGCGAAGCATGAGAACATCCAAGATCAACATCTGCGCCTTGTCGCTCAAAAAATTCGTCTCGGCTGTGCCGAAGCTGACAACTGGCGGAAATTATTCCTCAGTCTGCGTACCACGGCCCTCGATTTTGATGCCCTGAATAGGCACTTATCTCACAAGTCCGAAAAGCTAATTAGTGCACACTCTCTGAAATCCACTGAAATCCAGGTACTCCGCACACTAATAAAAGTTGCAAATCGAGAGTCTAGCCAAGACGCGACAACTCACGTCAAACCGCGATATTTAGATACAGCGAAATTGCTAGCGGATAAACTGGACAAGATTTCCAGACCTGAATTTCGAACAATTATCGAAGATGATGATCAGTCGCCTGGCGCTGCAGAGTACATACAGGCAAGCGAAGACGGCGAATCTGACGATCTGGCACAAACAAAAACCGATGAAACACGCTCGTACGCCCATCAGCGTCTGCGATCAACGGGCATCCTGCTTTATGATAGCGAAGACCTCCAACATCTACCATGGTCTTGGGGAAGGCCCAATCGTTTCGAGATGTCGCGACTTGACGAGTGGACCACGCAAAACCTCACCTCATCCGACGAAAAAGTTAGTACCTTAGCCGGAGTCACCTGGATAGCCGGCCACTCTGGGCGCTCGATGCGCCGTGCACTCGATATCAAAATTACCGCGGAAATTTCATCGGAATGGTGCCTGCACCCAAATTGCCGCACCTTGATGCGTTTGCCACCCCAACGCATCCCTGGATGGGATCCAGAGACCGATGAAGATAAAGCGTGGGTTACCCCTATGGCAACAAGCAATACCTTGCATTTGCCTGATGAGGTAGCGCATGTATTTCAGGAGCGATTGAAGCGAATGCCAGATGCAAGTTGTATAGGCGAACTATGGGACACAAGCTGGGAGAATTCTCCGGAGAGTGCGTTTCGCGCACAATTGAAGCATGACATTCCCAGATTGACACCGGGTATGCTGGGCAGTGTGTTGCCGCAAAGAATTTTCTCGGCCAGTGGAGATGCCACCTTTGCCAGGTTGCTGAGCAGCCATCCTAACTCCGCCCTGCCGGGCGCGAGCTCATATGCCGCCTGGACCACTATACAGGTCGGTCAAGCGCTAACAGGGCAAGACGAGAACCCTCGGCCGCACCTTGTTCCGGAGACGATCAATGCGATCGGTAGCCGACTTGACCCCATTGAGGAGCTTCTAGTTCAGGCCATTCATCAAGCTAGCAAGAAATTGGATGTACTGCGCCATGACGGCAATCCCCTTGCGTTCCATAACGCATATGTAGCCTATCTGACCGTGGCTTTGCTGGCGGCAACCGGCGGCCGCCCGATCATAGATCCTTTCGAGACCATTGCTCACTTCGACTTTCAACAGTCGTTTGTTTTTATAAATGACAAGGTCAGCGGGAAATTGCGTCAGGGACGTCTCGTGCCGCTGCCGCAAGAATTATGCGAATTGATACAGTCATATTATCTGCCGCATCTGGCTAAGCTTGCACTTGCGCTCCAGGAGGCTAACCCTATCCTGGCGAATGAAATTTCTATTCTTGCCACCGGCAAACTGTGCAGTTCCATGCCTTTTTTGTTTTTCATGTCGCCGGAAATCACGTGGACGTCAGTCTCTGAAAAAGAAATTACAAGGCTAGGACTGTTTAATTGGCCACTACCCCTGAATTTATTCAGGCATCGGCTGGCCACAAGGCTGCGACGCGAATTCGTCAACCCTGAAATCATAGATTCAATCTTGGGACATGGTGAGTCCGGGGCGACAACGCACGGGGACTACTCCTTTAGGATTTGGATTCGGGATATGTCAGCCACACGCCTATCACTAGAAAAGGCTTTCCGCGAACTAGGATTTCTATTCATAAATAGTTGGGATGGCGCACCTCCCCAAATAGCACCAACGTCTAGGAGTGAAAATGTCGACGCCTATTTTTCTGAAACGATTTCATTCGGATCAAAGGCACGTGAGCAAAACCGGAAAGTTCAAATGTTCTCGACGATTCGTGATGCTCGCCTGCAACTGGAGCAATTTCTTGGAACTAGATCCTTGGCGGATCTTACCGAAGACGAGATTGACGTGCTTACAAGAAAACTCCTGTTCAAGGGCGATGGTCTTCCACATCCCAGTGGCTTTCTCAAATATCAGTATCTGATGCGGAGAATCGAGAGGCTGTGGAAGAAGAAAGGAAAGAGAGTACGTCTGACCAAGCGCTTCATGCCGAGAATTCAAGAAGAGAGTCCATTCACGGAATTCGCTCCGGGAGCGATGGCGATATTTCATGAGCTTCAGGAAAATATGGCGGCGATTTCGAAAAGTATCCGGCCTGGCAAACTCAGCTTGCGTGACTGCTCTGTGATTGCGGCAGTTCTACTCTGCATCGAGAATCGGATATCGTCGAAAGTAATTCTAGGCGATGTGCTCAGGGCCAGGAATTTCTGGTTGGCAAACTTGAAGGGGGTCTTCTATTTCGAGCATTCATCTCGCCTTTCGACAAGCGAAACAGAAGCTCCAGTTCAACGGTTCCAAATTTCAACTCTATCGGCAGTACTAATTGACCGCCTTCTGGACTCTAAGAATGTTTTGGCAGCAAGACAACCAATTCCGGATTTCCTTCATCCCTTCGTTGACATATTAGCAAACACAGAAAGATTTGCCGAAATAACAAGCGCCGACGAACTCATTAATGTATTGGGACCGATTGTGGCGCAAGTTAATTCGATCACCGATCCAGGCATTCTGGCGGGTTACCGGGATGGAAGGGTTAAATCCTACTCTCTGAAAAGACAGGACTGGTTACGCGCTGAGCTTGGATACGCCGTACAGGTTCCAGCGAGAAGTACGCCCGACGTTGACGAAAAGTCAGCCGTGCGTTCGCCGCACAGAAAGCCCGTTTCGGCCACAGCTCTCATCTCGCAGTCATCTGTAGACGATTTCGCGGCACTTCAAATCGGAGCAAGATCAGCTCTCAATAAAGTATCTGACCTATTGGCGACTTACCAATCAATTCTTCCAACAAAAGTCACTGCAAAGGATCGTGAAAGTCTGGCCAGAAAGCTTCGGGATATTGCGGAAGATAAGACACACTCGACCAGTTCGGCAATTCAGTTGCTGGTGAGATGGGCGCAATCGCTCGTGCATCGGCCCAAGGGAAGCGGTTTTATCAACGTAAAATCAATTGGGCGCTACCTTGTTGCGCTTTCTCCAAGTTTTGATGCTGTAGGTTACGCTGCTGATCTCCTGAAAATGGATGACGAGGATGTGACCATTTTTTATTCTGAAGTGCTGGAGACAAGCAAGGAACGCAAGGTTGTGGACACGCAGTATGTTGCCCGGTGTCTGGTAGATTTCCATCGCTGGGCAAAGAAGAAATATGCAATTGAAGAACCGGCTTGGGAAGAACTACCAGAAACATATGCTGCCGCTGGTGTATCTCCGGGGCTAATCACAGAGAAGGAATATCAAGATGCCTTGCTGTTGCTGCTCCGCCTGCCAGAAAATAGATTGCGGCATCGTCTTGCACCTGCTGTATTGCTATTGCTCTGCTATCGGTTTGGTTTGCGTGGGAGTGAAGCGCTAGGTCTATTGCGTTCAGATGTCGTCATGCTCGAGGAAACCATGGTGGTGTTAGTCCAAAACAACCGGTTTCGTAATTTGAAGACCGTCACATCGCGTCGTCAGGTGCCGTTGGTTTTCAGTTTATCCGGGACTGAGAAAAGGTTGCTCGACCAATGGTTAGCGGAGTTTGCGGCCACGCATGGTTCTAATGGCAACGCCCCTCTGTTTTTTGCTGAGGGCACTGGACAACCTCTTATGGCTATCGGCCCTATTAAATTCGCCGCTATTTCAGTGCTTAAGCTGGTCACCTACAATTCATCGACCAATCTTCACCACGCTCGTCATACTGCCGCGAATTTTGTTGGTCTTGGCGTTAGCCATCTTAAATTGGATATGTGGATTCACGCAGGAACCCGTAGTGGGCAATCTACCATAAATATCGAGCAGATTCTTCTCAGCAAACCGCAGTCCCGCAGCAGGATGTGGGCTGTTTCCAGATTTCTTGGTCATGTCAGAGGACAAACAACCTGTGGCAGCTACCTTCATTTTTTCGGTGACTGGGCAAATAGTCTTTTTCAACCCATTACAAGTCATCAGTGTTCGACTAGGCTGGTGAATGCGACCTATTTGGACGATCTGCCCCGAATCGCGACCATTGAAACTGACCTACTCGACAGTCTTACACCAAAATTTGAAGGACCTACGCCCTTGCGCATGTTGAAATGGTTGCACTTGATTGCACAGGGGCAGTCAGGAACCGCGTCTGGTGCAGCGCTCACATTAGATCCAAAGTTTGTCGAGGAATCTCTAGGGTATGTAACGAGCATCGGAAAGAAAATCAGACTCAGCCAGAAGAGAGAGTCGCAATTGTCAGCAGCAAATGATTCTGAGGAAAAAAATCCTATGGAATTTTTGCATCGAATCAAAGAGCCAGCATGGCAGAGATTATTGCATTGTTTTGTTGAAGCAGAGCTCGAACCTAACGTTATACCGAGCTCAACACCATCAATTCCGCTTACTGATTTGATAATGATGGTTGGTGCTACTCGACAACTCTTGATGTGGAATGATGAGCATTTTCTGTTAATGCGGTCATTGCTTGATTATTTCAACATTGATGATGGCCGCTTCAACCTAGTTCGATCTAACACTGCCAATAGCCGAATTTTAGATTTAGTTTCAAAATATCGGTTTCGGTCCCTAAGCCAGCTTGAAGCTGCCAAGGCATTTCTTGAGTTTAGGAAGAAGAAAAGAATTGCAAAAGAATTAGAGGTGGGTGAGAGTGAAGGCACAAGCAAAAGTCAGCGCAAAGTCAGGAATTCCACAATTCAACTTGACTCTGCATTGGCTGGTGAATTTCAGGTTCTAAAGCGATGCGCGTTTCTGCTGGCAGAAAGCGATGATTTCACAATTCGCAATTCCGTGGAGTTCGTCGTTGTATTTACTGCCTTTACGTTGAGCGTTCGCACATTACATTGACCCGGAAATAATGGCCCCAATAATTGTATGGGGCCATCATGGTGCAACTTAAGAACATACAGCTAAGACTTGGCTGGGCGCTTATTTCTCCAAGTTCATTTCAAGCAGTGTGTTTACCTCTACGCCCTTGCCGTCAATCTCCTTTTGGATGGTAAATTCGTTTTCACTTTCTTCACCAAGCAGAAATTTAAGCTTTGCAAAGTGATTGTTCCGATCAAATAAAACCGATATTTTGCTCACCTTGTTGCGTTCAATAATTTCGAATTTTCTACCATGCAATGATATTGCGTCCACTTTTCCGAAAACCCTTTCTGATACAGGCGCAACTATATTGATAGTGGGTTTTGCCTTGAATTTTCCGGCACATTTTATGGCGAAGTTATTTCCAAGAATGTGAATTGGAGTTCGAAGTTTACTCCCACCAAATTTCTGGAGAAACTTTTTACTCTGCTCTGCAATTAGCTGAATTTGCACTTCACTAAGTTCAGCCACACCTGCTTGCGTTTCCTCTTTATTAGAATTTTCAACGATATTGTTGACTAGCAGCAGACAGGCACTTTGAATGAGGTTGATTTTTTCATGTGATAAATCGACGCCCAGAAGATCAATTGAGCTACCTGAATAGCATTGATTTTCTAACAGTCGATAGTAGTGCTTTACGCTAACTGTCAAATCGATATACTCAAACGTGCCGGTTAACAATTTGCTGATTTCCACACTCATTTTTTTCAACTCTGGCCACTTTATACTGTCGAGATTTCCCTCGCACTTTTGATCAACATGCACAATAGTTACCGGCTCAGCCATTTCCACCGAAAACAAATTTGTGCGAATTTTGTTTGAGGCCGTATAACTATTTTCAATAGGAACTGTTTTTTGCATTTCATTGTTCATAATATTACTCCATTAATTTTTGTAGATAGCAACCACGCTTACGACGCGAGCGTGGTATGTCCTGTGTGTAGCACACGCTACGCGGCGGAATTCCAATGTCGCTGGTGTGATAGTTCTTTCTTGTGACGCTGAAGGGTGTATATAAATTTCAGCCATAGGGCCTCCATGAATTTATTTAAGACGAACAGCATGGCGGCCCTACGAGTGCAAAGTCGTGGATTCATTTCACTGGCCGGTCGCCTGATGCACCAGTGAAATTTTCTGAATATTTGGAATGGTGCCGACGGTGAACCGCAGGCAGAGTTTCAGTTGAGCGGACGCGGTGTCGCGGGGCGCAAGCCGTTAAAGTTATCTGCGCGGTCGCAGACAAGCGATGTTACGCACGAGGCTTTTTGATTGCAGCACTAAGCCGCTAAGAAGCTACCCTAAATTTCAGGGCGCATGTTTCCAACAGTACCACACCGATGTTTTGGTGCTTCCTGTTTTGCTTGCCGGAGACCGGCGAAACCACACCGGAGTGTGGTTTGCGAATTTCGTCGCTTGCGCGATTCAATTCGACTAATTTTTGGATAGCCAACCCGAAGCTGGCTTTGTTTGACTTTGCGAAGTAAGTCTACATCATCTGTCGAATGCTTTGCAAGCCCACAACCATCAGCCGGCATATCTAGAATTGGTAAAGATAAATAACGCCAATCACCTGCGTGAGCAATTTGCTTTAATGAACGATGCACTATGGGCAGGTGAAGGAAAATAATGGCGCCGATTAGCGCGATTTGCCGATTGTTTGGTTACTATAAGTTGAGGTTGCGACGCAGGCCTGCACAGCGTATCAGGAAGGATGAAGGTGCTGTCAAAGGGTCAGAAACCTTGCAATCATCTTATGTATGCGTGATGGTATTGAGATAGTTGCATCGAGCAACGATCCACTTCAGCGCTTCTAAACCTTGACGGTCGATTACGCCGCTCTCCAACTATTCTGCTTCTGCCCTCAGCGTCATGTGTTCAAGTCGCCACTGCGTGAGCAATCGTGACTTGCCCACTGTCATGTCCTCCTCGGAAATGGACATGCAGGTTTTCAGTTCGACACCATGCCATGTGTTGGTGGCCGGCTGAAAATGTTTTTCAGCGAACAGTTTCTCTATCTCCTCCCCAAGAGTTTCTATTTCTTCAGCAACAAGATCGGGTTCATCGTCAGGGGGATAAACGAGCACGATCTTCAATTCATAAGCACTATCATCTGTGCGATCGATCTCCACACCACCGTCGACATCAAAATACACGGCAGACAAGCGCTGTTCGAGTGGCTCTATGAGCTTCGCAAGCCTTTTGTCTACCTTGGATTGAGACAGTCGGCTGTTGAAAGCGTCGGGGAAAGCTGCCCTGTTGTAACGAACAGCCAACCATGAGCGGAGGGTGGAAAGCGAGTGTCCAGGTAAGGAGTACGTGGCATCGGGATTGAAAGCGGCAAGCATCTCTTTTGAAACAATGCATTTCGCTGCTGCCGTCAATTCGATGGTCACTTTCGCGCCGGCCCGAATGGCCTCGAGATGCAAGGTTCGTGGTGATTTTGCCCAGGAGAAGTTTCCATCGGTCGTGGTAGGCAGGCAGCCGATAATGACTTCGACGTCAGGCTCAACGCTAAGGTCATCATTAGCTATATCGCAGTCGTGACTAATTACAACCGCGCATGTCGCTGCTGGCAATTCAGGATGGGCAAACCCTAATTCTGCGACAGCTTCATGTGACAGAACATGCCCTTGACGCCATGGCGTCTCGCGAGTCCAAGTCCCCACGCCGGTCGCCATATTGCTCAAACATCTTCATGAAAAGACGGGCGTCCCATATCCGACACATCAAGATTAGGGGGCTTTCTATCACCAAGCAATGCGTCGAGCTTTTTTCGCGCTGCTGAGCCGCGATGAACGATTCGCATAAGCTTCTGTGCTATCTCCCGACCATCCCCCCCCTCGCTCAGCAGATCGATGAAGGACCTGCCTTGCGCAACAGTTCGCTCCAGCATCGTAGGCGTAGGCTTGAATCCAGACGCAGCAAAAATCTGTGCGGCTGCAGCCAACTGAATAAGTTTGGCTTGATGTTGTTCTTTGGGAAACTCACCAGCCAACCAGTTGTAGAGTGTTTGCCTCGAAACGCCGAACACCGGTGGAAGATGAGACATCGTGCGTCCGAAACCCACCTTTACCTCTTCCATCAGTTCTGCATAGGGAGCGTAAGGAGCTTCGGGAATAACAGGAGCCGCATTTATCAGCTGAAATCGATGATAACCACGACGTGACCTAGAAAAATCCAAGCCCTCGATGCCACCAGTGCCTGCATCACCAAAAGTCGGTAGTGGACCGACACCAACTGGAGCGCGCCAGTAAATTGCCGGCACATGTCCATAATCGTACGCCAGAGCGTCAGCTGCCATGATTACTTGTCCCAAGCTAAAAATGCGTATGGAGTCGCTGCAACCTTGAATGCGTCTCCGATGACCTTGTGAATGGAGTCTAGGTATTTCAATACGGCTGAGGCGGAGAATGGCTCCCGCCCCTCGACAAACCCGTCGTTGTCCAGAATAGCGCTCTTTCCTGTGTAAGACGCGAATCGTTCCGCAAAAACCATATTATTGGACTGCAGATCCGCCGGGAAGGAAAGTGGGCCTTCCTGAATCGCAACACGACTAACCAGCTTAATATTTCCCACCTCGTTAAGCGCCTCTGCAAAGGAATAGAGGGGCTTGCCGCCTAGGCGTGATGCCAGCCCATGAACCTGATCTGCCAGATATTGTTCAATCGTCTCACCCACCTGCGGCATGACTCGGTCGAGATAGCGCAGCCCAACACGCTCAGTGAAGGCAAGGTTCACCGCCTGGTTGACTATTTCCAGCCCCTTCGCGAAACATTCCGAAAATGTTTCGAACTGTCCATACTTAGTTGATTGCAGTGTCAGACTCTGTCCATCGAGAATGAATAAATGTGACTTTTCGACGTTGCCGAATTGAAACCTTTCCTGCGGGACCGGCGTGGGAATAGGCTTGCCGTCCTGCAGAGTAACGTGAATTGTCATGAGTTGCTGGCGCTCGAAATCGGGATAACCTGCATGGCGGAAGCTCTCTTGAATGCCTGGCAGAAAATCGACCAACTTCAAGATTGGATTGAACCGCACCTGCGCCAAAGTAAGGTACACGGGCGGATTCTTTAGGGGGGTACCCATTTTGTCGCCTCCTAGTAGTTGGCGGGCAGTTTACATTTCGGTTTACATAATAGCAAGCATCCGTTTTAGCATTAACTTGGCGGCTAAACTCCAAACATCGCCAGACCGCCAATCTGCCTCTACCCCCCCCAAACCCAAGCTGTATATTCTCGATTGTCCTAGCTTCTCACAAAAGACATCAGCAGATTGATATCGCCTTTATCGGCAGTGCGTAGCGCATTGATATAACAACTGCGCGTTTCGGTAGCCTTAGTGAGGCTTTTGCCGCCCCAAGTAAAACGTGGCAGACCGAGCTTTTGGATTAGAAGATCAGCCATCATCCGTGCATGACGTCCATTGCCGTTTGGAAATGGATGAATCGCCACCAAGCGGTGATGAAAGCGCGCAGCAATTTCATCCGGTGGATAAGTTGCGTGGGCAATCTGGTAGTGCGCATCATTTAGCAGGTCGTGCAACTTCATGCTGACTTGTTGCCAAGCCGCACCAATGTTTTTGTCAGACTTGCGGAAGTTGCCAGCCCAACTCCAAGTTTCACCGAACATCTGCTGGTGAAGTTGACGCACGAACCCCTCATTGAGGATTTCTTTACGTTGCTTTCGCGCCCATGCTTCACCTTGCTCGATGTTGAGCTGTTCCCATTCGTTAAGCTCACCCTGCGTAGTGATGTGTTTGGGAATTAAACAGGCTAGCTCATCCGCATCCAACGGAGTAGCGCCGGGCAAGTAATCGAAATTTACCGCCATAGCTCTCGTTTGGATCCTTGAAGGAGGCTTCCGGCCATTTCTTTTATCTGTGTTTCAACGTTCTCGGCAGAAGTGGCTTGCGCTTCCAGCTCCATAGTGTGAACAACTGCTGCCATTCGTTCGCGCGCCACTTTATTGGCTCGATCTTCTAGGGTTTGTGCGATAGTTTGCTTTGGCACTAATGCATATTGCAGTTCACAGCCCAGCGCTTCTGCAGCCCGTCGTAGGCTACCCAAAGTGATAGTATCTTCAGCTTCCGACATTTCCAGACGATGCACTGATGACTGGACGACCCCTAGCCGCTTAGCAAGGTATGCTGCTGAAATACCGAGCGCTTCGCGGATGGCCTTGATCCAGCCAGAAGGGGGCCGAGCTGGCAGCGCTGCTGTGCGCCAGCGTGTTAACCCAGCATCAAGCTGGCGTTGTTTTAGGTCCTTGAATCGTGTCTTCATAGACATTATTATGCACTATGAAGCAATATTGTCAATTTATAATATGCACTATATTGCAACATTATCTACAATATATATGCATTATTGCGCATAACGCGTTCAATCAATAGGCCTTCCTGCATGGGAATCAGATGCTGATCAACAAATCTGTTCAGGTCATCAACGGAACGAATTCCCGAGGGAACGGTAAGCGCCTGTGTGTTCGCTCCGACTGAATATTGCTTTCTTTTCGACTGGGTCAGCAAATTCCGGCCGCATGGGTTAAAGATGCGTTGGCGTAAACAGATGCAGTTCCGCCAGAGGGCATTCCAGTGAATTTGAGCATTCAGTCCGGTGTCGTGAACAAGTTGAACGCTCAATCGCGCACCCTCGCCTCGGCCCCTTCGACATAGCATTACAATTGGTTACATTAGCCAGAAACGGATACGAGCGTGCCGCAACCATTCTGACCAGCAATCTCGACTTTGATGAATGGGGTGAAGCATTCGCCGCAAACAAAATGATCGGCGCAGCAACGCTGGACCGATTGCGCCACGGCGCGTATCGCGTCGTGCTGGATGGGGAGAGTTACCGCGACCCGAAACCCATGCCGGAAAGGTCAAAACCGCCGGCAGGGAAAGGAGGAAAACTTACTCAGGCTTGAGATGGGTACACCAGCAGCACAGCAGCGTGAAAATGCGATTGCAAAAACAGCTTGAATCACGCATTCTTTACCCCCAGTTTGAGCCCCTGATTTGGCACTTCAAAGTGGCGCCATTACGGCGGAAATCAGTGGCGCCTTAATGCCGAAAAGTGACATCAACTAACAATAAAAAATCGAGAAAATGCCAATACCGAAATCGAGTATCGATGTACGGTCAGTATCGGAATCGTGATGTTTATTAAGAACGAGAAGGACAGAAGTGAGGACGACCTCTTCAGGTATGCTGATGCCGCAATGTATCAGGCTAAAGCGGCTGGACGTAACACAATTAGGTTTAGTACTCTGACGTCGTGATCGACCTTCTTTTGTAGATTAGTCGATTATGCGGGCGATTATCTCCTGAATGAGACGACATGCTGAGCCATTACAGATGAAGAGCGACTTTTTGTTCAACAATCCGGATTCGTCAACACAACTCGTGCATTGCGCAGGTGCTTATTCGGCGTTTCCTTAGCAATAACGATTTTGACAAAAAGCTTTGCAGGGGTAGCTCACATCAAAGACCATAAACTCTATACGGATTAGTGTCTTCGCCAAGAATATATATACATATGTCTATACCTTTTAGCATATATGTAAATATGTTTAAAGCTGCTACGCTCGACGCGGGATGACGCTTTCCCTAGTTTTCTAAACGCCCACTCCTCACCGTGGAGAACGTACATGACGCTAACTTGGATGGTATGCAGTGCCACTCTGTTATTGCTGTATACGTTTACTGCCCGAGTATCCCATAAGGTTGCCGAAAGGCGACTTGCCTGTTGGTCCGAGAGACCGCGACCACACAACGAAGTACCAGGATGTTTTAACGGTGCCACATTGTGGCGTGGACTGGATGTGATCGCGCAGAAACAACAGTCCAATGAACTATCCCATCAACGTCATCAGTCCATGCTTTACTGGCTGACTGTTGTCGGTGCACCGGTAACACTTCCCCAAAAAAAGAATGTGGAAATGCAATGAACGCCCGTCTAGCCTTGGCCATTCTGATTCCCTTCATCGCTTGCGCTGCGCAATGGCTGCTCTGGGACGCTCTCAAGCCTTATGTTTGGTTCCTCTTTTTTCCGGCAGCATTTTTCAGCGCTTGGATCGGCGGCCTCACTGGAGGTCTTGCTGCGACGGTGATCAGCACGCTGTTAGTCTGGTACTTTTTCATACCTCCCGCCTTCTCCTTTACGTTAGACAATCCAGCGTCCGCCTTTTCCATCGCGGTGTTCGTTATTATGGGTGGACTTTTCGCTTTCCTTTTCGAACGTCTGCAGCAGTCGAAGCTGCGTACCGATGAAGCGTTAGCGGCGGCCGAAATCGCTAACGAAAAGATCTCTCAACTTTATCAGAAGACGTTGGAGCTGGACACGCTGAAGAGTCAGTTCTTCGCCAATGTCAGCCACGAACTGCGCACGCCGCTAACCCTCATTCTTGCTCCGCTGGAACGGCGTTTGCGTCGTCCTGTCAGCCCCGATTTTCCTGAGGCGGAGCGGCGAGAGACCGAGATCATGCTGCGTAATGCACGTCAGCTTTACCGGCACGTCACCGACCTGCTCGATGCAGCAAAGCTTGAAGCAGGACGCATGACGCTGGCATGGGCTCGGCTTGATCTCGCCAGACTCGTGCGGACGATGGCCAGTCACTTTGAATCGCTGGCCTCAGAACGCCATATCGATTACACCGTAACTGTCCCTGATTCGCTGTCGGCCGAGATAGACGGCGAAAAGCTGCAGCGCGTTCTACTCAACCTGCTATCCAATGCTTTCAAATTTACACCCGACGGCGGCGTTATCGCCGTGCGTGTTTCTGAAAAGGATGGCCATGCACTAATCGAAGTGCAGGACAATGGCCCAGGTGTACCAGCAGCATTGCGGGAGGCAGTGTTCGAGCGTTTCCGCCAAGTAGAGGGAGAAGCACATCGGCGTCACGGCGGCACCGGCTTGGGGCTGGCCATCGTAAAGGACTTCGTTGAACTGCACCGAGGCACAGTAATCTTAGACGAGGCTGTAGGCCGTGGCGCACTGTTTTCTGTGCAGCTACCGCTTGCGGCACCGGCCGGCACAATGCTTGGAACCCCGATGCAACTCGACGAAGTGATTGATCGTCAGGCTGTCGAAGAACTTGAAGTGCATGCGACGGTAGTGAGCCAGAGCGAGGAGCAAGCTGCAGGTATTGGCGCACCGCTGGTGCTGGTGGTTGAGGACAATGCCGACATGAATGCGTTCATCGCCGCCACGCTGCGTCCTCACTACCGAGTAGCCTGCGCCCGCGATGGTCGCGAGGGCATGGACATGGCCCTCGCGCTGCATCCCGATTTGATCCTTTCAGATGTGATGATGCCTGTGATGAGTGGCGACGAGATGGTAGTTGCGTTGCGTCACCAGCACGGCATGGATAACGTGCCCATTATTATGCTTACAGCCAAGGCTGACGACGAACTTCGCATGCGCCTGCTCAAGGAAGGCGTACAGGATTATCTTAACAAGCCGTTTTCTACAGAGGAATTGCTGGTGAGAGTAGACAGCCTGGTGGCTTCGCGACGGCGCACGATGGAGGAGCTGAGTCGCAGCGAGGCGACATTAAAGGAGGCACAACGTCTGGCTGGAGTCGGAAACTGGGGGTGGGACACTCAGACTAATGTACATACTTGGTCGGAAGAGATTTATCATATCTATGGTCGCGACCCAACCTTGCCACCGGCCATCTATCCTGAAGTTCAGCAGTACTTCACTCCAGAAAGTTGGATACGCCTCGCCGCCGCCGTGGAAAAGGGCGTGGCAGAAGGTGTTCCCTACGAATGCGATGCCGAGGTGGTACGTCCCGACGGCACCCACTGCTGGATTGTCGCTCGCGGCGAATCGGCCTGCGATGCCGATGGTCATGTCGTTAATATGCACGGCACAGTGCAGGACATAACCGAGCGCAAACAAGCCGAAGAGGAGATTCGCCGTCTTAACGCCGATCTGGAACGGCGCGTGATTGAGCGCACCGCCGAGCTTACTGCTGCCAATCTCGAACTAGATAGTTTTGCCTATGCTGTTTCGCATGACTTGCGTGCACCGTTGCGGGCCATGAGTGGCTTCAGTCAGGCACTGTTGGAGGATTACGGCGAACAATTGCATGGCGAGTCAAAAGTTTTTCTGGAGCAGATAGATCTCGCCAGCTTTAAGATGAGCGAACTAATTGATGGTCTACTGGTGCTCTCGCGTAGCACGCGCGGCAAATTGAATTATGACGTGGTAGATATCTCCGTACTTTCCGAACAGCTGCTAACTGAACTGGCTCAAGGTGAAACCACAAGACAGGTGACGGTGGAAGTAGAGGATGGACTTCAAACGCGCGGCGATGCGCGCATGATCGAGGCGGTGATGCGTAATCTGCTCGGTAACGCTTGGAAATACACTGCACACACAGCGGTGCCTAGCATTCGCGTGTATGCCGAAGAACGGGGTGGCACACCTCGCATCTGCGTCGCCGACAACGGTGCAGGCTTCGACATGGCTCATGCCAACCGATTGTTCCAAGCTTTCCAACGCTTGCATCGTCAGGACGAGTTCCCTGGTATCGGTATTGGGTTGGCCACTGTGCAACGCATTGTGCACCGGCACGGCGGGGTCATTGAAGCCTATGGAGAGCCGAACAAAGGCGCGATTTTCTGTTTCAGTTTATCGGACATACCTGCGAATTCAGCGCAGGCCAACACGGAAGCTTGATGATGACTATCAAAACCATCTTATTGGTAGA
Organism: Sideroxydans sp.; assembly: GCA_027310725.1. Classification (GTDB taxonomy): domain Bacteria; phylum Pseudomonadota; class Gammaproteobacteria; order Burkholderiales; family Gallionellaceae; genus Sideroxyarcus. The sequence continues at coordinate 35,021 of DAIDAG010000021.1, read as the reverse complement.
AGACAACCTCCAAGACGAAATGCTTACCTTGCGAGCTCTCCGCCACGCCCATCTGGCTAATCGCATAGATGTTGCACGTGACGGTCAGCAAGCATTGGACTACTTGTTCCGGAAGGGAGAGTTTGCGAATCGGGAAGGTCCAGACCTGCCAGCTGTAGTATTGCTAGACATCGGACTGCCGCGCCTATCGGGCCTGGAAGTTCTGGAGCAACTTCGCGCCGATGCTCGCACCGCGCTGCTGCCAGTGGTTATCCTGACTTCCTCCGACGAAGAGCAGGACCTTCTGTTGAGCTATGAGCGTCGCGCGAATAGTTTCGTCAGGAAGCCAGTGGATTTCGCTGAATTCGCCGAGACTGTAGCGCGCTTGGGCGTGTACTGGCTTGCGACTAACGAACCGCTGCCAAAGTAATGAACCTGCCATGAATAATCCGCTGAAACTCCTCGTCATCGAAGACGTTCCCGCCGACTTCCTGTTACTGGAGCGGCATCTGCGTCAGCATGGTTTGACGGCAGAGTGCAAGCGTGTTGACAGTGATGTAGAGCTGGATGCTGCATTACAAAGCGAATGGGATTTGGTTCTCTCGGATTACAACGTGCCGAGCATGGATTTTCGCACGACTCTGCGACGTATCCAAGCACATCGTTCCAGTCTGCCCGTGATCTTGGTATCCGGCAGCGTCGGCGAGGAAACGGCAGTGGAACTACTGCACTTGGGAATGACGGACTTCATCCTCAAAGATCATTTTGCCCGCCTGCCATCCGCCATCAAACGTGCCTTAGACGAGGCCGATGAACACCGCGCCCGCCAAGCCGCCGAAACAGAGTTGCACAAACTCGCTCAGGCTGTCGAACAAAGTCCGGAGAGTATCGCCATCACCGATCTCTATGCCAATATCGAATACGTAAACGAGTCTTTCGTGCGTAATGCCGGCTATAGCCGCGAAGAACTTATTGGTCAAAATCAACGCATGCTCCAGTCAGGTAACACTTCGCAAAGTGTTTACGACGAGCTATGGAAGGATTTGAAAGAAGGTAAAACGTGGAAGGGTGAGTTCTACAACCAACGTAAGGACGGTAGCGAGTATATCGAGCATGCCATCATAAGCCCCATCCGTCAGCCGGATGGTCGCATCACACATTATGTGGCCATTAGAGAGGACATCACGGAAAAGAAACGTGCTGAGGCCGAGATACATCGTCTGGCTTTTTACGATACGCTCACCAGCTTACCCAATCGCGCCCTCCTACTAGATAGGCTTCAGCACGCATTGGCTTCCAACACCCGCAGTGGCCGAAAAGGTGCTCTATTATCTATTGATCTGGATGACTTCAAAACATTGAATGACACCCTCGGCCATGACCTGGGTGATGTAGTACTGCAGCAGGTTGCGCAACGCCTAACCGACTGTATGCGCGAAGGGGATACCGTAGCACGTCTAGGTGGTGATGAGTTCATAGTAATGTTGGAAGACCTGAGCACAGAATCTATCGAAGCGGCAGAACAAACAGAGACTGTTGGCCTGAAAATTCTGTCTTCGCTCAACCAACCTTACCAAGTTGCCACGCACACTTACCGCAGCACTGTCAGCATCGGCGCTACCCTGTTCAACGACCACCACCAGACGATTGATAACCTGATGAAACAGGTCGATATTGCCATACACGAAGCCAAGAAAGCTGACCGCAACACCCTACGTTTCTTCGACCCGAAGATGCAGGAAGTCATTAATGCACGCGCAGCTCTCGAAGGAGAATTACATAAAGCACTTGAAAACCAGCAACTCCATTTGTATTACCAAATTCAAGTTGATAGTTCGCACCGTCAACTTGGCGCAGAGGCATTAATACGCTGGATTCACCCTGTGCGCGGTTTGATATCACCTGCCCAATTCATCCCTTTGGCGGAAGAAACTGGGCTGATTCTGTCCATCGGTCAATGGGTGCTGGAAACAGCTTGCACACAGCTCAAAGCATGGCAGCAAGATGCACTCACTCGCGATCTCATTTTGTCGGTGAACGTGAGTGCCAAGCAATTCCGGCAAACCGATTTTGCAGCTCAAGTGCAGGCAGTAGTGAAGCAACATGCGATTAATCCTGAGCGTCTCAAGCTAGAACTGACTGAAAGCATGCTGGTTGATAATATTGAAAACATCATTACTACGATGAGCGCATTGAAAGAAATCGGTGTCCAGTTCTCTCTGGACGACTTCGGTACCGGTTATTCATCCTTGCAATACCTCAAAAGATTGCCGCTTAATCAGCTTAAGATCGACCAATCGTTCGTACGTGATCTTGCCATTGACAGTAGCGATAGAGCAATTATTCGCACCATCATCGCAATGGCACAAAGCTTGAACCTGAATGTCATTGCCGAAGGAGTGGAAACTGCAGATCAGAGACAATTGCTCTTGGACAGTGGCTGTATTCATTACCAAGGGTATTTGTTTGGTAAGCCGATGCCGATTGAACAATTTGAGGCATTGCTGAACCAGAGATGATTGCTTTTGTGTAGTCTAAATGTCTGCTTCTTGCCGAACTGACCGTCGCTTGCGGGTCGTGGGAAGACTGGGAAGGAAATGGGGATCATTTGGCCGTTGTGTGAGAAGCGGACGTTTGGCGACCAGTGGATCGAAGGACGTAAAGCGGCCGAGGCTGTCATGTTTGAACCGTATTTATGAGGCATTCAGCTTCAGATTTTTATGCACTTTTGGTGTCGTAGTTTACGATGGAGCACCATCATTTACTAATTGCCAAAAATCAAAGGGGGAGACATGGCATATTACAAATACCCGCAGTTATTAACTGCAAATCAACATAGCAACTTTGACTCATTTCATTCACCCGGAACGGATGCGCCAGATGCAGGAATCTATCGTTGCGAAGGATGTGGACATGAAATAGGTATAGCAAAAGGCCACAAGATGCCACCACAAAGTCATCATAGCCATACCGCGGCGCAAGGGACTATTCGGTGGAGGCTTATAGTTGCCGCAATTCACTAGCTCGCTATGCCTAACTTACGCTTAAGCGTTAACTAACGGCTTTGGAGAGGATTGCCCGGCAGAAATGGGTAAGAGTGATCGCACGAAAATTCAGATAGCAGACTTTCCGGCACGCTACACCAACAGTTCTTCCAGTAAGTGCAGCGTCCGCATTGGCCAAGGAGTGTTCCTTCATTGAAATTCTCTTGGTGGTCTGCTTCGGGTCGATGGCGGAAGCCTAGGGCTACGCTTTTGGTAACGCCGCACAAGGCGGCGTTACCAAATTATGGCTTGCCGGTAGACGGTATAACAGCAGGCATATCAACTACAAAATGATTTTTGATGAAATCGCTGATGTAAGCCGACAAGGCGGCTGTCGCAACACCCGCGTCTTTCTTGTTCGCCTCGTACTTCATGGTTGTCATGCAGGCGCGCTCATTCTTGCCATCAAGCTTGTAGCTGCTACTGACACTTGGGTTCTCCATTTCGATTGCAGAGAACAGCGCTGTTCCAGAATTGCCTGTATTTGAGCCCATCAAACTCAACAATCCACCCCCAAGAATTACAGCCGCAACTTTTCTGCCGTCGATGTTGGTTGTTTGAGTTTCAACATCGTCGAAATTTAGCCCAAAGAGATTCGTGAATTGTATGCCTACATCAGCCGTGGTAGGGTCATCTGTCACCTTGATACCTTTGGCAACCATCAAATCTTGAATTAATTTCGTGGTTTGAGGGTACTTTGTGCTTCCGCTTTTGACAAGCACGAACACTCCGTCTTTCAGGTCCTTGGCAACGATCTTGATGTCTTTGTCAGACTGCTTGTCTACGACGGATACAACCTTAAATTGAAGCAGCGCATCATCAGCCATTGCAGTCATCGAAATGGCAGCAAGCAATACAGTAAAGAAGATCCTAAACATTTAATTTCTCCGGAACTAGTTAACTTTGATTGATATATAACGGTTTCGCATCACAAACTAAGCAGCTTAAGTTGACGAACGGAACAATGTCGTTCCACACGTTTTGCATAGGTGGTGATTCAATATTGATGTTGGGGTATTTCCAACTGACTTGACGAAGATATCGCTGCCCGAGCATTTGTGGCACTTGATCTTCCCGTCCTTGACCAGTTCGGGATACCTACTGCGGTAATTGTCAAAGGTTGGTATTGAAAGATGTTTCTTAAATAAGCTAAAAATGAGGTACCCAATACCAACCAGCACTACTAAAGGAAATAGCTCCATACTTTTTCTCCAAATGATTAACTAACGAGTGATTAAATTTTTTTAAATCCACTGTCTAGGCTCTTAGATAACCACCTATTATGTGGATACACCATGCATTATGTCGTTCAATAAAGTATGAGGCAAGTCCACCATTCCTGTGGCATTAAACAAGGGGGTAGGATGACGCCAAACGAAAAACGACTTGCTTTAAAAATGGGGCGAGCAATCGCAGTTCGCCGCCAACAACGACAACTCACCCAGGCGGAACTTGCCGAAGCGATTGGGGTGGAGCAGGAGACGATCTCCCGTTTCGAACGGGGCGCCACCCTCCCCCCGCTCGGCCGGTTGTCTGATATCGCAGACGCGCTCTCCTGCCCGCTTGATGAACTGCTACGCACTGGCTCACCGCGATTTGAGGACCGGGCGCAAGGTATAGCGCGAATCCTGGAGAAATTGACAGAGCCAGATCGACGTCTGATTGGCGATATCGTTGAGCAACTCTGCGCGCGACTTCTCAAGAACAAAGTGTAGCAATGATCTGAAAGCTTCATTCCCTGAATTTCCATGTCATTTCCTTTCAGCATAGGCAGAGATTCGGATTGATATAGATCAACAGCATTACCACTCCTCTCCTAGGCGTTGGACAAACACGCATTTGGGCCCTTCTCGTCCCGCCACGATGACGCCAACAGATATTCATTTCCAATGAGCATGCACATCTAACTTTGGTTCGCGTGGCAAAAGACCACATTGCTATGCAGCGCCATTAGTTGAACTCTCCATATAAAGGCTTTTATACGGAAAGTTCCTAATTCTCCACCTTCCGTTTTGAGCACGTCATCAATATACGGAGCGCGCTCAGAAACCCATTTTTTATTTTTTGGCACGAGCAATTCGCCGCACGTTTCACCAACTTCATTGGATTTTGTTCGTCTCTGTCTTGCACGGACGCAGTGGCCGTGCGCTGGTTATTTGATGCAGATTTTTTCTGGGAATCTGTTCGGGTTTGCTATTTTGTTCTGGCATTCACGAAAGGAAACCACATGCACAAAAATAATCTCAACACGAAACACATCACTAGAAGTCAGGCGCTCTTACTGGGAACTTTCCTCATAATTTTATTTTTCACCGTATTGGCAGCCTGGTTTGTCATTACAGCCAGAACGATACGGATATTCGATATTAAGAAGACTGAACTGATATTGAGGAACGATGGATGTAATTTGCTAGTGCTGAATAGTATCGATACAAAAGCGGCAGAGTTTGGTAACGGCTGCTCAGTTGTCTTGCCTTTCCTACAGAATCAATATGGGAGTGGCGGGGTGATCACCTTGGAAGATAAGAAAATCAATATCGCCGATGATCTGGTCTTATCTACCAGAACGGTCGAAGATCTTCCTTGGACCCAAATAAGGATCGAGGCGTTGATCCTGATGATTATGAGCACAATCGTGCTTGCATTGATGGTGAGGGTTTTCGTAATCCTTCTCAAGAAGGCCAATGACGAATGAGTTTCCTCAAAACTCACACACTGGCTACCCAGGAGCGAAATACGTTCCTGGTGTATTGGAGCGGTAGTACGAACCGCACAGGCGGACTGGTCAAAGTATGGGCCGAGATACAGGCGCAGGCCATATCTAGGATATGCCATGCCAGCAGACCAGTATCCCGTACCATCAGCCTGGAGGGAAAGCTATGAGTGATAAAGACTTGTATCCGACCACACCCCAGATTCAAAGACTGGTCGAATCGGGACGTGCTGCCATCGTAAAACGATTGCTCAGGGCAGTTTTATCACCCATCGATAAAGAAAACATAGATGCCGAGGTCGCGGAGATCACGGCTCTGTTGGACAAATACAACGAAGTGATGGCGGCGTATGAGAAGCCGAAAACCGCACCAACACCAGAAACTTCAGCCGATGAAGACGGTAGCAAGGGTTGAAACATCCCCTGCACCGCTGACTGACCGTGACGGTGGCCATGTTAGATAAACCCAAGCTGGAAGTCATCAACGGCGGCCGTGCTGCCTTGAGCGTCGCATTCCGAAATTGCTCTTGCAGTCATTCGAATCAGCTGACAAGGATCAAAGCGAGCTCGATCGGCTGACCGCCATTCTGCGTCAGCGAGCAAATCTGTCGATAGCCAGTGGCGAACAAGTGAAGGCATCCGGCAAAAGCAACGAAACACAAGGAGATAGAAATTGAATTTACCAATGCGATTCCGTTATATCCAGGCTAACCAGTCCTGTGTTACCCGCGATATGCGCAAAAAGCATGAGATGGAGATTGCCCTTGAGCACAGCTACTTCGTTGGATTCAGGATCACCGCTGAAAGCGTGATGAGCTATCAGCATACGTTGATACTGACGGACGACTACGAATCATTGGTCATTGGGATCTGTGAGGAACGCAATATGATTCTGGACCAGCAACTGGCCACGTCTCTGAATGACATCGAACCGGTGTTTGTACGTAGTCTGTTGATGCAAGATCAGGTCATGATCGCTTTTATCGATGCCTATGGCATCAATACAGAGATTAGGGAAATCCTGTCCAGACGGGACGACCATCGGTTCACGGTGTTAGGAATGCTTGGAAATGAGGAAATCTGCCTGATACCAGAAAATGCGCATGACGCACTTGCCGCGATGAGACTTGCACGCTGGGAAAGCATCAAGCTAGCCGCAAAGGTCTTTCAGCCGTTGGATGTCCGTCAGGCTCATCCGGTAACCAGAGAATTCGAAATCCGGTTTCATCGGGTCGTCGACCAATTCATGGAATTGTTAGAGAGTTCCTGTGAAAAAGGACAATTACAGTGATCTTCCGAAAAGATTGACCCGCTGTGAAAATCCTTACCCAACTTGAATTGCGTGACGTACTTAGCCAGAATCATACAGCCTGCACCAGGCCCGGGGTACAACAAAGGTGGAGATAAATATGCAACCCAGGACGTTGTACAGACTAATAGTTAAACTTATTGCCAAATAACGATAGTAAACAAATTGCGGTAGAAAATATGAAAAAGACCACAAACAAACGTAGCAAGTTGGTGACTCAAAGTGACTCGAGCGCATCAATTTCAAAAGATGCATCTGATGTAGTAGCGCAAAATCAATCATGCGACCACGACTGGCAGCCAGATGGACAGACTATGACTTCTGTTAGATGGGTATGCACTAAATGCCACAAAACTCAGTCGAGTGGCTTAGAGATTTAGACATGTGATTACTTGACTTCTACTTATTCTTGTTCTCAATCAAGTCGTGCATAATCGGGGGAAGAATGATTTCTATCGCGTGGCTCATCTTGCCGCCTGGCACGACCAATGTATTGGCGCGTGACATGAAGGAGCTGGGAATCAATTTGAGCATATAGGGAAAGTCCACACGCTTGGGATCTCGGAAACGGATCACGACGAAACTTTCATCCGGCGTCGGGATGTCGCGTGCGATGAAAGGATTAGAAGTATCTATGGTGGCCACTCGCTGAAAGTTGATGTGGGTACGAGAGAACTGAGGAGTGATGTATTTGATGTAGTCGGGCATGCGGCGCAGGATGGTGTCCACGGTCGCTTCGGTGGAATAGCCACGCTCCGCTGCATCGCGGTGTATCTTCTGGATCTACTCCAAGTTGACTACCGGCACCATGCCGATCCCGAGATCCACATACTTGGCCACGTCGATCTTGCCGTCTTTAGCCAGGCCATGCAGTCCTTCATAAAATAGCAGATCTGAATCTTCTTCAATGTCTTCCCACGGCGTGAAAACACCCGGCTTCAGGTCAGTCAGGCCGAAGTGCTCGTTATGCCGTGCGGCTTCAGCTTCGCTATGCACATAGTAACGGCGTTTGCATAAACCAGTTTCACCATAGGTCTTGAAGGTTTCTTCGATCTTGTCGAAGTGGTTGGCTTCCGGGCCAAAGTGGCTGAAGCTGTTGTTGCCGGCCTTGGCTGCTTCTGCGGCGGCGGCGCAAAAAGCCATACGATCCATACTGTGCAGACTGCCACCTTCAATGATTGCCGCATGAATTCCTTTTACGGCGCGGACTAGAGTTCGTCGCTCGACACGGGGGGAGGATTGCTGTGGTTCTGTCTTTGTTCACGGCGGAATAGGTTTTCAAAGGCACGTTTTACCGTAGTGGTGCGAGTACCAGATGAACCGGTCACGGCAATCACGGGATGCTTGCGCGACATAGTGAACTCTCCTCAGGGGATTTATTATAGTTTAGGTGGCGATTCTATCCTCTGTTTCAACGGGCTACTATAGGTAGTGGAAGTATGTTCGCTATAGGGCAACAGCCATTTTGAAAATATATACAGTCCGCATTGGACGAAATGAAAACCGCCTGATAGTCGGCCAATACAGACGCTGATGACTTACTGTAAAAACTTTAGGTGTAGCGTGCTGGAAGGTCCGCTGCTTAAAATCGACTGAGAGTACACGCCATCGGTGGCGTGGTTCAAAAACGCAGCATGATGTCTTCCCTATTTGCGCTTCGCGTCGATGGTGCGAAGTTCCAACAGGGCATCGGCCAGCGTCCGCATACCCAACAAGCGCAATACCGACTCATCGACCTCGTCGGCCAGGTTCCCAAAGAAACGTTCGACATTGGAACTGACGAGGCACCGGTGGGGGATATCGCTACGCCCGGTCCACAGCTTCTTGTCCCCCATAACCGCCTTATAGATTTCGCCGAGTGTGATCGTAGCAGCGTCGGCACTTAGGCTTACACCCCCGTCTCGTCCCATGGCCGAGCGAACCAGACCCGCTTGAATCAGTGGTGCCAACAATCGCCGGACAAAGGTCGGGTTGGAGTCGATCCCCTCAGCCAACTGGGCTGAGCTCAATCGTTCGACGCCTTCAGCCTGCGCTAGCGCGAGGCTGAGCATCATCTGCAAGGCGGTTGGGAAACGAACATCGATCATTTACCTACTCCTAACCGTTTAAAATGAATCTGTTATTGTTGCATATTGAGCGCAATATATGTATCCTTCATGGGCGCACTTATTTTAAAGGAAACCAACTATGTCTGATGAACATGAAATTCAGCAGGTACTAGCGCGATATGTTCGGGCGGCCGACCACCGGAACGGAGCTGCGATGACCGACATCTTCCTACCCGAAAGCAAAGTCGATATATTTTACAACAACGCAGGCACGCCCGAGCTGCTTGGCGAGTTGGTTGGGTCGAAAGCTATCGGTGCGGCCGTGAACACAATGATGAGACCGCATCCGCCGCGCGGGTGGAGCCATCACACCACTCATGACCCGATCATCGAAGTGAATGGCGACACCGGAACGCTCGACGCTCAGTTTGTGGTATTCAACGTCGTTGGTGCGGCAAAACCTGAAGGCGGATGGCCCGAAGGGGCACATGGCGCGCAAGGGACTATCACCCCGATTGAGACAGGCTACTACCGGCCGATCCTGAAGAAAGTTGATGGGCGTTGGATGATGGCGCACCACCGTGTCTATCTTGACCTCCCGATGGCCTTCTAGGAGAGGCGATATGAAGAGCGTTTTTTATAACCGCTTCGGCGGATCCGAAGTCCTCGAATACGGTGATCTTCCAGAGCCGAAGCTGTCGCAGAACGCCGCGATCGTCCGCGCGAAGGCCACAGCCATCAACCCGGCTGATATCGCGTTGCAAGCTGGATATGGCGAGAGCTTAATGGAGAGCTGGTTTCCGGTCGTACCCGGATGGGACCTCGCCGGCATCGTCGAGCGCGTAGGAGCCGGCGTCGTCGAATTCCAGCCAGGTGATGAAGTCGTCGCCTACGCGCATCAGGAAATCCTACATAGCGGCACCTATGCTGAGCTTGTGAGCGTTCCTGTGGAGCGATTATGGCGAAAGCCAAAGAGCGCTTCATGGGGCGAAGCGGCAGGGCTTCCACTTGCAGGCCTGACGGCCTATCGCGCGGTAGTTGATACACTACACGTGTCCGATGCGGACATCGTTCTCGTGCTCGGCGCGTCAGGAGGCGTCGGCTCGCTGGCGACCCAGTTGGCGGTGGCGTCAGGCGCCACCGTAATTGGAAGCGCCTCTGCCCAACATCAAACCTACGTGAAGTCGATCGGCGCGGAACCCGTCCAGTACGGCGACGACGTCGCTGAACTGGTCAGAATGCTCGCTCCCGCCGGCGTGACGGCCATACTGGATTGCGCTGGCCACGGCTCATTGGCGAAGGCTATGGCTGTAGCGGCCACTGGCGCGAGAGTCTGCTCAATAGCGGATGGCGGCCCCGGGGTAATAACTGTGTTCGCCCGATCAGATACCGGGACTCTCGCCCGGCTCGTTGATCTAGTTGAAGTCGGGTCACTCAGGGTGACGGTTGCGGCCTCGTATGCCTTGGCGGACGCCGCGATCGCTCAAGACGCGCTAAAAGCGAGGTCCCACGGGCCAGGAAAGATTGTCCTCGTTCCTGATGCTGCCTAGCTGGATCGGGCGTTAGGCGTCAAAGGAAAGCTTACTGTATGCTGCCACCCACCTTCCACGAACCGACTGCCGTTTTCTCGGCAGCAACCACTTCGCATCAAGCCATGAACGACAAAACTATCATACTTATCAATACGTTCACCGTCGAGCCCGAAAGACAGCAACAGCTGCTCGAACTGCTCACTAGGGCAACTGAAGAATCGGTACGCCATGCTCGTGGATTCATGTCAGCAAGGCTTCACAGGAGTCTGGACGGAACCAAAGTCACTATGTACGCACAATGGCGCAGTAACGAGGACTACCAAGCCATGCGCAGGGATCCGGCACCGCTGCCCTATCTCACGCAGGCACTAGAGATTGCCAAGTTCGAGCCAGGCATGTACGAAGTCGTACAATCATTCTTTCCTCCGGGCGCCGACGCCTAACCATCATTCAAGCGGATCCGCCTACGGCGGTCCGCTTTAGTCAAACGTTGAAGGGCGCTATCGGTAGAACTGAACTTCGGTTTTAGATTAGCTAGAGCCAGACGTGCCGGTTACTTTTAGCCAGATTCTATGTCCGCTCCTCCATTGCGAAGCAGACATCCATATTCCCAGAACCAACATCTATTTCAGTTGATCGCCGTAGTCCGCTTGGCCGATTATGTAGACCGCTCGATTACGTGGACTATCGGGGGTCGCATGTTTCAGACGCCATGCGCAGCGTGGCTCTACGACGATTGATGTGGCGGCAAACTCGACATAATTTCAGCGGTGATATGAAGTAGCGGCTCCACTTAAGGAGATGCGCCTATTGCAGGTCGGCGTCGACATCAGCGTCATCGCGCTCTGGCTTGGCCATGAAAGTCCATGCGAACATACATGCTGAGGCAAGCTATGCGGCCACATTTAGTAGGAACATCGTGAAGGTTCCAGCCCATAATATCCACTAAACCCTGAATTTGCTAACCGCCGCCTGCAGCTCTTTCGCTAATTCTTCCAATCGTGCGATATCATGGTTGTTCGATTGCACCGCCGCGTTGTTCTCTTCTGACATCTGAGCGATCTTCTCAACGTTACGAGCAATTTCGGTACTGGCCACACTTTGCTCTCGAACTGCAGAGGCGATGTCGCTTACCCCCTGGCTAGACTTTGTTACCGCTACGCCTGCATCGATTAATGTCGCCGAAACCTGCTCTACTTGACTTTGTGTCGTCTGCAATGATTGCAAGCCGCGCTGCAACACAGCCTCAACTCCGGAAGATTTTTGGTTCAGCAAACTGGTTACCCGATCGATATCGTTAGCTGATTTCGCAGATTTCTCCGCGAGCTTGCGCACTTCATCCGCTACCACCGCAAATCCCCGACCTTGCTCGCCAGCGCGAGCCGCTTCGATCGCTGCATTCAATGCCAGCAGGTTAGTCTGATCCGCAATATCTTTTACTTGCTGTGTCATGCCAGCTATGGCGCGAGTGCTGTCTACGAATTCTTTTACTGTTCCCGCAATCTGCTCGACCGCCTCCTGTACACGGCTGATTTCGCCAATCATTGATGTAACACTTTGGTTGCCCAGCTGCGTCTGCTGCAGGCTCGCCTCAGATAATTTTCGCACATCTTCGGTATTATCGGCCACAGAACTGTTACTCACAGTAATCTGTTGCACGGCCGCAGCAGTTGATGCGGCGGCCTCGCTTTGCGTCTGTGAGCCTTGGGCAATCTGGTCCGAGGACTTCGATAACTGCACAATCGTATTGGCCATTATTTCGGCATTTCCACGGATGCTTACTATGGCGGCACGCAAAGTTTGCAGCATATTTTGCAACAGTTTTGCGCTCACGCTGGTTGCTCCGACGCTCTGATCAGACAGATTGATGACACCATCGTTTTTGTCACTCAAGGAGGTCACGTGCGCGTCCAATTCTGCTGCCTGAAGGGCTTCTTGATGTAGCAATATTGCCAAATACGCCAATACGCCCGCTTCAACTACAACGTAAGCTGCATGTACCAGGACGATACCGATTCCAGGATCTGTAAAGCACATCACGCCATACCCCAACTCCTGCAGGTAATTGAAACTAAAATGATGAACGGCAATAACTGCTGCTGCGATTATGATGACAAGCCAATCCCGATAGATCAAAAGGAAAGCCAGCAGCACAAAGATTCCGAAGTGGAGTTCCGTAAATCCAAAAGCCTGATGAATGTGCAATCCGGAGAACACCATAAATGCTACTGCGACGATTGAGCGAGTCAACCGAGATCCTGGGGCTACAAAAATCATTACTGCGGGAATTCCGGCCGCCGGTATACCAACCCAGAATGCCCATTGCAATGTGTTGTGCCAACCTGATAATGCCAAAGTCATCACGAACAAGCCAGATAAAACAGGCAACATCAATCGATCTGCGCGAACGTAATTTCTGTTCAATCTAGTTGCTATAGCATCCATGCTTCCCTCAGTATTCAATAATTATATTTATCGGTTAGACTCCGATATATTCGATGTAAACTTCATACACAATTTACAACCTATTGATAGCAACTACCTTGCCCAGCACTCAAAATGCTTATCATTTGTCACCTACATTACATTACGACTACCCTTTAGCGTTTCCAGACGCAGAAACGCTCACAATTCGAAATGGGTTTGAAGTAATTGTCAGCCAATGGAGAAGATATCGACAGACTACATATTTTCTTAAGGCAATTTATTTAAGCTAAGAAGAATTGTCCCAATGGCGAATATTCTCGTTATTCCTGCCATCAAAAACCGCATGTAAAAAATCTGGTTTTTGAATATTCCAAAATAGTGAATTGCAGATCAGATCCACTATCGTCCTTACCGGGATAGAAACGTCCCCCTCCAATGGTTCACAGCGTTTCCACAATTTCCAAGCTACACACGTTGGCACTGAACACCGCGTTACAGTAAAGCAATCTACAACGATGCCGATTTGCTTCCTGACAGAAAACGAGCATGACGTGAGTGATTCGATGAGAAGCGATCATGGAGTATTTTTTCATATCCATCTATTCACTGGCGATAATTCAATTTTGAACTTTGCCTACACGTTTATTTTTTGCGCATGTGCTGGGCGAAATGACTTACACCTATCGGGATTAGACTGCAGATATGCACCTTCAATTAGATCTATACAGTATGGTATAGCCGGAAATACGGCGTTCAGGCAATCGTCTATCGCAGACGGTTTGCCAGGCAGATTAAGGATGAGGGTCTTGCCGCGCACCCCTGCAGTCTGGCGTGACAAAATTGCCGTGGGAACAAATTTCAGCGATGCGGTACGCATCAGTTCGCCAAAACCTGGCAACATCTTTTCGCACACTGCTTCAGTCGCCTCCGGCGTCACATCGCGCAATGCTGGACCCGTGCCTCCTGTAGTAACAATGAGACTGCAACCGGCAATATCGCTTAATTCGATTAGAGTCTCCTCGATCAGAGGCTGCTCGTCCGGTATCACTCGCGCCATCGCCACCCACGGACCTATTAAAACGCGCGTAAACCATGCCTGCATGGCGGGACCACCTATGTCTTCGTATTCGCCGCGACTCGCGCGGTCGGAAATGGTCACGAAGCCGATGCGTGTGCTTCTCATGCTTACTCCCTGAATTCGATTGCGTCCTGAAAAGCCGCACCGTCCAACAATTGCACCGTTACCTGTTCGCCTTCTGCTAGTCCGGTGCTATCGGATGGAACCACCAGTAGGCCATCAGCCTTGGCCATCGACAATAATGCCCCGCTGCTTTGCGAGCCAGTTGAAGTGGCAATATAACCCGCGGCGTCACGCGTCAAATAAATACGAATGAACTCGGTTCGTCCGGGATTAAACCTCACTGGGTGCGTAAGTCGTGCCGTCACGGTGCGGCGATACAATCGCTGATTTCCCATCATGCGGCGCAAGGCAGGAAGAACGAATTCTTCAAAACAGACCATGCTCGAAACCGGATTGCCAGGTAGTCCAAAGACGGATGATGTGTTTGTAATGCCAAACGCAAGTGGATGACCAGGACGAATCGCCACCCTCCAAAATTTCATTTGCACTCCTAGCCTTGCGGTGGTCGGGCGCACGTAATCGTGCACTCCTACGGAAGTACCACCGGAAACCAACAACACATCGTATTCCAATCCGCGTCGCAGAAACTCTTCCAGCTCGATTGGATCATCGCGCGCGATACCGAGCAGCACCGGTTCGATGCCAAGCGCCTGCACTTGAGCCATCAGCGCGTAGCTGTTTGAATTGGGAATCTTGTTCGGATCAACAGGGTCGCTCATACCCTCCAATTCATTTCCGGTGGAAAGAATTGCAACTCGCGGTCGACGATATACACTAAGCACAGCCACCTTTACCGTCGCTAGCACCCCGATCACTCCGGGCGTTATTTCAGTGCCGGCCTGCAGCACTACTTCTCCGTTCTTCATGCTATCGCCTTGGGGACGAATATAGTTACCCGACTTCGCTGTTTTGTCGATCTGCACTATCTCCGCAGACAGTCCGTGGGTCTCTTCGACAGGTATAACGGCGTCCGCACCCTGCGGTATTGGCGCCCCGGTCATTATGCGTGCGCACTGACCGGTTCGAACAATCTTGGTCGGCATATCGCCCGCTTTGATGTCTTCTATGATCACAAGTTGAGTTGGTGCACTTACTACGTCCCCACTACGCACTGCAAAGCCATCCATCATCGATACGTCGTAGGGCGGCAAGTCACGGTTAGAACTTATCGATTCAGCCAACACGCGCCCCAGCGACCTTTTCAGATCCACGGTCTCAACGCCTAATATCGATACAGATTCTAGAACGACGCGTAGCGCCTCGCTAGCGTGCAAGTTTTCCATTACTTCGCCTCTCCCAATTTATTTAAGACTCCACTTTTTGGAATCTCCAGACCAACAAATGTGCAGTTACGGTTTTACCGCCCACATCTAGACCTCGCTGACTAGTGCTTATTGATGTTCAGCAAATTCATCCTCCAATAAAACTCATTTCTACTTTCTTCTGTCTTGCCGTTTCAGAAGTACGAATCTCAGAATAGCGGTCCACTCGGTGCTGCCAGATCGAGGCTATTGCGTTGTGTATTTCGTCATCGCTTTTGCCGCCACGTAGCATTGCTTTTAAGTCATAACCTTTCTGGGCAAATAGACAAGTATAAACTGCGCCATCGGTGGAAAGCCTCGCGCGGGTACATGTGTCGCAAAAAGCCTCCGTGACACTCGATATGACGCCGAATTCGCCAGAGCCGTCTTTGTACCGCCAGCGCTTTGCAACTTCGCCAGAGTAGTTTGGATTTACCGGTTCGCAAGGAAATACCTGATCTATGCGTCTAATCACCTCCGCGCTGGAGACTACATCATCCATTTTCCAACCGTTGCTTGCACCAACATCCATGAATTCAATAAATCTCACGATATTTCCGGAATTCTTGAAATGGCGAGCCATCTCCACAATATCTTTGTCGTTAACGCCACGTTTAACAACCATGTTGATTTTGATTGGTGCAAAACCCGCGGCCGCGGCAGCGTCGATCGCATCGAGTACTTTGCCTACAGGGAATTCAACGTTGTTCATTGCGCGAAAAGTCGTGTCATCCAATGAGTCTAGACTCACGCTTATGCGCGTCAATCCGGCCATTCTGAGTAACTTAGCTTTAGCCTTTAATGCCGATCCATTGGTAGTGAGCGTTAGTACAACACCCGGCAGTTCTCTAGCAAGCTTTTCGACCAATAATTCTATGTCCTTACGCAGCAGGGGTTCACCTCCCGTTAGGCGAATTTTTTCGACACCATGCCCATGAAATATTTTTGCTATATGAACAATCTCTTCAAACGTCAATACCTCATCGTGGGGCAGGAAGGCGTAATCATCGCCAAACACCTCTTTAGGCATGCAATATGTGCAGCGAAAATTACATCTGTCCGTGACCGAGATCCTTAAGTCGCGTAGGGTTCGATGACGTGTATCCACCAGTGCCCCCTGAACATAGGGTACTAATGGAGGGATAGGCGCGCGCACACTGCTTCGCATATCAATGAGCGGGATTCTCATTAAAGCTGCGGCGGTCATATAGTCGTACCTCGTAAACGCTTACACGTTGACTTCGCAGAGGAGGAAAGCCAATCTTGGTCGAAGCCAGTGACGATTGATATAGCCCATTTAGTAACTAGGTCGACGGGTTTCTTGAGCACGCACCAGTCTGCTACAGATTGCCTCGACATATTCGACGCGAAAAATCTGGCTCCGCGAATTGGAGTCATCACAGCCAAAGTATTGCGTTGCGACATACTTTTTGTATATATGCAAGTTACCAATGAATTGGTAGTTATCGTAATCATTAATGTCATGGTCTACTTTATTTGCGATTCAATATTCGGCACACATATTCCCCAATCATAAGCATGTTATTCTGATTGCCAGATGCATCTAATTCGTCTTTGTACGCGCATGGTTTCTGGCGGTCGGCCTGTTAGAACGCGCCAAAAGTTCTTTGCCGCATTGAGCCAGGCGTTTCGGAGGAAAATTGCGCAATCTATTTTTCAAACGGCAACAGCCGGACTCTATTGGTAGTTCGCTACGACCTTATAGTTTCAATTGCTTCTGAACGATGTGTTCCTCTATCTGCTTATCGGCAAACTGAATGTGCGCGAGCACCCTCGCGAACGGCCAATGATTAAACCAATCCGTAAACATGTCCTCTCCAATCTGATTCAGCTTATCTTTGAGGTGAAGCGCCTCATGAATCAGTTCTTGATGCTTATCTTTATGCGTTTCGATTTCCGGATATCCAGATTGAGCCATAAGTAGTTCTTCGGTTGAGAAATGCAGCCTCGTAAATGCAATTACGTCATCAATTTGCTGGTAAATTGCTATCCTCGATTTCCTAGTTTTCACATCAGCATTCAGTTTGTTGCACATACTTACAAGCACTTCATGTTGGAGCTCAATTTGTGGCACATCGAAGAATTTCATTTCACTTCCTCCATTGATCGATTGGCTTACATTTTCTGAACTTGAATACCTTCAACCTGGTACATGCAAATTTCGCAACATCAGCAACTCTCGCAAAAATATAAATCCAGCTACCGCAAAACGCGATTTCGAATCAAATGTGCAACTCCGCGTCCATTTGGTTAATGCCAGACACAACACCGCAACTCCATTCAAACCCCACAAACTGCTTCAGTTGGCGCTTCCTGAGCGGCCGTTTTTGCATTCCCGACGCGGATAACTTCTGGGAGCTGGACCCCATTTTTACTGGCCGTCATTTCCGCCAAGATTGAAATTGCAATTTCTGAAGGCGTCTTGCTGCCGATGTAAATGCCAATTGGCGCATGTAATTTGTCCAATTCAGCATCAGCCACGTCAAAATCCTTTAGCCGTGCACGGCGTTTCGTATTGTTGAGCCGGGACCCAATAGCACCAACATAAAACGCATTGGACTTCAAAGCCTCCATCAAGGCCATGTCATCAAGCTTGGGGTCGTGAGTAAGCGCAACAACTGCGCTGCGATTGTCTAGGTTCAGTTCGACGACCAAATCGTCTGGCATTGCGTGAGATACTTCGACACCCGGTACTTCCCATCCCTCACGATATTCCTCACGCGGGTCGCAAACGATGACCTGATAATCCATACCTACGGCGATCTGCGCCAAAAAACGCGATAGCTGACCCGCACCGATTATCAATAGCCGCCAGCGCGGCCCATGAATGGTAACCAGCTTGTCGGCCGATAACTGCAGCGACATTCCTGCACTCGCGGATGCGAGGGCCACACTACCGCTCTTGAGATCAAGGTGGCGTGCCACAAGCTCATGCCGTGACAGGCGTAGCAATAATTCGTCAATATTGCTCGAAGCCGTTAATGGCTCGATCGATAACTGTATAGTGCCGCCGCACGGCAGACCGAACCGCCGCGCTTCGTCGGAAGTTACACCATAGGTGACAACATTGGGCACCGTTTGTGTTATTCCTTCTTTACGTACGCGGTAGATTAAGTCCTCCTCAATACACCCACCAGACACGGATCCTACAACGCGCCCATCTTCACAGATACCCAACGTTGCGCCTTCCGGCCTAGGACTGGAACCCCAAGTCTTGATAACGGTTACCAACTCACATCTGAGACCCTGATGTATCCACCGGTCGCAGGTTTTAAGTACTTCAAGATCAATGCTATCCATGATTCACCTCTTTTGAATTTATTTTTCAACCACAAGCACACAAGCGTCACCACCAATCCGCCTTGAACAGATACAACAGGGGAAAAATGTGCCCAAAAGTCATACTGATGACGTATGCCGCAGAGACCGCGTAATTGTAGAAAGTGTGGCGCGAAGAATTATCGAGAAAGCTAGGTAACAACATCGCGCAGTAATGGGCGATGTATCCAAATGTAAAGCCAGTTAACCCTAGGCCGCATAGCGCTTTGAAAATTGGCGCGAGGGCGATCGGTGCTGCCATTAAAGCTCCACACCCAGCCTGGGTTAACGAGTCCGCAAGTGACTGATATCGGACCGTCCTTGGATGACCAAATTTCAATTCTTGGCTGTTTCCAAGGCGATTATTTTGTATTTGCAATCCAATAACTGCGATCAGCTGGCAGCACGCCAAAGCAAGGGTCATATCTCTCAGGTGATGATTGGCAAACAAATCTCCGCTGGTTGCAAATACTCCTACACCGACGCCAAGAAGAGTGGCGCAGAACAACGCAATTTTGGGTTGTCCTGAATTGAAAAATGACTTGGCTTGTTGCAATAGCGGATACATGCCCATCCCGAATAGCGCTGCGGAAAGACTAAAGAGAGCGATGCTCCGATACAGGATACTTATGCCAACGAATATGCTCGTTAGCGTAATCCACGCAACAGCAAGCATCCAGTTTGGCAAGAGAGCATTCCAGATATTATTGGCTTTCGTCCTTACTGAAGTGACGGCAACGGAAGCAATAAAATAGGAGCCAATAGGCAAGACGACGCCGGACAAATTCATTTGGAATGAAATTTCCCAGCTTACAATCCGCCAAAAAATTATTTGCGTGATCCATGCAAATGCAATCACCAAAATTGAAATCAACAGATCGGGCTCAAGAAAGGCGAATTTCTGAAGCCAGTGTGGTATTTTGGCTCCACTCCTGAAAAGATATCTATGTGTACTCGGCATCTCCATGATCAGCTCGCCGCGTAGTTAAAAATCTTGTCGCCCTGTGCTCCATGTATTTGGACATTGAAGGAAACAACTATCCGATCATTTACGCCTTCATATGGCATGGCTTTGTGATTCAAGTACGAAGGAAATAGCACCAGCATGCCGGCCTCCGGACACACGTCAAAGTGTGGCTGCTGCAAATAGGCATTCCCCATATCCATGTATGCGCCACCCAACCAATTTTGATAGGGACCGTAGAATCGAGTCATACCGTTTAATGCTCCGAGTACCTTGTGCTTATGGCGTTGCACGGCCGGATCAAGTTGTACGTAATAAACGCCGGACCAAGAGCAATTCCCGTGAGAATGAATGTCGTGGAACGCACCGTGGTTCTGTATCTGGAACCAACTCCCTGCGAATTCCAGATTTAACGACAGCTTGGATGGCCAAACATTGGCATTAGCTGCCTTTATCGTTTTTTGCAGCGATTCGGCGATATATGATAAAAGTTGATGGAATTCAGGCAATTCCACACGTTTAATCAAGTCATCGCTACTTGAATAGAATTGAGCTGATTGGTCGGCTCCATTGTCCGATACTCGCATCACCCTGAACACCTTAGCCAAAAGTTCGTTAGCCTGGAGCGCTTCTGGATACTGGCTAACGCTTATGGGCGTTGGCCAGAGCGACTTGTATCCGTTAACAGTTAAAGTAGAAGTAGACAATTTTTGTTCAGTCCATATCTTAAAGTGAAGTCACAGGATGCAACGCTTCAGGCATATTCAAAATAAGACCTAGCCGTTTTTGCAGTTTGTCGACGTCTTCTGGTGTATCTAAATCGACCACGTAATGGTCGTTGTCAGTTTCGAACGGCGATACCAACTCTGGATTTTTTTCGATATAGTTGCGGCACCCCAAATTCTTCTGTCCCGCCAAGATCTCGTTTCTGACGTTCCAGTCGAAAATGATGGGGTTGCCCCTCTGTCCGTGTACGCGAGGCATGACGATACTGCCGGTAGAGCGCTTTTTGAATGCGCCAATCAAGGCAGTTAGATCTTGAGTATTCAGCAGTGGTTGGTCTGCAAGGCAGATCAGAACAGCGTCGAAAGTACCGGTCAGATTTTCCAATCCCAGTTGTACCGAGCTCATCTGACCCGATGTGTAATTTGAATTACGTACAATTGTTACGGGAAAATCCTTCACCATCGGCTCCAGCAGGTCGGCCTGATGACCAAGCACAACGACCACCTCATCCACACCTGCACCGCTAAGTCCGAACAGCGCACGATTAATTAGTGGTACGCCTTGCATTTGGATAGCTGCCTTGGCAATACCATTCATTCGGCGGCCTTCACCGGCGGCAAGCAAAACTGCTCCTAGTCTTACTCTTGAATAGAGACCACCGCCTCCTTTTAATGGACATCCCATAATTAAGCTCCTTCTTAGGTTGTAGCTGTTTCTGCGATAGCGGCTTCTTTTGAAGCTTCCTCTTGCACGTTTTGTTCGAGTTCGGTACTTCTTACGCGCGACACCAGTGATGCCAAGATAGACAAGGCAATTTCTTGCGAAGATTTCGCGTGGATGGGTATACCGGCAGGCGCTTCTATGGCCTCTACGGCTGCAGAGTCTGCGCCAGATTCAAGCAGTGTGATCCTCAGCTTTTCAGCCTTACGCTGACTAGCAACAAAAGCAACATGGCGCGCCCGCAAGCTCAGGGCCAATTTCAATTGCGTCATATCATTGATACCTTGGGTGGCAACTACCACATATGCACCAGGACTGATTTCGATGCTTCGAGCAGCAGGTATAATGCGCACGTCTGGCGTTTCGATTTCATTGTCGGTCAACCAGGTGACGCGGAAGCCTACATGTGGTGCGATGCGCGCCAACGCAAACGCAACAGGAGATTCTCCTAACACGACCAGCCCAGGCTTGATAGTCACCGGATCGATGAAGAGTTCTATCGTGCCACCACTCTGGCACGGCATCCCGAATTCAAGGACATCTTCCACGGCTTTTTCTCCGCGTGGGTCAGGAGTAATGCGGATGTGGCGCGGTTTTCCATCCTCGAGACATAACTTGGCCATTCGGACGACTAGAGGTTGCGCGCAACCGCCTCCTATCCATCCGTATATCTTGCCGTCTGACGTTACTAACGCTTTGTCGCCGACATTTGCCGATGTGGGGTGAATGATCCTGATCACTGTTGCCAACGCGTAGGGTTGCTCCTGTGATTCTAGTACGCGGGAACGTTCGATGATGTTTTCGAAATTGCTCATAATGCTTCTCCAAAAATGATCTCAGTAGACAAGGTCCGGCAACTTCTGCAGGCTTTCCAGATTGTGCGCAGGAATAAATCGTTTCACATACGGACTTGCCAATTCGAGCGACGCAGAAAAGTGAGTCCGCTCAGAAGGGTGCAGCCAGAAAATCTTCGCCCCTTTTGCGGCGATCAGTTGGAGAGCTTGTGCAAGATCACCTGCTGGGTCAGTGTCGTATCCGTCGCTCAAGACCAACACTATAGATTTCGAAGCCAAGGCACTTTTTGCGTGAACTGTGACGAAATCATGCAAACTGGTCGCAATCCTAGTACCTCCTCCAAACCCGAAAGTTACAGCATTGATTTTTTCTTGTATTCGTCCGGTTCTCTTCTTAAGCATGTCAGTAATCTCAGCCAAACGGGTATGAAACACAAACGCGCGCGCCTTTGTCACTTCGCAAAACGCACGAGACACGCGCAAAAACAACTGGGCATACATTTCCATTGAACGGCTGACATCAACCAATATGAAAATATTGGGCAAGTCCCTTCGCGGACGATGCCAAACGGGCGCGATTGGTATGCCACCAAAATGGACGCTTTTCCTGAGCGTACCCCGCAAATTGAGGGTATGTGCTTTACTTGTTATTTGCTTTCTTCTTAGCAGGCGCTTGCGAACCTTCATTGCCACTTCTTCGGCCAACAAATTTAATTGTTGAAGATCAGACTGCAGCCACTCACCGAAATCTCTTTTGGTCAGCGGGTCGACTGCACTAGCACCGCCCGCTGCTTGATCACTATGGCCACCCTCATCACTACCTGCCGCAGAATCGTCAGCAAACCCAAGCAGTGGACTCTCCGTTGGCTTTGCATTGGCTGCATCCATTTGGGCATGCATCGCTTCGACTATTTCACTCAATTTTCGTGAGCGACGAGTCGTACCACTCATACGACTGGTACCTCGCACTTTTTCGGGAAGCCAATACAAATTGAATAATTCTGGATAGCGTCGCCAGTGATCTTTGTTGCTACACACGATCGCCCGCCAGCACGGCTGAATTTGCCGATACTGCTCAACGGGCAGCTGCATCACAGAATTCAACATCGCTTGCTGCTCAGAAATACCAACGCCATAGCCGTTGTCACGCAGATACGCAGTAAAACCGGCTATCCCTTGGATTAGAGAGGATTGCATGGGAGCTATGCGAGCGACAATCCTGCCGCCACACCCATAGTGACGCCCGCTCTTTCCCCGCCAAGCAATTTCGTGACACTTTCACCACTCATTTGCCAATGGTCGCTTTTCGTCTTTAGCAGGCAAGACAATGTCATCAGAATTAGCTCTGGATCATCAGGCAATTCTGATAATTTTAGTTGATGCAACGCGCGAATCCAGTCCAGCGTTTCCGCGACGCCAGGGATTTTTTGCAGATCCTCTTTACGCAATTTATGGATAAAGGAAACTGCCGACTCGACTAACTGTGTATTAGCATCAGGTAGGGCATTTTTAACTATTTCAATTTCTCGGCCAAGACTTGGATAGTCAACGAAGTGATATAGACAACGTCGCCGCAGTGCGTCTGATAGATCACGCGTGCCATTGGAAGTTAGTATTACTTGTGGAATGGAAGTTGCCCGAACGGTGCCAAGTTCAGGAATAGATATCTGGTAGTCCGATAACACTTCAAGTAAATACGCTTCAAAGGCTTCGTCAGCCCGGTCGATTTCGTCTATCAACAAAACCGATGACTTATCTGTGCTGATTGCCTGCAACAACGGCCTTTGCAACAAAAAAGCACGGTCAAACAAATCAAAATCTTGACGGCCATTTTCTGTAACAACCTCATGCAGGCGTATCTCAAGCAGTTGCCTGCTGTAATTCCATTCATACGCCGCCTGTTGCAAATCCAGTCCTTCATAACACTGTAGACGAATAAGCTGGCATCCATGCATTTTTGCTAGCGCAGCGGCAATTGAAGTTTTGCCAACGCCGGCATCACCCTCCAGCAACAGAGGACGCCCGAGCGCAGCTGAAAGCCAGAGCGAAGTTGATAGACTCTCGTCCGGTATATAACCAACCTTTTTGAGTCCTTCATTTATCGCATTAATGTCCATACGCTTCTCTCTCTGGCTAATGAGCTTCTATTTCTTTGACCCAACCAAACCCGAAAAAAATCCCTTGATCAGACCCCACAGAATGGAGAAAGCATTCAGCTCGGTTTGAGCCTTGGATTTTTTGGGGGCTGTATTCGCTCCTGCCGCATGTGCTAAGTCCGGATTAGTCTGAGCGTAGAACTCGCTAGCTTTGACCGCAAAGTTATCAGCGAATTGTCCAAGTATCATGTCCGACACAGACGTCATCATTCGACCACCAAATTGTGCAAATTTGCCGTTTACAATGACATCTGAACTGCCGAGCAGGAGACATTGGCCTGCAGTTGAACTTGGGCGAATCGATGCTGTGAGATCCATGGAGGCGGATGACCCCCCTTTATCGGCGCCCTTGCCCATCATCCGGACGCTTTTTATTACTTCATCAAAAGCGAGAATCTCAATTTCTCCGCCAAAAGCTGCCACTGCTGGTCCGACTTTGACTTTGACATGTCCTTTATAGTGTGTGCTGTCGACCTGTTCTGTAATTTCAGCACCAGGCATGCAACTCGCTAACACTCTGACGTCGCGCAGTACGAGCCATGCGGCTTCAGGACTTGTAGCGATCGTGTATTGTTTTTCCAGTTTGACTTGCATGATTTTGTCTTTATATATGTTGGTAAGTTAAGTAAACGATGACATGGAAACTTCCACGTCATCGTTTGGCCTAGGATTACGTTACGAAGTAACCCCGCTTGCTTGCAATTGCTGCCAGACTCGGTACGCGTTGTGAGGCATATTCATGTGTGTAACTCCCAAGTGAGCGAACGCATCGACTACTGCACTTGTAAACGTCGGGATGCTACCGACGTGAGGAGACTCGGCCACACCCTTTGCACCAAGCGGATGGTGGGGCGAAGGAGTAACAGTAAAGTCAGTTTCCCATTTTGGAGTTTCAACTGCTGTCGGCAAGAAGTAATCCATCAGAGTATTTCCCTGAATATTTCCTTGCGCGTCGAATGTAAGTTGCTGACCCATTGCAACTGCGTAACCCTCTGTCAACCCACCGTGAATCTGTCCATCAATAATCATCGGATTAATCCGGGTACCGCAGTCATCAAGCGCGTAGAAACGCCGAACCTTGGTTTCTCCTGTCGCTTTGTCAATATCTACGACGCACAAGTAGATACCGAACGGATAGGTGAAATTGGGAGGATCATAGTAATGCACCGCCTCAAGTCCAGGTTCCATTCCCGCAGGCGGCTGATGATAAGCCGCCCAAGCAATATCCTTCATTGTCTTGAATTTTGAATCGTCGCCTTTCAACTTAAATCGATCAATTTCCCATTCCAAATCGTTTTCACTTACTTCCAATAAGTGCGCGGCAATTTTTTTAGCTTTCGCATGGATTTTTCTGGATGCCAGCGCGATTGCCGCCCCTGCAACCGGAGTAGAGCGCGAGCCATAAGTCCCCAAGCCGTAAGGTGCCGTGCTCGTATCACCTTCCTCCACCTGAATCACCTCAGAGGGCAAGCCCAATTCAGTGGCAATGATTTGTGCATAAGTGGTTTGGTGGCCCTGGCCCTGAGTTATAGTACCCATACGCGCAATTGCACTGCCAGTTGGGTGGACCCTAATCTCGCAGGAGTCAAACATGCCGACGCCAAGAATGTCGCAGATTTTTGAAGGACCTGCCCCTACCACCTCGGTGAACGAAACCAAGCCGATCCCCATCAAAGTAGGTGAATTCGGATTGGCCCGAGTAGCAGCCTGTTCTTTCCGCAGTCCTTTGTAGTCAACTGCGTTTAGCACCTTATCGAGAGCTGTGTGGTAATCGCCGGAATCGTATTCGAAACCAAAAGCAGACGTGTACGGGAATTGCTCTTTGCGAATGAAGTTCTTTCTCCGTATTTCCGCCTTATCGATATTCAATTTCTGTGCTAGCACGTCCACCATGCGCTCAATCAAATAAACTGCCTCGGTAACGCGGAACGAACAACGATAAGCAACTCCGCCCGGGGCTTTGTTGGTATATACGCCGTCGACGCGGCAGTAAGCCGCAGGTATATCGTAGGACCCAGAGACGATGTGGAACATGCCTGCAGGGAATTTTGTTGGGTCAGCACATGAATCGAATGCACCATGATCTGCTATCACATTGACCCTCAGACCGGTGATCTTGCCTTCGTTGGTAGCGGCCAACTCACCTGTCATATGGTAATCGCGTGCAAATGCAGTTGAGGACAAGTTTTCTATGCGGTCCTCTATCCATTTCACCGGCCGTCCCAACACGATCGATGCCACGATTGCACATACGTATCCTGGGTATATACCGACTTTGTTCCCGAAACCTCCGCCGATATCTGGCGAAATGATCCGAACTTTAGATTCAGGAATACCAGACAACATCGATACCACAGTACGAACAACGTGTGGCGCTTGACTCGTGATGTAGGTAGTAAGCTCACCTCGGATCGGGTCAAATGAAGCTACACAACCACATGTCTCCAGCGGACACGGGTGTACTCGCTGATAAAACATTTTCTGCTCTACAGTCACTTGCGCAGCAGAAAACGCGGCATCGGCCTTTTCTTTATCACCTGAATCCCAAGTAAAAATGTGGTTGTGATGATAGCGTTTGCCGTGCGCGCCTTCTGTCTTCCCGGCAAGATCCTCGCGAAGAATTGGCGCGTCTTGTTCAAGCGCCTTGAATGGGTCAATCACCGCCGGAAGCTCGTCATACTCGACGACGACTGCTTCAACGGCATCAGCAGCTATGTAACGGTCATCGGCGATAACAATGGCTACTTCTTGCATCTGGAAATGCACTTTTTCATCGGCAAGAACGGCTTGTACGTCTCCCGCCAGAGTGGGCATCCAGTGCAATTTGAGCGGCTTGAGGTCGTCCGCAGTTAGCACTGCATGAACGCCAGGGATAGCGAGTGCAGCCTCCTTGTTTATCTTTTTGATGCGCGCATGTGCCACTGGTGCACGTACGATGTCCATGAAAAGCATTCCAGGCATCTTTATGTCATCAACATAGTTGCCTTTCCCTTGAATGAAACGAGCATCTTCTTTGCGCAGGCGAGATTCGCCCATGCCCTGAAGGGCGGCTTGACGATCTTTTAGTGGTGCATTCATTTTTTTAAGCTCCTCTTGAGTAGATTGGCTTTACTATTTAAGCCGCGACGGATTCCTTGGTCTGTGCTTTCAATTTCTTCGCAGCAGATTGAACAGCCTTGACGATATTTTGGTACCCGGTGCAACGGCACAAGTTTCCAGCCATGCCCATACGAATTTGTTCTTCTGTTGGATCAGGCGTGTCTTGAAGAAAACGGTAAGCACGTACCAGCATTCCAGGCGTACAGAATCCACATTGCAAACCGTGCTCCTGATAAAATGCTTCTTGTACCGCATGCAAGACGCCCTTGTCGGCCAACCCTTCCACGGTAAGCACTTCAGATCCGTCGCACTGAACCGCAAGATGGGTGCAGGACTTAATCGATTTACCATCCACATCAACCGTGCAGGCTCCGCAGTGGCTGGTTTCACAGCCAATGTGAGCTCCTGTTAGCACCATTTCTTCACGCAGAAAGTGAATCAACAATGTGCGTGGCTCAACGGCTTTTTCGACTTTTTTCCCATTGATCGTCATTGTTACAATTTGTTTTGACATTTGAATATCTCCTCGTTATTTGCAGCGTGACGCGGCAAGGCGAATGGCGCGCTTAGTCATTTCGCCTGCCATCGCGGTTTTGTATTCAATATCCCCACGCAAATCTTCTGCGGGGTCGCAGATAGCCATGGCTGCATCGACCGCCGCCTTAATCGATGCATCAGTTAGGGGCTTGCCAACCAACGCGGCAGCAGCAGCCTTCGCGTTCAACGCCGTCGGTGCTACATTAGTCAAGGCTATTCGGGCTAAAGAAACAACGCCGGCAGATATTTCTAAGACCACGGCAGCGCCGGCGGTCGCAAAGTCACCCGTTTTGCGTTTAAGCTTGCAATACGCCGAGCCGGTCTTATTGGTAGAGAACGGTTTCACATGGATGCTGGTAAGTATCTCGTCTGACTGCATATCAGTCATGTAAGTACCTAGAAAGAAATTCGCTGCAGCTACATTGCGCTGGCCTCTGGGACCAGTCAGGATGAATGTTGCGTCAAGCGCTATGGAGATAGCAGGATGATCGTTACCGGGATCTCCATGGGCAATGTCTCCGCCAATCGTGCCTCGGTTGCGCACCTGTGGATCCGCAATTAGGCGAGCTGCTTCAGGCAATAGGGGGACTTTTTGCTGCAACAATACCGAGTCAATCAACTCATTTTCGGTCGTCATTGCACCGATTTTGATAAGACCGTTTTCCTCCCGGATGCCTTTTAATTCTGGAATTCGGTTGATGTCAATCAAATGTCCAGGTTCTGCAAAACGTAACTTCATCATCGGTAGCAGGCTATGCCCGCCAGCGAGAATCTTTGCCGCATCTCCATGTTGCACCATAAGTTGCAGTGCCTCTGGAAGGGTACGTGGAGCGGAATAGCCAAATGACGGTGGAATCATGATTGCTTACCTCCCTATAAGATTATTGAATAATGATTATTAATTTTTCATTCCCTACGAGATTGGTACACTATTCTTGCGATAGTTCCCGAGTCAAAGAGTATTTCGCGAATTGCGGTTACCAGTTCGTCAATGGCAGCTAATCATCAAATATCCCGACCTGTTTTGACCTTTTTGACGGCAAATGAGACTAACCTCAATTCACATCAAGAGTTTTTATGTGATAGAGTTTTCGCAGCTATGTGAAGGAGGGGAACTTTATGTCGGACTTATTACAACAAAAACTCCAGCAATTTAATTTGGGAATGGTGTGGCTGGATGCGGAAAACAAGGTGTCGGCGTTCAACGATATTGCTTGGCAAATTCTTTCTGTCGCGGGAGAGCAAACGTTGGGTGTCTCTCGTGGAGCACTGCACGGTATAGACATCGTTAAACTTCATCCAGAGAAGGCTCAGGATAAGTTGAGAGAATTACTCAAAAATTCAGAATCAACTAATTGTCCTGTAAAGTCGCCGCCTCCAGTCACGATGATGATCAACATTCCCGATCGAGTGCTGCTGATAAAGGTTTCCAAGATGTTCGACCCTGAAGGCATTAAAGGGACCTGCATGGTGTTTTATGATTTAACGGATGAGACGACTATGCCGCAAAGTCCGATCAAACCAGGGATCCAAAACGCTGAATTACGCCAACTCAAGAAAATTCCGATATACCGGGCTAATCGTTTAATACTCATAGACTTGGATGATGTAGCGTGGCTTGAAGCAAGCGACCATTACACGTGGATTACCACCGTTGAAGGTCGTTATTTAAGCAACTTGTCATTAGCAGATTTGGAGACGCGCATTGAGCCGAAGGTCTTCTTCAGGTGCCACCGCAGCCATATTGTGAATCTTAAATTCGTGAAAGAAATCGACCGAGTTGGTGATAATCATCATCTATTGCTGGAAAAGATTCAAAGCGCAATCGTGCCAGTCAGCCGAAAGCGCACAGCTGATCTTAAAAGCCTATTAGGTCTTCCATAACTCAAGACAAAGTGCTTACTTCCTGTTTATCCAATATTAAGTGTTTATGAGCTTTCAAGATGAACGTCATGAATCGATGAATCTTCCAGCGGAAACAGTCTAAACATAGGTTATAGCGAATCGGTGCGCCTTAAGTACGTTTTCAGACCTAGATGTATAGATATCCTCTTCGGCACTATTAACAACTTTTTGGAGGCGAATTGTGAACTTTGACAAAGAACTTAGCACTCGTGGATTGGAGTGCCCCTTGCCTGTCTTGCAAACAAGAAAAGCAATGAAAAGTATGGAATCCGGTCAGGTGCTGAAGATGATTTCTACTGATTCTAAAGCAATGAAGGATATGGAAGAATTTTCAAGACAAACTGGCTTCCCACTGTTATCGGCCGTTGAAGAAAACAATGAATGCGTTTTTTACATTCAAAAGAAGTAGCATTATTCGCAAACCGCATGATTGCCGCTCCCTGTTTGGTGCCTGTTTGTTTCATGCAACATTAGACTGAATTTGCTGGACGGCAGGCGGTCGTCGGTGACAGCCAGATCAGAGCAAGCAATTTCTCCAGAACTGATCGTTAATCCCCGTTCACCGCGCACACGCTTTATTGAACGCACCTACCGACTTAAAGTGACGAATCGCATAATTACCACTTTGCCTGTTAGATAACGTCTTGACCGCTACAGATTCACGAACGGTATTTGCAATTCATTTCAATCGATGGTTTTGTTGAGGAAACTTCTTCGTATTCAAATCTCAATGCACTACATATTTGGTAAGGTCCGTCGCTAACTATTTGTGGCTACGATTAGGGCGTCAAATGGTTTGCTCTCTAACATCTGCTAACGTTTCCGCATGAGGAATCAAATCGGCATACGCTGTTGTCATGTTTCTACCCTCCTTCTTGGAAACGTAGAGAGCTTTATCAGCATGACCAAGCAAATCGACCAAATTGTTTCCAGTCTCGTACGCGGCAACACCGATAGATATCGTGATCCCGCCTATCTTTTCATGACTATCGAGTCGGTGAATCTGACATGTTTCTATAGTCTGCCTAATATTCTCTGCAACGATGCGGGCGCCAGATACGTTCGTCTCTGCTAGCAACAGTGCAAATTCTTCTCCGCCCAGCCGAGCAACGGAATCTTGGCCGCAAACTTTGTCCTTAAGTGTATTGGCTACAGCGCGGATAACCTTGTCACCAAACAAGTGTCCGTAAGTGTCATTGATTTTTTTAAAAAGATCAATATCCACCATCAGGAGGCACAAACCCTTGCTGATGATTTCGTGATTTGAGAGAGTTAATTTTGCACTGTTTTCAAATCCGCGCCTGTTGAGTATTTCGGTTAATGGGTCAATCAATGATTCCCCTCGGGCCGCCTGAAGCTCCTCGTGGAGCTTTTCTACATTCTGTTTGCTGGCCGTCAATTCCGATTGCAATGCGCGCATTGAGTCTATCATCTTGCTTGTATCGTCGGCCATGCCTTTGATTAAGGCGATCAGTTTTGGTGGATCCAGATCTTGTTTCAGTGTGTCACCGTAATCATGCAACCTATTGTCGAACTGGTGCGCCTGGGCGTCAGTTTCTTCAGTCGATTTTGCGAGTCTTTTGAGTAGCTGCTGGATATCTTCCCTGAGCGCCCATTCCACGTCCATATTGCATTCAGACACGTACTTGAGATACAGCCTTTCTATAGCGTAGTCGTCAAGCTTTTCACCACTGTCGAGAAGCTTGGCGATTACTTGGCTCAAAGCCGGGTTGATCCCGGTTGAGTACTCGTACCATACAGCATAGTTCTGTGGAGTGAATGCTGCCGGATGCTCTGCCATTTTAGGAATAAGCAGGTGCAACATTTCCTCACTAGCATTACGATCATTTCCGTACTTCACACTGTATCTTTCTTGAATAATTAGCTACCTTACAATCTATTGCATGCGGTCAGTGGTACTCCTAGGATTTTCTTCTATGACCTCAATTCGACTCTAATATTGATAGGCGATCCCCGATCCACAGAATATTTTTACAGACGCGGTTTGAGCCAACTTTATTCGTCAACATTACAAATCCTCCACGCCCGCTTTATTCCCCTCACGCCACCGTTAATTATTAAAACATTGTTAGAACATTACTCACGAGTTAAATATTGTTGAGTCCTGAATTTGCTCGATTCAATATTTATTCAGAAAACTTGCATAAGGTTTGGATCGTGCTTTATGCCGGTTTCTAACTTCAAGATAGACATGATTTCCGAATGCGTTCTAGCACAATGATAAGATCTTGTAACATCCATAGCGTCATAACTATCCGCTAAAGTAGGATTCAGTCGTTATGTGTCAGAGGCCGACTAGTTTAGGTATTTCGTTTCTGGAACTAATCACGGATGTGGCACCACCCATGATTCACCTTCTGGCGTGGTTTCCTTTTTCCAAATTGGAACGCGTTGTTTCAACTCATCAATCATCCATCGGCACGCTTCCATTGCGGCGACGCGATGTTCGGCGCCCGCGGCAATAAACACGATATTGTCACCGCCGTTCACCGTACCGATTCGATGGATGATGCGAGCATCCAGCAAGCCGAATTTCGCTATAGCGTCACTGCGTAACTTGTTCATTTCTAGCAGCGCCATACTGCCGTAGGCATCGAAGCTGATCTCCGAAACATCGCGTCCCTCGGAAAAATCACGGGCACAACCCAGAAAAGTACCAATGCCGCCCATACGTTTCGAACTGCCTTTTAGTTCTTTGATCTCATCGTCTTGGGAAAAATCTTCTGCTTGGATACGGACTGCTTTGCTCATTTCAGCCTCCGGCATATTTCGCCATAAATGCGATTTCGTCATTGTCGTGCAACACCATTTGCTTATCGTGAATCTGCGTTTGATTGACGGCAATAAAAGCGACGATACTGAAGGCGCTTGGGTGCTGCACGCTGAAGTGTGCGATAGCATCTTGCATCGTCATACCTCGAGTGAATTCAAGTTGCGTCTCACGCATCTGCATACGGTCGGCGATCGGCCCAAAGAATAGCACTTTGATCATTTCATTGTCCCTCGCTCCCAGACACCACTCTTGCCGCCGCGCTTTTCTTCTAACTGAACATACTCGATACGCATGCCGCGATCAATGGCCTTACACATGTCATAAATAGTGAGAAGCGCAATATTAGCCGCACACAACGCTTCCATTTCTACGCCGGTCTGCCCTACACAACTGGCAGTTGTAATAACTTTGATTCCTACGCAATCCTGATCATCGGATTCAATTATCTCGCTGAACTCCACTTCGACTCCGGCCAACGCGATTGAATGGCACATCGGGATAATATCCGACGTGCGTTTCGCCGCCATCACGGCACCTACATCAGCGACGGTAAGCACATCGCCTTTAGCGACGTTCCTTAAACGGATGCGCTCTAGCGTGGCTAGTTTCATACGTAACACGCCACTTGCAATGGCGACTCGTAAAGTTTCTTGCTTAATGGAGACATCCACCATTCGCGCACGTCCAGCCTCGGAGAAATGAGTTAGCTCGTTCTTCATATATTCACTTGTTTAATTCAAAAACGGGAATGCCAAAATCTGTTTGTGTAAATAGCCCTCTTCATCATTTGCTTCTGCAAGCGTGCTTCGCAAGGTGCATCGCCTGATCTGTATATTGAAATCGCGTATCAGACTACTGACTTTTGCGCATACAGAATCACAAGGGCATCCGCTGACACACATGATTTTTTTACGTTAGTTCGACGCCATAAGGAGCAATCACTCAGCAGATGTGATTCAAAACCACACAAAGGCATGATATCTGAAGATCTTTCATGGTGCCCCGCCACTGGCGCGCTGATATCCGCACTTCACGAAAAACTCTTTGACTCGGGAACTTTGTCGCGAATAGTGTTGCGGTCCCGTAGGTCATGAAAAATTAGTATTCACTATAGGGGTTTTAAATGATTCCACCACCAGTTGGCTAATCCGCTTCACGCACACTTCATGAGTTATTCGCGATAGTGGGCGGCCCGAAGATGCACCATGATTTTTCACTAGTAAGCAACATTAATATACTAACTACTAACTCATAGGGGAAATTACAAATGCAAAAGAAATTCATTGCTCTCGCTATATCCGCCGCTTTCTCTGCACCGGCATTCGCAGAAGTGTCTATGTACGGTACAGTTGATGCTGCCGTTGTGCACGCATCTGCCGACGGCCAAAAGAGCGACACGATCGCTGTTTCCGGTGGTCTGTCTCAATCCCGCCTCGGCGTAAAGGGTGCGCAAGACCTGAACAACGGTATGAAGGCTGTTGTCGTATTGGAATATGGTCTGGATGCGCAAACCAATTCAACCGTGGGCGCACCAGGCGTGGGCAATAGCGCTGTTGCTCGTCAACAAATGTTGGCTGTGGCAGGCGACTTCGGTACCGTAGCTACCGGTTACCTGCAAACTACCGCCTACGACTGGGCTGCCAAGTTCGACCCGACCGCCGATTCTCTCGTGTCTCCCCTGCAAAACGTTACTGCAGGCAGCACATTCCTGATCGGCTCCTCCGCAATTGCAGCTCGCGCTCAACGCGCACTGGCTTACATCTCCCCGAATATGGGCGGTTTCATCGTTGCTGCAAACTACTCGACGGCTCTGGCTGGCGTGGGTGATTTGACACAAGCTAACACGCTGGTAGTTCAGAACAAGTCCACAGCATTCTTGCTGTCAGGAACCTACACTGCTGGCCCACTCGCGGTTGGTGCAGTGTACGTCGGCGCCACTCTTGGTTCTTCCGGGGCCGCGGCTATACCAAGTCTTGGTGCTCCCAATGTTCTCTCAACTGAAGCCGCTACACTGTCCGGTACGGATATCGCGTTGGGTGCTTCCTATGACTTGGCCGTTGTTAAGTTGTTTGCGACTTATCAGACTTCCAAAACAGGCACGAACAACGTAGTGACCGCAGCTGGTACTAACAAGGCGATGTCCGTCAGTGCTGTAGCTCCAGTCGGCCCAGGTGCCATCGCGGTCAGCTATGCCAAGAACACTATAGATGCAAGCAGTACTCTGTCTAGCTTGACGAAGAAGGGCACTGGAACTGATATGGGTGCGTCTGGCGTTACCGTGGCTTACCTGCAAGGCCTGTCCAAGACTACGACTTTCTACGCTGCTTATGCAAAAACCAGCCAAGGTAAAAACACTGACCTTCCCTCGGTTTATCGTCTTCCAAGAGGTGGGTTTCATGCTACCAGTTTTTCCTTTTGCTGAGCGGTAAGCCAGTCACTCAAGAACTGAGTCGGTGACTTGTAGCCCAGCGTCGAGTGCAGCCGCTTCCGGTT
>DAIDAG010000043.1 GCA_027310725.1 Sideroxydans sp. | reverse complement strand
GAATTCAAGCGTAGAATGGACTCCATGCAGGCAACCATCGACGCGACGTTAGCGGAACAGGATGAGTTGTTTTAGTTTGTCCCCTGCGGTGTTCGTCAGACTCATAATTCTTTGAACCAATGAGCTAATGCTTAGGTTGCGACCCATTAAAGTTACTGTTGTGAGCGTCCCTCGCGGACGCACCTGATGTGACCGGGAACCGACCCTCTTGAACCCCGGTTCAAGATATTGAGTCAACGGCACAGGCGGGGGACTCCATTCAAAATGCGGCGCGAGCCGCATTTTCTTTTCAGCGAGTTCTACATGAGATACTGGTTGATGAAATCGGAGCCCGGCGATTGCAGCATAGACGACCTTGCCGCCTTGCCCGATCAAACCGTTGCCTGGTATGGCGTGCGCAACTACCAGGCACGCAACTTCATGCGCGACCAGATGCAGGTCGGCGACGGCGTACTGTTCTACCACTCCAACTGCAAGGAGCCAGGCATCGCGGGTATCGCGCAGGTCAGCAGCACGGCCTATCCCGATGCAACGCAATTCGAGAAGAAGAGTAAATACTTCGACCCCAAGGCCACGCAGGAGACACCGCGCTGGTTCAACGTGGATGTGAGGCTGGTGAAGAAAATCGCACTCATTTCCATAGACGAATTGCGCAAGCATGCCGAATTGGAACACCTGCGCACCCTTCAGCGCGGCAACCGGCTCTCCATCACACCACTTGACCCTGCCGAGTGGAAGTTCATCACGACCAAGCTGGCTCAAGACCGTTAGAACAGGCACCATCGTCGTTCTCTTCGGCGTGATGCCTTGCGCTTGTCCGCCGGGCCCGGTTCGTTTGTCCCTGAACCCACATCATCTCTGTTCAGGCGCCGCCCAAAGCAGGCCATCTCCCCCTCATGCGCAATTTACAAAAGGATGCGCTCGATCTGCCAACCACATGAAAGCCTTTATGAAAGCATGTATTTGAAATTGGGCGATTAAGGGTGAAATTGCCACCTGTTTCCTTCAATGAAATTGATTTTGTGCCGATAGAGTGGAAGATAGTTGCAACAATCCGGACAGGCAGTTGTGGTATTTGTACGAAGAATTGATTCGAATTGAGGGCGATACCTTGTTCAAACACAGTAAAAACCTATCCATTAGCTGGCAAATAAGACTTTCCTTTCTTTGCTTTTTACTGCTGTCCGAACTCGCGCTGGCCAGTGTCGGCAGTCTGTTCGAGACCATGTCTTTTGCGGCATGGGCGGCAACATGCATCGCAGTGGCGCTGCTGGCCACGCTTCTCTTTGACAGGTTGTTGAATTACCGCATCCGCCAGCTGGGCGAACTGGTCACGGCCGTTTCATCATTGGGCCGGGGGGATCTAAGTGTCAATATCCTTTGGGCAGCACCGATCAAAACCGATCCCGACCCCGAGCTGGCAGCCAGAACTGAAAAACTGGCAAAGGATTTTGCGGGGAATTTCAGCGGAATATTCTCGCTCGATCCGGATGCGCCCGTCACCGTCGGCAAGATCCGTGTCCCTGCTTTGCGCTGCGGCCAAACGACGCTCAACCTTGAAACGAAAATCGTAGACAGAATCACAGAAAACAACAATGGCGTTGCCACCATCTTCGCGATGCGAGGTAACGATCTGGTACGCATCGCCACTTCGCTGAAGAAACCTGACGGTTCCCGCGTCGTTGGCACCATGCTCGACAGCACCGGTGCGGCTTACCTGAAGTTGCACAAGGGCGAGGTTTATACCGGGATTGCGCAGTTGTTCGGCAAAACCTACATGACCCACTACGAACCGGTGAAATCGGAGCAGGGACAGACCATCGGAGCCTTGTTTGTCGGCCAGGAACTGGTGTATCGCAACGACTCCGGCAACGAAATACTTGCATTGGCACGGGGCATCAACAAGGTGTCAGCAGATTTCAGCGGATTCATTGCCGGCCTGACCAAGGCATCTGAAGCAGTAGCCGGTGCGGCAACCGAGCTGGCAGTCAACACTGAAAAGGTAGCCAGCAGTTCCAGACGCCAGAGCGAGGCGGCTACCACGACAGCCGCGGCTGTCGAACAAGTGACGGTCAGCATCAATCATGTCGCCGACCATGCCAGTTCAACCGAAGCGAATTCAATCAAGACCAACACGCTGTCGGAAGAGGGGGAGCGGATCGTTCAGGATGCATCGAAAGAGATATCAAGAATCGCCGATTCTGTAAAAAATCTGTCGCTAGTCATCGCCTCGCTCGGCGAACACTCGAAAGAGATCAGCGAAATCGTCCAGGTCATAAAAAAGGTGGCAGACCAAACCAACCTTCTGGCATTAAATGCCGCCATCGAAGCTGCCCGGGCCGGCGAGCAGGGTCGCGGTTTTGCCGTGGTTGCGGATGAGGTGCGCAAGCTGGCCGAGAGCACCGGTGCGGCGACGTTGCGGATTTCAGGCATGATCGACGGCATCAAGCACCAGATCGACGACGCCATGCTCAATATGAACGAAAGCCGGGATCAGGTTCAAGCGGGGGTTGTTCTGGCGGATCGGGCGCGGGAATCGCTGGGGATGATACGCCAAGAAACTCGCAACACGCTTGTGATGGTCACCGAAATCAGTGCCGCAACCAAGGAACAAAGCATCGCAAGCAACGAGATAGCCAGCAATGTCGAGACGATTGCGCTGATGACAGAAGAGAACACGTCGGTCATCGGCCACCTTGCCGGCGCTGCAACCAACCTGGAACAGATGTCATCCAACCTTCAAAATCTTGTAAACCGTTTCAGGTTATAGGCAGGATCCTTTGTCTTCCTTGCCAGGTGATCCGGATCGGACGGCCCCAGACAATGATTCAATCGCCAGCGCCCAGGCAATATCCATATTGCTGAAACGCCCTTGAGCATTGACCTGTAGTTGTTGGCGCTATCGAACCTGATGCAGAATTTCTTTAGGTTGGATTACTCTGGCAATGCGGCACTTAATGTAGAATTGACCCGGATAATCCGGGATGGGCGGTTGGATTCATTTCATTTACTATCGATTAGAAAAAATATCCGGGAGCAAGGATGGGAAGCTCGAATGACAGTACGCCTTTCACTCCAAATCAGTCATGGAGACTTGCAGATAATGTGGATTTCATCGAAGCGCAATTTTCCCTCGGGGATTTCTGCCTGAATCGCTTTCCCGAGAATCTGCAGTTCGCCCGTTCCATACAGAGCGCCGATTCAGTCGCCGGTCTCAAAACCGCACTCAAGCCGATCCTGCATTTGCTCTATACGGAGCGGAACGACCTCGCCGAAGAATTCACTTTGTTGATACACCAGATCAACCAGACGACAGATTAACCATAAAGGAAAGA
>DAIDAG010000008.1 GCA_027310725.1 Sideroxydans sp. | reverse complement strand
CGCTCCTGGCGACAACCCGTGATACACCCCGTTAAAACGAGATGTATCCTGCTTTATTCAGGTTTCCCTGGTGCGGCTGGCGAAAAGTCGAAGTAATACTCTACTGCCAACACGTTGTCAGGAGCAGTTGCGTAAGCTTCTTCTGGTGAAATTGTCAGTAATGAAATAAGGAGCATTAATCGGAATTTGTTTGCCTGCCTGATCGCAGACGCAATCAGTAGCCTTCAAGAAAAAGCATGATGGGGCGCTAAGTGCGTATGGCTTAAAAACTAGTGCCATATAAGGCAGCCAAATGGATCCGGTCCTTCACTGTGCAACCCACATATGGCGTAGTTCCCTTCTCCATATTCGCCGCTTATCTGACTTAGCTTGTTATTCTCGAAAGTCAGTGTGACTTCGTTATGGCCAACGGGGAGCATTAGCGGAATAGGGACAATCGCAAAGACCACAAGTCCTCGCCACGCAATATCACGGTTGTACGTCAAACGATCTTGCCCGTCTTTCACGTCACGTGATTTTGGTTCACCCCAGATTGCGCGAATATCTTCAATTGTCGTGGCCCCTCCCTCCCTTTGCTTGCATGTTGAGAAGACGCCAATTTCTTTTGTGGGGCAAGGATTCCCGTAAGGGGCATCAGGTGTTGCAACTTTAGTAGTTGAGGTCTTTGTTACGACTGGCCCAACTCCAATACATCCTGCAAGAAAGAAGGATGTGAAGATTGGGAACAAAACTGTTTTCATGGTGAGATTAAATCAAAGTTAAATTAATTGATGTCCATTTCAAACTGCGAATGTCCGATTCTGGCTCAGATTGTGTAAAACATAGCGAAAGTGTATACGTCGTCGCAAATGGCAAGGTTAACGGCCAAAGGTGCTGGCTGTTTTGGATGCCATAATAACTGAGATTGATTATGCGTAGATATTGCAGGTTATGAGGGAGAAGCCGAGCTGTGTGCGCCCTCAGCAAGTCCATCTCTTATTTCCACGATATGTAGCGATACATTACCCGAATCTGCCACCAATAATTCAATTTCCGCTTTCTTAGCATCCTGACGAGAATAATCAGTGGCGCAAAATATCCGACCATACTGCGCCACACGAACCGACGCGCTTTCTTCTTGGTTTCTGCCTTCACTCTGTACCTCCTATATAATCAACACGAATAAATAAAAACATTCGTCTGTCAGCCTTGGCGCTAGACAGAGTCAGAACCCGGAATAGCCATGACTCGCAACGAAATTATCCAGAACCTCTCCCTGTCCTTTCCCCAGTTCCCCCTCAAGGACATCGACCTCACCGTCCGCGTGATACTCGACAAGCTATCTCACATCTTGGCCCAAGGGGGCAGGGTAGAGATCCGCGGCTTCGGCAGTTTTGCGCTGAATCACCGCCCACCCCGCAAAGGACGCAACCCGAAGACCGGCGCCACCGTCTT
Source organism: Sideroxydans sp. (assembly GCA_027310725.1). Taxonomy (GTDB): domain Bacteria; phylum Pseudomonadota; class Gammaproteobacteria; order Burkholderiales; family Gallionellaceae; genus Sideroxyarcus. The sequence continues at coordinate 12,959 of DAIDAG010000008.1, read as the reverse complement.
GATCCCTGCCAAGTACGTTCCTCATTTCAAGCCCGGCAAAGAAATGCGCAAGCGCGTCGATTACCCGTAAAGCATCAATGCATTCCACCGGCCGCTTCGGTGCAGAGCAGGGCATAGATCAACTTGGCTTCCTGATGGAATAGCATGTCAAATTCCTGATTGACCGGATGCGCCTGGCAGACTGCGAGCGGCAGCAATATCTTGCCGCAGAGTTTCTGACTGTGTGAGCGAGTCATGCGGATCGCCATCAATGCGTCCTTCGCCTTGAAATCCAGCACCTCGCACACTTGGTCATCGGCAATACCGAACACCGCAAAATGTTCATCGTTGCGCCGATTCAATTTCATGCTGATTTTTTGGCTGACCTCCTGCTTTGTTTCCTTGCTCAAATAGTCCGGTTTCTGGGTACGCAGGTTGTGCATGAAGACCAGCTCCACTTCCAGTACGCGCATGTCCGGATACTTGTCGGAGAGGGAATGAGCCTCCGCCTTCAGCCCGGTCAGGAATGCCTCGTGGTCGTTGGCGATGATCCAGGCATGGTGGAAACGCAGCGTTCCTTCACAGGTAAGGCGGAAACCGAGGAAGTAACAGTCGTTGATCGAAATGTCTTTCGTCGGTTTCTGTCGCGCATCGACGATCACCTTACAGTCACCGGAATGCTCGTAGCGTAATGCCGGCGCCGTACTCACTTCGTATCCCCATCCGCATCGCCGACAGCTTCGGGCATTTCAGGCGGTTCCAGGCAGACTGCCATGAGCTCATCATATCTGGTGATCAACTCCTTTAGTGCCTCCAGTTCCTTTTCATCGGCCTCGGTAAACATCCTTGGACGCATCAGTACGCCCAGCAGGCGATATTCGATGGCAGTACGCCCCGATCTGACCATTTCACATAGCTCAGTCCTAGTGACCATGGGGATTCTCCCGTTGTTGATATTTCACCAAGAGCCGTACCGAGAGTGGCACCAGCAGCACATAGAGGATTTCCAAGGCGATCAGGAACCATTGATGCGAGGTCCACGGCTGTTCTGGCATGGGCATGGAGACAACCAACTGATGTTCCGGGATCCTGACCGTGCCTTCCCCAATCTTGATGCGTCCGCCATCATCCAGCAGATTGGGACGGAAGCCGAGTTGCACCCGGCAGGTATCCGTTTCGGGCTGCGGCAGCGGGGCGATGCCGAGCTGGCTCAGATGCGCGCATCCCTCCTGGTTCATGATCAATACCGACTGCCTGTACTCGAACTGGCCGAGAAGATAGGAAGTGGAGGCCAGCAGGGCCACTACGGACGAGAAAACAAATATGATCAAGGCATACCACACAAACAGGTGCCATGCCCTGTGCAACTTGCTCCGGATATTGCGGTTGATGACGAATTTGCTGTTTTGCATCGATTGCTCCTTTCGGTTGAGAGGAACAAGTTAGCAAATCTGCCCAATTCTCCGAAACGCAATTTGCAGACGAGACGTGATTCTGAGCGGTGCCATCCGTCTCGGACAGGGAGCGTCCTGAAACAGGAAAAACCGCTTCGGGATTTGGTCGATTTTGGTAGATTGGTCAGTTCGGTCCGGAATTCAGGGCGCGAACAGATGAAGGTAGAACGCTACTTCGTGTGGGTCTTGCGGGGTTTTTCCGGCTCGGTAAGCAGTTCGGCCATGGTCACACCCAAGGCGCAGGCGATGCGCTCGATATTGCCGATCGAGATGTTGCGCTGCCCGCGTTCGACCGAGCTGATGTAGTTGGTATGCAGTCCGGCACCCTCCGCCAGGACTTCCTGGGTCAAGTTCTTTTCCAGGCGTAAGCGCCTGACATTGCTGGCAAACAGCAGCTGGGCACTGAACTTTTGGGTTGGATTCCGCATGTGGACAGTGTTGACGAGCGGTCAGCCTTAATCCACACACTTTGGGTTTGATTTGAGCTGCCATTCAGGTAAAGTAACACTTTGAGTTTGGTGAGAATCCTGTATACAAATTCCGTACAAATAAGGAACTGGTGATGGAGATATTAGCGGTGCTTGTAGTGATGGTATTGGTCATGGTGATTGCGGCTCGATTCGAACGCAGTGCCGGCTTGTCCAGCAAAGCTCACAATGGCAATGAGAAAAACCATTCCGGAATTGACGATGACTGGAGCACTGATCCGACCAGATCGTCCTTCGTGGGCAACATTTGGCATGATGATGACTAAACGCAAGGGAGGGCATGACATAGATAGCCCAAAGATCAATTCTCCGCTGTTCTTCAAACAGCTTGCCATCGGTATCGCTCTGGCGGCTCCGCTAATCGCTTTGATTCAGTGGAAGGTGCACGAGCTTTCAACGGACGATTCCTACAAGTGTCGGAACGTTTCGCAAGAGGAGTGCGCAGCCATGAAAAAGACAGAAGCTCAGCTGCGTGAGCGGATGCGGCAATCTTCGGTCGATGAGGCAAAAGTCACGCGGGAAGAAGAGGAACGTCGTCGAAACAGCTTTAGACCGAATCACTGGGCTGATTGACTGACCAAATACAATTTCGGAGAAATAAGTGGTTTTGCTATCTTGGCTGCATCAAGTCAGGAGACCCGCATGAATCAAGAACGTCCCATTTCCAGCACAAACCAGCAGGGCAAGAGCGACATGCCATTGTTTTCGTCCTTCCAGCAGTCAGATGACAAATTATCCCTGGCGCAAGAACTTGTCCTGCTTTCCGATCACTTTGCAGAATTCGTCTGCATCAATGCGTTCTTGTCCGAGGCTTTCTCCAGCATGTTGGAGAAACAGGAGGAGATGAATGAAGAGGTCGTTCGTGGTGCACAGTATTGCTCTGACTCGCTGAGAGCCAGATCGTTTGAATTGAAGAGTGAACTCGACCAGGTGCGCGAGAAATATCTAGCTGAACATGAAATACATCTGAATCAGGACAAGGATTTGTAGGCTATCAGTCGGGCATTTCCTGGCAACGCTCACTTCTACATTCGAAAGGAAAATGACAATGAAACAAATTTCGCTGATTGGTATATTCGTGTTGCTCTTTGGCGCGGCTCAAGCAGATGAAGGCGGGCAAGCCCAAGCCCCTGCCATCCAGGCACATGCCCAGCTCATATCGGTCGCATCGCTTCCGGTAGGGCAGGATTTCAAGGTATCACCGAATGATTACCCGAATGGCGTTTTCGTTCGTGTGAAGGAAGTGTTTGGAGAACGACCTGTTTCCGCTGCCATCTTTGCTGCAATGCTGCATGAACACGGATTCAAGATCGCTGACAAGGCGGATGAGGCTGATGTCGTTGTATTGATAAGAAGCGGCACATTCAATTTCAAGGATATCGACCAGAATACGGGTACCATTTCCGCACACAAAATCGATGGCGTGGCAGGAGCAGCACTTGCGGCACTCGCTACGGGTGGTATCAGTCTCTTTGCAACGGATTATTCATTTCTCAGCAACAAGAGGCCAGTCTACGCGAGCATGGTTGTCTACTTTACTACAACCAAAAGAGGTGAAGACAAGGAACAGGAGACGGGATTGACCGGTTCAATCAAGGTTGACGGTACTGTGCAAGGCACACGCGAATCATTTGTGCTGTTTTCCAATGAGTGGCTCAAGATGCATCTGCACAATGCAGATGCTGGGCAACCAGCTTCTGCCGCTGCTCCTGAAAAGTCTTTGGCGGATTCCTCTGAGTCCACCAAGCAGTAACCGCATTGTTTAGCGCGGCGGATTTTCTCTTGATGTTGTCCCGAAAAATTCCACTTCGTAAAATTGTCGACCTCTGTAAATTGGCAGGTAGCCAATTACGGAGGTAAGGTTTCAATACTCTCCGTAAAAAGCCCCTTTTACGGAGAGTTCACATGATGGTATCAAAGGGCAGCGTGATTTTGCAGTTCCCGGTTCGAAACAGATCCAAAATCGCTGGCGGCAAAGTGCTTCGGCGAAGAAAGAATTCTGAATACAGAAGCCGCGAATATCTAACCGAACAGGAAGTGTCTCAGTTGACTGACGCCGCGAGACGGGTAGGGCGGCATGGCAGTCGAGATGCAACGCTCATTCAGTTGGCGTATCGCCATGGATTGAGGGTCAGCGAATTGATCAACATCCATTGGGATCAAGTCGATCTTCAGCTCGGGCTGATACACGTAAACCGCCTCAAACATGGCAGTCCCAGTGTTCACCCTCTGGGCGAGGCAGAAGTGCGCGCGCTATGCGGGCTGCAGTGTGATTATCCCGGGCTTCGCTTTGTCTTTAGTAGCGAGCGTAAAGCGGCCCTTACGGCAGATGCTGTTCGCAAGATACTTGCCAGGGCGGGCAGGGAGGCAAATTTGCCATTTACGGTTCATCCGCACATGTTGCGCCATGCCTGCGGTTACAAACTGGCCCAGGATGGGCAGGACACGCGCGCAATACAGCACTACCTGGGGCACAGGAATATTCAGCACACCGTCCGCTACACCCATCTGTCACCTGAACGCTTTAAAAATTTCTGGAAGGACTAGATGGCGCCGGCCTCGTCAGTAATGGAAATCGATCAGCGCACACAATACAATTCAGACATGGCAAAACACATCACCAAATCGAGAGTCCTTTCCGGACTCAGGTGTCCGAAACGACTCTGGCTTCAAACATTCCGGCCAGAATTGGCAACAAACACTCCGACTTCTGATCTCACAATTGCCAACGGCAATGAGGTAGGGAAGGTGGCGCGCCTGAATTATCCGAATGGGATATTGATCGAATTTATTGAGCAACCTGACTTGGCGGTGGTGGAAACCAAGCGGTGGTTGAATAGCTCACCGAGTGTTCCTCTGTTTGAAGCTGCATTCGTTCACGCCGGTGTACTGGTGCGCGCCGACATCCTCATGCCGGTCGAAAACAGCTGGCGCGTGATCGAGGTCAAATCCTCCGGCAGCGTTAAGGATCATCACCTGATCGACTGTGCGGTGCAACTATGGGTGATGGAAGGCGCGAGGATTGATGTTAAGCAGGTCTGTCTTGCTCATGTTGATACCGACTTTGTCTATGCCGGCGATGGCAACTTTGACCGGCTGCTGGTTGAGGAGGATATTACCGACAGGGTAAGGGAGCTATTGCCCAACGTGCCGGAATGGCTGGCGTTACATCGTGTCATTCTGGACAATCCGGTACCCGCGGTTCGTATGGGATCGCAATGCAAGCCTGATTGTCAGTTCACTGATCATTGTGAAAAGGATGAGACTGAATACCCAGTGTCAATTCTTCCCAATGGCCGCAGACTGATCACCGATTTGCAAGACGCGGGCTACGATGATATTCGGGCCATCCCGGAAGGTGTGCTGACAAATAATCGGCACATCATGGTTTGGCAGGCGACCCGGACAAACCAGGCTTTCATATCGCCAACGCTCAAGACCGAGTTCGCCAATCTCCCGTATCCGCGTTTCTATCTGGATTTCGAGACGATCAACTTCGTCATTCCACGATGGGCAGGCACTCGGCCGCATCAACAGTTGCCGTTTCAGTGGTCGTGCCATGTTGAAAGACAGCGAGGAGAACTGGAGCATCGGGAGTTCCTGTATACCAGCGGCAATGCGCCGATGCTCGCCTTTGCAGAAAGTCTGATCGTTGCAGTTGAAACTGACGGTCCCATAATCGTCTATGGCACATTTGAAAGCACCGTGATCAAAGGGCTCATCGAATTCTATCCAGACCTGGGAAATCCCCTGAACGACATCCTTGATCGATTGGTAAATCTGCTGCCGTGGCTACAGAACCACTATTACCATCCCGCAATGAAAGGCTCTTGGTCGATCAAGACTGTTCTGCCGACGATTGCGCCAGACCTCGATTACTCCCAACTGGACGATGTGCAGAACGGCACCTTGGCGCAGCTAGCCTATCTGGATATCATTGATCCTGACACGCCTCCAGTCGTGCGCGATCAGAAGATTCATAACCTGCTTAGATATTGCGAACTGGATACGCAAGCGATGTTTGAGGTGGTTGCATATTTTGAAGGCGATTCAGATTGAGTTCCTGCAATAGGCCGTCAGGAATCGAAAATAGATCGGAAATGCGACTAACTGCTCGGAAGTTCAACACCTGATGATCCATATGCTGGGGAATTCATGTTATGTCGGGATCACCGAGAGTGCTAAGACAGTTTCAGCTGAACTTTCGATTTTCTACCCGGCGCGGCCGGTGGAACAAATCCTGCTATCCTGGACCTGATTCCCTCGATTTTTTTGCCATTCTCAAATCGGGTTGATTGGTAAGACATTATCTCGCCCTTGGCCGCCAGTTCAGTCAATTGAATGCGCACTTTGGCCAATGACATACCAACAGCTTCAGCGATCTCTGCATCGAGTCGCTCGCCATGTGTTTTTAGATACTGAAGGATTTCATTCATGGGCATTGCACTAGGGCCAACCTGCTACTGTCGGCCCGAAGCGTGCTTACTTTCCGACGTTTACAGCTGCTTTAAGTGTTGCGCCAGCCTTGAATGCCGGGGCTTTGGAAGCCTTGATCTTGAGTTCGGCACCAGTGGCTGGGTTGCGACCAATGCGTGCTGCACGTTTGCGCACTTCGAATGTACCGAAGCCAACCAGAGCGACATTGTCGCCTTTCTTGAGCGTGGTAGAGATGATTTCAATCAATGCGGCGATGCTGCGGTCTGCATCTGCTTTGCTGCTGCCCGTCTTGTCTGCCAAAGCGTCGATCAGTTCTTTGCGATTCATATCTATCAGTTCCTGTTGTTGAGGCAGAAGTGCCGCCACAGATTGTTGTGGATATTGGGCTGGCATGCAAGGCATAGTTGACTGCATCATCAGCCGTTTTGCAAGCAAGGCATATGAATATCATCAATCTTGATACCTCGTCAGCGCAGCGTGAGCAGACAGTCTGCAATCTCATGAAATACTGCGAGCTCGACACTCTGGCGATGGTGGAAATAGTCAGATACTTTAAAAAAGGCAGCTCGGTAAGCACACGGTCTTTAGCACTTCCAATGCGAAAAACGACATCTAGCGGGTGAAAAAAGGCGAGTAGTGCGGTTTTTCGCTACTTTTCAAAGCCAAAATGAGCTTCGGGCGACTCAAAATAGGGGCACTTCATTTCGTTTCTAAATACGGAACAGGAACCGGCCCCATGAAAGTTGTCCGCATCGAAGATCTACCTGAAATTATTTCTCCCCGACTGGCCGCGGCCTTTTTTCAGTGCCATCGAACCACTCTCTGGCGATGGGAAAAAAAGATTCCACGCTTCCCTAAAGCCAAGCGATTTTCCCCCAGGAAGAGCGGATATCTACGTAGCGACATTGTCGCCTATGTTCAATCCATTTGATGTCGGGGAACAAGCCGAATCGGAGTGTCGTCCGTTTTGCACTTAAATGATGGAGTAAAAAAATGGCAAATAACAAAGTGTTGGTTCTTACCTTGGGTACAACCCGAGATGGATGCGATGGGAGCGAGCCTAGTGCATTTATCGTAAAACAGAATGGGATGCAGCACGGTTTTTTTAAAATCGCGGACTACGATTCGGCTCATCTGGCATTGACCGCAGCGATGACTCTGTCCAATTCTCTTGAACAGCATCCATGGGTTTCTCCTTTCGAAATCTATCGTCCAGTAATTTTGGATCACTATGAAACCGCAGCCAAGTTGCGGCGTGTCGTGATGGGCCTGTGGAACGGAGCTGCCTATCCATTCAATCTGTCCGATATTTCCGGCATTGACGATAAGCATTACGCAATCCTGCTTGAGTTGCTCGACAGTTATCGCAAGTTCGGGGAAAAAGATCAGGTGTTTATGAGCTTGGCGCAGGAAATCCGCCACATGGGGAAAGCACCTCATTCTCTGTGATGTTAGCTATCGTTTCGCTACAGCCGATAGCTGGCTGCTATAAGTTCCTCTACTTGGTCGAGAAACGCGGCGAGCTGGCCCTGTTTACCGGCACCCTCCGACCTCCATTCGATCATCGGCCTGACCATGGCCAGTTCACTGGCGTCCTGTAATAACTGATCCAGCTCGCGGTCAGTGATACTGCGCTCGCGCAGGTAGTACTGTACCCATTTAGCGAAGGCCAATATCCACATCGAGACCGTTAGGGCGCCGTCCCAACGTGTCCAGTCGGAGGTGCTAGCTAGGGGCTGTTGCACGACCCGCCTCTGCCGCTTCAGGATCGCTTGCATCGACTTCAGGCTGTCCTGCTGTCGCTCGGGGCTGCTGTAGGCGAAAAGGAACGCGGTGATGTTGGTTGTCTGCCCCTCGCGCGCCCGGTCAAACAGCCGCGGCTGGTCCTTCAACTGCGGCTCCAGCATGCCGGCCAGCTCCTGCGTCCATATCTCGCATGCATCGTCTGTGTTGGCGCGGTCATTTCGCAACAAGGGGAACACCACATCCTGGAACAGCCATGGCTCGGTCCAGGCCAGTTGCCGCATATGCCCGCGCATGGAGTCGACCAGAAGCCTCAGCTCGTTCGCGGGGATCGTCGCCGGCAATGTCTCGTGAAGCGCCGCGACCAGGTCTTTGTAGATTTCGGCCTTCTTTTGATTTCTTGCTGCGTGATTAATCATCCACCCCAAGGCTCGCACCCGCTCCGGGTAAGTGAAGGCGGCCACCAACTGCAGCACTGTGGCGAGCCCCCCCGGCTTTTCCAGCAGCATCTCAATCGCATTCAGTCCCATCCATTGCAGCAGACCATTGCCGCTACGAACGAGCCGGTCCCGCTGTGCCTCGCTGATGTCGAACTGCACCGACAGCGCAATCTCGCTGACGATCTGGCTCAACAGGGACAGCCGAACCCCGTCCGGACCTTGAGGCTCCAGCGGCACGCGGGCCATTTGGCCTTCGGCAATCGCCAGCAAGGCATCTGGGGCATACCACCACAAAAACTTGATGGTGAAGTACTCGGGCCAAGTCAGGGCTGTGTATTTCGTCCCGTGAAACAAGTGATGCGGGTGATAGGAACTGTGTAGAAGGGTCTCGACCGGCTCCTGAAAGAACCTGGCCTCCATCACGGCCAATTCCTTGTCCGCCTCGTCATGCGCGCGGTTGAATGATGCCTCAAGGAACTGCGCCAGAAATTCCAGAAAGTCGCGCGCGGAATCGAGCTCGCGAAAGCGGCTGTCCCCGGCATGTGAATGGGCGAGCACCTCGCCGAGAACCTCCCAGGTGTCCTTGAAGTTCTCGAAATGCCCCTCCTGCTGCTCCAGGAAATTGAGTAGGCCTGATGTCTCTGGCAGTGCGAGCGAGTTATCCTTGAGTAAGTCAAGCGACGCCATCCGCTCCTTCAACGGATTGCCGCTCAAGCGTTGTAGCGACGGCTCGCCACACCATACGCTTAGCACGTCGCCTGCTAGGCTATTTTCGAGGAAGCGTAGTGGCTCGTAACGTCGCGGCGCCATCGGAAATGTCGTGGAGTCGAAAAGATGCCGCATGGAGAGATTTTCGGTCTCGCCTTCGGGCTGCGCGGCCTCCGCCTCCTGCACCAGCCAGGCCTTGTATTGCTCAACCTTGAGCAGAACATCCGCCGGGATCGGGGTGACCAGCAAAGGGAAGTTTTCAGCGGCTTTCTGAAACGAATTGGATAGGTTGAAACCTGCGACCGGTAGTCTGTCCGGTCCCATGATCAGGATGTAGCGATCATGTAGTCGGCCTTCCCTCAATCCGTAGATGCGCAGCTTGATACGCTCAAGTTGGTGGAGGTTCTGTTCGCAGTTCGCCAGCAGGTTGTTAATCCGACCCGAGGTGGGACTGCCGGATTCAGCCTGAGTGGCTTCGCTTTCCTTGGATGGCTTGGGTAGGGAAGTAAAGACAATGTAGTCTGCCTTCGGTGCCGCACAGAGCAACACCAGACCCAAGCCGGCGGCATCGAAGTAGGGATCGAAAATGACCACTTGGTGCTGCTGATACTTGGACAGCAACGCCCTGAACCACTCCACGAACTGCAACCGCCCCTCGCCGTCGCCCTGGCCCCAGCGCAGGAAGAATTGCCCCTCCGATTTCGGTGGATGGATCCGCGCAAAAAGGGATACGAGATCGCGGTTGGCCGGAACCCAAGGGTCCGCCTCACGTCCGCCGACGCGGTTGGTAAATCCCAGATCGCCGCGATTGATCGTCAGGGCTGCCTTCACGCGCCCCGATACAGATGGTCGAGCGGTTTTTTCCAGCCAATCGAATTTGACCGGGCTGGCCCCATGGCCCACCACGTGCCCCTGAAGATGGACCTCCCGAACGTATCCGATACGCCACCGGCAGCACAGCGTGCCTTCGCAGGAATGGTCGCCATGAAAGCCGAAAATTTCCAGTTCAGTGCTATCGGTTATCTCTCGCAGTTGGTCGCCCAACTCAAACTTACACTCGAACACGTCTTCTGTATCGCGTTCTGCTGTGGCGATACCAGAGTAGATGATTTGGCCATCGTTCGTGATGCAGAGGCGGAACTGGAAGCTACTGAAATGCGGTACCTGCATCGGGTTAAACCGGGCGACCAAGGCGCGCGGAACATCGGCCCAGTTCGCGCTCAGCAGGGGTCGCTCCTGATCGTCCAATGCAGGAAAAATCAGCAGCTCAAGGTCGCCAAAGCGGGCGGTGTCGGCGCCACCGAAGTCCAGGCCTGTATCAGCGTTGAGGTGCTTGACCACCCATTCGGTCAAGGCGACATCGTAGTCCTGCCCCAGGCGGAACAACGCCTCTTTGTCTGTTTGGGAGATTGAAGCGCTGAAGGCCCCAGCTCCGCCATGCGGGCTGGAGGGCGAATGTCGGTCATATGCATCGCGGTTGAGCAGGTAGGCAACAGGGCGGTAGACCAGATCATCGGCGGCGAGCGCGGTCGCTCCGAACCGCGCTTTCAATTCGTTCGAGAGCTCGAGCTTTAGGTCTTCACTGATTGCCAAGACAGTTAGGCCTGCGCTCAATTGCCGTAGGAGGTCCGCGCAGTGGACACTTTTGACGTACAGGTTGAGCCGGGTAACCTGCGCCTGGACTTTCCCGAAGGTATGGAAGTTATCGTCTTCGCTGGAGGACCAGCGGTCGCTGGAATGACTGTAGGGAAGCAGACGGCCGTAGACTACGCGATTTTCAATCGATTGCTCGGACTTGATTTGCAAAATCCACAACTGCAGCGCGCAGTGATGGGCGTCCTTCGAGAACAGCCGCGTCAGCCGGCCGTCGTTGATTAGGTCATCTAGTACGGGAACCATCGATTCCTTATGAGCATCTTTCCACATTCTTATGTTTGCGCCTAGTACGAACCACCTTTACGGGTATATGCTGATGTCAGCGAGCACCGCACCATCCGGTTCCAAACCCGTATGCTTGGGGGAACGCGCTGATTGTCTATTTCACACCTCGGATCGGAAGTGTGAGTTTATCAAACCAAAAGCTGCTGTTCATCGCAAGTCGTTTCCAGTAACGAAATTGACTCGCGCTCGCAAGTCGCACGTTTTTACACAGCGTCGCTGAACATCGGATAATGTCTGCAAGATGAAGTCTGGGTTACTACAGTTGAGCGTTACTACAGTTGAGCGCCCCAAAAGTGATAATAGTATCCAGTGCGAATGTTGGTCATACGTTCTGGAACTAGCTGAGACTAGACAAGAAGTTGGACCACTTCTGCATCATAGCCCGGCGATCATCTAGAAATTGAGTTCGATTGTATGCACGTCCAAGAGGATCTCGGACTACGTGCCCAAGCTGATGTTCAATAATATCAACCGGAAACCTTAGCTTTTCAACCAAAAGAGTTCGCGCGGTCGCCCTCCAGCCATGCAGACAGTGTTTAGTCGACCATCCCGACCTCCTGAGGATTTGTGTTGCGGTCATGTCGGAAATTGGGTTTTCATCCGGGACTGAAGCAAATAGATATTTGGTACTGCCAGTAAATTTCTTAAGCTCCTTAAGCAACTTCATCACTTGCTTTGACAGAGGAACAATGTGCTCATTATTCTTCTTGCCCATCGTATATCGCCACTCGCAGGCATCCATGTCAACATCAGACCATTTGGCTATGCGCAGTTCTCCTGGTCTGGGAAATATGTGGGGGATGATTTGCAGATACAGCCTGGTTACGACTCCCACAGTTGGATTCTCATTGATATATTGAAGGAGCTTTCCAACCTCGACTGGATCGGTCAGGGCAGGGCGGTGTTTCACTTTCAACGGCTTCAGGGCACCCTGGAGATCACTTAGTGGATTGCGTTCAGCAATATCTGCAGCCACGGCATATTTGTAGCACTGGGAGAAATCCGTCCTGACCTTTTTCGCGACACTGGGACTGCGTTCTTCAATCTTGCGCAGCAAAGGCAGAAAATCCGCAGGTCGAAGGTCAGCAATGGCCTTGGCTCCCAAGCTTTCCAAGACAGGGGCACATCGAGATTGCATCAGCGCTTGATGCTTCGCAGTGAAATCGGATTTTTTGACGAGCATGAACTCGCGGAAAACATGTTCAAGGGAAGGGCCGGCGGCTGCAGGAGTGGGATCAAAATCATCGCGAAGGCATCGCGCCTCAAATAGTCCGACCTCTGGGTAGACGCCTAGTGATTTGAGTTGTTGTTTGCCATTCAATCGATAGGCCAGTCGCCACCACTTTGATCCGTTTGGGCGGACTTCAACGTACATGCCGCCGCCGTCTGAAACCTTGTACGGCTTTTCCCGCGGCTTGAGGCCTCTGAGCTTGGAGTCGGTCAGTTTGTTGGTAACTGTCATGTTGGTAACGTGAGCTGGGAGAGTTACCAACAAAGTTACCATCAGAAGGGTGCAACACACAACAACATCGTGCAACAACAAAAAAGCCCATGAGGGCTTAACTTGCTTGTTTCATTTGGTTTTTTGCTGATATTGCAACGTCCGGAAACAACGTGCAACTTGAAGGTGGCGTCCCCTACGGCGTTCTATGTGCAAGCATTGGCGCCGTTTATCGATTGATTGTTTATTGCATACCCCCATTTATACCCCCAACACCTAAAACAGCAATTTGCCCTCTCGCGAGAAGCCGGAGAAATGGAATATTCCA
>DAIDAG010000041.1 GCA_027310725.1 Sideroxydans sp. | reverse complement strand
GACCTCTCCCTTACCAAGGGAGTGCTCTACCACTGAGCCACATGGGCAAGCGAAAAACTGGAGCGGGAGAAGGGAATCGAACCCTCGTCATAAGCTTGGAAGGCTTCAGCTCTACCATTGAGCTACTCCCGCAAAAAACCCAACACCAGCCCACTTAAAAACAGCAAACTGCAAAATCTGGTGGAGGGGGAAGGATTCGAACCTTCGTACTCTGAGAGGGCAGATTTACAGTCTGCTGCCTTTAACCGCTCGGCCACCCCTCCATTCAAAGAGCGCGCGATTATCCAGATAACTACGCACCTTGTCAAAGGGAATCAACGGAACTTTCAGCAAGAAGCAGGCCAGCCCGACTCATTCCGGCTGAAAAATCTAGACTTGCTCAGGTAAATACTTATGACTTGTCCGGAATAACCAGCAAGGCAGCAGCCAAATAACGATTTTCCCTGCTTTTGGACATTACCCGATCAAGTTAAAAATTTTGAAGGTATAACAAGTGTTGCCGCACGATCTCCCCCGGCCCCTTGCCCTAATACGGCTTAATTATTAATCAATATATTGCAGAAGTCAGGCTCTATATAAATAGCAATATTTCGGTTTCTCACAACATGCCCTTTTCCGCGAACGACAGGCAGCACGCTCCCGCCACAATGAAATGATCCAGCACTCGCACATCCACCAACTGCAGCGATTGCTTCAATGCGCCAGTCAGTAGCCGATCCGAGTCGCTCGGCTCTGCCACCCCGGAAGGATGATTGTGCGCAAAGATCGCCGCTGCCGCATTGTGATGCAATGCCCGCTTCACTACTTCGCGCGGATATACGCTGGTTTGCGTCAAAGTACCCTGAAACAACTCTTCCGCCGCAACCACCCGATGCTGCGCATCCAGAAAGATCGCAACAAATACCTCCTGCTGCCGTGCACGTAGCAACAATTGCAGATATTCGCGCACCATACGTGGCGAATTCAGCGCATCGCCGGACTGCATCTCTTCTCGCAGTGCGCGCCGCGACATCTCCAGCACAGCCTGCAACTGCACGTACTTGGCCCGCCCCATTCCATGCATGTCGCAGAATTCCTGCTCTCCTGCCGCGAACAACCGGGTGAGAGTGCCGAAGCGCGCGAGTACGTCGCGCGCCAGATCGACCGCACTCTTGCCGACCACCCCTGTGCGCAGGAAGATAGCCAGCAGTTCAGCATCCGACAATGCTGCCGCTCCACGCTGCAACAATTTCTCGCGCGGGCGTTCTCCGGCAGGCCAGTCAGCGATACTCATGCTTGATATACCGCATATTGAGTAAGCAATGTGAATAATTGCGCAACAGTAACTCTGTTGCGACCGAAGAGGGCGGAAAGGAAGTAGTGCACAAAAATCATGGTCGCAAATTAACCCGATTCCTCAGTAGGGTCAATATGTCTAAAGGTCCGGATAATTTCCCATACCTGCACTCTTACCAAACAGAATTATGCCCACAACTATAAAAACATATGCAATCCAAAACACTTACCACCTGTCCATAGCCCGTTCATTCGACTACACGACCTGGCTTTCCAACGCACCCTCCATACGAGACACTTTCTTGTTAAGATGCGCGGCATTATGAACATGGCCCAGACAAAACGCATTGTGCTTGGCATCACCGGCGGCATCGCGGCTTACAAGGCGGCAGAGTTGGCACGCCTGCTGGTAAAACTTGACATCGAGGTGCAGGTTGCGATGACGGAAGCGGCGACGCACTTCATCACTCCAGCCACAATGCAGGCACTCACCGGGCAGCCGGTGCTGATCGACCAGTGGCAGGACGACAAGGGTATGGCCCACATCCATGCCAGCCGTCTTGCAGATGCTATCGTGATCGCTCCCGCCACCGCAGATTTCATCGCCAAACTGGCGCACGGCCTCGCCAATGATCTGCTTTCCACTTTATGTCTGGCGCGCGATTGCCCGCTATTGGTCGCACCCGCCATGAACAAGCAAATGTGGTCGAATGCAGCAATGCAACGCAACCTGCAACAACTTATTTCCGACGGCGTGACAATATTGGGACCAGCGAGCGGAATACAGGCCTGCGGTGAAGAAGGCATGGGACGGATGCTGGAAGCGGAAACGTTGGCGCAAGATATCGTTGCGTTTTTTCAGCCCAAACTTCTGGCTGGAATGAATATTCTCATCACTGCAGGCCCAACATACGAAGCGATTGACGCAGTCCGTGGTATCACCAACCGCAGCAGCGGCAAGATGGGCTATGCCATTGCGCAGGCGGCACTGGAAATGGGTGCCGCAGTCACCCTGATTTCGGGACCGACGGCGCTGCCTCAGCCCAATGGAGCGAACACGGTGAACGTCACCAGCGCCGCCGAGATGCTTGAAGAGGTAAAACATCAGGCGGCGAGATCCGACATGTTCATTGCCGTGGCCGCCGTCGCCGATTACCGCGTGGCACAACCGAGCGAACAGAAGATCAAGAAGAGCGATACCGGGCTGACGCTGGAACTCATCCCCAATCCCGACATATTGGCCTACGTCGCCAGCCTGCCCAAACCGCCGTTCTGCGTTGGCTTCGCGGCCGAGAGCGAGAAGCTGCGCGAATACGCCGCAACCAAACGCAGGAAGAAGAACATTCCTTTGCTGGCCGCCAACCTGGCGCAAAATGCCATCGGCAGCGACGACAATGAACTGGTATTGTTCGACGATGCGGGCGAGCATGTGTTGCCGCGCGCCGATAAACTCACTTTGGCACGGGCGCTGTTGCATCATGCCGCTGTTCTTTACAGGAAAGGAAGTAAGCAATGAAAAAAGTGGATGTGAAGATACTCGACCCGCGCCTGCACGAACACCCGCCCGCCTACGCCACCCCCGGTTCGGCGGGTATAGATATGCGCGCCTGTATCGACGGCAGCATGACCATCCAGCCGGGTCAATGCGAACTCATCCCCAGCGGCATCGCCCTGCACCTGAATGACCCGCATTATGCGGCCATGATCCTGCCCCGTTCGGGGCTGGGCCACAAGCACGGCATCGTGCTCGGCAACCTGGTCGGCCTGATCGACTCGGATTATCAGGGACAGATATTCATCTCGATCTGGAACCGCGGACATCACCCTTTTGCATTAATGCCGATGGAGCGCATCGCTCAACTGGTCATCGTGCCGGTAGCACAAGTACAGTTCAATATCGTAGAGGAATTCCCGATGAGCCAGCGTGGCGCAAATGGCTTCGGCAGTACGGGCAAGCATTGAACATTTGCCCTTGCAAACAAAAAAGGCCGCGTTTCTGCGGCCTTTTTTGTCTGAACCTCGCACGTCAACGTTCCAGCGTTATCTCCAGCTCAGTACTTTCGCCTTTGCGTACAGAAACTTTCTCTGATGCAGTCTTGTATCCCTTGATCCTGACTTCCAATTTGTGTACACCGGGATCAGCCTCCGCTCGCAGGGGTGACATTCCGAAATAGATGCCATCCACATATACTTTGGCGCGGTCGGGTGTGGTATTGACAATCAGCATTCCGTTCGCGGAAGTATCCTGCAGTTTATCGTTAACTATAGGCATCGCAGGTGCCGGAACCTCCGGCACAGGAGACAAGACAACGCCGGGGGTCACCAGGACCTTTACACCCGGGATCACCTTGGTGCCCGGGGTCAGGTTAAACAATTCCGGACGCGTCGCCATCAATACGGAATTGACTGCTTCGGCCGTCTTGCCGGTCACCACATCGATTTCCTGCTTCAAATAAGCAGCAATATCTCCCTTGGTATTTCCCGACACCCCAGCAAAGCGATCGGCCTTCTCCTCCACCTCGCCAGCCCAGATCACTTTTCCCGTAGCAACCTCTTTAAAGGTGGTATCCAGCCTGATCTGCACATAATCGCGCGTCTTTACGTCATAGCGCAGCTCCTTGACCACCCCGCTCAGTTCGAACAAGGCGTTGGCGTCATCTTTGCCCAACACCTGTATACCTTTATCGTCCAGGCGTTTGCTCAAAATATCGGCCACTACGTCCGTCACATCGCGATCCAGGAAAATATCCTTGCCGGACAAACCGAATACCGGCTCTTCGTGTATGCCGATCTTGCGCGAATTACCCACATTACGCCCGTCAACATATCCTGCAATACGGACAGAGGCCAGGTACTTGACCTTCGACGCATCCGGACCGGCCTTTCCGGTTTCGCTGATGTGTATCTCATTGCCAAATAAACTGGCACAACCAGCCAGCACAATGCCAACCGCCCCTGAAATAAAATACAAAGCCAAACGATTCATAAACCTCCAGCCAGAGTGAGCCTGCGCTCGAATGAACACAGCGCTGATACCTAATGTGAACCGACCGCAGCCTCAATCTCGGAAAATATCTTGGCGACCTCTGCCGTCTTGATCTGCAGGCCCAACTGCCGGGCAATTTGAGTTGCGGAGAACAAACCCCGCACTGTCTGGCTTCCGTCCGCATTTTCTTCGACCACCATTGCGTGCTGACGACCTGCTGCCTTCAATGTGCCAAGGATATTGCCCACTTTTGCTTTCAACACGTCTTCCAGGCTCAATGCTTCCAGTTCACTCTGCACCGTCATCACATCGCTCACCATAATGTCAGCATGGGTTCCGCCTACCTGCTGCAGAAAACGCACCGGCTTCTCGCCCATCACATCTGTCGCCGTCAAGAAACCGACTACTTTGTCGGCATCGTCCAGCACCAACAAGGTCCGCACGCCATAGCGGATCATCTTCGCATTCGCCTTGTCCAGCGAAGTCTTGGCCCGCACATTGACGACCGAAACGCTACGCAAATCGGTCATCACACTGATAGCCGGATCGTTCAGTGTGACGTTCTGCGGCAATACCTGCGTCGGCCTGGAAAAACTTGTGCCGGCTTTTAAAGGGCGGTTGGTCAATACTGAAAATTTATCACGCATACCTATCCTCTTTGATTTAATTGCTTGGGTTCATCCATATTGCTTTCCGGCATCTTACCGGCCGACTCCCTGCGTGCCCCGGCTTTCAGCGGCGGCAGATAACGAACCAGCTCATTCAGCGCCAAGCGATAAACATCGCGCTTAAACTCGATCACGCTGTCCAGTTCGACCCAGTAATCTATCCATCGCCACGCATCGAACTCCGGGTGACCGGAAGCACGCAACGATACATCGCAGTCCCGTCCAACCAGACGCAGCAAAAACCAGATCTGCTTTTGCCCCTTGTAGTTGCCGCGCGAATCGCGCTTGACCCAAGTCTGCGGCACCTCATAACGCATCCAATCGCGGGTACGCCCCAATATCTGGACGTGGCAGGTTTGCAGCCCGACTTCCTCGTGCAACTCGCGGTACATCGCC
>DAIDAG010000051.1 GCA_027310725.1 Sideroxydans sp. | reverse complement strand
CATTGAACGCGATCTGCTCGCGCACGGCGAGCGGCGCGGTCTGATGGTTTATGCCGAAAGTGAATAACTGCATGGGAATGAACGACTATCCGGGTTCGCGAGGATGCGGATTATAGTAGCTGGGCGGGCCGAATACCAGCCAACCCGGCTCCAGCGGATCGCCGGCTACTTCTTGGGCTGCAGCTGGGCCAGAGCCATTTCGGCATCCGGGCGCAAACGGCTGTCGGGATGTTTCTTCAGGAAGTCGGCAAATCCGGACTTGGCTCCCGGCATATCGCCCGTATCAGCCAATGAGACGGCTTTCTTGAAATCGGCCAATTCATCGGCATCGATCTGGGGGTTGGCCTCGCCCTTCCAGTAGACCTCTTCCGCATCGGCCTGTGCGCCTCGTACCCCCCCCACTGCCGTCGTCGTGCTGATCTTCTTTTTGGGGGTAAGCATCTCGATCTTCCTGCGCAGGCGTTCCCAGAAGGAAAGGCCCTGATTATCGTCTGCGCTGTATGCCGGAGCGGCGCATACAGCGCACAGCAACACCAGCAACGCGATCAATTTCTTCATGTAAATCTCCTTAGGTTTAGCTTGCCACTGCTTGCTACGGTACATCCGAATCAGAGCGTATTCAATAGCTCCAATTCCAGCGCACGATGCCCTTCCTTGACTGCAGGATCCAGCGATTGCGCCTTGACGAAGGCAGCTTTGGCTTTCTTGACATCTTTGGTCGCCTTATAGGCGCGCGCCAGGTTTACCCAGATATTGGCATCACCAGGAGCCATCTGAGTCGCAGCCAGATAAGCCTTTTGCGCATCCTGATATTTATCCTCGATCATGAAGATATTGCCTCGATTGTTCATCGCCGCAGAACTCTTGGGTTCCAAGGTGAGTACCTTGTCAAAATACTTCATCGCCTCGTCGCGATCTCCGGCCTTGGCCAGGATGATCCCCATCTGCAAGTGCGCATCCACATCGGACGGGTTCGCTTTGATCGCATTGAGATAACGCCGCGTCTTGGTCTGGGAGCTGATTTTCAGGACAGACATATAGTCAGACGGGAATTTCTTTTCGATCTCGGCACGGGGTATGTCGCTTTGCTTCAAGCTCGAGTCCGGCAGGCTCGCCGGTTTATATTTATCCCAGGAAGTATGTACATCGAGTACGGTCAGGCCCTTGTCCTTCCACTTGTAATAGGTGGCAGCGCCTTTTTCCCAGGCTGGCACGAAGGCGCCCCCCAGCAGCGTGGTTTCCACCGGGATCCACAAACGACCATCGTAGATCACGTACATGTTGTCCATGGTATAGCCGTCATCATCCGCCGCAATGCCCGCTGCGAACATCATGAACATATGTCCCGGCACCTCCAGCACGCGTGTATCGATCCCCATGCTTTCGAGCGCCGCCGAATAGAACGCCACCAGGTCGTCGCAATCGCCGGACTTGCGTTCCAGCGTTTCGCGCGGAAACTGGACATAATCGACGGTATCCACCTTGCCCGAAGTGATCTGGTAGGGGTTGGTCGGATCGGGGATGTAAGTCATGCCGTAAACACCCAGCATATCGAACACGGCGGCAGCGAGCTGTGCCTGATCCTTGGTTTCCTTGTATTGGGTCACCACCGAGCGTACGAAATTCAGCACCGGCGGGTCCTTGGGGGTAACGAAGGCGGCATAGCGATCACGATCGTCCCAAGTCAGGCGATGCTTGTCGTAGACGTTCACCGTCGGTGTCTTGTTGAATGCCACGCGTTTACCGTCATCGAAATAGCTCGCTTCTATCATTGCCTGCACCGAACTGTCTTCGGTAATCGTCAGGATGCTGTTGTTGAAGACGGCCTTGAGGGCAACTTCCGCGCTTTCCCCGGGCAACAGCTTGTCCAGTTTGGTTTCGGTCGGGAAGTCCATGAAATCGCGCAACTGGAACGTCACCTTGAGCCGTTCCATGCTCTTGTTGGTATTGTTGGTCAGCTTGATCCTGCCGATACCGTCGCGTTCGTAGATCTTGTAGGAGTTGGAAAACACGTCGCGCAATTGAACGACTTCGATCTCCAGCGGCGGGCGGTTGAAAATCTGCGTGGTCGCCTCTACCGGGACTTTCTCCGACTCGGTGCCGTCGCTGCTCAAGGTGGAAACGTAATAGGTGTATTTGGTCTCTGGCGTCAGCGCATCCTTGATAAATTCAGGCTGCGAGACTTCGCCGATCCTGGTGTATGTCTCACCGTTCTTTTGGTAAATCCGGTAAGCCCCGAAATACTTGGAATCGACCGCAGCCCAGTTTAATTTCACCTGCCACGGAGTGGTCTGAACTTGCACGGATGCAAGGACCGGCGGAACGAATTTGGTCGGCACTCCACTCACCACCGAGCTGGTCGCGCCTTCAAAACCGAAATAGGTTACTCCGCCGACGCGATAGAAATAATGAACATCGGCATCCAGATCCTGATCCGCGAATTGGTTGTTCGAACTTGTGCCGATCTGCATGAAACTGCCGTTTTCGCTCCCGGAGCGGTAGATGCGATACTGTTTGATATAGGGCGAGGATGTCTGTGCCCAGCGCAGTTCGACGGAATGTACCTTGCCCTGCGCTGCCAACTGTTCCGGCGCTTCCGGTTTCAGCAGGGTACTGAACACCTCTACGCGCTTGTTCCCGATATCCGAAATCGCGAAATTGGTGCCGCCGCCATATGCGATGGCAACCGGGTCGTCAAACGCACCCATGCCAGTCCCCTTGGCGCCGAAACTGCGCAGAAACTGTCCCTTGGGCGAGAACACCTTGACCTGGTTGCCGTCCAGCACCAACACCTCGTCGTTTGCGGCAATCAGGGAAACCGGGGATGACAACAAACTTCCGTCTTTGGTCTTGCCAAATTCCCCGAGCGATTTCCCGGCAGAAGAGTAAGCCAGTACACTTTTGCGCGAAGCATCTAGAATGTACAGATTGTCGTTCTGGTCGAACGCCATGGCGACAGGCGAGCTCAATTTGGTCGAATTTTCGCCGTTCAACGCGTTCAGGAACACCCCGTCTTCCCGGAATATCTGCACGTTGTGATTGGACCGGTCGGCCACAAACACCATACCGGCATTCGAGATTGCGATCGCCGACGGATTATCGAATTGCCCGGCGCCGCTCCCTTCCTTGCCCAGGCTGACGAGTACCTTGCCGCTCTCGTCCAGCTTCACGGCACGATAGCCTTTCTTGTCCACAAGCCAGATCGCACCCGACTTGTCCACCGTCACGGCGGCCAACTGCATATCGTCAAGCTTGATCACGCCGGCAACCGTACTCTTGCGGATAGTCACCAGACTCTTCCTGTCCTTGCCTATGGCATAAAAGGTCTCCTTGCCATCCCAAGCCAATTGACCCACTTCTGCCGAAATGTTTTCGAGCCACTTTACCGAAGCTCTTCCCGCTACCTTGGGCAACGGGTCCTGTCCTTTTCCGGCCTCGACGACGAAGGCCTCGATCAACGATTTCTTTGAATCGCCGACATACACTTGCTGCGCCTTGTCTACCGCCAAGCCGGACAGGCTCTTGAACTGCGCCTTGCCTTCCCCTTTGGAGCCAAAGCTGTATTCGGGATTGGCGTCGAAATCGTATTTCAGGATGCTGGAACCGGCCTCGTCGGCCACATAGATTCCGTCTTCCGCCACGCACATCGCAGCCGGCTTGCCGTTCCTGGGCAGCGAACGCAGATACAAGCCTTTCGGTTCGTATATCTTGATCGATTTGTCATCCGCATCGCGCACATATACCCGACCCTGCGTATCCAGTGCGATGTCCGTCGGCTCACCCAGTTTGTAAGCCTTTTCCTTTTCCGCTGCGCCGCCCGGAGTTACGCTCAGTGCAAGCGTGGACAGGAAGACGCCGTTGATACCGTACATCTGTATCCGCCCGTTGCCGCTGTCTGCGACATATACGACGCCCTCATAGGCCGCAACCCCTTGCGGCCCATCGAGGGCAGCGTCGCTCGCGAGACTGCCGCCTGATTTGCTGCCGAAACGGCCCGTATACTTGCCCGAGGACAAGTCGTACATGACGATCTGGTTTGTCTTGCTGTCAGCCACATAGACGGTTGCGTTGGCGACCGAGACGGCTTCGGGTTTCCTGAGCAGTTCCGTATCGCCGCTCTTTGCAGCCAGGGTCATCACGGTCTTGCCTTCCTGGTCAACTATATCCACCGAACCGTCCTGGCCGGTGATGTAGAGATTGCCGTCATAGGCTCCAAGCAATTTGCGCAATTTTGGTGCAGGCACTTCGCGCCGGAAGTCGGCTTTGGAAAAGCCATTGGTGGCACCGGCTCCGTTATCTGCCGCCCAGACAGCGGAAGAGAAAAACAATATTGAAATTACGATGAATATGTTTCTCATGTCCCAGACCTATTCGAAGTGGTAATCGCATTATCTTGCCCAGGGATGCCTGGGTTATTGTTCTAAATACATCTATTTCTCTGCGCGATTGAATACGCCATCCCAATCTGCAGGCGGCGGGTTCTGTGTGAAATACCCACACCGCTCAAGATATATTCTACTGGGTTTATCTTCCGGTGCGGCGTCCAATACGGCGGTAAATGCAGCTTGCGCCTTTTCCCATTCTCTGGCGCGGTACAGCGCCAGCGCCGCTTCGAAACGGGCCGCTGCCGGAAAATCCAGGACAGACATACCCTCCAGCGGCTCATAGATGGTCACGGGGAACTGTTTGCCCACGACGCGTATCTTGTCCAGTTCTCTGTATTGGCACATTTCGCGCGTCTTTTTATAGGTTTCTTCGCCGACCAGGTAGGTAACGCCGTAGTACTTTGCCGTTCCTTCAAGACGTGCAGCCTGGTTCACTGTATCGCCGATGACGGTGTATTCCATTTTCTTGCCCGCAAGGCCGACATTGCCCGCCACCACCTCTCCGGACTGGATTCCGCCGCGGATAGTAAACGGTTCCACCCCGTTTTCCATCCATTTGGCGCGTAGCGCATTCATCCCTTCATTGATGGCCCTGATGCAATCGATAGCCAGCTTCGCGTGGTCGGGTTGCGCCAAGGGTGCGCCCCAATAAGCCATGATGCCGTCGCCGATGAATTTGTCTATGGTGCCGTCATGCTGTTCGATCACCTGCACCATCGCCCCGAGGTATTCATTGAGGCGCGACACCACTTCCTGCGGCGGGTGCGCTTCGCTGAAGGAAGTGAATCCCTTGATATCGGTGAACAGCACCGTCACTTCCTTGCTGTCCCCACCTATCCTGGCCGCTTCCGGATCCTTCTCCAGCCGGGCGACCAGCTTGGGCGACATATAACTGGAAAACATGGAGCGCATCTCGCGCGCACTTCGTTCCAGCACCAGATAGCGGAAGCCGCCCCCGATCAGTACGGCGATGACCGCCGAGATGACCGGATAGACCATGTTGATCCATTGCCCTGCATTGAACATGTAATAGGTGAACCAGACATACCCGGCTATCAATACGGCCGTTGCCGGAATCGCTCCGTACAAACGCAGACGGGTCGTCAGGAAAAATGCAACCGCTCCCATCGCAACGATGAAGAACATATCGATCAACGCTTCCATACCGCCCTGGCGAATGTAGCGTTCGCTGATGATATCGTCGGCAATGGCGGCATGCAGCTCCACCCCCGGGGTATTGCCGCTGAACGGCGTAACGCGCATATCATAGATGCCCAAGGCGGTCGCGCCGAGGAACAATATCTTGCCCTTTAATTTCTCGGCGGGAATGCGCCCCTTCATCACATCCGCGAAGGAATAACGCGGGTAGACGCCCGGCCCGCCCGCATAGTTGATCCACATCTGGTATCCGGCATCGACCGGGATGTGATGGTTTCCCAGCGCGATATCGAAGTCCCCGGTGGAAAACTTCGTTTCACCCAGCGCCTGCATCGCCCCCGCCAATCCCAGCGAGGGAACCAGCTTGCCGTCCTCTTCGATCAACAACGGATTGCGGCGTATCACGCCATCATCTTCCGGCAACTGATTGATATGCCCGATCCCGATCGCGCCGCGTTCGATCTCCGGCAAGCTGCGGGTGACAGTGACCACGCGGCCGTTCTTGTCGAAATCGAAAGTCATCGCCAGCACGACATTTCCCGCGCGCCTGATGGCCGCGGCAAAGAGCCTGTCATTCGCAGCAGTATCGTGCTCGGGGAAGAATGCATCGAACATCACCGCTTTCACTTTCGCGGCAGCCAGCCTATCCAGTAACGGTACGTAACGGTCCCGGCTCCAGGGATAGCGCCCCAGTTCTGCGATACTCTTCTCGTCGATGGCGATAATCGCGATATCCGGGTTGGGCTGGATCGGGCCGCGCAGGTCCCTGAAGCGAAGATCGTATGTCTTGGCCTCAAAAGCTTCGAGGAAGGGGTTCTGTGTGTAGTAAAGCAACAAGACACTGAAGATGGAAAGCGTCGCCAGCAAGAGAGACAGCGCAGTGGTGTTCCCGAGCATCAACATCTTTTTCCAAAATGGTGTACTGCGCATGCTTGATTTATCCCCCCGCAAATCGGAACCGCGATCGCCCCCCCGGCTTCCGCGTGGGCATAATGCCATAGCCTGCCAGTGTGGGTTATGGAAATGCAGAGGCCAGCTTTTCAAGCCCGGATTACGTATCAGTGCTCGTGTGCCTAACGCCGGGCATTGCGAGTGAAGGGCGTGGGGTTGATTGCGCAAACGAGGGTATTTAAGTTATTGTTGCCTAAATAACTGGGGAGCTCGAAAAATGCGATTCAAGATTACTTCAATTGTCGGACTGGTTGTTCCGGTGTTGGCGGCATTGCTCCTGGCGGGCTGCCTTACTGGCGGCGGCGGTGGCCCTACATACGATGGCACATGGACAGTGGGTTATGTCGATTCGAGTTTTACGCTACCTGCCGCTGCAAGTGGTGCCACCGTAATTTGTACTGTACAGACCCCGCTTCCCACTGTAACGCTCGTAAATGGAACAGGGTCAACCAGCCAAACAAATACTTGCGTCGGTACGGTCTCAGGAACCCAGAGTTTTATTTATCTGATTAGTGTTGCCGTTACCACCTCTACCAGCATTGTAAATGCCATCGTGAATGGTGTTCCTCTTACCGGGCAGTGCATCAGTGCATTTGGGTGTGCGGCACAATCCGGGACCAAATCGCTTAGCCTGACACGCTAGCCCGCAAATCGTTTTGCCTGGATCTGACGCCGGGGCCAGAGATGGTCCCGCGGATTTCATGTGCAGATGCCTTGCCGCAAGTTATTTGGCGTACCTGGCTTTCTCTTCGCGGAACACCGGTCCCCATTTGGGATGCCCTGCTTCCTCTGGCTTCAGCTTGAATTGCGGATCGATCTCCAGCGCCTTTTTGAATTCGCTCCGGCACTGCGCTACTTCGTCATTGATGCAATGGATAAACGCCAGATATTTGTGCGCTGTTACCTGGTCTCCCTTTGCGGCCAGTCCGTCATAAAGGGAATGATTCAATAGATGATTCAATACCAGCGCAGCAGTCGCCATATCACCTTCCTGAAAACTCTTCACCCCGACTTCCAGATCCTGGCGCGAATCGCTATTCCACGAAGCGACGGCACAGGCACTCAGCAGTAGGGGTGCCAGCGAAATAATCCATGTGGCACTTTTCACTTCGATCCCAAATAGCACGATGACGATTATAGAAATTCAAAAGGGCTCGCACCTTTGCGAGCCCTTCAGGTATTGGTGGCCCGGGGCGGAATCGAACCACCGACACAAGGATTTTCAATCCTCTGCTCTACCGACTGAGCTACCAG
>DAIDAG010000042.1 GCA_027310725.1 Sideroxydans sp. | reverse complement strand
GAGTCGTTGCATTCATGATTCTGCTCCTGTCGGGAAATGAGGCGGATTGCCTCACTTCTCAACATAAGGAGCAGTACTTCTCTGTCAATCACCTACAGCCGCTAATTCGGAGCGCCCAATACCGCGGAGCGGTTTAGTCCTCTGACCGAGTCCGGCAGTAGCGACTTTTCAAACTAAGCGTCCACTTTGCAAGTAGAAGGCGACTGCGGTTTCAGAGCGTGATGAAGTACGGTTCAGACAAGTACTTCAAGCCCGTGCTTCTCAACCACACTTAACAATCGAAGCGCCATTCCGCTGGGTCGCTTTTGTCCAGCCTCCCACTTCTGAACTGTGGACTCACTGGTGTTCAGATAGCGAGCGAATACGGGCTGGCTGACGTGAGCATGCTCCCGAATACGCTTGATGTCCTTGGCATTAAATTCAGGAATTGAATCTAAGCACAACGCATCGTACTCACGCAGAGTCGTTTTGGTAATCGCTCCTGTACGGTGTAAACCCTGCGCCGCACTATGAATAGCTGCAAATGCATCGCTCTTGGGTTTTGCTGTAGTCGTTTTAGTCTTCATGGCAAATCTCCTCTAATTCCTCGTCTCTCAATAGTGCGGCAATCTTGTCTTCACCCGCACTTGCGTAATCTTTCGCCAGCTTCTTAAAGCCCGCCAGCTCTTCCTGCGTAATGTTCTCCCGGTCTTTCTTGGCATAAAGGTAGGCATATATCCAATGCTTACCAGCCTTGGCCAAGATGATCGATCGGTGCATGTTATCGTTCAGTCGCTTTTTGAACACGCCACCACCGAGATCGTCAGCCTGCCCCTGCATGACTTGCTTGATGGCTCGGCACAAATCCTCATCGGGTATCTTTGCCTTGCGAGCTTCTTTGGCAAACCAAACCGTTTTGAACGTCCGACCTGAGTGGGCTGGCTTCATAACAGCTGTTTTGGGGGACTTTTTGACCATGACAAATAGTAGCACTGGGTGCTACTAATATCAACTATGCTATTTCTGACGGCTGGATCGCGGCCATGAAGTTAGTCGCGCCCCAGATGTAACATCAAACCTCTGTTTGCTCCGCCATCTCCAAAGCATCGTCTACCTCGATACCCAGATACCGCACCGTGCTCTCCACCTTATGTCCTGCGGGACATAAGGTGGACTATCTCCCGTACCGGACTATGTCCAGTGGGCTCTTGACGCTCTGACCTGCCGAGGGCTGGCGACAATTTCGCTGGACATAGTCATCCTCTTTGTCGGGCAATTCCGCCCGCAAGGAGATCATCATGGAGAATTCCTACGAGATAGCTGATGCGCGGGTCCGCGCAATCGGCGGCACGTCTGCTGAGCACCTCAGCTTGTTTGTCACTTGGCTGGGCGACCAGCAATACTCGGCGGGCTACGCCTGCATTGTGGCGAGACACGCATTGGCCTTTGGTCGATGGTGCGAAGGGCATGGCATTGAAGTTGAAGCACTGACTGACGACGACATCGAACGATTTCAGCGCAGTCGCGCCCGGCGTCGCTCACGACGTCCAGAGACGCGCCGCCAGGAGCGACAAGCGTTGACTCTGCTGTTGCTCTTTCTGCGTGAGCGAGGGCTCTGCGCTGCCGCTGCTTCATGCACGACGGCAGTTGACCGCGTCGCCGCCGATTTCGCGCAACACCTACGACGCAATCACGGGCTGGCGGGGGCCACCGTTGACTCCTATACCAGGTTGGCCCGGCAGTTCCTGGTCTGGCGCTTCGGGCAAGCAGAGGTCTGCCTGCATGATCTTCGCCCGAGCGACTCTATCGCGTTCATTCGACAAGAGTCGAAGCGCATGGCACCACCGGCCGTGAAGGGTGTTACCAATGCGTTGAGGTCTTTCTTGCGCTTCTGCGAGTTCCGTGGCGAAGTCCCCGCCGGACTCGCCGCCAGCGTACCGTCCGTCGCCACCTGGACTACCACGCCGCCGATTCCGAAGGCGATCGCTACTGAGCATGCACAGCGCGCGATCGACAGTTGCAACCGATTGACCGCAGTCGGACTACGTGACCGTGCGGTGCTGCTGCTTCTGGCGCGCCTCGGATTGCGCGCCTGCGAGATCATCAGGCTGACTCTGGATGACATCAACTGGGACCAGGCGCAACTGCGCATTCACGGCAAGGGCGGAAGGCAGGGCCTACTGCCGCTGCCAGTCGATGTTGGCACTGCCATTGCCGCGTATCTGCAGCACGGTCGACCGACCTGTGGGGACCGACACCTCTTCCTTCGCTCCATAGCGCCGATCCGCGGCCTGCTAGCCGGATCGGATGGCGTGGGTTCCATCGTGCGCTACGCACTTAAGCGGGCCAATGTCGACGCACCGCATCGTGGCTCGCATCAATTCCGACATGCCTTGGCCGCTCACATGCTGCGGCAAGGCGCGTCGCTGCCCGAGATCGGCCAGGTGCTGCGCCACCGCAGCCCGCAGACCACCAGCATCTATGCCAAAGTGGATCTGGACGCGCTGCGAACCGTGGTCATGGCCTGGCCCGGGAGTGCACGATGAACTCCTTGCGCGAAGCCCTGCAGGAATACATCGATCTGCGCCGGGGGCTGGGCTACAAGATGCACAGCGAAGGGCTGTTGTTGCCGCGGTTCGTCAGCTTCCTTGAAGAGCACGGCGCCGAGCACATCAGCGTCCGACTGGCGGTTGAGTGGGCTCAATGTGTGTCGGTACAACCCGCCGAGTGGGCCCGACGGCTTTGCTTCGTGCGCGGCTTCGCCCGCCATCGCAGCGCCACCGACAGCCGCACAGAGATACCCCCGCTCGGCCTACTGCCACACCGATCCACGCGCGCCAGACCGCACCTGTACACCGAGGACGAGATCCGACGGCTGTTGGATGCAGCGTTGGAACTTCCTGTGGCCTGGCCGTCGACACTGCTGCGCCCGTGGGTGTTTCACGGCCTGATCGGCTTACTCAGCGTGACGGGCATGCGCCTGTCCGAAGCGCTGAACCTCAAGCTTGCCGACGTCGACCTCAAGCAAGCGGTCTTGACGATTCGTGGTGCCAAGTTCGGTCAGTGGCGACTGGTGCCGATTCATTCGTCCACCTGCGCGGTTCTGGCCGACTACTTCACCCGTCGCGAGCAGTTCTTCCACCATCCAGTCTCAAGCTACGTGTTCGTCTCACGGCGTGGCACTCGCCTCGACGGCGGTCATGTTCATCGAACCTTCTACACGTTGTCGCGCAACACGGGCTTGCGTCAGGTGGGTGCGAGCAAAGGACCGCGGCTGCATGACTTCAGGCATCGCTTCGCCGTTCAGACGTTGATACGTTGGTACCAGACGAACAAGGAACCAGGGCGCGAGATGCCGCTGCTCTCGACCTACCTCGGGCACGTCTGCATATCTGGCACCTACTGGTATCTGAGCGGCAATCCTGAACTGATGGCTCAAGCGATGGCCCGTCTGGAGCGGCGCTGGGGAGAGTCGTCATGAGTGGCCAGCCCAACTTCGGTATTCTCCTGGAGCGGTTCTTCACCCAGCGCCTGATGCAGCAGCGCCAAGCCAGTGCGCACACGATTGCCTCGTACCGCGACACCTTCAAGATGCTGCTGCAATTCGTGCAGAAGCACCTGTGCAAGGCGCCCTCGGCACTGGCGCTGGACGACATTGACGCACCACTGGTGATGGCCTTCCTTGATGAGATGGAGCGGGTACGCGGCATCACTGCTCGCACGCGCAACCTGCGGTTGACGGCTGTGCACTCGTTCTTCCGCTTTGCGGCCTTCGAGGCACCGACGCACTCGGCGCAGATCCAGCGTGTTCTGTCGATTCCGGCCAAGCGGTTCACACGCGCGCTGGTGTCATTCCTTAGCCGGCAGGAGGTCGACGCGCTGCTGGCTGCGCCGGATCAGCGAACCTGGTCGGGTCGCCGTGATCACGCATTGCTGCTGCTGGCCGTGCAGACAGGGTTGAGGCTGTCGGAACTGACAAGTCTGCAGCAGGAGGATCTGCATGTCGGCGTTGGTGCCCACGTTCGGGTCATCGGCAAGGGACGCAAGGAGCGGTGCACGCCACTGAGCAAGAATACGCGCGCTGTGCTGGCTGCGTGGGCACGAGAGCCACCGCTGACCGAGGGCCAGCCGTTGTTCCCTAACGCACGCGGTGGCAATCTGAGTTCTCACGGCGTGCACTACCTGCTCAACAAGCACGTCCGAGCGGCCAGTGTGAAGTGCTCGTCACTGAAGAGCAAACGTGTAAGTCCACACGTGCTCCGTCACACGACTGCCATGGACTTGCTGCAAGAGGGCGTTGAGCAATCGACGATCGCGATATGGCTCGGGCATGAGTCGATTGAGACGACGCAGATCTATCTGGATGCCGATCTGGCGTTGAAGCAGGCCGTTCTCGACAAGACGAAACCACCAGAGGGCAAACCCGGTCGGTACCGGCCCGATGATCCGCTACTCGCGTTCCTCAAGGGCTTGTAGCTCAGCCACCTATGTCCCGCGAAGTGCATGTGCATGCCCGGCCATTGGCGTTTGCATATGCTGCGGGACATAGTCCGGCGCGGGAGATAGTCCAGCTTGGTGTGTCCCAGCAGTAACTGGACAGCTCTCAGGTTCTTGATGCGCCGGTAGCTCAGGGTCGGGTCGGTTTGGTTCGACGCATGGTATGCGTGCCATAGCAGGTCGTATCCAACCCGATTTGCTCGACCCATTCCGATGCGACTGCAATGTGGCTAAAGCTGGGCGTAGATGGTTATCATACCTTTGTCACCTCCCTTGTATCCTAGCCTCTCACTGGAAAAACGCTGACCAGTCGCGGATAGGCCGACTATTTTGCTGAGAAGCACAAGGTCCCAATTATGGTTTTGCTTCTCGTGATGGCCTCCAACTTGGAAACAGCGCAGAACCTTATGCCCTGCCGTAGAAACACCAACGGCATGCGGTTCAACCACACGGGTATAGCCTTCGTAGGTAAAGCTGAGGACTTCTTTGTTTTGGACTGCAGTGATGATGGTCTGGAGCATTGTGACCTCCCTAATGTTCAATCACATTCAATTTCTCTTCTTGGCAGCATTATGACCGTTGATACGAATTCTCTTCGAACACGAAATACTGCCACGCTGTACCTAACCCATAGGTACACATACTGCTATTTAGCTTCAACGACTGATTGAGATGATGTGGAAGAGGCATAGGATGACCTTGCCCGTGAATTCCGTATCTCTTAACGCGCTCATTATGCGGCATCCTTCAACTGTGCCGCCAACCAGTTTTGCTCGAACTGCATTGGACTGATATAGCCCAGCGTCGAGTGAAGTCGTTTGTGGTTGTAGAACATCAACCAGTCAATCACCTCGTCCATCGCCTGACGCCTCGTCTCAAACCGCAGGCCATATAACCGACCGACCTTCAACGAGCCCCACAAGCTTTCAGTGGGCGCGTTATCCCAGCAGTTACCTTTGCGGCTCATTGAGCTTTGCATGCCGTATTCAACCAGCGTTTGCTGATACGCGTGGCTGCAATACTGGCTACCCCGATCTGAGTGGAAGATCAGCCCAAGCTCCGGTCTTCTCCTGAACCACGCCATCCGTAGTGCATCTGTCACCAAGCTGGTGTGCATGTGCGGTTGCATGCTCCACCCGACGACCTGACGGCTATACAGGTCGAGAACGACCGCCAAATACAGCCAGCCCTCATCGGTTTGGATATAGGTGATGTCGCCATTCCTGTTACGTCCGTCCCTGTCTGAGGCTCAGCGACCTCTGTCATCCCGAGAATCTTCAGGGCATCTAAAAGAACGGCACCTCAAT
This sequence comes from Sideroxydans sp., assembly GCA_027310725.1. Classification (GTDB taxonomy): domain Bacteria; phylum Pseudomonadota; class Gammaproteobacteria; order Burkholderiales; family Gallionellaceae; genus Sideroxyarcus. The sequence continues at coordinate 26,039 of DAIDAG010000042.1, read as the reverse complement.
TATTGCGCAACAGTTTGAGCAATAGAAAGGCCGGTGCTCCTCTGTTAATGTGGGAAGTTCCACATCACACATCACAAAAGAGACCGGCCTATGTATCGAATTGTATCTGGCATTACCACGCTCAACCAACATATTGAAATGCTGAGCGGGACACCGGAAGTTTATCGGCCTCACGCCTGTCCGCATTGCGGCCTGAACCGTCTTTGGCGGCATGGTTGCTATCACCGCAAGGCAGATCGGAGTTCGCCAATCTGCAATAAGTTGAACCCTGTTCCCATTCTGCGATTCTGTTGCCAAGGGTGTCGGCATACCTGCTCACGCCTGCCAGCCTGCATTGCTCCCCGTCGATGGTATGACTGGAAGGTGCAGCAGCAGGCTTTGCTGATGCCGTTGGCCGGTTATTCGCTGCACTGTGCAAGTCTCGTCGCCCAGCCTTGCCGTCATACCTTACGGCGCTGGTGGCAGTGGCTGGAAGCGCGCAGTGAAGATTTCGGATTCCACTTGCGCAGTCGTTTCATTGAGTTGGGGCGAACTCCGGACTGGAAGTCATTCTGGCGTGCTTGCTTAGCGCATATGCCCCTGTCCGATGCAATGGCCTGGCTCGACCAACAGGGGGTGAGCGTCCCATGATGATCCTGCCCTGGCGTCATGCGAAACGGGGGTTTTAGCGCCGGAATTCCACCCCACACACTTTGCCCCGTGTTCCCCCATTTTGATTTCTGATTCCATACGGACTTCTTTTTAACAACGAGGAGTCCACATGAAAGAGATTGATCCGAAAGCCCTGTTTCGCCTGTCCGTCCTGGGACCGCTGGTGAGTCGTGAACGGTTGGAACGGGGGGAACTCCAGCAGATCATTCGTGACCTGGCACGGCGGGAGTACGCGATTCCCGGTTCCCAACGCCGCTATCTTGGCGAGAAGACCATTGAGGCGTGGTATTACGCATGGAGGCAAAATGGTATTGATGGACTGGTGCCCAAGTCGCGCATTGATCGCGGGCAGTCGAAACTGTCGAACTCAATACAGGAAGAGATACTCAAAGCCAAGCGAGAGAATCCGCGCAGGTCAATCCGGCAGCTCCGTCAACTGCTGGAGTCCGCAGGACTTGTTGCTCGCGATAGCATTTCTCGCTCGGCGATTCACCGCCTGTTGCAACAGCATGGCCTGTCTCGAATGACCGGGTCAGCCAGCATGCCCGAAGAGAAGCGCAGCTTCGTCGCCGAATCGGCTGGCACCATCTGGTATGGCGACGTGATGCATGGCCCGCGTGTCCCCGTCAATGGGCAACTGCGCAAGGTCTATCTGGTCTCGCTGATCGACGATGCTTCTCGCCTGATCAATCACAGTGCCTTCTGTTTGGGTGAAACGGCTCTGGATATCGAAGGTGTGCTCAAGCAGGCGCTTCTAAAGCGAGGCGTACCCATCAAGCTTGTTGTCGATAATGGTGCCGCATACCGCGCCCATACCTTGCAGGGAATCTGCGCACGTCTGGGTATCCATCTGATCTATTGCCGCCCCTATGCGCCCGAGGGCAAGGGCAAGCTGGAGCGTTGGCATCGCACCTTCCGCGACCAATTCTTAAGCGAACTCGACGAGCGGCACATTTCCTGTCTGGACGACCTCAATGCAAGGTTATGGGCATGGCTGGAACATATCTATCACCGCACCGCTCACGCAGGGCTTGGCGGACTGACTCCCCTTGCCCGATATCAGCAGGATTTAGCAAAGATTCGCAGCCTTGGGCAGCGTGCCGCGCAGCTTGATGAACTGTTCCACCATCGCCTGACCCGATACGTGCACAAAGACGGCACCGTGTCCTATCTGGGCAAACGGTTTGAAGTCCCTTACGAACTTGCAGGCAAGTCCGTCAAACTCGTCGTCGACCCACATTCCGGCAGCGTGGTCGGCATCGAGAATGACACGGGTGATCGGATTGGAACAGCCGTTCCACTTGATGCAATCGCCAACATCAGGCGCGTGCGCCGCAAGCCAGACAATCCTGAAGCGGATCACGAGATCGTCCGTGATGGTCCGAATCTGATCGAACTGGCCTATCAGCAATATCACGACACGAAGGAGGGCTGACATGTATCTACAGCATTTTGGTTTGCGCCACCCGCCCCTGGGAAAGGAAACCTCCGAACTCTGGGATGATGGCGCCATGACGCAATTGGCCGAGCGTTTCAACTGGTTGCTGCAATCACCGGGCATCGGGCTGATCACCGGCGAGCCAGGCGTCGGCAAGACGGCGGCGCTGCGCAACCTCACCAAGGCTCTAAATCCGCACCGCTACCAGTTGATCTATCAGGCCGAAACCGACTTCGGTCGCATCGACATTTACCGTGGGCTGGCGCGTGCTTTGGGAATCGAGCCCGCCTACCGGCGTGCCCAGTTGTGGCGCGACATCAAGGAACGCATTCACGAACTGGCCGACAGCAAACAGGTCACGCCAGTGTGGATCATCGACGAGGCACAGAATCTGCCGCCTGAATTCTTCCGCGACTTCCCGTCCTTCCTCAACTTCGCTTTCGATTCGCGCGACCTCATCAGTGTATGGCTGGCGGGACACCCCAGTCTGGCACAGACTCTGGAACGCGCTCCTTATGCCGCACTGTACAGTCGCATCCAGGTTCGTGTTCAGATCAAACCTGTGGTGGAGCGTGAACGATTCGCACTTCTGATCCAGCATGCACTGAAGAGCTCTGGCTGCCAGCACACTCTGCTGGCCGATTCGGGCATGGAGGTCTTGCGTCAGGCATCGAAGGGGCTGCCGCGTCAGGCGGGACGAATCCTCCGTACAGCTATGCGTCTTGCTGTCCCGAAGGGATTCAACCATATTCCAGATGATCTTCTGCATCAGGCCATAGCGGAGCTGCAATGAATAAAATCGACATTGAACCGCTGTTTCCGGAAGACTTGTCCGACGAGGCCGCATCAGTGCTGAGTGCATTTCTATACGATCTGGCCGGCGCCTGTGAAAGCCGTTACTTCACGCAGCTACAACGCCACCATGAGGAGCAACAAAACGTCCGCGATCCCGATCACCCCTGGCAATCACAATCTCCTAATCGCTAGGCCAGTCGTTCCTCGTTATGCAAGGGGCGGGTTCTTCCCAAATCAGGTCAGGACTCGCCCAGTTTTTTATCCTCGAATAGGGTGATCTGCAGAGTCCAAATTAGTGTGGTACGTAACAATTCCACACCGTATTCGGTTGCACAGGCTGGAAGTTGCGATTGAGTAGGTTCGGCGCAATCGGCAGGTTGTGCTTGCTGTCGGTGGTGACTACGAATTTACGTTCCCCCCGTGCTTTGATGCCGTGCTGCTTCATAAGCCGCTGGATACGTTCTTTGCCTACCTTGATGCCGTTTGCCCGCAGCTCTTTCCAAACCCTCGGCCAGCCGTATTCGCCTTTGCTGCCCGCATGGGATGCCTTGATGTGAACCAGCAGCGCTTCATCGCTGGTGCGCTTGCCAGCGTTCGCTGGCGGGTCAGTATCTTTGCGCCGTTGATGTTCAAAGTATCCGCTGGCACTGACATTCAGCACTTCACATTGCAAGGTGATCGGCCACTGCTTTTTATGCCGTCCAATCCAGGCGTACTTCACACTGACTCCCGCGCAAAGAACGCCGTTGCTTTTTTAAGATGTCGCGCTCCATCTTGACGCGCGCAAGCTCGGCCCTCAATCGCGCCAATTCCATTTGCTCTGCGCTCATCGGCTTGGCTCCCGCACCTGTTAGCTTGCCTTTCGCCGCCAGCCTTACCCAGTTATCCAGCGTCTGCTTGGGGATGCCCAATACCTTGGCCGTTACCGAACAAGCTTGTCCGCCCTGAATCAACCTCACTGCCTCCAACTTGAATTCCAGCGTGTACGACGCTCTCTTGCCGTTTTCTTTTGTCATTGCTCCGTCTCCTTAACTTGAATTTAACCACAGTTAAGAAATACGTTTTTCACGGGCAAGGTCAGGAAAGGAAACCCATGTCGCAGTCCCGCTACCATAGCTTACCTTAGGCCGGAGACTTTGCGCTCGTACTTTTCAGTACATTTGCCAAGCAGTTTTAGAATATCCCACATTTTGAATAGGGTCGAATAAAACTAATCCAAACGATTCGTTTCATTCCGCCCCGTTTTGCGAAGGAATTTGTGGCTAACATTCAAAATTGGAGGACACACTAATACATAAAACCAGGTATTTTTTATTACTGAATACGGTAATCCTAATGAATCGTCTCGCTCAACTCTTTGGACCGCGAGGCGGTCGAAAGCCCGCAGGGGCAATTCCAGAAAGCGGGCGAGCACAATTTTGCCGAGCAGTGGCTTCAATCTTATTGTTATGGTGCTGCAAGAGCTATTCCGCCGACAAAATATTTTTGTACTGAACAAATTTTACTATTATAGGGGGCGAGGTCTCCTTTCTGCTCATGCAACTTGATGGAACATCTACACTGAAACAAGGCGACAGCGTCTAGTTCCGTTTAACACGCTCACTTTATTAGATAACTCAGGCTGAGCAGCAAAATTGGTCTGGGTGATGTTGTCGGACTTGATGATCAGTTGCGCTGGAATTCGCATTTGCAGCGTAATCCTTAACCGGGTTTTACGTTCTATTGCTTCCTAAACCATATACTTGACAAGTGATATATGTTATGAAAGTATGAATTTACGGTTTGTATAACAAAGGCATTGCTATTCAGTTGCCTGGTTTGCATTTTCCGTTTCGAACTTGATTAGTTTGAGCAAGCTAGAAAACATAAGGTTGGATAAGTGTCGTTGTGACATTGATCCTGACTTGCTTTTTAATTTTCGAAGGAGAGTTTAAATGCTAGTACCGTTTATTATGATTGGCTTAGTTGTAATTACCGGCATTGTGATTTGGCTTGATGACGCAGACATGCACAGAAATACACAAGATTAATTAATTGATGCACGGAAAATAATTCGTTTGGCGGTCAGAATTAGAAGGGTTGGCGTAACTGCCAACCCTTTTTTTGTTTTTTCGATGGATGTTCTGCCAGTGACATACGCAAGCCTCTCGACGGGCCTATCCCCGCAGGTGCGGGGGAAACCTGCCTTTCCGCGACAGTAGTTTCGATCTGGTCGTCAGCGTTATCGCGCTATGCTTTATTCAGGAAGAGAATGCCAGCACCAGCAAACTGGGCTGATGGCGCACGAAGTCTCCCGGCAACTTGCTTGGGTCAGTGGTTGTAAAGACATGATCGAATTTTCGGCTCAGCAGATTTTTCAACAGCGTAGCGTCAGTGGTGATGTCCGTAACGATCAAAATCGTGGCGACGGATGAGGCAGGAGTATCCATAGTGGACTGTCTTCTTTATGAAATGGCTCTAGATGAGTCAGGTATATCTACTGCAAGTTGTTTGCCATGACTGTATCCATGCTGGTAGGTCGGCGGCTGGCATCGGCTTTGCAATAAAGTAACCTTGGGCAATATCGCAACCTCTATTGCGCACAAAATCCCAGTCGGCTTGATTTTCTACCCCCTCTGCCACCGCCTCTAGCCCGAGTTGCTTCGCCAAGTTGAGGCAGGAATCGAACATGGCCCACAATTTCTCGTTACTACAAGCACCATGCACGAAGCTCTTATCGATCTTGAGCTCATCGAAGGGAATATCACGCAACTGCGCCAGAGAAGAATTGCCAATGCCGAAATCATCGATTGAAAGCCGAAAGCGTTTCAGGCGAAGCCGAGTTAAAATCTCAAGTGGAGTACGCAAATCCTCCATCAACTGACTTTCCGTCACTTCCAACAGCATCATCTGCGGTTGCACGCCTGAACTAGCCGCAAGACCGACAACAAAATCCACAAAATCCATTGAGGCCAGGTTATCCATAGACAGGTTAACGGACACTTGCAACATCAGCCCCGATTCTTGCCAGAGCTTGGATTGGGCGAACGCAGCAGTCAATACCACTCGTGTCAAATCGTCGATCAGTCCGTGAGTTTCGGCCACGTTGATGAACTGATCGGGGAACACGATTCCATCCTGCGGATGCCACCAACGCACCAGTGTTTCCACGCCCATCACACGGCCAGTGGAAGTCACCACCTTGGGTTGATAATAATTAACCAATTCGCCATTCGCGATGGCTGCACGTAACTCGTCTGCACCGTAGACTTTCCTATCCGCCTTGGGCTGGTTCTGCGATGGCGCTGTCCATTTCCCGATTAGCTCCGCCAAACCTTCCGGCGTGACAGGTTTATGCAGATGTCCCAATACTGAAATTTTATGCGCTCTTGCCAATTTTACGGCGGCCTGCTGCATACGCTCATCCTCACCGCTAACCAAGATGATGCTGCCGATATAGTTCCGCGCAACCAGATGGCGCACGAACTCTAGCCCGTCCATTTCCGGCATATTGATATCCAGTAGAATCAGTTCAGGCGAGTCATTCGCACTGCCAATCAAATTCAATGCAGCGTGCCCGCTGACGCAGGTAGAAACGGAGGTGTATCCCAAGTCCGCCAACATGTGCACGAGCAGTTTGAGCATGAACGGCTCGTCATCAAGCGCCAGAATCTTGATTGTGAAATCACTCACGATTACCCACCTTATAATTTTTCAGGTTTGTTGATGCGCGGAATTTATTGAATAGCCACTGTCAATTCACCCCACATGCGTATATGGACATCAATATCCATCTAGAAAACGTTCAACGTTTGCCAGTTCCTGTTCGAACTTGGGCAACAGTGCCGCTAGCGCATCGTTATCGCTAACCTTGCCAAGCTTCTCCATATCGGCGCACAGCTCGCCCAACAACAGCGCACCTACTGAGCGTGCCGAAGATTTGAGCTTGTGTGCCGCCGCACCTGCAACCGCTGACTGACCAGCCGCACAGGCATTGCGCAACTCGTCTGCAATCTTCGTCGCGTTGATATGAAAGTCATGCAAGAAATCGCGAATGGTCGCATCGTCATCACCTACCAGAGCCTTGAGTACATTCACGTCAACCGGGGTTGCTTTTCCAATATTCCGTGGTATAGGTGATATAGTTTTGGTTGATGTGGTTGCGGCCAGTTTCGAATCAAGAGTTACAATCGGCAGCCATTTTTCCATCATTTCTTTCAGGTTGGTCAGTTGCACTGGTTTGCTCAGATAGTCGTCCATGCCAACGGCGCGGCAATGATCGGCTTCACCCTTGAGCGCATTTGCGGTGAAGGCGATGATGGGAATGCGAGTCTTGCCAGTTTCAGCAGCGCGTATGGCAACTGTCAGCTCGTAGCCGTCCATCTCCGGCATGTGCAGGTCGGTGATCAGGATGCAGTAGTCTCCGCTCTGCCAGCGCTCCAAGGCATCTCGACCATTGTTGGCGATGTCCGCAGTATGCCCAAGCAACTTGAGTTGTTGCAGAATGACTTTCTGATTGATGTCGTTGTCTTCGGCGATCAGGATCAGGCTGCCCCTGCGACGCGCTTCCTCGCGGGAGAGTGGCGTGAGCGTCGTTTTGACATTGCCTGACTGGTATTCCCTTTCAAGTTTTTTAGCCCGACCGGCGGCAATCGCCACTGCTTTCAGCAGTGTTCTGCGGAAAAGTAAGTTTCCATCTACCACCACCAGATCGGCGCTCTCTAAACGTGGCTCCCGACGCTGCCCACGCCCTATGACGACAAAATGTGTGTCCTGTTTCGGGTGAATGCGGGCTGCGGCGCGCAGTTCTTCCAGTGACGGTTTGCTGTCTGCGGTGTCGATGATCACGATGCACAGCCCGAGTGGCTGGCTGGCTATCCATTCACAGGCTGCCGTCAAGTCCGCCACCCGTTCGACCAGCGCACCCGCATGCGTAAGATAGGCAGCGAAATCATCGACAATTCCCCCAACGTCACCCACCACCAGACAGGGCAAATCTGCGACCAAGGATGAAGCTTCATCGTCAGTAGCAGGCTTTTCCGTCGGCAGCGCGAAAGACAGATGCATGCTAAACATGGAACCCTTGCCCAGTTCGCTCTGAGCCACGATCTCGCCGCCCATAATTTCTGTCAATTGGCGCGAGATGGCCAGCCCTAGCCCAGTGCCGCCGTAAGTCCGGGTGGTGGATGAGTCAGCCTGGGTAAAGGCCGTGAACAGCCGCGCCTGAGTTGCTGCATCCATGCCAATGCCGTTGTCGGTCACGCGAAACTCCAGCGTCACCTGTTGTGGCGTACTTTCAGTTAACACGACGCGCACTGACACCTTACCCGGCCTCCTCTGCCCGCTGGAAAACTTGATTGCATTGTTCACCAGATTAACCAGTATCTGGCGCAACCGTCCCGGATCGCCGATAACGACTGCGGGAATGGCCGGATCGGTGAACAGTGTCAGTTCCACCTCTTTCTTCAAGGCCATGCGGTCTATGGTTTCGCATGCTCCCTCCACTACGTCGGCGACAGACATGGACACACTGTCAATCTGGAACTTACCGGCCTCAATTTTGGAGAAGTCGAGAATATCGTTGATGATAGTCAGCAAGGCAAACGCAGAGTCGTGGATGATATTGACCATCTCCACCTGCGAACCCTTGAGGCTGCTCTGCTGCAACACATCAAGCATGCCGATCACACCGTTCATCGGCGTGCGAATCTCGTGGCTCATGCTGGCGAGAAAGGACGACTTGGCCTGGTTGGCCTGCTCTGCATCGTGCCGGGCATGCTCCAGGTCGGCGGTACGTGCTACCACTTTACTTTCCAACTCTTCGTTAAGTTGACGCAGCGACTCCTCCGCCCGTCTTTGGTCTTCGATTACACCCAACATTACCTGGCGTGATTGTTTGGCGACCTTGAGCATCTCTTGCATCGCAGTCTCGCTCTGCTTGCGCTCGGTGATGTCCTTGATCACGCCATCGTAGGACAGGAGTTTCCCGGAGGCATCCCTGAACAGGATACTCGTATCGCTTATCCAGCGTGTCTCACCGTTTTTTCGGGTGATGCGATGTTCAATGGGCGAGCAATCATTCCCTGCCAGAATCTGCTGCATGTGCTTCATGACCCGTTCGCGATCCTCCGGCACGACCATCTGTATCCAGAGGTCGGAATTAGCGGCATATTCTTCCGCCGTGTACCCTGTCACCGTTACGCAGGCTGGGCTTTGTGTGGTCTCCACAGCGCGGCCGTTTTCGATGAGCACCGTATACTGGTAATCCGTAAGCCCCTCGGTAATGCGCCTGTAGCGTGCTTCGCTTTCCTGCAGCTCATGTTCCATCTCCTTGCGCTCGGCGATGTCCTGCACTGTACCAACGCCGGAAAGCGCTCGACCTTCCGCATCCCTTTCGATCATCGCGCGTTCCCTTACCCAGCGAATTTCTCCACCTGCCACAATGCGATGCTCGATATCGTAGGGTGCGCCAGCAACCGCTTCTCCCCAAGCCTTGAGTACCCATTCGCGATCATCAGGATGAACGGTGGACGCGAAAGTATCCAGATCAGTCGGTTCTTGTCGAGGGATACCGAATATGCGATTGGCTTCCGCCGACCACTCAAGCCGATTACTTGCAATATCAAGGTTCCAACTGCCAATTCGTGCAACGGCCTGCGCACGATTGAGGTTGTCCTCGCTACGTAGCAATGCTAGTTCGGTCTTCTTGCGCTCTGTGATGTCGCGCATGATTCCTAGTGCATGCCAGTGGCCATTCAATTTCATCGCCGAGATGGAAACTTCGATGGGAAATTCGCTGCCGTCTTTGCGTAGCGCTACGAATTCTCTAGTCTTGCCGATCAGCAACCCCTCTCCGGTCTCCTTGAAATGGGAGAGGCCGCGCGCTATATCGGCATGGTAACGGGATGGAGCGATCAATTGGTGCATCTGCTGATCCAATGCTTCCTCCCGGCTATACTGGAAAATTTTTTGCGCGGCAGGATTCCAGTCGGTAATCCGGCCTTGTTCGCTGATGACGATAATCGCATCCTGGGTAGAGGCGTTGATTTGCTGGTTGATTCGCAGTAAGCGTTCCTCATCCTCGTGCATTTTCCGGAACACCAGAAAATAGAGCACTGGAGATACGACCACGGTAAGAGTGACAGCATCGATGATATCCCACGCTTTATCAGAAAAGCCAGGCAGCATTGGGATAAGAGTTTCATGGAGAAATAGCATGAACAAAAGCTCAATTCCTAGCACAACCGCAGCCACCACGATCACCACCCCCAGAGGGGTGCTCAATAGCGTCGATAGTTTCCAGTTTTTCATATTGCTCTCAACCATTCTGGCTATTCATCAGCCAGTTCTTTAATTCGGTTCCGTGCTGGAGTAACGCGGTGGCTGTCCGGCTTGACCCAGCAGTTCGTTCACCTCGCGCTTGAGTTCAAGGGTACGCATCTCACGTCCCAAAGTAGCTTCGTGCCAGCGGCGCAGTTCCTCTACCTGTTCGGAAAGTTTGGATTCCGCCAGTTTGCGCTCGGTGATGTCTTCCTTGATACCAAGATAATGAGTTACGTGCCCATTGCTATCGCGCACCGGAGAAATCATGATGGATTCGACGTATTCGCTACCATCCTTACGCCGGTTGATGAGCTCACCCTTCCACATCTCTCCGCGTGTCAGGTGGGTCCACATGTCATCGTAAGCTGCACGAGGGTTCTTGTCGGAATGTAGGATGCGCGGATTCTGCCCGATCGCTTCGGCGCGGCTGTAGCCGGTCGCCTTGACGAAGGCATCGTTGACGTATACGAGGTTTGCATCAAGATCGGTGATCACAATCGAGCTGGGGGTTTGCTCCACCGCCTGCGAAAGTTTACGCAACTCGTCTTCCGCTTGTTTGTGGCGGACCTCAAGGCGAAAATTTTCCAGCGCATAGTTCATGTCTAGGGACATCTCGACCAGCAGCCTTATCTCTTCATCATCGAACACCCCGGACTCTGGGGCATAGAGTACGAACACGCCGACCGGCTTGCCCCCCAGAATGAGTGGAAGCACTACCACTGAATGATAGCCACGGCTCAATGCCTCGCTCCGCCAAGCTGCCATGCGCTCGTCGCTTGCTATGTCATTGCAGATCACCGGCTTCGCCTCGGTCAATGCGTTGGCAATCAGCGGGCAATTTCCAGCAGTATTTTCGCGTGAGGTCAAATTGATTTTCGCCAGATAGCCGTCGTCGCGGCCGGCCTGAGCGACCGGCGTCACCTGCTGGCTGTCTGCATCAAACTTGCCGATCCATGCAAAGGTGAACTTGCCATACTCTACCGCGATGCGACAGGCTTCCCTGAATAGTTCATCCTCCTCGCGGACACGCACAATCGTCGTGTTGATGCCGCTGAGCAGGCTGTAAATCCGGTTGAGGCGCGCGATCCTGACTTCGTTTTCCTTGCGCTGGGTGATGTCGTGCGCGATGGTGGATAGGTACTCCACCGATTCATCTGGCCTCTTGTGCGCGATGACGACCTGCAACACCGGTATCTCCTTCCCGTCCGGTCGCAGGAAGGCGGATTCTCCGCTCCAGGTTCCGTGCTCGATCGCATGGGGAATGCTCGTCTCCAGTGCCAGCTTGAGCGCCCAATCCGGCTGGCCTCCACCCACCCGCAGTTCGGAAACGTCCTGTCCCGGCTCATATCCGAGCATCCGCAGCCCCGCCTGGTTCATATAGAGCGCATGACCGTCGAGATCCCCCGTGGCCACGAAATCCGGTGTCGCTTCAATGATCGCAACGAGCCGAGCCTGTTCTTTTTCGATGCGCTTTCTTTCCACGATTTCCGCTTCGAGCTTGGCGGTCCGTTCCTCGACCAATGTTTCGAGATGTTCGTGCAATCTGGCGCGTTCCAGAGCCACCGCCACCTGGTTGCCGACGACGTACAGCATCTTCAACTCCACTTCATCGAACAAACCCTGCTCCGCCCCGACCAGGTTCATGACTCCCATGCCCCGGTTGCCGGTCCACAACGGTACACTGGCATGGTAGCGCAAGCCGCTCGTGTCGCCCTTGGCTGTCTTCAGCCGTTCGCATTCCATGATGTTGGTGACGTGATCCAGTTCTCCCGCGAGAAAGCGGCGCCGGCAGTCGCACAAACCATCCATTGCTCCTTCGCGCAGCAAGGCCGGCGGCATATTGCGCGCGGCGACAAGCCGGAAGCCGGACTCTTCTTCCCACAGGGATATCCAGCCAGCCTGGATTCCCGGCAACTCCAGTGCTCGTTCCAGCGCCGCTTCCGCCACCTCGCGTTCGGTAATCGCATGATTAAGGCCCGCCACGATGTGGCCGAACCCATTCAGCACCTGGTTGGAATATTCCAATTCCGCTTCGCGCTGTTTGAGCTCACTGTTGATATGAACTGCTTCTTCGTAAGTTGAAATCAACAAATCCAGGATTTGTTGCCGCTCCGAGTTGATAAAGTATTTCTGACCGCCGAGATTGATTTCAACTCCCACCCGCATCCTGAGATCCTTACGCATATCAAGGTTCATCAGCAAGTAGTCAATGCGCGACAGCAGATAGCGCTCGTCATAGGGTTTGCGGATGAAATTGTCCGCACCACACTCCAGTCCGCGAATCACGTCATGCGAATCGGAAAGCGTGGTGACCAAAATGACCGGAATGTCCTTCAGTTTTTCGTCGGACTTGATCGCCTTGCACAGTTCATAACCATTCATTTCTGGCATCACAATGTCGCTGATGATCAGAGTAGGTTTTTTCGCCTGAGCGGCAAGTAAAGCCAGCTTGCCGTTGGCCGCAACGGTCACCCGGTAACCATGCTGCTCGAGCAGGTAACTGAGTTGCTCGGCCTGGGTACGACTGTCCTCGGCGATGAGAATATCGAGGCTGTTGTTCATTTCAAATTTCATCGCTGGCTCTCCTTGTTGTCTTTGTTGGTTGCCAAACCAATCAGCACTGCGGCAATCTTGTCCGGTGCCAAAATATACGTCGCCGCATCGAGTTTGATTGCCTCGCCCGGCATACCGTGTACGACGGAACTGTCCTTGTCCTGGGCAATAGTAACTGCCCCTTTCCCCTTCAACAACCGCAATTCTTCTGCGCCATCGCGTCCCATACCGGTGAGCAGCACAGCAACAGCTTCACCACCGTACACTGCGGCAAGCGAACGGAACAGATAAGAGACCGAAGGGCGCAGTCCATTTTCCGGCTCATCCTTGGTGAGGACGATTTTTCCGCCGTGCACCACTTTCATCTGGAATTCATCGGGCGCCACATAGACATGGCTGGGAGCAATGTACTCGCCGTGCACGGCAACATGCACCGGCAAACCGGATGACTGTGCCAACCACTCGACGAAGGAGGTAACGAAGCCGGACGCTATGTGCTGGACGATCAATACGGGCAAGGGAAAATCCCTGGGTAGCATCGCCAGGATTGTCTGCAATACAGGTGGCCCACCAGTCGAGGCACCCATGGCAATCACTTTGACCTGTGCCGGTCTATCTACCAACGCTTTTGGAGACGATGGCAAGACAGGCCCGCGTCGTGTTTGCGGCCAGCGCCGCACCACTTTCACTTCCGACATCAGTTTCACCGTTTGCACCAGTTCCCTCACGCTGGCTTCATGATCCGGGTGACCGATACCGGTCGGACGTATCAGTACGGCCAAGGCTCCCGCTTCCATGGCGCGAAACATCTTGCTGTTCTCGTGCGGATCAGTGCTGCCGCTCACAATCACGATGGGGGTCGGTGACGTTTCCATGATGCGGCGCGTTGCTTCCATCCCATCCATCTTCGGCATATGGATGTCCATCGTGATCACATCTGGCCGATAGTGCTTCACTGCTTCAATCGCTTCCTCGCCATTGCTCACGCTGCCGATCACCCGGATACCCGGATCGGCGTTAAGAATGTAAATTAGAAACTCGCGCACCACGGGTGAGTCTTCAACCACCAGGACTTTGATCAACTGCGTTGTCTCCTTGTGCAATTCCGGAACTGTGATGCCGTGCAATCTCGTGTCCATGCTCACCTCTGGGCCGCCACTTGACCGAGCGCCGGTTCATAGCGCCTTATCCGGTTTCTGCCGCCTTGCTTGGCCGCATACATCGACACGTCTGCCGCCGCGACCAGCGCATGCGCATTGTCTGCGTGCGCCGGAAAAGCTGCGACCCCAATGCTCACAGTAATGCGCATGGGTGCGACGGCATTGATACCGAACGGCTGCGCCTCCACCGCAGCACGCAGGCGCTCAGCGACATCGGCAGCAGCATCGAGATCGGTCTCCGGCAAAATGACGGTGATCTCCTCGCCGCCGTAACGGCACACGCGGTCGATGGCGCGCGCCTGGCGGCCCAGCAGTTCGCTCAGCCCCTTGAGCACGGCATCCCCCGCCAGATGTCCGTGCACATCGTTGACGCGCTTGAAGTGATCGATGTCGAGCAACAGCAGCGAAACCGGCCGGTTGAAGCGCTGCCCACGCACGATCTCGTTCTCAAGCAACTTGTAGAACTCGCGGTGGTTGTAAAGCCCGGTCAGGCCGTCATGGGTAGCGAGCTCGTTCAAACTCTGTACGAGCTCCTCTTTTTCCGCAAGAGATGCATTGAGCCGCTCTTCCATCTGTTTGCGCTCAGTGATGTCGATGAAGCTTTCAAGAAGATGTACTTTCCCGCCAAGCAGGACTGTCGTCACGGACTTGATGACCGGACGCCTTGCACCTGTGGCCGTAAGCAACACACGCTCCGAGTGATCGACGGTTTGATGAAGATCGGTAATCGGGCATTTCCCAACTTCTGCAGGGCAGATAAATCTATGACAAGCTGAGCCTACAATCTCTTCCTTTGGTGCGCCAATCATGCTGACGGCAGCAGCATTTACGTCAACGATTTTATGAACATCGGGGTCTATGATGACGATCCCCGTTTGCACCGATTCCATGATGACCCTCAGCCTGTTCTCACTTTCGCGTAGCGCCTGTTCGGCTTGCTTGGCCTCGCGCAGATCGAGGTAGGTACCGATGTAGCCGGAGATATTGCCCTTGGCATCGCGGATCGCGGCGGTACTCAGTCGCACCGGGATGGCTGTGCCGTCCTTGGCCCGGCGCCACACCTCGTCGCGGCATATCCCGTTTTCGTTGAGTTGCCGGATAACCTCCGACGGCTGAAGGTTGTCTTCCTGCTCTGGAACTGACAACGCCGCAATCGGCTGACCGATAATGTCATCGGGCGCATAGCCGAACAGACGGTAGAACGCCGGGTTGAGGTAAGTGATGCGCGTGTCGGCATTCAGCACCAGCACGCCCTCGGCCGCTTGGCGTAGCGCCTCGCTCAGAGTGCGCTGCTCGGCCTCGGCCTTCCGCTTCTCGGTAACGTCCTGCATGACATGCAGGGAGTAGAGATATTTCCCTTTCACATCGCAAATGGGGTAGCTGCGGGAGACATATTCCTCGCCGGATTCGAGGCGCAACTGTTCTTCTCCGCCTTGACGTTCTTCCAGCGACCGCCGACAGCCGGGCAGCGGACCGTCCAGTTTCGGGAACAGCGTCCAATAAGGCTTGCCGATGATGTCGCGGATGTCCTTACCGGCGCGAACAGCGTAGGCGTGATTAGCGCGGACGATACGCATATCCGCGTCGTGGATGAAAATCAGATCCTGTACCGCATCGATCGCAATCTCCCATTCGCGCTGTGCCTGCTCGATCGAAAGCACACCCGGACGCTGCCCGTAGTTCTTCAGCCACTTTGCGATCTTGCCGGACATGGTGTCCGCTACTTGAGTCAGCTTCATGACACCACCTGTCCATGGATTGCTTCGGTGACGTGATTATTTCCATTGAGCGTGGGAGCCGCCAGCGGCTCCGTCCGCAGAAACGCCTCGACCACCTTGGGGTCGAATTGGGTTCCGGAGTGCAAGTGGATCTCTTCCAGCGCCTGCGCCTTACCGGGGGTCGTGCGGTAAGGGCGTACCGCAGTCATGGAGTCGAAGGTGTCCGCTACTGCCAGGATGCGCGCCTGGAGCGGGATGTCCTCGCCCCTGAGGCCGTCCGGATATCCCGCGCCGTCGAAGCGCTCGTGATGCCCGCGAACCCAGGGGATGATGTCCCGGAGCTGCTTGATCGGCGCAAGCATTTCCGCGCCTCTGCCTGGGTGCTGCTTGATCGACTCATATTCGGCGTCGGTCAATTTCCCATGTTTGTCGAGGATGCCGTCATACGTGCCGATCTTGCCAATGTCGTGCAACAGGGCGGCGATGCGCAGCTTCTCCAGCTCATCGTCCGTCAGCTCCAGCGACTGTCCGATCTTCACCGCGTAATCCGCGACCCGCTCCGAATGGCCTCGGGTCCACGGCGATTTCGCCTCTATGGCGGAGGCCAGGCTTTGCATGGCCGCCAGAAACAGTTCATGGAGTTCTTCCTCGGCTTTCTTCCATTCGGTGATGTCGTGAACTATTCCTGACATTTGGGTCGGCTTTCCTTCTCTGTCACGAATGACCTCCGCTTCTTCATGCACGAAACGCTCAGAGCCGTCGGGCAGGACAATCCGGTGATTGATGCTGTAGGATTTTTGCTCGACTAACGCGGCGTTGACAGATTGGGTTACAAATTCCCTGTCCTCGGAGTGGACGAAATTCAGGAATGCCTCATAAGTGGCACCAAATTCATGAGGAGCCAAACCAAAGATGCGATAGATCTCATCGGACCAAAACAGCTCGCCGGTTGCCATGTTCCAATCCCAGCTTCCCAGATGCGCGATCTGCTGCGCCTTGGCAAGGCTGGCCTCGCTGTTTCTCAGCTTCTCCTCCGCCCGTTTGGACTCCGTGATGTCCTTCAGAATGTGCAGGGAGTATAGATACGCTCCGTCCACGTTCCGCACGAGATAGAATTTCGCGTTGAATATCCTGTCCACGGCGGGCACGAAAATCTCTTCTTCCCCATCCTCCTGCCGCTCCAGTGCCTTGCTACAGCCTTCCGTCGGCCCGTCCGACTTCGGGAACACCTCGTAGTAGGGCTTGCCGATGATTTCCTGAAAGGATATCCCGGCGGCCTGCACATAGGCGCGATTGCATCGCAGTATCTTAAACTCCTGGTCATGGATGAACAGCGGATCGGACACGGCGTCGAGGCTCGTCTCCCACTCGTGCTTCGCCCGCTCGATCGCCTGGTAATTTTTCCGCAGATGCCCGGTCATGGTGTTGAACGCGGCGGCAAGTTGTCCAATCTCGTCGTCCGCAGAAACGGCGAGCCGGTAATTCAGGTCGCCGGCACCGATGATTTCGGTTCCCCGGTGCAATGCATGCAGGGGGGCGGTAATTCTTCTGGCGATAAAGATCGCCACCGCCGTGCCCATCAGGGTGGCGATGAGGCCGGCGAGCAGGACGAGGTTGCGAGCCTGAGCCACCTTCTGTTGCATTTCGGTCAGTGAATAACCAATCCGCACGGCACCCCATTTTCTGCCGGCGATGTGCAGCGGCGCCGTGACGTCCAGGGTGTCGGTGCCGTCGGGCTGCATCAAGAGTTCCTCGGCCGCAGCGGAGGCGCGGCTCACGGGATCGTCGAGCAGTTTCCCCTCCAACTCGTGCCGGGAATGGGCGAAAACAACACCGCCGTCATCCAAGATGACCGCGTAGCGCACGTGTTCGCCGTGCGCCATATTGTCCACGAATTCCCGTAGCGCGGCGTAATCCCTGAGCGAGATCGCGTTGGCCGTGTTCATGGCCAAGGTCTTGGCGAGGCTGCCGAAGTACTCGTGCTCTTCCTCGACCATGCGCTGCTCCACCAGGCGCGAGGTGAACACGACGAACGCCGCGCCCAGCGCGGCGATCAGGAGCGTGTAGACGAGCGGCAGCTTGAAGCGCAGTTTCATCGCAGCATGTTCTCCAGTTGCCGGAAATCCTCCGTTCCGGTGGGGATGTAGCGGTCGAAGCCGGCCGTCTTGAGCGCGCTTCGGCCTTCTTCGTTTTTATCCATGGCAATAAGGGCATCTTTGAGCTTCTCCGCCAGCGCCGGGTCGAAGTCCTTTCTCACGGCGATGGTGCGGTCCGGGAACTTGGCGGAGGAGAGATGCAGGACGCGCAGCTCGCGCTCGATCCTCGGATTTTCTTTCGCCAGCCTGTAATAGACGTCGTCCTTGGCCGCGCCGCCGTCGGCCTTTCTGTTCAGCACCATCAGCACCGCCGCGTCGTGCTTGCCGGCTAAGACCGCTTCCTTGAAGAACTTGTCGGTGTCGTATCCTTTCTTTTTGAGCAGCGCCCGCGGGTAGACATAGCCGGCTGAGGTGTTCCGATCCACGTAAGCGAAGACTTTGCCCTTGAGCCCGTAGATGTCTTTTATACCGCTATCCTTGCGCGCGAAGACCAGGCCTTCATAGGTGGAATCGCCGCCAATCTCCGGCCGTGCCAGGGGCAGCGCGCCAATCTCCTTGATCGCACGGTAACAGAGGAGGCTGCCAAAAATGCCCGCGTCGAGCTCGCCGCGTCGCAGCTTCTCCAGCACCGTGAGGTAATCTTTCTGCGGCATGAGTTGGCCGTTGATATTCAATTTCTTATTCAGATAATCCACGACAGGTTGATATTGTCTGATGGTCTCGGTCACGGTGAGCGCGGGAACCACGCCTATGCGGACGGAAGGCCCATGCACTATGGGTGGAGCGGCGCTCGGCGGCGCCTCTTTCTTGTCGCATGCGCTGAGCAGCAACAACCCGCAAAGAGCCAGGGACAGGCATGTTTTGTATGGCGTCATGGATAATGCTCCTTGTTTATATTCTTCGGAAACTTCGTCTGACGCTCAAATGAGCCTGCCGATGACTTCCAGCAGGTTGCTCTGATCGAAACTGCTTTTCACAATATATGCGTTGGCGCCTACGTCGATGCCGCGCTCGCGGTGTTCTCGCGATTCCAGCGCCGTTACGAGTATCACCGGTAGCTCGGCGAGCTGTTTGTCCGCCCGCACCTTGGCCGTGAGATCAAAGCCGTCCATGCGCGGCATTTCCACGTCTGACACGATCAGATCAAACATCGCGGTCTTGAGTGTGGTGTAGGCATCCACTCCATCCACTGCAGTAGTGACACGGTAACCCGCCGATTCCAGGATGTTCTTGAGCAGTGCCCTTGATGTGATCGAGTCCTCCACCACCAGAATTGACTGTTTTTTCACCACCCTGCGCATTTCAGCGGCAATGGCCGACGGCGCCGCCGCACATTTCACCGCCGATTTCAGCAAATCGGACACATTGAGTACCGCTACCACTTGACCGGTTCCCAATACACTTGCACCGGCGATATTGCGCACGCGTGTGAGCTGTCGGCCCAGCGCCTTGACCAGCACTTCCTGCTCTCCGAGAACTTCTTCCACCTGGAACGCAACACGCTGGCGGCCTGTTCCGAGAACAACGACAGCGACCTGCGCCGAAGTGTTAGCCGTTGAACTTTGGCGCGGAAGTTCCAGCGCGTCGCCTAGACTGACCAGCGCAACAGCCTGTCCGTCGTACGAAATGGTTGCGCGATTTTCCACGGTCTTGATGTCCTGTTGAGCCACTCGCGTCACTCGCTCGACGCTCAGTGCAGGAATGACGAAACAATGTTCGCCGACGCGAACCAGCACGCCGCGAAAGGTGGCCAGCATCAGCGGCAGCGTGACAATAAAAGATGTCCCACCCTCACGAGGAGATTCAAGCGCGACGACTCCGCCCAGCCGCTCGACTTTTTCCAGCACAATGGCGAGTCCGAGGCCGCGTCCTGAAATATCCGTAATGATTTGACTGGTGGAAATACCTGACTGAAAAACGAGTGCCTGCACCTCTTGCTCGTTCAGCTTTTCAGCCATCTCTGCAGAAACCAGATTAAGCTTGAGCGCCGACGCTTTCACCTTGGCTGCGTCTATACCCGCCCCGTCGTCGGCAACCAGTATCTCGATCTTTCCGCCGTCTTTTTGCACAATGGCGACTGTTATATTTCCGCAAGCCGGCTTGCCCTTGCTCTGTCGCATGACCGGCTGCTCGATGCCGTGATCCACACAATTCCGCAACAGGTGCATTAGCGGATCTTTCATTTCTTCCAGAGTACGCCGGTCGATTTCAATTTCCCCGCCCCGTATCACCAGCTCCACCTGTTTGTCCTGCTCGCGGGCAAGTTCACGGGTGAAGCGCGGAAAAATTTCGAGTAGCGAAGAAAACGGCAGCAGTTGCATTTCCTTCACGTCATGCAAAAGACTATCGCTCATGCCTGCCAGGGTGCGCCGGTCGTGCGCGGCAAACTTGCTTAAGCGCAGCAGCCGCTCCTCAATCGTTTTCATGAACAGTTGCTCGGACTCCAGATACTCCAGCAGTTTCGGCAGTTCTTTTGCCGGGAGTTCCGGCAGTTCTGCCGCGGCGCCATTGCGCCCGCTTCCTTTTTCGACATAACGCTCGATCTGCCGCAGCACGGGCCGCATTCGCGCCCGCTGTTTTTTCCAGGTTGCGAAGGAGACAGCAACCTCGCGCAACTCCTTGTCACGCTGCACCGAGGCCAGCCGTGGCACCAGCAGCTCCTCGACCTGCCGCATCACTGCATCCAGTTTCTGCGCGGCAACCCTGACCGTTCCTGATGCAAAACCGGGAGTCGTGGAAGGCGTATGCGTGGCAAACGCTGCGGACGCTTCCGTATTCGCATCCTGTAGAAGTGGGATTGGAGTCTGTTGCTCCGATGGCGCCGGCTGAGCCGTTGTGGATTGAGCTGTAGTGGGATGGTCTATCGCAGTGTTGGCATACCGCCCCTGTAGTACTTCGTCAAGCCGCTGGATCAATGTTGCAATCGCAGACTTTCCTGCAACGGCCATCGCTGCACCTTCTGCGGAAAGGAGCCTGCTCAAGTCATCAATCGCTTCATGCATCAGGTCAAACAACGGGGAGGAAACAGCGAGCCGGTTGCCTTTCAGTGCCGCGAACACGCTCTCCATGGACTGGCAGACCGACTCGATCTCCTTGAGATTCACCGCCCGCGCTGCGCCCTTCAGACTGTGCGCCTCGCGAAACACGGTTTCGACGATTTCCGCATACCTGACTTCGGCAGGGTTATTTTCCAGTTCGATCAATCCCGCCGACATCGCCTGGAGATGTTCACCCGCCTCGATCCGGAAGGTCGCAAGCAATCTTTTCAGGAAATCTTCGTTCTGCTTATCCATGGCCCAATCCGAACAAGCCGGAGCCAAACAGGGAGTCCGGATGGCGCGAAGCAAAATCCGGGAAAGTCTCCCGCCGCATTCCAAGATTCCGGCCTTTGCGCCGCAACCGGGCGACAAGCCTGTTTCGCGCCACTTGAAGTATCAAAGGACAGAGGGTCTGTTCACAATTTGTGAAGAGTGAAGTCATGCGGACCTGCCCCCGATCATGTCGCTCAGCTTCTGCCCCAGTTCATGCAGGCTCTGTGCAGCGACCTCGGCCTGCTTGGTGCCTGAAACGTTCTGTACGCTAGCCTGTTTGATGCTCTCCATCGCCAGCGCCACCTGATCCATGCCCACCATCTGTTGCTGGCTCGAGGCCGCAATCTGGGTCGCCGCCTGCGCCGCTTCCACGATGCTGTCAGCCAGCAGGCGGATAGCTTCGCCGGTTTCCGTAGTTTGTTTTACCCCTGCTTGCACGGCCTTGTTACCCTGCTCGGTGGCCAGCACCGCAGCACTGGTCGCCCGCTGGATGTCGCCGAGTATCGTGCGCACCTGGGAAGTCGCCTGCTTGGACTGTTCCGCCAGACTCTTGACTTCCTGCGCCACGACCGCGAAACCTTTGCCCTGTTCGCCCGCCTTGTTTGCCTCGATCGCAGCATTCACCGCGAGCAGGTTCGATTGCTCGGCCAGATCATTGACTGTGGCGATGATTTCGCCGATGGACTGGCTCTGCTCGGACAGCCGCACAATGCTCTCGGCGATGGATTCCATTTGTTCCTGAATGCGCTGCATGCCCTGCATCGCTTCCTCCACCGATTTGCGCCCGTTCTGGGAAACCTGCGAGGCTTTCTGCGCGCTGTCGGAAACCGAACGTGCCTTCTGGCTCGACAACTGCGCCGTCTGTTTGACTTCCTCCACCGTCGCCGTGGTCTCGCTCACTGCCGTCGCAGTCTCGGCCGCACCGGAAGCAACTTGCGTCGTGGTGGCCAAAATCTCGGCAGAGGATGTTGAGAGTTGGTCAACGCTTGCCCGGAGTTGGCGAGTGAGGGTGCGAATGATCCATAAACCAAACAGAATCAATACTGCAATTGCTAGCGGAATCCCATAAACAATGACAGAAATCGTAGTATTGGAACTTGCAGCCATCTCTTTGCTACGCTGTTCCAATAACATCCTTTCCTCATTACCCATCTCTGCGGTTATCTTCCGAATATCGTCCATCGCCTTCTTTCCCTTGTCCGTCCGCACCACCTGTAATGCAGCTTCAAATCCCTTGCTTTTCCGCAAATCAATCGTCTCCTTCAGCTCGGTAAGTTTGGCTGCAATCAGAGGTTCAAGCGCATCGAGCCGCTGCTGCTGGTTGGGGTTGTCCGCCGTCAACTTCCGCAGATTCTGGATGGTTTGGTTAACGACCAAGGTACCGGTCTGGTACGGTTCCAGATACCGATCTTCCCCGACTATGATGTAGCCGCGTTGCCCGGTCTCGGCATCCGTCAAGGTGGAGAGCACCCTTGCCAGATTTTCGAGCACCTGATAGGTATGCGCTTTCATCTGTGCAGCTTCGATGAGTCCGGTCGTGTTCCGGTAAGAGACCGCGCCAAGGATAACCAGAATCATTAACGCCAGAGCATAGCCAGCACCAATCTTTGTTCCAATAGACCATTTCATTTTGCTATCCTCGCTTTTCTAAAGAACCTGCGCTAAATCTTGTATTGCGCTGCCATCTGTTGCAGCCTCAACCCCAGTTCATGCAGGCTCTGTGCAGCGACCTCCGCCTGCTTGGTGCCGGACACGTTATGTATGCTGGCTTGCTTGATGTTCTCCATTGCCAGTGCCACCTGATCCATGCCCACCATCTGTTGCTGGCTCGATGCCGCGATCTGGGTCGCCGCTTGTGCTGCTTCCACGATGCTGTCGGCCAGTAGTCGGATCGATTCGCCAGTCTCCGTGGTTTGATTCACTCCTGCTTGCACCGCCTTGTTGCCCTGCTCGGTGGCCAGCACCGCAGCACTGGTCGCCCGCTGGATGTCACCGAGTATCGTGCGCACTTGGGCGGTCGCTTGTTTGGATTGTTCCGCCAGGCTCTTGACTTCCTGCGCCACAACCACGAAACCTTTGCCCTGTTCGCCCGCCTTGTTCGCCTCGATCGCGGCATTCACCGCGAGCAGGTTCGATTGCTCGGCCAGATCGTTGACCGTGGCGATGATCTCGCCGATAGCCTGACTCTGTTCGGACAGCCGCACGATACTCTCGGCGATAGATTCCATTTGCTCCTGAATGCGTTGCATGCCCTGCATCGCCTCTTCAACCGATTTGCGCCCGTTCTGGGAAATCTGCGAGGCTTTCTGCGCGCTGTCGGAAACAGAACGCGCCTTCTGGCTCGACAACTGCGCCGTCTGTTTGACTTCCTCCACCGTCGCTGTAGTTTCGCTCACGGAAGCCGCCGTCTCAACTGCACCGGAAGCGACTTGCGTCGTGGTGGCCAGTATCTCGCTGGAAGATGAGGCGAGTACACCGACCCCTTCGTTAATCTCGCGCATCAATTTCCGCAGCCCTTCGAGCATTGCGCCGAATGCGCGCAGCAGTTCCCCGACTTCATCGGTGCGATGCCCGCTTGGAATATTGACGGTGAGGTCGCCGGAAGCGACTTTTTCGGCGATGCCCGAGATCATCCTGAGAGGCACAGCAATGACACGATTCACCAGCAACACCATTGCCACTGCCAGCAAAATTGCCAAAACGCCGACCATGACGAACAATCGTAACGTGCGCGCTACTGCCAGCTCGGATTCCGCCACGGCGGCACGCGCCTTTTCTACGGCCGCATCGCTCAGTTCCTGGGCAATGGCGCGCATCTTGCGGTAACGCTCTTCTTGGACACCTAGCGCCAGCTCCCTGGCTTGTTCAATTTTCCCGGCATGGATCAACGGAATGAGCTGATCATCCCGCGTCTGCGCGAACGCCTCGCAGATTTTAATGTATTCCTCAAGCTTATTGAGCAAGCCTGAATCACTGCGACTACGCTCCAGCAGGCGCTGTGTGAGCGCAACAATCTCCTTGCCGCGATCCTTTACATCCTGCTGCCAGATTTCCTGATCCGATTGCTTCGTTACCAACATCATGCTGAGTAGCGACGCTCGAACTCCATTCTGCTCGGCTTGAAGTTTCATCAACTCCTGAACGTTGGTAAATTCCTCCTGATATAGTTTTTGCTGCGCAGCCTGGATCGTTGTAATACACTGATACGCAACCGTAGTCACGGTCGCGAGAAAGACTATCATCAGCCCGAAGCCGAGGAAGAGTTTGTTGCGCGTCGTCAAATTCAAAAACCATTCCATCTAATTCTCCTTATTGCCCTGTCAAACTCGAACCGGAATATTTCCTATCCCCCTACTTGTTCCTGCACGATGAGTTTCCCGTCGGTCAAAAGTTTTTCAGCATCGAGTATGACCACGCGCTCCGCAGTCACCCCTAGCAAATAGTCCTCGCGGATACCCGTCAGTGTGGGCAGGGACAACTGAATGTCGGCGCGTAAAATGCGGCGCACACCGCTGATGGCATCGGCCACAATACCGAACACCATATTTGCCGATTCAAGCACGATCACCTTGTTGAGATCGGTCAGGCCCTTTTCCGGAAGATCAAAGAATTTTTTGAGGTCGATAACAGAAAGTATCTCGCCGCGCACATTGACTATGCCGAGCACAAAAGGGGGGGTGCAAGGTAAAGGTGTTAAATCTTCCAGTGGATCAACCCCGCGAACGTATTCTGATGCAATGGCGTACCGCTCATGGGCGAGGAGAAATTCAATGACCTCGATGCTTGCGTCGGCGGTCTCCGCCGGCACTGCTTCCCGTGCGAGAGCCCTTGCCCTTTCTCTCAGAATCCGCCGGGTATCCTCGGCCGTTGGCGCCCAGATACGCTCTACTGCGACGCGCGACGCTTCCATTCGTCGCTCAAGCTCGCGCCAGTCGATTTCCTTTTTCGTCTTTTGCAGGGTCGTTTTAGGTGCGCTCATGGATGCATTCCTCTTAAGCGTTTGCCGTCGCAGATTGCGGCAGACTCGCCAGCAGGGATGTGGCTATCTCGACCAGCCGCCCAGCAGTCAGCCCTTCCGCATCCGGCAGTATCTCGTCCTGCGGGTGCTTGCGCAACAGTAGCAGCACGTTGCCGAAATGGCGTTGCGCCTCCCGGTAATGTCCCTGCGATTGATGCAAATTCCCCAGGGAAAAGTGGGCGAGCACGAAATCAGGATCGAGATAAAGTGCGCGCATCAAGGACTGGATGGCAATTTCGTGCTGCCCCTGTTCCTGCAAAATAGTGGCACTGAGATAGTGGTGCAGCGGATTCATCTTGTCGGCCGTAATCGCTTTTTCGCACCATTCCAGCGCTTCGCTGAGCCTGCCCTGGTTGGCGCAACTACGGGCCATGCTGGATGGTACCTCGCGCTCATCCGGTTGTTGGGCTGGTAGTTGCCCAGTCTGCACCGTAGTAATATCAGTAGCCGCAGGCTCCACCTGCACGGCCGGCAACGATAGGGGCGATGCCTCTGTTTCCCTTGGCGACTGCATTACCTGATCATCGCTTATGCGTGACTTTGATTCGGCATTTTCCATCTTCCGGTACAGCACAGCCCCCGAAAACTCGACTGGTGTGAACGGGGAAAGCAAGCTATGCGAGGCTTCCGCTGGACTGACGATCAACCACCCGCCATCAACCAGCGCCCGGTAGAAATTGCCGGCAACCTGTTTGGCCCGCTGCGCGGTGAAATACATCAGGACATTGCGGCAAAGAATCACGTCCATCGCGCTGGTGTTGTTCGATAGCGATGGATAAACGTCTTCGGCAAAATTGAGATAGGAAAACGTGACCATCTTCCTGATGCGAGGATGTATTTCGAAACGCCCGTCGCTGCATTTTGTGAAATAGCGCTCGCGGAGCCAGACTGGTGCATCGCGGAAGGACCATTCTCCGTACACGCCCTGCGCCGCCTTGCGCAGAAATTTAGGGTTAAAGTCTGTCGCCAGAATGGTGATATTCCACTCTTTGAGATC
>DAIDAG010000036.1 GCA_027310725.1 Sideroxydans sp. | reverse complement strand
CGAGATCTGGCCAGTGCTGGACATCAGTGCGGAGGGCGTAGGCAGCATCGTCCCGCGGGCGTCCGGCGACTGGGTGAAGGTCGGCGCGCTGTGCGGACTCAGGGGGAAGAATGCCGGCCAATGGTGGGTCGGCATGATCCGTCGCCTGAAGACCGACATGCAGGGCAAGGTGCATGTCGGCATCAGGGTACTTACCAGGCAGCCGTTGTCGGTATGGCTGCGCGTGCTGGGCAAGGGCGTGGAACGCGTCTCCAACTGGGAGACCAGCTCGGGCACATTCGCTTACGACTACTTGCCGGTCATCCTGATCCCGGACGAACACAACTCCTACGTGCATGCCACCATGCTGATGGAATGCGGCAGCTTCGTGGCCGGTACGTTATTCGAGGTGATGCTGGGGGAGAAGAGCCGCACCATCAGGCTGGTGGAGATCATTGCCGAAGGCGACGACTACGAGCAGGTGGGTTTTGAGTGGCAGTGAAAGGGCAGGCCTGAAGCTGATCGCCCGTCGTGCTCCACCCGCAGGGGGTAGGCCATGGCTGTAAGGGGCATTCGCCCCAACAGCACACGCACGGCTTGTCGAAGCACAAAAATCCATTCGCATTTCGACAAGTTCAATGTGAACGGATTTTTAGAAGTAGGGTGGGCACGATTTTGTGCCCACGCAGTGCTAAAACTGTAACAGCGTGGGCACAAAATCGTGCCCACCCTACAGGTTGTAGGAGCGGCTACTTCGAATCTCAGGGCAGGCTTTAGTTGCGAATGGTATCCGCAGCCGGCTTTTACGAGAGAGGTGGTCGCTCGCTGTTTATACCGCCGGAGCGCTCTCACCCCCAAGCACCTCAACCACATCGACCAGCAATCTCTGCAATTCCCCGGTCATGAGGGCGAAGTCGGTGTCGAACATGTCTTCCTGATCGCTGCCTTCCGCCTGATCCTTGAGGATATCCAGCGCCACGATTCGTTTGAGTTGCAGGTTGTCGTGCAGCACGAAGGAGACTTTGTCGCTCCAGGTCATAGCCAGCCGGGTGACTTCCTTGCCCGCAGTGATGTGCTTGGCGATCTCTTCGGCTTCAAGGGTGTGGCGCACATAACGCACGGTCGCCCTTTCCTCTCCCGCCCCCCTGAGTTCGCAATCGCGGTCCACGGTAAATATTGAAGACAGGTCATCTCCCGCCAGCCAGGAAGTCATTGCAGCGGCGGGCGAGGTATTGGTCTTGAGCGGCGCGAGCGCTATCCCGTCCACGGTCTTGATCAGCATCTCGACCAGCTCATCGGCTTTCGCCAGGTTCGCGGCATCCACCACCATGATGCCGGCCGCGGGATTGATCCACGCAAAGGTATGGCGGCGCAGGGCGAAGGCGCGCGGCAGCAGTTCGTCAGTAACTGCCTCCTTGATCTGCTTCATCTGTTTGCGACCCGGCTTGTATCCCTGCTGTTCTTCGATGTCGACCGCGCGGGATTTGGCGAATTTGTTGATTACCGTCATCGGCAGGAGTTTTTTCTCGATCCCGAGACAGATCAGCATCTGCGACCCGAGTGTATGCACAAATGGTAGCCCCTCTTCCTTGGGGGAGACCCAGCCCAGTCTTTGCATCTCCATCGCGGAGCATGCCTGAATGGCGTTGCCGGACAATTTTTCTTCGAGGGTGGCGGGAGTGACGTCCCACTTGTTGAGGCGATAAACCAGCAGATTTTTGAACCACATGACTTGATAGGCGTATTAGCGAAAAACGGGGGCGGATTCTAACGCAGGTAACGACAAATCATGGGATGTGTGCGATAAAAAATGAACGGGTGTAGAGTGCAGAGATACAGGGCGTGTTGGCGCAGCCTAACCCGCCGGACGGCACAAATATTCGGCGCATTACGCTTTGCGGCTAATGCGCCCCACATGGGCTTGTCTTGTCGTCACTCCATCGTTAGAAATCATCAATACATAATCAATTTACTTTGTTGATATTCGTTTATTTAAGGAGTATTACAAGAGCAAGTTGACCAAGGTCTGTCAGTCCCCCGGCTGCCGAGCAGCTTGACTCGAATCGATTGCAAGGCTGCCAAAGAACGGCGAAGTAATTGGGGCTGGCCTGAAAGGAATCGCGATTTAAAAGGAGAATGAAAATGCTCACCAAATCAATTCCAGTATTACTCGCGGTCATGTTGTCCGTTTTTGGCGCCATGTCCTACTCGAATGCCTATAGTGCAACCTCGTCTCTCACCGCGGTGGAAACAAAAGACCTGATTTTCATGAGGGAAGAAGAAAAGGTGGCACGCGATACATACCTCACGTTCTACGATGTATGGGATCTCGCGACATTTTCCAATATCGCCAGTGCCGAGCAGACGCATATGGATGCCTTGCTCAAGTTGCTGAACAAATACAACCTGCCTGATCCGGCGGCGGGCAACGCAATTGGCGAGTTCACCAATACCGATCTGCAGTCACTCTATAACACCCTGGTTGCCAAGGGTCAGGTGAGTAGCCTCAATGCCCTGAATGTGGGCGGCCTCATCGAAGAGAAAGACATGATCGATATCAAACGGGCAATAAGCGAGGCCCAGAAGGACGACATCATCTCGACCTACACGAACCTGATGTGCGGATCGCGCAACCATCTCCGCGGCTTCGCGAAAAGTATCGAAGCGTTGACCGGGGCGCCTTATGTAGCCCAGTTACTCAGCCAGACTGAGGTGAATGAAATAGTTCAAAGTCCGATAGAGAAGTGTGGCAAGAAAGAAAAGGTTTCTTCCTCCGGAAATGCATGCAAGGGTAAATGTTAAGTGTCACGACCGGGCGAAGTGGATCCATGTTCAGGACTAGCCATTGACATGGCAATCACGCGAGACAATAGCCTCTATGTTTGAACTAATATGCCAGTCTTTCGGCCGACAGTGGGCGTGCACCTGGCTCGGTTAATGGCGCTTGGCGGATGGTCGTGCAACCTTCCCGCGTCGCCCGAAAACGGAATGTCAGCGGCATCCGGGATCAGCAATAATAAGCTGAAGGGCATCAAGCTGAATTGTCTTATGGCCGTTTTTTCAGCGAAAGCGTCAACTTGAATCTGGCCACTGGCTCGTCACTCAATGACGGCACAGTGGCAACGACCTCGAACTGCCTTTCAACTCTTTCATTCGAGGCGGTAGCCTGCGCGACCAGCTCGGCGATTTCCTTGCCCTGATTACAACAAAAGAGCACATCGCCTTCCGCACGCTTGAGGAACTGCGCCTCAAAATCTTTGAAGACCAGAGAAATGTTTTCAGGTTGCCGCCTGATCAGATACATGGCGAAGGCACCGGCTGCGCAGTCCGCGCCGGCGCAGAGCACGCCGAAGTACATTGAGCCGAGGTGGTTTTTGGTCCTGCGCCGTAAAGGTATTTTGACCACCATCCGCTCCGCTGAGATTTGTGCGACCGAGACGCCGACATAGAACAGCAGGGGAATCCTGGTGAGTCCGATCCACCTCAAAGATAAGGTCTCGCGTGTGGTTTCCTTGAACAGTCTATAGAGCCAATTCATGGGTTAAAAGGAGTGGACTTGCAGTTGGAAAAGCCTGAATCGGCGGCGGGATTGGTCATGCGCTCACTCTAAACACTCCCTGAAGCGGGCGCAACCGTCACGACAGCAGCGCCCCACGAATATCTAGCGGATACCCGGTTTGAAGCCATTGACTCTGATGCGCAACTCCTTGCCTGCTTTGAAGTGCGGCACGTCTTTGGCGGGCACCTCGACAATGAGGCCCGTTTTTGGGTTGCGCCCGTTGCGCGGCAGGCGATGCAGGATTCCAAAGGTTCCGAATCCCCGGATTTCGACTCTTTCCTTTTTTTCCAGGACGCAGGAGATCTGGTCCAGGATCAGGCGGACACTCATCTCAATATCCCTTTGGGTAAGACCGGGTTGTCTGGAAGCAAGTTGTTCAATCAGTTCTGATCTCGTCATGGTGGTGTGTATTTATTTCTAGTTGGAATGGTGTGTGGAGAGAATTCAGGACGTTGTTCTCATTCGTTTTCGAGCCTTGCGCCATCCATGCGGACAGTATTCTCTGCCTGTGCATTCATCACGATGATGCTGATGCGTCGGTTATGTGAACTGAACGGATCGGCTGAATCGAACAGCGCTGAAGAAGACAAACCGACGACGCGGATGATCTTTTCGTCTTGCATGCCCCCGCCGATCAATGCACGCCGTGCGGCATTGGCACGATCCAGCGACAACTCCCAGTTGCTGTAATTTCTTGTTGCGCCCTGATAAGGCGTTGCGTCGGTGTGACCGGTAATGCCGATCCTGTTTGGTACGCCGTTTAATACGCTGCCGAATTTATGCAGGATATCGACCGTGTATGGCTCGAGGCTTGCACTGCCCAGGTCGAACATCGGGCGATTCTGCTTGTCGATGATCTGGATACGCAAACCGTCAGTGGTGATGTCGATCTGGAATTGATCCTTGAATTTGCGCAGCTCCGCATTCGCCTCGATCTCTTGTTCCAGGCGGCGTTTCAGTTCCCGCAGGTGCGTCATTTCAATTCTCTGTGCTTCGCGTTTTCCATCGCTCAGATCAATCAGGGACGCTCCTGTTGTTTCGCCTTTTTTCAATTGCGCATTGCCGTCAATTGGACTGTTGGAGCCGGCATCCAGGATAGTACTGCGATCGGACATGTCTTTCCCGCTCGCAAATGCAACCGCGAGCGGAGTCCGAAAATATTCCGCGACGCCACGCAGGCGGGCCTCAGAATTGGCGCCTATCAGCCACATCAGCAGAAAGAACGCCATCATGGCTGTCACAAAGTCAGCGTAGGCGATCTTCCAAGTACCGCTTTGATGGGGCCTGATGATCCGTGCAAATTTCTTGATTATTATCGGCCGGATATTTTTCTTGTCCGACTTATTATTGACTGCTTTACTGATTTCAGGATTCACCACTGCCATATAACCCTCGTATTGGTTATACGCAAAGAACCCGAACCAGAGGAACGCCAAAAGAAATAGAGGAAATGCTCAGATTACCTGGCGGCCCCGCTGGCACTCGACGAGTAGTCGAATAGGAACAAGTCCTTTAGCCCGGAAGCTTTGCGTCCCCGTCTTTCGGCGGGTTTGCCCTTGCAGGCGTCGATGTATAAATCAACGATTGCGGCCGGATTTTATGGTTAACCCGCTGAAACTGTCAAACTTGCCGACCTTGCAGCGGATGCGTCAAATTATCAAGTCTGGTGAAACTACAGATTCAATCAGGCTCAGTTTGACATTGCATCCCTGTGCGCCCATAGTTGTGACAGAACGAACGTTCTGCTCTTGAAATTGGATTGAAGAGGCGTTGGCAAAGCGGCGAGCGAAAAGGATCAAGTGAAACACGAAATAGTAAAAGGTCGTGGCGCGACGTTGCAGATCGAGGGACGCTTCGAGAGTGTGGCACGCGAGCGTGTCGATGACGGCTGGGGCACAACGGATGAAGAGTTGCCGCCGTTCAGGACGACGGTGACAGTGGAGAAGGCGAAGAGCGTGATCCAGCATCACGACTCGCCGGACCTGCCGTTCGGCCATTCGCTGAATGCCTATCGCGGTTGCGAACACGGCTGTATCTATTGTTATGCGCGGCCTTCGCATGGCTACCTGAACCTTTCACCGGGGCTGGATTTCGAGACCAAACTGTTTGCCAAGCCGGAGGCGGCAAGGCTGTTGCGCGCCGAACTGGCGAAGCCTTCCTACCGATGCTCACCCATTGCACTCGGTTCCAATACCGATCCCTACCAACCCATAGAACGCGAGTGGAAGATCACGCGGCAGATACTGGAGGTGCTGGCAGAATGCAGGCATCCGCTGTCGATTGTTACCAAATCGGCACTGGTCGAGCGCGATATCGACCTCCTTTCGCAACTTGCACGCGAAAATCTTGTGCAGGTATTCATCTCGGTTACCACGCTGGATGCGGAACTGGCGCGCAAACTGGAGCCGCGCGCCGCATCTCCGCGGCGCAGGCTGCAAGCCGTACGAGCTTTGAACGACGCTGGCGTGCCCTGCGGGGTAATGGTCGCGCCGGTGATTCCTTTTCTCACCGATGCGGAACTGGAGAATGTGCTGCAAGCTGCGCATGAGCACGGGGCGCGAACAACCGCTTACACCTTGCTGCGCCTGCCTTATGAATTGAAAGACTTGTTCAAGGATTGGCTCGTCACGCACTACCCGTTGAAGGCGGAGCATGTGATGAGCCGCTTGCGGGAGATGCGCGGCGGGCGGGAAAACGATCCGGAATTCGGTTCGCGCTTTAGCGGTCAAGGCTTGTTCGCGCAGTTGTTGTCATCGCGTTTTCGGCTTGCGTGTGAACGTATGGGCTTCAATCGCGAAGAGAACACACTGGATACGACGCTCTTCATCAAACCAGACAAGTATGGGCAACAGAGTTTGTTTTAGCAGATCTATTCCGAATTTTTATAGCAACAAACAAGCTGGATATCATCGCCACCAGTTCGGCGGATTGCTGGAATATGCCTTTTCATTTTTCATCCTGAATGGGCAGTTCCCTTAGAGCCTTCCCCGGTTTAAAGCGCGGGTGGTATTTGGCGCTTACCGCGATCTGCTCGCCGGTCTTCGGATTACGCCCATTTCGTGGTTTGCGATAATTCAGGCCAAAACTGCCGAAACCGCGAATCTCTACCCGACTTCCGTTTGCGATGGTCGACGCCAATTTTTCCAGTATGATTTTTACGCCGAACTCGACATCTTTCGCTTGCAGGTTTGGAGTCGACTCAGTCAATTTGGAGATCAGGTCGCTGCGATTCATAGAGGTATCTTTCATCCGAAGAAAAAGTGGGCATCCATAAGGATGCCCAAGTAGGGAGGAGAAACATGAAAGCAGCAGTAAGCTAACCTGCATCACTTTCAGTTAAATAGTCAGCAAGCAACGTGCCAGACTATGCAGAGCCATTTATCAACAGGTTAGCGATTCATGGTGGCAACATTTGCAAAAAATCACGCACCAAGATGCTGCTCAATGCACTGCGTTGGTGAGGTTTCAGAGTAGCTGGTGATTGAGGGCCGGGTTCTGATTTGTTGTCGGTCACTGCTCAAGCAAGCGCTTCTTGTCCAGGTGCCGCTGCAAGCCGTGCACCAGATTCTGCGTGAGCTGCGCCTGCAGTTCTTCCCACGGCACCGAGATGCCGACTTCGATGGCCTGGGTGACACGCAGGCCTTCGTAGCCGCAGGGATTGATGTTGTCGAACGGCGACAGGTCCATGTCGACATTGAACGACAGTCCGTGATAACTGCAGCTTTTCTTGATCTTGAGCCCCAATGCAGCGATCTTTGCGTCGCCGACATACACGCCGGGTGCTTCCTCGCGACCTTGCGCTGCCACGCCGTACTCCGCGAGCAGGTCGATCACGGCTTGTTCCATCAGGCGTACCAGTTCGCGCACGTTGATCTTCCAGCGGCGCAAATCCAGCAGCAGGTAGGCGACGATCTGTCCGGGGCCGTGGTAGGTGATCTGCCCCCCGCGATCGATCTTTACCACCGGTATGTCGGTCGGGTTGAGCAGATGCTCCGGTTTGCCCGCCTGACCTTGCGTGTAGGTGGGCGGATGCTGCACCAGCCATATTTCGTCCAGCGTATCGGCAGTGCGCTCGTCGGTGAAACGCTGCATGGCACGCCAGGTCGCTTCGTAATCGACCATGCCCAGTGCTTTGATGTGCAGAGATGGATATTGCATAGCGTATTCCCCTCTTCTCCCTCTCTAACCCTTCCCCCTGCGGGAGAGGGGATGAAAGAGGAAGGCAATGTTCAATTCCGCCAAGAGAGGCGGAATTATTTACAGCACCATTTTAACCATGGGGTGCGAAGTCAGATCGCGGTAAAGATTGTCGAGCTGTTCGCGCGAGGTGGCGCGGACGGTGCAGGTGAGGCTGAGGTATTTCGCGTTGCTGCTGCTGCGTGTCTCGATGCATGCACTGTCGAAGTCCGGCGCATGCGCCAGCACGACCTTTGCAATAGCCTGCGCGAAGCCCGGTTTTGCCTCGCCGAAGACTTTAATCGGGAAGTCGCAGGGATACTCGATCAGAGAATCTTCCGGTTTGATCATTTGCGCATCACGTCCTGTTTGAATGTTTGATACAGCTGATGCAACCTGGCGAACACCGGGCCGGGTTTCCCGTTGCCCACGGGCTTGCCGTCTAGAGAGGTGATCGCAAGCACTTCCTTGGTGCTGGAAGTCAGCAACAATTCATTTGCGCCGGATAATTCCGATTTCATCACTTTGCGCACTTCAAACGGTATGCCGTTCGCGGCAGCGAGTTCAAGAATGACATCGTAAGTGATGCCGGGCAGCATGAGGTTGTCCTTCGGCGGGGTTAGCAACGTGCCGTTCTTCACCGCGAAGATATTGCTTGCAGCGCCTTCGGTGAGAAAGGTGTCGTCCCGGATCAGAATGGCCTCGGCACAGCCGGCTTCGACCGCGGCCTGGCGCAGCAAGACATTGGGAAGCAGCGCGATGGCCTTGATGTCGCAGCGCAACCAGCGGTTGTCCGCGACGGTGATGCATCTGATCCCGTTTTGCAGCTGATCGGCGGGCGGTGTCGTGAGCGGATTGCTCAACACGAACACGGTGGGCGCTACTGGCGGAACGGGAAAGGCATGGTCGCGCTTGGCGACGCCGCGCGTGATATGCAGATAGAGGTACTGGTCTTCGGGCGAGTTGCGTTTGATGATTTCGTTGAGGATGAGACCCCATTCGCTTTCGCTGTGCGGATTCTTAAGCTTGATACCGTCCAGGCTGTGTTGAAGGCGCTTCAGATGTTCCGTCAGGCGGAATGCACGGCGCGAGTATACCGGGATGACTTCGTAGACTCCGTCGCCGAAGATGAAACCGCGATCCAGCACAGGAACCCTTGCTTCCTCTATGGGCATGTAGTCGCCGTTCAGGTAGATCGTCATATTTGCTCCCTATTGAAACAGCAACCGGATATTGTCTATCCCGCGCGAGAATACATTGGCCAATGGTATGTCATCCAGTGCGACCACGGGAAGGTCGAGATAAGGTTTGTCGTTCAGCTTCAGGTGCAGGGTTCCGATCAGCTGTCCCCGATTGAACGGGGCGAGCATCGGCTGCCGCGTTTCCAGTGTGGCTTTGAGCGCGCCGCGCTGGCCTTTGGGAATAGTGACATAACGGTCGGTCAGAAAGCCGATGCTCAAGTGATGGGAGGTGCCTTTCCAGATGTCCTTGTCGCTGACGGATTGGTCTTTGGCGTAGAGCTTGAACGTCTCGAAGTTCTGGAAACCGTAGTTCAGCAGGCGCTGGCTTTCGCTGTTGCGCAGCTTCTCCGTTGCGGTGCCGATCACCACGGAGATGAGGCGGTGCTCGTCACGCCTGGCGGAGGCGACCAGATTGAATTCTTCCGATTCGTTGAAGGCTGCTGCCAGGCCGTCGACGAACGGATCCAGCCACAGCAGACGGTTCCGGTTGAACTGGTTGATGCTGTTGTATTCAAATTCCCGCTGCGCATAGATGTAGTAGTACTGGGGAAAATCCCTGATGAGCGCTGCTGCGATCAACGCCAGATCGTGCGCGCTGCTGTAGTGTTGCGCATCGGGCAGGCCGGTGGCATTGACAAAATGCGTGTCCTTCAGGCCCAGGCGCTGTGCTTCGACGTTCATCGTATCGGCCAATGCCATTTCATGATTGGCTATCGTTTCAGCCAGTACGCGCGCAGCATCGTTGGCGGATTGCACGATGAGTCCGCGCAGCAATTCTTCGACGGTCACTTCATTGCCCGCATTCAAAAACATGCGCGGTTCATCAGTCTGCATGCGTGTGGCATAAGCTGACGGAATGATGCGCTGAGAGAGAGAGAGCTTGCCCTGTTTGATCGCGCCGAGCACGACATAGGCTGTCATCAGCTTGGTCAGCTGAGCGGGTGCGATGTGCGCGCTGGCGTTCTGTTCAAGCAGAA
Organism: Sideroxydans sp.; assembly: GCA_027310725.1. GTDB lineage: Bacteria > Pseudomonadota > Gammaproteobacteria > Burkholderiales > Gallionellaceae > Sideroxyarcus. The sequence continues at coordinate 18,237 of DAIDAG010000036.1, read as the reverse complement.
ATTGCCCGCCAGTGTAGTCGTATAAAGCGTAGGAACCGGCAGCAAGGGTGGGGGCTGAAGGAGCTTGCTCTTGTGAAAATACCAGCGTAGGGAATAGTGTGAATAGAAATGCCAGTGCGAATTTCATGGAGGGGTTAACGTATTAATAATGTGTTGATTATAGCAAGCACGGGGTTGGGGAGCCGAAGGACTAGCGAAGGTATAGGCTTATTTGGGGTGGGTATAGGTACGGTCTAGTACTTACGGCATATTGTCTTCGAAACTTGCGGAGGATACAAAGGCCAACCTCAAAAGAGCGGACAGGGAGATTGTGATGCAACTCATCAGCACGAAAGTCGGACAGGAAATCGGCAGGTTGCCAAATCGGATCGATCAAACGCAAGATCCCGCGGCGATCGGGATCGATTTCGTGGAAGTTGCGGAATCGCATGTATTGTTCTTCGGGCGGGTCAAGGATTTTGTACATGGCGAATTGCCGGAGTCAAAAGCAGACATTGCCGAGTTCGGACAGTGCTGCAAATTGGAAGGTTGGTTAACGGAAGGCGGTGTGTCGCGTTTCGGGGAATTGCGTTCCTTTAATCGCTTGCACGATGCGCATGCCGAATTTCATCGCCATGCTGCAGACGTGCTGGCGATGATACATGCGGGGAGTTGGATCGCTGCCGAACAGATACGCAAGAGCGAATTGTCCCAGGCTTTGCGCCGTCTGCTGATTGCGCTCACGGAGCTGAACGAGTCGATCAAAAAAAGGTGTGCAATTTCAGCTGAGTGAACTGGCGAACTGCGCCGCCTGATTGGCCTGTTCAACGACCTGCTCCGCGATTTCATCGGCCCGATCCGGGTCTATATCCAACGCCGCCCATTCTTCCGGAGCGACATAGTTGCCGACGTATTCATGCAGTCCGAGCTGGGGTAGCAATTTCTCGGTGATGTTGATGATACGCGCCAGCGGTTGTCCCTCGGCGGCTTCCGCCAGTTCCGGTGTGTGGTGATAACGCAGTACTGCGACGATATCGTCAGGCAGATTCCAGTGCTTGGCCAATTCCGCACCCAATACATCGTGCGTCACTTCCAGTAGTTCCCGTTCAACTTCGATGGCAAGTCTGTCCGGTTCGATGACGAAGCGGGTATGCAGATCGTCGCTGCGTTGGGTGTCCAGATGAGCAAGCGCCAGATAGCCGATGTCATGCAATATGCCGGCGAGGAATATCTGGTCGTCCTGGGGGCGTTTCCTGGCAGGCATGGCCCGTACTACCGGCAGCATGGCGAAGGCGACCGCCATATTGTGCAGCCACAATTCCTGCGGATCGAAACGTCCGATCGGCTTGTTCACCAGCGACATGACCGCGATGCCCGTGGCGACCGATTTCACCCTGTTCAGCCCAAGCAGCATGGCGGCATCCTTGACGGCAGCGATATGGCGTGATGCACCGAGCAGGGGGGAGTTTGCCAGACCTATGATCTTCGCCGAGATCATCGGGTCTTGCGAGATCAGCAGCATCATCTGCTTCTCGCCTTCTTCGCTATCCAGTTTGAGTGCCATCAGCCTCTGTGCGATGACAGGCAAAGCGGGCAGGGAATTCAGGTTGCGAATAGCTTGGCGTAGATCAATGGGTGCGTTCATATGATAGTACCGGGTCGGGCTTGAATTATAACGTGCTGGCAACCTGTTTTGCATGTTCCGCCTGTTCGCGGACGGATACCCCCAGTTCTTCTGCGCGTGCGGGATCGATACCCAGAATTGACCAATCATGTTCGCTGATATCGGGTGAGACATGCTCGGAAATGCCGAATGCCGGCAGCAGTTTTTCCGTCAGGTTGAGCAATGAGATAAAGGGCTGTCCTGCATTGGCTCCGGCATGATCGGGTGTATGGTGATAACGCAGCACGGCGACGATCGTATCCGGCAGATCCCAATGTCGGGCCAATTCCGCACCCAATTCGCCGTGTCCGATCCCGATGACTTCGGCTTCGACTTCATGGACGGGGCGATTGGGTGTCGCAGCCAATCTGGTTTGCAGCAGGTCGCTGCGTGCCGGATCGATATAGTTGAGGACCATGAAACCGATGTCGTGCAACAGACCGGCGAAGAATATCTCGTCATCCGGCGGACGGGAGCGGGTGGGCATGGCCCGCGCCAGAGAGCACATCGCCAGCGCGACACCCAGGCTGTGCAGCCAGAGGTACTGCACATTCATATGTCCTGCCGGGTGACGTGTGAGTGTCGACATCACGGCAATGCCAACCGAGACGGATTTGACCCGGTTCATGCCGAGCATCATGGCTGAATCCGGGATCGAAGTTATTTTATTGGCAGCACCGAACAGCGGGGAATTGGCGAGGCCGATGATGCGGGCAGATATCAGGGGATCTTGTTCGATCAGTCTTAACAGCTGATTCTCGCCTTCAAGCGTATCCAATGGCAGCCTCAATATCTTTTGAGCCACCAGCGGCATGGCCGGCAGGCTGTCCAGATTTCGGATGGACGCTCTCAGATCGACGCGCTTATCGTTCATTCACTTCTTTCCGGATTATTTTGGGCGGCTTTTTGTGGGTCATTCTAACCCGAACGCCGAGTATCAAGGCGACTGGAGGTGCTAGAGACCTGCTGGACGTTTCAACAGTTTTCGCTGCAGAGTGCGGCGGTGCATGTTGAGGGTGCGTGCGGTGGCGGAGATATTGTCGCCGTTTTCGTGCAGTACGCGCTGGATATGCTCCCACTCCAAACGTTCAACGGTTGCAGGGTGTGCTTCAACCTGGGTATCGGTGCGTGCGTTGTGGCCGAAGGCGGCGACGATTTCGTCGGCATTGGCGGGTTTGGAAAGATATTGCGTCGCCCCCAGTTTGATCGCTTCCACCGCGGTTGCGATGCTGGCGTAACCGGTCAGCATCACGATGCGCGTTGCGGGGTCGAGCTCGTGCAGTTTCTGCACCAGAACCAGTCCTGAAGCGCCATCCATCTTCAAATCCAGCACGGCGTATTCCGGCGGATTCGCCGTTGCCAAAGGCAGTGCTTTCTCGACACTGTCTGCTGTGGTCACGGCAAAACCACGTTTATCCAGTGCGCGTGACAATACCATACGAAATGTTGCGTCATCGTCTACCAGCAACAGCGAAGGTTTCTCGGCCTGGTTCATATTGATATCTTTCGCAGAGGGAGAATCACCTCGGTAGTTGCACCGCCCCCTTCGCGGTTGGACAGGCGCACTTTCCCGCCCAGTCTTTCCAGTGTGGCGTTGGCGAGAAACAAGCCGAGCCCGCGGCCTTCCTGTTTGGTGGTGAAGAAAGCCGACCCGGCCCGCGCGGCAGTTTCCGGTGTCAGGCCGGGGCCCTGGTCGCGTATTTCCAGCTTGATATTTGCGTGATCCCAAAACAGCAGAATATCCATTTCCTCCGAAGAAGCGTCGGCGGCGTTGTTCAACAGGTTAAGCAGGGCGGATCGCAATGCAAGATCGGCTCGCAGTCGTGGCGATGGCTGGGGGCTTTTTACGTGGAAGCGGTAATGCACGGTCGGACGCAGCAACTGCCATTCGTTGAGTACGTTGCGAATGAATTCCTCCAGCGACAATTCGCTGCTGGTCTCCTGCGCGTGGGAGAGCAGTGAATCGAGAATGCGTTTGCAACTGCGCACCTGCTCATCGAGGATGGCCAGGTTTTCCTGCTGTTCCTGCATGGCGCATTCCCGGCGCATCTCGCCGATGACGACAGACATGGTGGAAAGCGGCGTCCCCAGTTCGTGCGCAGCCCCGGCGGCCTGCGTTCCGAGTGCAACGATGCGTTCATTGCGCAACGTCTCTTCGCGAACGCGGGTGAGCTGGGCATCGCGGCTGCGTACCGCACGCGCCATCTCCACGACGAAATACGCAACCACCACGGAGCTGATGACGAATTCCAGCCACATTCCGAGTACATGCGTGTTGAAGGCATCTCCCAGCGGGGAGGATGCAGTGCCTGCGGGCGATGCCGTATCCATTTGGTGGTGCATGTGATCCATCCCTTGCATCGTGACGGGCTCGGATTGTGCATGCCCCATGGGCAACGGCACATGCCACACCATCAGCAGGCTGTAGCACGCCAGCGTCAGCGCGGCCATGCCCCAAGTGTGTCGCCGTGGCAACGTGGCGGCAGCGATCACCAGCGGCAACAGATAGAGTGAAACGAAAGGATTGGTCGAGCCGCCGCTGTAATAGAGCAGCACCGTCAACACCAGCACATCGACGCTCAATTGCAGGAACAGCTCCATATTGCCTACCGGGAAATCAAGCGAGAGGCGCCACCAGGTCAGCGCACTCACCAAAGCCAGGAGTGACACCGCACCCAACATCGGAGCCCAGGAGAAATCCGTACTCAGGAAGCGATGCGCCAGGATCAATGTTGCCGATTGGGCAAGGATGGCGCCGCAGCGTAGCAGGATCAATCTGCGCAGATGCGAATGGCCGGTCTGGGAGGCGAGCAGGGATGAATTCATGGGTCTGAATTCTACCGGAGTCGTTCTGTGCAAGGGGTGCGGCAATATGCCGCAGGGGATCGCAAAAACTTTTCCATACAATCCGCCCGGCATTACCCACAGTCAATTTATGGAGAATTTGCAATGATTTTGAAGCTGAAAATGAGCGCGGCTGCCGTTGTATTGGCATTCACACCCGGAGCTTTTGCGGCTGAAATGGAGACGATGCCGGAAGTCGAAGTCAAAGCCGAAAAGCTGCAGCCCTTGCCCGCAATAAGCAATTATTCGCTTGACCAGAATAGTCTGGCACTGAAGCACGCCAATACCAGCGATACGGCAAGATTGCTCGATGGTCAACCGGGAATCAGCTTCTATGGCGCGGGCGGGGTCTCCAGCTTGCCGGCGATACACGGTATGGCGGACGACCGTGTACGCATCAAAGTGGACGGCATGGATCTGATTTCGGCCTGTGCGAACCACATGAATCCGCCGCTTTCGTATATCGATCCGTCCAGCGTCGGCAGCGTCAAAGTGTATGCGGGGATCGCTCCGGTCAGTGTGGGCGGGGACAGCATAGGCGGCACGATCCAGGTGAATTCTCAAGCGCCGGAATTTGCCCCGGAAGGGCAAGGCACGCTGGTCAAGGGGCAGGCGGGCGCTTTGTATCGCAGCAACGGCAACGCGCGGGGAGCCAATCTCATGACCCTGATCGCCAGCGAGAGTCTGAGCATGATGTACAGCGGTTCAACCGTGAAATCCGACAATTACACGGCTGCCCGGGATTTCAAGGCCGCGGGTGCGGCGGCAACGGGCAGAGGCTGGCTGGACGGTAACGAAGTCGGCTCTTCGTTCTACCGGTCTGACAATCAGGCAATCGGCTTAGCGATGCGTCGTGACAACCATTTGCTCGAATTGAAGCTGGGTTTGCAGGAAATCCCCTACCAGGGTTTCCCGAATCAGCGCATGGATATGACCGGTAATAACAGCAAGCAGGCCAATCTTCACTACACTGGGCAATATCAATGGGGAACTTTGGAGGGTCGTGTCTATAACGAGGATACGCACCACAGGATGAATTTCCTTGAAGACAAGCAGTTCATTTACGGCACCGCCCCGGGTATGCCAATGGAGACCAAGGGAAAGAATACAGGTGCCTTGGTCAAGGCAGATGTGGACCTTTCCGAACGGGATATTCTCAGGCTGGGGAGCGAATATCAGCGCTATCGATTGAGCGACTGGTGGTCGGCGTCCGGTACGGGCGGGATGTCGCCGAACACATTCTGGAACATCAACGACGGCCAGCGGGACCGGCTCGACGTTTTCGCCGAATGGGAGGCGCGCTGGAACCCGCAATGGAACAGCCAGCTCGGGATTCGCAGCGAAACGGTAAAGATGAATACGGGCGCGGTACAGGGTTACAACACCTCTGCAACCTATCTGGCGACGGCGACAGCCTTCAATGCGCTGGATCGTCAGCGCATGGACAACAACATCGACGTGACGGCATTGGCACGTTATACACCGGACACGAGCCGATCTTTCGAGGCGGGCTACGCGGCGAAAACACGCTCGCCGAACCTGTATGAGCGCTACACGTGGTCGACCAAGAGCACCATGGTGTTGAACATGAACAACTGGTTCGGCGATGGCAACGGCTACGTCGGGAATCCGGATCTGAAACCCGAAATCGCTCATACGCTGAGCGTGGCGGGTAGCTGGCATGATGAGATGCAGCAAGCTTGGGAAATGAAGATCTCTCCCTATTACACGCGTGTGGAGAACTATATCGATGCTGTCGCATGCCCGGCATGCGCGGTCCGTACCGATGGGTTTGTCAATCTGAGCCTGGCCAACCAGACTGCCCGCCTCTACGGTGCGGATCTTTCCGGGCGCAAATTGTTGGCAAGAAATAGTGAATACGGCAGTTTCAGCACGACAGGCGTATTGAACTATGTGAACGGCAAGAATCTGACGACCGGCGACAATCTTTACAACATCATGCCATTGAACCTGAGACTGGCCGTCGAACAACGAGTGGGTAACTGGACCAATAGCATTGAGACAAGACTGGTCGCTGCCAAGACCAAAGTCGAGGCAGTGAGGAAGGAAATGAGAACCGGCGGTTACGGCTTGCTCAACTTGTACAGCAGCTACGAATGGAAGCAGGCACGCCTGGATATCGGACTGGAAAATGCGCTGAACAAGTTCTATGCATATCCGCTGGGAGGCGCCTATGTCGGTCAGGGAGCCACCATGGGAACCGGGGTGGCTTATGGAACAGTTGTTCCGGGTATGGGGCGTTCTTTCAACACGAGCTTGACGGTGAAGTTTTGACCATTGTCGCCAGTCCCGGGACACCCATTATGTCTAGGGCTTTGGTGCCGACTTTCACCGTTCATCTGATCAGATATCGGCTTCGGCAACGGGAAGAAAGCAAGAGCGGTTGCGAACTGGAGGGTAATCACTGTGATGAAGAAATCTTTAATTCCGGATCGGCTAAACAGGCTAAAATTAAACCGTTACTTTGCGGCAGGTATGCCCCGACTTTTATTATTGATCATTCAGGAGAAAGCATGAAAAAGATTCTGTGTGCGTGTTTTTTGGCGATGCTCGCGGTATCGCAAGCCTATGCTGACGAGGTGAAGGTGACCAAGGCGTGGACGCGTGCTACCGCCCCCGGACAGGACAGTGCGTCGGTGCAGTTGACCATCACCAGCAAAAAGGATGCGACCCTGATTGGCGTGGCGAGCGGATCGGCACAGAGCGGAGAGATACACAGCATGGTCATGGAAGGCGAAATGATGAAGATGCGCGCGCTGGAATCCCTGCCCTTGCCTGCAAAGACGCCAGTGACTTTGGGGGCAGATGGTAACCACTTGATGCTGATCGGACTGAGGAGCCCTCTCAAGGCCGGTCACAAACTGCCGTTCGCACTGACGGTGAAATTCGCAGATGGGCATACGTCAGTCATCAGGGTTCTGGCCGCGATCAAACCGCTGGAAACCACGGGTGACGAAGGGCATGAACATCACCATTAGGAGATAGCCATGTGGCGCAAGCTATTCTGTACCGCCGGTCTGCTGCTCGCAAGTAACGCCTGGGGCGGGACGAACGACGTGATAGTGGACAAAGTCTGGATGCGCGAAAGCGTGCCGGGACAGACTTCCGTCACCGTGCAGATGAATCTCACTGTCACCAAGGCCGCTCGTCTGCTGTCGGTCAGCAGTCCGGTCGCCCGATCGGGCGAGCTGCAAGGTGTGGTGATGCGTCATGGTCAGTTGCAGACCGAGACGGTCAACAGTATGAGGTTGAACGCACACAGTATTACGCTCTTCGGGACGCGCGGTACATATTTGTCTCTGGTCGGATTGAAGCAAGCCTTGAATGCCGGCGATCACGTCCCGTTGACCTTGGTGCTGGATATCGGCGGTAAAGCAGTTACCGTCAGCACCGAGGCCGAAGTAAGGGCGCTGGAATTGAGCTATCAGCATTACAACGATCCGACGGTAAAAGACCACCGGTGAGGGAGCGTTAACTTCTAATGAGATGGGCGGCTACATGCCGCCCGTTTCGTTTTTGTATGCGGTAGAATGCGCGCAGAATTTTGAAGGAACGAATATGCCATTGACCGTTGCTACCGCCGCACAAAAAGCCCACACCCTGTCCGAGGCGCTCCCGTATATCCAGCGCTTCTTCGACAAGACCATCGTGATCAAATACGGCGGTAATGCCATGACCGACCCCAAGCTGCAGGAAGGATTTGCGCGCGATGTGGTGCTGCTCAAGCTGGTCGGCATGAATCCGGTGGTAGTGCATGGCGGTGGCCCGCAGATCAACGATCTGCTGCAGAAAGTGGGCAAGAAAGGTGAATTCATCCAGGGGATGCGTGTCACCGACGAAGAGACCATGGATGTTGTCGAAATGGTACTGGGCAAAGTCAACAAGGACATCGTCAACCTTATCAATCGTTTTGGTGGAAAGGCAGTGGGGCTGACCGGACAGGATGGCAGCTTCATCCGGGCAGAGAAGATGATGCTGGAAAGTATGGATGAGCCGGGCAAGATGCTGGACATCGGACTGGTTGGCGATATCAACAAGATCGACCCTTCCATCATCACCTTTCTGGATTCTGGCGATTTCATCCCGGTCATTGCGCCCATCGGTGTGTCGCCGGAAGGAGAGACATTGAATATCAACGCCGACGTGGTGGCGGGCAAGCTGGCAGAAGTGCTGCACGCCGAAAAACTGGTGTTGCTGACCAATACCCCCGGTGTTCTGGACAAGAACGGCAAACTCCTGACCGGACTGACGCCCAAACAGATCGACGACCTGGTGACGGACGGCACACTGTCCGGCGGCATGCTGCCCAAGATCGGCTCGGCGCTGGATGCGGCGCGCGGCGGCGTGCGCTCGGTGCACATCATCGACGGACGCGTGGAACATGCCCTTCTGCTTGAGATCCTGACGGACGAAGGGGTGGGTACGCTCATCAAAAGCAAGTGATAAGCGAGCCGGTTTGGATATTCGATCTGGATAACACGCTGCATGATGCGACGCCGCATATCTTCCCGCATATCAACCGCAGCATGACGGCATACCTGCAAGAACATTTGAGTCTGAGCGAAGACGCAGCTAACGCATTGCGCATGGATTACTGGCAGCGTTACGGTGCAACGCTAAGCGGATTGATGAAGCATCACGGTACCGACCCCGATCATTTTTTGCGCAATACGCACCGTTTTCCGGAATTGTCGAAGATGGTGCTGCGCGAGCCGCGTCTGCGTTCTGTATTGAAACAATTGCCGGGCAAAAAACTTGTGTTTTCGAATGCGCCGATGCAATACGCGCAGGCAGTGTTGAAATTGTTGCTGGTGGATGACCTGTTCGACGATGTTTTCGCCATCGAGCATTCACGTTATCGACCCAAGCCGCAATCCGCCGGTTTCCGGAGCCTGTTGCGCAAGCATCGCTTGCATGCGGCGCAGTGTGTGATGGTCGAAGACAGCGCGGAGAATTTGCTTACCGCCAAGCGTCTGGGAATGCGTACCGTTTGGGTGAGCGATGCGCTGCGTGCGCCAAGTTATGTTGATGTGAAGATACGCGATGTGCTGGAACTGCCTCGCGCAGTGTGCAAACTTTAGGGGAGGAAACCATGGCAACCAAACAACCTGGCGAAAGAAAATTGCAGATTTTGCAAACTGTAGCCGAAATGCTGGAACAGCCTAAAGGCGAGAAGATCACCACGGCCGCGTTGGCGGCCCGGCTCGGCTTGTCCGAGGCGGCGCTGTATCGGCACTTTGCCAGTAAGGCTCAAATGTTTGAAGGCTTGATCGAATTCATCGAACAGACCGTATTCGGGCTGGTAAACAAGATCGCCACCGAAGAGCAGGACGGATTGAAACAGGTGGAAGGAATTCTCGGTCTGCTGCTGGGCTTCGCACAGAAGAATCGCGGCATGACGCGGGTGCTGATCGGCGATGCCCTGGTAAATGAGGATGAACGCCTGCAACAACGCATCAACCAGTTCCTCGATCGTATCGAGACCACCCTCAAGCAATCGCTGCGCATGGCAAGCACTCAAGGCAAACTGGCTGTCGACGACGACATCAGCGCCCATGCCAACCTGCTGCTGTGCTATGTCGTCGGGCGCTGGAACCAGTTCGGCAAGAGCGGTTACACGCGCGATCCGATGGCACAATGGCCGCAGCAATGGGGCATATTCCGGTCGCAGTTCAAATAGCCGCTTTGGTTGCGCCCCCAAATAAAAGCCGTTATATTCCTGACCATGCGCTTTTCCAGACACATGTTGCAACTGCATTCCACCTTCAGCCTGCCGGACGCGCTGAAGCTGCGCCCGCAACACGGTGCGGCGGAGCCCTTCGGTGCAGGCGCGGGCGCATCGCAGTTCCTCCCGCAAGCTGCCGACTTCGTCGGTAACGTGTCGGAACTGCGCGTCGCGCGCTAATCCTACCTACCCCATTAAGTATCAAAGCAGGCGGCTCGGTTGGTGTGAGCTGTGCACGGACAATTGCGATGGAGCAAAAATGAATGACAAACTGATCATATTCGACACAACCCTGCGCGACGGCGAGCAAAGCCCGGGCGCATCCATGACCAAGGAAGAGAAATTGCGCATCGCGCGACAACTCGAAAAGCTGGGCGTGGACGTGATCGAGGCGGGCTTTGCGGCCGCGAGCCCCGGTGATGCCGATGCGATCCACAGCATCGCCAAGGTCATCGAGCATTCCACGGTGTGTTCGCTGGCACGGGCCAGCGAGCGGGATGTGCGCGCGGCGGGCGAGGCGATCAAACCGGCCAAACGCGGTCGCATTCATACTTTCATTGCCACGTCGCCCATCCATATGGAGAAGAAGCTGCGCATGGCGCCAGACGAGGTGGTGGAACGCGCGGTCGCAGCCGTGAAGCTGGCGCTGGAATACACCGACGATGTCGAATTCTCTGCCGAGGATGCGGTGCGTTCGGAAATGGATTTTCTGGTGCGCATTTTCGACGAGGTCATCAAGGCGGGGGCAACGACCCTGAACGTGCCGGATACCGTTGGCTACAGCATCCCGGTGTTGTGGGGCGATGTCTTCAAGCAGCTGATCTCGCGCGTACCAAACAGTGGCAAGGTCATCTGGTCCACGCATTGCCACAACGATCTGGGCATGGCCTCGGCCAATTCCCTGGCAGCGGTGATGAACGGTGCACGCCAGCTGGAATGCACCATCAACGGCCTGGGCGAACGTGCGGGCAATGCTTCGCTGGAAGAAGTGGTGATGGCAGTGAAGACGCGCCGCGACATTTTCACCTGCGACACGCGTATCGACACCACGCAGATCGTGCCGACCTCCAAGCTGGTTTCCAGCATCACCGGCTATCCGGTGCAGCCGAACAAGGCCATCGTCGGCGCCAATGCGTTTGCGCATGAGTCCGGTATCCATCAGGATGGTGTACTGAAGCACCGCGAAACCTACGAGATCATGCGTGCCGAGGACGTGGGCTGGGGCGCGAACAAGATGGTGATGGGCAAGCATTCCGGCCGTGCCGCGTTCCGTTCGCGATTGCAGGAACTGGGTATCGTGCTGGAAGGTGACGAGGCCTTGAACACCGCTTTTGCCCGTTTCAAGGATCTGGCCGACAAAAAGCACGATATCTTCGATGAGGATCTGCAAGCGCTGGTGAGCGACGAGGAGGCCATGCAGGTGAGCGAACACTACCGTTTGGTGGCCATGGGCGCGCATTCCGAAACCGGGGTGTTACCGGTGGCCCGGGTGGTGGTGAGCGTCGGCGGCAAGGAAGAGCAGGCAGACGCGCAAGGCGGCGGCCCCGTGGATGCGACATTCAAGGCCATCGAACAGATCGTGCACAGCGGAACCGAACTGCAGTTGTACTCGGTGAATAACATCACCAGCGGTACCGACGCGCAGGGCGAAGTCACGGTGCGCTTGTCCAAGGGAGGACGCGTGGTCAACGGGCAGGGTGCGGACACCGACATCGTGGTGGCGTCTGCCAAGGCTTACCTGAATGCATTGAACAAGCTGGACACGGGGTTGGAACGGGCGCATCCTCAAATATAGAGGCCTCGTTTTAGGAGAGTTGAAATGAAACGCAAGGTTGGTTTGGTAATGCTGGGGGCGATGCTGCACGGCAATGCGCATGCCGCTGAGCCGAATGCGACTGCGGATCCATCACTGAACAAGGAGTCGGTCACTCGTACGGTGCCGTCGACCGACAGGAAATCCAAGTCGGTGCGAGGCAAGAAAGCCAAACCCAGGACCAATGCCTCTTCGGATAATGCCGATCCCAAAGCAAATGTGAAGCAAGATGCAGTAACCGAGACCCCGCCCGGATCGATTCAACAATCCGTTCAACTCAGGGGCGTACGAGGATAGCACGGCAGTTGATGCGGTCTTGCGCAGGGCATCGTTCGCGATGCCCTTTCTATTTCTGCAGAAGCGCAAGTGCCTGGGTGCCGTCGAGCGCCAATGTGGGGAAGTCGTGGCGCTCCGTTCGCTCGTTCCTGCGCAGGTCGAAGCCGTCGCAGTCTATGCCGATCACCAGTCCTTGCGCAGTCGACCGTTTGGCGTTGACCTTTTGGAGCAACTCGTCTTCTGCTGCTGCGAGCGTGCTGGGCGGTATTTGGTATTTTTCGGCTTTTACCCAGTGGATGTCGCCGAAACCGCCGATATAGCGCAACGCGAGCGGCACGATGCGGTAGAACGAGAAATCGTGCATGGCGAAATAGGTCTGCGCCTCGGGGAAATAGCGCAAATAGCGTTTGCCTGCCTGTTCGCGCTCCGCGATCAGGGTAGCCGTCCCGACCACGGTGATGCGCCCCTGTGTCTGGATATGCGGGTCTTCCTGATTGTGCGTGATGAGGCTGACGCGGGGGTCGTTCTGGATGTTTTTGGTATGTTCCGCCAATGCGCTGATGAGAATGAGCAGGCTGCCATCGTGATCCACCAGATAGGGGGTGATGGAGCCGAATGGATACCCGTCGAATTTTTTCGACAATGTGCAGAGCGCGCCGTAGCGATGGGCGCGCAACAGCTGGCGCGCGGCTCTGGCAGTATCTTGCGGGGAAGTTTTGTCGGGTATCATGTTGGTCATTGTATTTCAGTATTGCGGGTATTATGAAACTTCCGAATTTCAGACTTCCAAACTTCGGTGTCGTCGATTCCTTCCATTTTCTGCGCTATGTCACGGTGCGCTTGCAGGAGGATCGTTGTACCCAAATGGCTGCCAGCCTGACTTTTACCACGCTGCTGTCGGTGGTTCCGCTGATCACGATTGCGCTGACCCTGTTCTCGGCATTCCCGGTGTTCAGCGAATTCTCCACGCCGCTCAAGGAATACATCCTGATGAACATGGTGCCCGAGACCGGAGGCCGGATCATCACGGGCTACATGGAGCAGTTTGCCGAAAGTGCATCGCGTTTGACCGCGGTGGGTATCGTCTTTCTCGGTGTTACCGCCATGTTGCTGATGCTGACCATCGACAATGCATTCAACATGATCTGGCGCGTATCCCGTCCCCGCAGCTTGCTGCAGCGGGTGTTGGTGTATTGGGCGGTATTGACGCTGGCACCGCTGCTGGTCGGTGGCAGTTTGTCGCTCACTTCATGGCTGGTCGGATTCTCGGCAGAGTATGCACAACGGATTCCTGCACTGAGCATGGACGCGATCAAGCTCATTCCGCTCCTGCTGACAACGGCAGCCTTCACTTTGCTGTTTCGCGTCGTACCCAATCGTTATGTGCCGATGCGCCATGCCATCATCGGCGGGCTGATCGGGGCGGTGGCGTTCGAGTCGATGAACCGTGCTTTCGCCTTCTATATCTCGCACTTTCCCACTTACAAGCTGGTGTATGGCGCGTTTGCCAGCGTCCCGATTTTCCTGATGTGGGTGTATTTTTCCTGGCTCACTGTATTGTTCGGCGCGATCATCACCGCCTCGCTTTCGCACTGGCGCAGCACCCATTCGTTGCGGCTGGATCAGGCCGCGAAGCTCTATTACGCGGTGGGTATACTGAAACTGATGCATAAAGGATTGAACAAGGGCGAGGTGCAGACCCTCCCTGGATTATCCCGGCATTTGCATATCGGTTACGACGACGTCGAGCGTATTCTGGACAAACTCGTCAAGGCCAGGATCGTGGGCAAACTCTCGGGACTGGGTTGGAGTATGGTGCGGGCACCGGAAGCGGTGGAGCTGGGCGAACTGCTGAAAATCTTCCTGCTGGATTCGACGACACTGCCGAAACATGCCGGAGATGGCGACATCAAATCTTGGTTCGTGTCGCTTGAAAAGCGGATGAACGAGCCCAGAGGCATGACCTTGCGCGATATATGGAATAAGAGTGCATAGCGTATTGCCGCCTATCAGCTTTTGAGCTTTAATGCGCGCCGCTCGAATATTGTTTGGCAAGTCACATTGGGAGTTGACATGAAATTTATCGAAAACCTGCTCGAAGGCTCGCTGTGGAACAGCCGCTTCGTGATTTTCCTGGCGGTACTGGGCAGCCTGTTTGCAAGTTTTGCCATTTTCTACATGGCGACCGTGGATGTGGTGTTACTGGTGCAGCATACCTTCCACTATGCCGATGCCGGCATGGCGGATGAGGCACGCAAGGCTTTGCATGACAGCACGGTTTCGCACATCGTTGAAGTGGTCGACGGTTATCTGTTGGCGGTGGTGCTGTTGATCTTTTCCCTGGGTTTGTATGAACTGTTCATCAGCGATATCGACCAAGCGCACGGCAGCAAGGCATCCAGCAAGATATTGGTCATCAACAGCCTGGACGATCTGAAATCGCGTCTGGCCAAAGTCATCCTGATGATCATGATCGTCACTTTGTTTGAAGAAGCCATCAATATGCACGTCTCGCAACCGATCGACCTGGTCTACATGGGGGCCAGCATTGCCCTGATCGCATTGGCGCTGTACTGGTCGCATGCGGCGGAAGGGAAGCACGGCGGGGATGACGGTGAATCGGAGGATGATGGGCACGATGAAAAGGCGGAACATTGATGCCTACCGTCTTGCGCCTGCTGTGTACTGCAATATTACTGATGTCGGCGACTGCGGCTTCAGCGGGATCCTTTGTATTCAAGGATATGAAAGGACAGGAACAACGCTTGCAGGATTATCGCGGCAAGTGGGTGCTGGTCAATTTCTGGGCAACCTGGTGTCCGCCCTGTCTGGAGGAGATTCCCGATCTGATCGCGCTCAATGAAGCTCACAGAAATAGGGATCTGGTGGTCATCGGTGTCGCGCTGGATTCCACCAAGGATTCGGTAGTCGAGTTCGTCGCCAAGAAGAAAATCAGTTATCCCATCGTTTTTGGCGATTACGACCTCGCGTCGCAGGTCGGCGACGTAGAGGCACTACCGACTACTTATCTGTACGATCCGACGGGCAAGTTGGTGAGCTATCAGCAGGGGATGGTGACACGGACCAGCGTGGAGTCTTATATCAAAAGCAAGACGCTCAGGAAGTAACAGGGATCAACCGGTGTGGCGACTGCTGTTTTGCTGCGGTCTGCTCCAGTGGTTGTGCCAGGCCGCTTTTACCATGTTGGGGTACTCCGGCCTTCCCAGGCTGCCGTTGTAGCGTCCCAAGGCACGAAACAGATCGCCCTTTTCCATGTCCAGGTAATAGCGCAGGATGGTGCAGCCGTAGCGCAGGTTGGTGCGCAGGTGAAACAGATCCTGGTCACCAGTTCCTATCGATTTTGTCCAGAACGGCATCACCTGCATGTAGCCGCGTGCGCCGGACTTTGAAACTGCATACTTCCTGAATCCGCTCTCGACTTCGATCAGGCCCAAGACCAAATGCGGATCCAGACCGGCGCGGGTCGCTTCGTAATGCACCGTACTCAATAGATCGAACCGGTATGCCGCATCCGGGATGCGCGTGGCAAGACGTTGCGACATGTCGTCCAGCCACAGCTGGGCTTCCTGCTGCGAGGCGAAGGCCAGCTTGGGCGCCGCCTGATCCGATACGGCATGTTGCAGCATGCTGCGCACGCTGGCGGAAAGTACCTCTTCCTTTTGAGCGCCTGCCTGTGCGCTGACGGCAAAACATAAACCCGCAGCCAGAAGCAGGATCGAGGATGCCGGATTCAGGATTGAACGAAAAGCAGAGCAGCGGGCCTCATTCGATTCGGCCACCCCGCTTCTGAATTCCGTATCCCGTATCCCGCATCCTGATCTCATAGCCTGGATTGTACGAGCTTGGAGACTTCTTGCAAGGTCACGGCCTGTGCCGCATCATCCTTGCGCCCCTGGTATTCCACCTTGCCTTCTTTCAAGCTGCGGTCGCCGATCACGATGCGATGCGGGATGCCGATCAGTTCCAGGTCGGCGAACATCACGCCGGGGCGCTCGTCGCGGTCATCCAGCAACACTTCGATGCCGGCGGCAGTGAGCTCGGCGTAGAGTTGCTCAGCGGCGTTGCGCACGGCTTCGCTCTTCTTGATGCCAATGGGAGCGATGGCGACCTGAAACGGCGCTATGCCGGCAGGCAGCGCTATACCGCGTTCGTCGAAATTCTGTTCGATGGCGGCAGCCACGATGCGCGACACGCCGATGCCGTAGCAGCCCATCTCCATGACCTGAGCCTTGCCATTTTCATCCAGGAATGTGGCTTGCAGTGCCTCGGAGTATTTGGTGCGCAACTGGAAGATGTGGCCGACTTCGATGCCGCGGCACAATTCGAGTGTGCCTTTGCCGTCGGGCGAGGGGTCGCCGGCGACGACGTTGCGCAGATCGTGTACATTAGTTTCATCCAGTTGTACATCACGACCGAAGTTCACGCCGCTGAAGTGGAAGCCGTCCTCGTTTGCGCCGCTGATGAAATCGTTTAGTGCGGCGGCAGAACGATCAGCCAGCGCGCGCACCTTGGCATTCACCGGTCCGATGTAGCCGGTGCGGCAATGCATGTGGCGATGCACTTCATCCTCGCTGGCAAAACGGAACTCTCCCAGCACTTTGCTTGCCTTGATCTCGTTGAGCTGGTGGTCGCCACGCAATAGCAGCAACACGAACTCGTTTTCATGGGTCATCACTGCGATGGTTTTCAGCACATTCCGGCCGGATGTGCCAAAGAATGCGGCGACTTCCTCGATGGTCTTCTGTCCGGGCGTGATGACCTTCTGCATCTCCTGTGCCGCCTCGCCTCTTGGTGCGATTGGTGCGACCGCTTCTGCCAGCTCGACGTTGGCTGCATAGTTCGAGTTGGGGCAAAAGGCCAGTGCATCCTCGCCGGAATCGGCCAGCACATGGAACTCATGCGAGCCGCTGCCGCCGATCGCGCCGGTGTCGGCCGCCACGGCACGGAACTGCAGGCCGAGGCGGGTGAAGATGCGGGTGTAAGTCTCGTACATCACGCGGTAGGTCTGCTCCAGGCTTTCGAAGCTGCTGTGGAACGAGTAGGCGTCCTTCATCACGAACTCGCGCGCGCGCATCACGCCGAAACGCGGGCGGACTTCGTCCCTGAATTTGGTCTGTATCTGGTAGAAATTCAGCGGCAGCTGGCGATAGCTCTTCACCTCGCGCCGGGCGATGTCGGTGATGACCTCCTCATGCGTGGGGCCGAAGCAGAACAAGTTGTTGTGCCGGTCCTTGATTTTCAGCATTTGCGGGCCGAACACCTCCCAACGTCCGGTTTCCTGCCACAGTTCGGCGGGTTGCACCGCGGGCATCAGCAGTTCGATGCCGCCGCTCTTGTTCATTTCCTCTCGCACCACGGCTTCGACTTTGCGCAACACGCGCAGACCCAGAGGCATCCAGGTATACAGGCCGCTGGAAAGCTTGCGGATATAACCCGCCCGCAACATCAGGCGATGGCTGGGCAGTTCGGCTTCGGCAGGGGCTTCCTTGAGAGTGGAAATAAAAAATTGTGAAACGCGCATGTTTTATGAC
Organism: Sideroxydans sp.; assembly: GCA_027310725.1. Taxonomy (GTDB): domain Bacteria; phylum Pseudomonadota; class Gammaproteobacteria; order Burkholderiales; family Gallionellaceae; genus Sideroxyarcus. The sequence goes on along the minus strand of DAIDAG010000036.1, from coordinate 364 downwards.
TCATCGTACTGGTTGGAGGGCGCGATTCTACTGCATGCGGCGATTGGCGTCTTTCCAGTGGGGGGGAAATGTGGAACAATCCGCCACATTGAAAAACAGAGTGGGGCGAATCATGATAGACCGAGAAGGTTATCGCCCGAATGTCGGCATCATTCTGACTAACGCAAAGAATCAGGTATTTTGGGGTAAGCGCATCAGGCAGGATGCATGGCAGTTTCCGCAAGGCGGCATCCAGCACGGCGAAACGCCGGAGCAGGCGATGTACCGCGAGTTGCACGAGGAAGTCGGGCTGCAAACCTGCCACGTCCAGATATTGGGGCGTACCCGCGATTGGATGCGTTATGAGGTGCCGCAGACTTGGGTC